>NZ_JAUETE010000003.1:0-525303 GCF_032484535.1 Bradyrhizobium sp. SZCCHNS3016
GCCGGAAGCTCCGCAGACTTGTCAGTGGAAAAGAACATCGCGGCAATGACGGCGGCTCAGAAATTGTCGCAGCAGAGCAGGCCGGCGACCGCCGCCTCCGTCGTGATGCCGCGCCTTGCGTCAGGCTGGGAGACGCTCGGCTCGAGACGGCGGGCTTCGGCCGCGGCGTGGAGAATGGCGAGGGCGAGATCGCTGTGGCGGGCTTCAGCGCAACGATCGAGCCAGTCCGGCAATTCCCGCTGTTGCGACAATGCGCAGTGCCATTCGCCGTCGTCATAGGCGATGCGGCGAAGCTGCCATCGCGGCAATTGCAGCGCGATCAGCTCGAGCGCGGCATCGATCCGCGCCTCGGTCTCCAGCAATCGTGCGATTCGCAGCCGGCGTCGCCCTCGCGCCGACAAGGGTGAGACCCCCTCGTCCTCGCCAAGCAAGTCCGTCAACATCGCTGTCGTTGTCTGCGCGATCTGTGCCGGCTCCAGGACATCCAGTCGTGTCGTCAAGGCAGCCATGCTGGCCTCCCGTCGTCAGTGAGCATTGGCCTGTGGGCCCTGATCGGCAATGTGGCCGACGGCACCGTAGGAATGCGAGAGGGGCGGGGGAGGGGAGAAATAGGCGGCGCATAAAGATGCCTCGGCGCTGTGGCTGCCTCCATATGCGATCGCCGCGGCGACCAGGCGAAAGCCACTGCGGGAATGCCGCGGTCTTTATGAAATTCCTATAACTTTCCCGGCAGCGCTGTCTCGAAAACCTATGGTTCCGGATGCCATCTGTCGCGATGGAACGGATCGTGGGGCACGGCGACGGGATGCTTGATCTATCACAAGTCGCGCGCCTCCGGCTGTCCTTACGCTTTGCGCGTCTTTCGGGCGCATGAGGAGCACACCATGCTGGACATCCTGATGCTGGCGCTGGCCGCCGGCTTCTTCGCCTTGGCGATCGGCTATACCTACGCCTGCGAGCGACTCTAGGAGACGGGCCATGATCTTCGACTATTCGCTCGCCGGCGCCGTGTCGCTCGGCCTTCTGTTCTATCTCACCTATGCGCTGCTGCGGCCCGAGCGGTTCTGACCGCCGGCTGTCGCGCCTTCAAGGACATATCCCATGACTGTGATCGGCTGGATCCAGATCCTGCTCTTTTGCGCCGTCATCGTCGCGCTCGCCAAGCCGCTCGGCTGGTACATGACGCGCGTCTTCAATGGCGAGCGCACCTTCCTCTCGCCGGTGCTGCGGCCGGTCGAATCCGCGATCTATTGGATCGGCGGCGTCGATGAGCGGCGCGAGCAGCATTGGCTGACCTACACGGTCGCGATGCTGCTGTTCCACGTCGGCGGCTTCCTGATCATCTACGGCGTGATGCGCTTGCAGGCCGTGCTGCCGTTCAATCCGGCCGGGCAGTCGGCGGTAGCCGAAGATCTGTCGTTCAACACCGCGATCAGCTTCCTCACCAATACCAATTGGCAGAACTACGGCGGTGAGAGCACGGTCTCCTATCTCGTGCAGATGCTCGGCCTCACGCACCAGAACTTCCTGTCGGCCGCAACCGGCATCGTGCTGGCGATGGCGCTGATTCGCGGCTTCTCACGCGCCTCGGCGCGGACCGTCGGCAATTTCTGGGTCGATGTCGTCAGATGCACGCTCTATGTGCTGCTGCCGCTCTGCATCGTCTACACGCTGTTCCTGGTCTGGCAGGGCATCCCGCAGACGCTCGGGCCCTATGTCGAGGCCACCACGCTGGAAGGCGCCAAGCAGACCATCGCGGTCGGCCCGGTCGCCTCGCAGGTCGCGATCAAGATGCTCGGCACCAATGGCGGCGGCTTCTTCAATGCCAACGCCGCGCATCCGTTCGAGAACCCGACTGCGCTGTCGAACTTCATCCAGATGCTCTCGATCTTCGCGCTTGGCGCCGCGCTCACCAACGTGTTCGGCCGCATGGTCGGCAACCAGCGCCAGGGCTGGGCGATCCTCGCCGTGATGGGCGTGCTGTTCATCGCCGGCGTCGCCGTCACCTACTGGGCCGAGGCCAGCGGCAGCAATGTGCTCAACGCGCTCGGCCTGACCGGCGGCAACATGGAGGGCAAGGAGGTCCGCTTCGGCATCGTCGCCTCGTCGCTGTTCGCCGTGATCACCACGGCGGCGTCCTGCGGCGCCGTCAACGCCATGCATGACAGCTTCACCGCGCTCGGCGGCATGATCCCGCTCATCAACATGCAGCTCGGCGAGATCATTGTCGGTGGCGTCGGCGCCGGCCTCTACGGCATGCTGCTGTTCGTCGTGCTCGCGATCTTCGTCGCCGGCCTGATGGTCGGGCGCACGCCGGAATATGTCGGCAAGAAGATCGAGGCCCGCGAGGTCAAGATGGCGATGCTGGCAATCTTGGTGCTGCCGCTGATGTATCTCGGCTGGACCGCGGTCGCCGTGGTGCTGCCCTCGGCCGTCGCCTCGATGGCCAATGCCGGTCCGCACGGCTTCACCGAGGTGCTCTATGCCTACACCTCCGCGACCGCCAATAACGGCTCGGCCTTCGGCGGCCTCACCGGCAACACCTTCTTCTACAACCTGACGCTCGCCTGCTCGATGTTCGTCGGCCGCTTCTTCATGATCGTCCCGGCGATGGCGATCGCCGGCTCGCTCGCCGCGAAGAAGTCGATCCCGCCCTCGGCGGGCACGTTGCCGACCACCGGCGGGCTGTTCGTCGGTCTCGTCGTCGGCGTCATCCTGATCATCGGCGGCCTCACCTTCTTCCCCGCTCTCGCCCTTGGTCCAATCGTCGAGCATCTCGCGATGACCGCCGGCACCGTGTTCTGATCCCGGAGCAACCTCCATGGAAACCATGAAACTGCAGAAGCGCTCGTCGATGTCGACGATGCTCGACCCGAAGATCGTGCTGCCGGCCATCAAGGCCGCCGTCGTCAAGCTCGATCCGCGGCTGATGATCAGGAACCCCGTGATGTTCGTGGTCGAGGTCGTCGCCGCGCTCACCACGGTGATCTTCCTGCGCGACGTCGTCACCGGCGGAGCGAACCTTGGCTTCACCTTCCAGATCATTCTCTGGCTGTGGTTCACCGTGCTGTTCGCCAACTTCGCCGAGGCAGTCGCCGAAGGTCGCGGCAAGGCGCAGGCGGATTCGCTGCGCAAGACCCGCACCGAGAGCCAGGCCAAGCTGCTGACGGGCTCAAGCCCGACGGACCGCACCTACAAGCTCGTGTCGGGCACCAGCCTGAAGGTCGGCGACATCGTGCTGGTCGAGGCAGGCGACACGATCCCCTCCGATGGCGAGGTGATCGAAGGCGTCGCCTCCGTCAACGAGGCCGCCATCACCGGCGAGTCCGCCCCCGTCATCCGCGAATCCGGCGGCGACCGCTCGGCGGTGACCGGCGGCACCCAGGTCCTGTCGGACTGGATCCGCGTCAAGATCACGGCCGCACAAGGCTCGACCTTCATCGACCGCATGATCAAGCTGGTCGAAGGCGCCGAGCGGCAGAAGACGCCGAACGAGATCGCGCTCAACATCCTGCTTGCGGGTCTCACCATCATCTTCGTGTTCGCCACCGTGACCATCCCGAGCTACGCGGCCTATGCCGGCGGCTCGATCTCGGTGGTGGTGCTGGTGGCGCTGTTCGTGACCCTGATCCCGACCACGATCGGCGCGCTGTTGTCGGCGATCGGCATCGCCGGCATGGACCGCCTGGTGCGCTTCAACGTGCTGGCGATGTCCGGCCGCGCGGTCGAGGCCGCCGGCGACGTCGATACGCTCCTGCTCGACAAGACCGGCACCATCACGCTCGGCAATCGCCAGGCGACTGCGTTCCGTCCCGTCAGGGGCGTGAGCGAGCAGGAGCTCGCCGACGCAGCGCAGCTCGCCTCGCTCGCCGACGAGACACCGGAGGGCCGCTCGATCGTGGTGCTCGCGAAGGAGAAGTACGGCATCCGCGGCCGCGACATGGCCGAGCTCGGCGCCACCTTCGTGCCGTTCACGGCGCAGACCCGCATGAGCGGCGTCGATGCCGGCGGCTCCTCGGTGCGCAAGGGCGCGGTCGACGCCATCCTCAACTCCATCGGCGGCGGCGGCCCGACCCAGCCCGTCTCCGGCAATACGGTGCGCGCGGTCCAGCCGGTCGAGAGCGAGCTTGTCCGCGAGATCCGTGCAATCTCCGACGACATCGCCAAATCCGGCGGCACGCCGCTCGCGGTCGCCAGGGACGGGCGCCTGCTCGGCGTCGTCCAGCTCAAGGACATCGTCAAGGGCGGCATCCGCGAACGCTTCGCCGAGCTGCGCCGGATGGGCATCCGCACCATCATGATCACCGGCGATAACCCGATGACCGCGGCGGCGATCGCCGCCGAAGCCGGCGTCGACGATTTCCTGGCGCAGGCCACGCCCGAGGACAAGCTCAGGCTGATCCGCGACGAGCAGGCCAAGGGCAAGCTGGTGGCGATGTGCGGCGACGGCACCAATGACGCGCCGGCGCTGGCGCAGGCCGATGTCGGCGTCGCCATGAACACCGGCACGCAAGCCGCGCGCGAGGCCGGCAACATGGTCGACCTCGACTCCAATCCGACCAAGCTGATCGAGGTGGTGGAGATCGGCAAGCAGCTGCTGATGACGCGCGGCGCGCTGACGACATTCTCGATCGCCAACGACGTCGCCAAATATTTCGCGATCATCCCGGCGATGTTCCTGGCGTTCTACCCGCAGCTCAACGTGCTGAACGTCATGAACTTGGCGAGCCCGCAGAGCGCGATCCTGTCGGCGATCATCTTCAACGCGCTCGTCATCATCGCGCTGATCCCGCTGGCGCTGAAGGGCGTCGCCTACCGCGCCATCGGCGCCGGCGCGTTGCTCGGCCGCAACCTGATGATCTACGGCTTAGGCGGCATCATCATCCCCTTCATCGGCATCAAGGCGATCGACCTGATCGTGACCGCCCTGCATTTGGCTTGACAACCACAACCGCTGTCATTGCGAGCGAAACTCTCTCCCCGTCATTCCGGGGCGATGCGAAGCATCGAACCCGGAATCTCGAGATTCCGGGTTCGCCTCTTCGAGGCGCCCCGGAATGACGACCGAAGGGGATCGACGATTTCGATAGCAATGAAGGAGACAAATAGGAGATTCCCATGCTCAAAGAAATCCGTCCCGCCATCTTCGTCCTGCTCGCGCTGACCCTGATCACCGGGCTGCTCTACCCGCTCGCCATGACCGTCGTCGCCGGCACCATCTTTCCGGCGCAGGCCGAAGGCAGCCTGATCACGCGCAACGGCCAGGTGATCGGCTCGGCGCTGATCGGCCAGGAGTTCAAGGACGACAAATATTTCCACGGCCGTCCGTCGGCGACCTCGGCAGCCGATCCGAACGACTCCACCAAGACGGTCTCGGCGCCCTACAACGCTGCCAACTCGTCCGGCTCCAATCTCGGCCCCACCAGCAAGGCGCTGGCCGACCGCGTCAAGGAGGACGTCGACAAGCTGAAGGCGGAGAATCCCGCGCAGGCCGTGCCGGTCGATCTGGTGACGACCTCGGCGAGCGGGCTCGATCCGGACATCTCGCCGGAGGCAGCGCTGTTCCAGGTGCCGCGGGTGGCCAAGGCGCGCGGCTTGCCGGAGGCAAGCGTCCAGGCCGTGATCGCCCGGCAGACCCAGGGCCGTCTGCTCGGGCTGCTCGGCGAACCCCGCGTTAACGTGCTGGCGCTCAATCTGGCGCTCGATGCTGCCAAACCGCAATGAAGCCTTGCCGGCCGCGCCTTGAGGGTCTTGGCCTTAAAGGTCCTGGCCTTAAAGGTCCTGGCCTTAAAGGTCCTGGCCTTAACGGTCCTGGCCTTGGCGCCGAGGTCCCTCCGTCTATAATGCCGCATGGCCAGTCAACGCCGCGATCCTGACCAACGTCCCTCGCCGGAGGCCCTGCTCGAAGCGGCCCGGCGGGAGGACAGTCCTGCCGGCAAGCTCAAGATCTTCGTCGGCGCCGCGCCCGGCGTCGGCAAGACCTATGAGATGCTGTCGAGCGCGCATGCCAAGCTGAGGGCCGGCGTCGACGTCGTCATCGGCTTCGTCGAGACCCATGGCCGCGCCGAGACCGAGGCGCTGGTGCGCGGCCTGGAGGTCGTCCCGCGCAAACATATTTCCTACAAGGACCAGATCGTCGAGGAGATGGATCTGGATGCCGTGATCGCGCGCCGTCCCAAGCTCGCGATCGTCGACGAGCTCGCGCACACCAATGCCGCCGGCAGCCGCCACCCCAAGCGCTATCTCGACGTCGAGGAGCTGCTGTCGCACGGCATCGATGTCTACACGGCGGTCAACGTCCAGCACATCGAGAGCCTCAACGACGTCGTCGCCCAGATCACTCATGTGCGCGTACGCGAGACCGTCCCGGACTCGATCCTCGACCGCGCCGACGCCATCGAGCTGATCGATCTCACGCCCGACGATCTGATCCAGCGGCTGAAGGAGGGCAAGGTCTATGTCCCCAAGCAGGCCGAGCGCGCGCTGGAGCATTATTTCTCGCCCGGCAATCTGACCGCGCTGCGCGAGCTCGCGCTGCGCCGGACGGCCGAGCGCGTCGACGAGCAATTGCTCACCCACATGCAGGCCAACGCTATCGCCGGACCCTGGGCGGCCGGCGAGCGGATCCTCGTCTGCGTGTCGGAGGATCCGCGGGCGACAGGGCTGGTGCGCTACACCAAGCGGCTCGCCGACCGTGTCCACGCGCCGTGGACCGCCGTTACCATCGAGACCCGGCGCAACCTGCAGCTCTCCGACAAGCAGCGCGACCGGCTCGCCGATACGCTGCGGCTGGCCGAGACCCTCGGCGGCGAGGCGCTGACGATTCCGGGCGTCGGCCGGCGCATCGCGGATGACCTCATCAGCTTCGCGCAGGCCAACAACGTCACCCAGATCATCATCGGCAAGTCGAGCCGCTCGCGCCTGTTCGAGATCATCAGGGGCTCGGTGGTGCATGACCTCGTCAGGCGCGCCGGCAACATCAGCATCCACGTGATCGCCGGCGAGGAGGCGCCGGACACGCCGAGCCCGTCGGTGCAGACGCGCCCGCGCAGCGAGCCGCTGCAGCCAAAGCCCTATCTGATGGCGCTGCTGATCACGGCTGTCGGCCTTGGCCTCGCCGAGCTCATCCAGCCCTTCTTCGGTATCGAGAACGTCGATCTGGTGTTCCTGACCGCCGTGGTCGGCGTCGCCGCGCGTTACGGTCTTGGGCCGTCGCTGCTGGCGAGCCTCGCCGCCTCGCTCTGCTACAACTTCTTCTTCCTCCCGCCTCTGTATACGTTCACGATCACCGATCCGACCAACATCGGCGCGTTCTTCTTCTTCATGCTGATCGCCATCCTGGTGTCCAACGTCGCCGCGCGCGTGCGCGTTCAGGCTGACGCCGCCACCCAGCGCATCCGGACCACCGAGCAGCTCTACGCCTTCAGCCGCAAGCTCGCGGGCACCGCGACCCTCGACGACGTGCTGTGGGCGACGGCCTATCAGGCGGCGTTGATGCTGAAGGTGCGGGTCGTGCTGCTGCTGCCGCAGGACGGCAAGCTCACGGTCATGACCGGCTACCCGCCGGAGGATCAGCTCGACGACGCCGACCTCGCCGCCGCGAGCTGGGCCTGGAGCAACGACCGCGCAGCGGGCCGCGGCTCCGACACGCTGCCCGGCGCGAAGCGCCTGTTCCTGCCGATGCGCACCGGGCGCGGCTCGATCGGTGTCATTGGCATCGACGACGATCGCACCGGGCCGCTGCTGACGCCGGACCAGCGCCGGCTGCTCGATGCGCTGGTCGATCAGGGCGCGCTCGCGATCGAGCGCGTGCTGCTGGTCGAGGACATGGACAGGGTCAAGCGCACCATGGAGCAGGACCGGCTGCGTTCGGCGCTGCTCACCTCGATCTCGCACGATCTGAAGACGCCGCTTGCCTCCGTGCTCGGCGCGGCTTCGACGATGCGCGATCTGGCCGCCAGGCTGTCCGACAAGGAGAAGCTCGACCTGCTCGCCACCGTCATCGACGAATCCGAGCGGCTCAACCGCTTCATCGCCAATCTCCTGGACATGACCAAGCTGGAATCGGGCGCGATCGTGCCGAACGCCGCGCTCCACGACGTCGGCGAGATCGTCGGCAGCGCGCTGCGCCGCGCGGGCAAGATCCTCGCCGGTCATCATGTCTCGCTGGAGCTGGCGCCCGATCTGCCGATGGTCGAGGTCGACGCGGTGCTGTTCGAGCAGGTGCTGTTCAATCTGCTGGACAACGCCGCCAAATATGCGCCTCCCGAGACCTCGATCGCGATCCGTGCGGCCCGCGACAACAACTGGGTCGTGCTCGAGATCCGTGACGAAGGCGACGGCATTCCCGCCGCGGAGGTCGAGCACGTGTTCGACAAGTTCTATCGCGTGCAGAAGGGCGACCAGGTGCGGCCCGGCACCGGGCTGGGGCTCGCGATCTCGCGCGGCTTCATCGAGGCGATGCATGGCCGCATCTTCGCCGGCAACCGCACCGATCGGCGCGGCGCGGTCCTCACCATCCGCCTGCCCGTGCTGGCGCAGGCCAGACCGCTGGATACGGCCGCATGACCGGCGCTCCGATCAAGGTGCTCGTGATCGACGACGAGCCGCCGATCCGCAAGCTGCTGCGGATGGGCCTGACCACGCAGGGCTACGAGATTCTCGAAGCCTCGAACGGCAGGATTGCGCTGGATCTGTTGGGCCAGGAGCCGGCGCTGATCATTCTCGACCTTGGCCTGCCCGACATCGACGGGCTCGAGCTGCTGCGTACCATCCGTGGCCGCAACGAGGCTGTGCCGGTCGTGGTGCTGTCCAGCCGCGGCGACGAGGCGGGCAAGGTCCAGGCGCTCGATCTCGGCGCCGACGACTACATCACCAAGCCGTTCGGCATGGATGAGTTGCTGGCGCGGCTGCGCGCGGCGTTGCGGCATCAGTTGCAGGTGCAGGGCGAGCGTCCGGTGTTCCGTACCGGCGATCTCTCCGTCGATCTCGTCCGCCGCATCGTCAAGGTCGGCGAGCGCGAGATCAAGCTGTCGCCCAAGGAGTACGATCTGCTCCGCGTCCTGGTGCAGCACGCCGGCAAGGTGCTGACGCACCGCTTCCTGCTCAAGGAGCTGTGGGACGAATTGACCGACGCGCAATATCTGCGCGTCTATGTGCGTCAGCTCAGGCAGAAGATCGAGGCCGATCCCGAGCGCCCGCAATTCGTATTGACCGAGACCGGCATCGGCTATCGGCTGCGCGCGCCGGACTGAGCTTTGGCCGTATCGGCCGACTGGTCCTATGTGTCAGGGGCGTTGACATCGCCATTCGATGGGCGAGCTTGCGTGTCCCGCGGGCGGCATCAGCTCGTTTCGTTAAATTTACGAGCAATTTTGACCAGCCGGTCATCTCGCGCTGCGGCGCAGTACGTCCGCAGGCGCCCGTTCTCTGGATCAACGGACGATCGAGACTGCAGTCGTGCCACCTGATCGGCGCAGCTGATCGTGCGTTTGCATGCACGATGGTGTAAACACGGGACGTGCCATGTCTCGGCTTGTCAGAACGCGATCTGAATTTGGGGGGGCGAGGCTGCCGACTGCGGCGCAGAGATTGTCATCGGCGATACCGGGAAGAGCATCATGCCTGAAATTCATCTCAATCAAGGTCAGCCCGACGCGTTGCGGTGCCGCTTCGGCATGAAGGCCGGCCTATGTCCCGGTGAGGGGTTCTGCGCGTTCGATCTTTCAGCCTGCAGGGACTGTTCGAGATCGCAGCGCAAGATCCAGACCTTGACGGGTTCGGAAGACCCGATGAGATCAAAGATATTGCACGCCTGGATTTCGTTTGCCGTTCGTCCATCGACGTCGTTCTTGGCTCCCATCAGTGAGGTCGGTCATGGAAGAATACATTCATCTGCAGAACCTCATCCTGTTCAGGAAACGTCTCGCTGAATTCAACGATGAGTCCAAGCGGACGGTGCTCCTGAAATTGCTGACTGAGGAAGAGGCCAGGGACGCATCATTCGGAACGTCGCCTTGTCCAGTTGCGCCTCATGCGGTGGATCAGAACGTCTGATTGGCTTCTCGGTCTATCCGTCATCGAAACGACGAGCGCGAAGCTGCATTGGAATCTCAATGTATCGACGGGCTTCGATTCCCGCGATCGTGAATGCATGTGTGGAGGTACGCGGCATCAGCTTGCGCTTTGGAACTTTCGTCTCGCCGACGCGGTTTACGTGTCGCAATCGGGAGGATGTTCATGGCACGACAATACTCGCGCAAGGCATCGGCCAAGGTCGGCCGGGCCATGAAGAAGCGCAAGGCTGGCACGCTGCGCAGCGGCGGTTCCGGTCGCAAGGTCAAGAGCCGCAAGCAGGCCATCGCGATCGGCCTGTCGGAGGCGCGCCGCGAGGGCAAGAAGGTGCCGCCGAAGAAGAGCGCGCGGACATCGGCGAAGAAGTCATCTAAAAAGACAACCAAGAAGGCATCGAGCAAGAAGACCACGAAGAAGACCAGCCGGAAGACGACAAAGAGGTCATCGAAGAAAAGCTGAGGCTCGGGATTGCGCCGCCTTGCGCCGCGTAGCCCGGATGTCGCTGCGCTCATCCGCGCTACCGCGTACTCAGCCCGCCTTCCTCTGCCGCGCCGCCGACCGATGCGCCTTCTTCGCCGTGCGTCGATGCGTGCTCGTCCGCCGTGGCGCCGCACGCGCCGTCTTTTTTCCGCTCTTGCCGTTCAGGCTCTGCTTCAGCGCATCCATCAGGCTGACGACGTTGTCGGGCCGCTCCTCCGGCTCCGGCAGCTTGATCGGCTTGCCCGACGCCTTGCGCTTGACCAGCGCCTTCAGCGCGGTCTCGTATTGGTCCTTGAACGCCGAGGGATCGAAATGCGCCGCCTTGGTCTGCAGGATGTGGCCGGCGAGCTCGACCATGTCCTTGGTGATCTTCGGCGCCTTGATGTCGTCGAAGAACTCAGCTTCGTCGCGCAGCTCATAGGGAAAGCGCAGGGTGGTGCCGAGCATGCCCTTGCCCATTGGCTCGATGGCGATGATATGCTCACGGTTGGTCAGCACGATCCGCGCCAGCGCGACGCGGTCCTGATCCTTCATCGCATCGCGGATCACCGCGAAGGCGTCGATGGCCGCCTTGCCGTCGGGGGCGATGTAGTAGGGATGGTTGAGATAGCGCTGGTCGATCTCGTCGCGCGGCACGAAGCTGTCGATGTCGATCGTATGGTTGCTCTCGATCTGGACCGCCTCCAGCTCCTTGGGCTCGATCTTGACGTACTGTCCCTTGGACAGCTCGTAGCCGCGGCCCTTCTGCTCGCCTTCGACGATGTCGCCGGTCTCGGAGTCGACCATCTGCTGCTTGAGCCGGTTGCCGGTCTCGCGGTTGATCAGATGGAAACGCGTTTTCTCGACCGAGGTCGACGCCGGATAGAGAACGACGGGGCAACTGACGAGCGAGAGTTTGAGCGAGCCTTTCCAATAGGCGCGGGGGGCCATCGTGGTCTCCTTGGACAATCCGGACGAGGCTGCAACGGGCAAGCATCGGTGTGGGTTCCATGGGCCCGGCGAAGGTCGCTTCGGGAAAAAATAATTCGCTTGACGACTTCGTAAAATCAGCATTATGGTCCGACCCGTTCCGTTGCGTCGGAGGGGGCGTATCGCGGTCGTCACGGACGTCGGCAGCGGAATGCGATGGGTGTGTCGGATTGCAGCGTGATTCAGTCGCGCCGACGAACAATCCGGCACGCACGGTCAAGTCGCGCGGTCCTGATACCCCGATGCTGGTATCCAGCGCAATGCGCGCAAGCGCATTGTCGCGACACGGTGGCCAACAAGCCCGGCGCGCCGAGGAGAACGCGAAGCAGCCGTTAAAGCCGTCGCGCAGGGAGGGCCGGGATGTCTCGGCTGCACCTGTGGTACCTGCCGCCTGCATTTTCTTCGCAGGCGGGCCATGGGGGCGGCGAGCTCCCGGCCTTCCCTGCGCCCTCTCGATTGGCAGAGGGCGGACGCCAGCGCAGCCTGGGCTCCCCGAGCCGCGGGAACGCGGAACTTTGCCCGATGTTATCATCATGTTGACGCGGCCGGTTCCACGAGTTCACCGGCTTTGCTACGCTACCACTCAACGCGAGGGATCACCGTGGCGCTCAGGAAGCTCTCCACCTATCGCAAGAAGCGCGATTTTGACAAGACGGCGGAGCCGTCCGGCGACGCCAAGGTTGCGCGTGCGCCGCGGCCGCGTTTCGTCATCCAGAAGCACGACGCGACACGGCTGCACTACGATCTCAGGCTCGAATTTGGCGGCGTCTTCAAGTCGTGGGCGGTGACCAAGGGCCCGTCGCTCGATCCGCATGACAAGCGGCTCGCGGTCGAGGTCGAGGACCACCCGCTCGACTACGGCGATTTCGAGGGCACGATCCCGGAAGGCGAGTATGGCGGCGGCACCGTCATGCTGTGGGACCGTGGCTATTGGGAGAGCGAGGATCCCGAGAGCGGCTTCAAGAAGGGCGATCTGAAGTTCACGCTGGATGGCGAGAAGCTGCGTGGCAGTTGGGTGCTGGTGCGCATGCGCCACGATCGCACCGGCGGCAAGCGCACCAATTGGCTCCTGATCAAGCATCGCGACGAATTTGCCAAGGAGGGCGAGGCCAACGACATTCTCGACGCCGACAAATCAGTGGCGTCGGGGCGCACGATGGAGCAGATCGCGGCCGGCAAAGGCAAAGCGCCGAAGCCGTTCATGCTCGCCAAGACACAGCGCATGAATGCCGATGCGGTGTGGCATTCGAACCGCAGCGACGGCAAGGCCACTTCGACGAAGACGGCGCCGTCGGCAAAGACGACGAAAGCGAGCCCGAAGTCGAAGACAGTGGCGCCGCGCATGGTGTCATCGTTGCCGGACTTCGTCGCCCCTGAGCTTTGTACCTCGGTCGCGAAGCCGCCGAGCGGTGAGGGGTGGGGGCATGAGATCAAGTTCGACGGCTACCGCGTGCAGATCAGGGTCGAAGACGGCAAGGCAACCCTGAAGACGCGAAAGGGCCTGGACTGGACGGCCAAGTTCAGTGCGATCGCGCAGGAGGCCGCGAAGCTGCCGGATGCGATCATCGACGGCGAGATCGTCGCGCTCGACAAGGACGGTAATCCGAATTTCTCGGCGCTGCAGGCGGCGATCTCAGCGGGCGAAACCGACGAGCTGATCTTCTTTGCCTTCGACCTGATGTTCGCCGAAGAGTTCGACCTGCGCCGCCAGCCTTTGCGCGATCGCAAGGCGCGGCTCGCGAAGCTGTTGAAGGCGAACATCAAAGGCAAGGCGCCGCGCATCCGCTATGTCGAGCACTTCGAGAGCGACGGCGAAGCCGTATTGGAGTCGGCGCGCAAGTTGTTACTGGAGGGCATCGTCTCCAAGAAGCTGGACTCGGCGTATCATTCGGGACGCACCGAGAGCTGGACCAAAGCCAAGACCAGGCCCGGCCACGAGGTCGTCATCGGTGGTTGGAAGACCACCGACGGCAAATTCCGCTCGTTGATGGTCGGCGTCAACAAGGACGATCATCTCGCTTATGTCGGGATCGTCGGCACCGGCTTCGGCCAGGACACGGTGAAGGAGATCATGCCGGCGCTGAAGGCGGCGGCCTCCGACAAGAGCCCGTTCAGCGGCAAGAACGCGCCGCGCAAGACGCGCGAGGTGCATTGGCTCAAGCCCGAGCTGGTCGCCGAGATCGAGTTTGCAGGCTTCACCGGCGACGGCAATGTCAGGCAGGCCTCGTTCAAGGCACTGCGCGAGGACAAGCCGGCGCGCGAGGTCGTTGCCGAGGAGCCGGTGGTGACGACGAAGGTTGCGAAGCCGGTGGCGCGCGCCGCGGCGAGCGTCGCGACCGTCGGCACCACGGTCCACAAGACGCCGTCTCGGACGAAGGGCTCGGCCACGGTGATGGGCATTGCGATCTCCAAGCCCGACAAGGCGCTGTGGCCGGACGCCGGCGACGGCGAGCCGGTCACCAAGCTAGATCTCGCGAACTATCTGGAAGCTGTCGGCGACTGGATGATCGGTCATCTGAAGGGCCGGCCATGCTCGATTGTGCGTGCGCCTGACGGCATCGGTGGCGAAAAATTCTTCCAGCGGCACGGCATGCAGGGCATGTCGGACCTGCTCGAGCTGGTCAAGGTCTCGGGCGATCGCAAGCCGTATCTGCAGATCGATCGCGTCGAGGGATTGATCGCGGTGGCTCAGGTCGCCGCCGTCGAGCTGCATCCGTGGAATTGCGCGCCGGACGCCTATGACGTTCCGGGCCGGCTGGTGTTCGATCTCGATCCGGCGCCGAACGTCGCGTTCGAGGAGGTGATCGCGGCAGCCAAGGAAATGCGCCAGCGCTTGAAGAGCCTCGGACTCGAGAGCTTCTGCAAGACCACGGGCGGCAAGGGTCTGCATGTGGTGACGCCGTTGCTGCACGGCGCGCGCGACAAGGTGAGCTGGCCCGAGGCGAAGGCGTTTGCCCAGGGCGTGTGCCAATGGATGGCGAACGACAACCCGGAGCAATATCTGCTCAACATGTCGAAGAAGCTGCGCAGGGGAAAGATCTTCCTCGACTATCTGCGCAACGACCGGATGTCGACGGCCGTCGCCGTGCTGTCGCCGCGCGCCCGCGAAGGCGCCACCGTGTCCATGCCGCTGACCTGGGCGCAGGTGAAGAACGGGCTCGAACCCAAGCGGTACACGGTCCGAACCGTACCGGCGCTGTTGCCCAAGACCAAGGCGTGGGAGGGCTATGACGACGCGGCCGGAGCGATCAAGCCGGCGATGAGGAAGCTCGCGAACGAAGTGTAAGGCATACGATGCGCGGCGCAATCAAGCACGGACCGACGTGGCGCGGCCACGTCAGCCCGAGCTGATCAGTTGGATGGCTATGAGATCGATCGGATCAGATGCGTCCGAGCAGGACGAGAATCAGCACGATGACGATGATCAGGCCGAGGCCGCCGCCGCCGTAGTAGCCGGTGCCGTAGAACGGACCGCCGCCGATGCCGGAAAAGCCGCCGAGCAGGGCGATGATGAGAATGATGAGGATGATAGTTCCGATGGACATGTGCTTCCCTCCAGTGCCCGGCAGCGGGGCGACAACGTGCCTGCCTTCGCCGAGGAAACTGGTTGGAACTTCGAAAGTTCCGCGTGGGAACAAGTAAAATGCAGCGTGTGTCTTTGCGGTCGCATCCACTGATGACTACATGAAGACGGTTGTTAGTCAGGAGATCGCGATGTCAAGACCGCTTGTCGTTTCCATTCCGCATCGCCTCGGCAAGGACGAGGCCGTGCGCCGGCTCCAGGCCGGTCTCAGTCGCGCCGCGACCAGCGTTCCGGTCCTGAAGGTCGACGAGGAGCGCTGGGAGGGCGACAAGATGATCTTTCGCGTTCGCGCGCTCGGTCAGGCGGCGTCGGGCCATGTCGACGTCGCCGACGATCACGTGCGTGTCGAGGTCGTGCTGCCCTGGCTGCTGCAGCGCTTTGCCGAGGCGGCGCAGGCCGCGATCCGTAACCGCGGCCAGTTGCTGCTGACGAAGAAGAGCTGATCAGGTCGGCGCTGCCGCTGTCTGGCGTCGACCAGTCGGGTGGGCTGCCGCATCAGTCCGCGCCGGGATCACTGCTGCAGGCACGTGCGTGAAGATGGAGGACACCGCGACCATGCCGTTCTGCATGTCCGCAGATGTGTAACCGCGGGCATGAACCTCGGCTTCGAAATCATCCGCGTGGGGCCACACCCGGCCAGCGTCGGTAAACGGCGCCAAGTTGCGCGCAGTGACGACAATAACGGCGTCGCGCCCGCGCCGCCGTGCGAAGGCAATGATGTGACCGGCATGACGTCCGCTCACCTCGAGCGGCTCATAGGCGCCGTCCGTGAAGACCGAGGACATCTCGTTACGCAGCCTGAGCAGCCGCCGCGTCCAGGCCAGCTTGATGCGGCCATCCGGCCAGTGGTCCGCGAGGTGCGCCCAGTCGGGACTCTCGCACGCACGCAGCGCCTGTTCGCGTGCGGCGAAATCGACCGGGCGGCGATTGTCGGGATCGACCATCGAGAGGTCCCAGAATTCGGTGCCCTGGTAGAAGTCGGGCACCCCCGGCATGGTCGCCTTGAGCGTCAGCTGCGTCAGGGAGTTCAGCGCGCCGAGCAGCGCCAGCCGCTTGGCAAGCGTCTCCAGCGACTGCAGGAACTCGGGCGAACGGTCGCGGTCCAGGATGCGTTCGATGAAGGCGCGCAGGCCGTTCTCATAGGCCTCGTTCGGATTGAGCCAGCTGGTCTCCTCCTTGCCCTCGCGCGCGGCCTTCAGCGCATAGGCCTGCAGCCGATCGGGCAGGGTGTCATCGGTGCCGCTTGCCGGCCAGATGCCGACCAGCGTCTGGTACAGCATGTATTCGAACGCAGCCGAGGGCGCGCGCATTTTGCCATCCGTGATGACGTGCGGCGCGTTCAAGGTCTTCCAGCGCGCGACCGACGACGTCCAGTCATTGGGCAGCTCGGTGATGGCGGCCAGCCGCGTGCGCGCATCCTCGCCGCGCTTGGTGTCGTGCGTGGCGGTGGCGGTCATGCCGTGCGGCCAATGCCTGGCGCGGTCCTGCATCAGCTTGTGGAAGTCGGCGATGGCCAGAGCATGCGCCGCCGGATCACCGCCGACCTCGTTGAGCGCGAGCAGCCGGTGGAAGCGGTAGAAGGCGGTGTCCTCCAGCGACTTCGCCATCATGGGCCCGGTGAGCTGCTGCACCTTGAGGGCGAAGCGGCGCACACGCGGGACGCTGTGGTTGGTGCTGCGGTCGCGCTTGATGAGATCCATGGTCAGCGCGTCGCGCAGGAACTCGAAGATCGAGCCGTCGGAGGCGAACCATTCGGCGCGGGCGCCGGCGATGGCGTGGTCGATCAGCTTGCGGTCGGTCTCGGTCGGACCGGCTGTGGTGAGATAGGTGCGATAGACCGGGAAGTGGAGAACATACAGTTCGAGCGCCTGGCGCAGGATGTCTTCCGAATAGTCGCGCGTGGAGTAGTGGCCGTTGGCGATGCGCGCCAGCAGGCGCGTCAGCACGGTGAACTCGCTGGTCAGCAGCGTCTCCAGCACGCGGCGCTTGGCTTCCTTTATTACCGGCGCCAGCTTCGGCGGCTTGTTGCTGATCTGGCGCCAGATCTCGTCGAGCGGCTCCAGGCCGTTGCCGTCGATCAAAAGCTGGATGACCACGTTCATCCATTCGTAGCCGGTGGTGCCGTGCACGCCTGCGAAGCGCGGCAGCTTCTCCTGCTCGCAGAGGATCTTCTCGATCACGACGTAGAACGGCCCCGCCGCGGGCCCGCGGGCGTCGCCGATCAGCCGGCGCAGGCGCTGAAAATATTGTGCGGGATCGCGCAGGCCATCGATATGGTCGAGCCGCAATCCCTGCAACTGGCCGCCGGAGATCAGCGTCTTGACCAGCCGGTGGATCGCTTCGAACGTGCCGGCATCCTCGACGCGCAGGCCCGCCAGCGTGTTGACGTCGAAGAAGCGGCGGTAGTTGATGTCGCTGGAGGCGAGCCGCCAGTGGCCGAGCTTGTAGTGCTGCCTCTCCAGCAGATGATGCAGGGCGAGCGTCTGTGCCAGACGCTCGGGCCCGGCCTTGTAGGCCGCGATCCCGCGGGCAATGACGTCGGCGGCGTCCGGAATGGCCTTGAGGGCCGCCTTGAATGCCGGCGCTTCCTTGCGGTTCGGATGGCGCAGGCCTTGATAACGCGAGGCGAGCTCCAGGATCGCCCTGCCGGTCTCACTGCTTTCTGCGCCTGCCTCCTTGACGATGATGCGCAGCACTTCACCGTAGCGCTCGGGCGCGATCGGCAGCCGATGCTCGAAGTACCAGCAGGAGAACGAGCCTTCGCCTGGATCATAGCGCAGCTCGATGTCGCCATGTTCGAGTGCATGCCCGTAGGAGGTGCCGACGATCGGCAGCAGCACGCCGCCGCGTGCGCGATACGGCAACTGGTCCCAGTCGATGTCGAACGAGGCGGCGTGCGGCGAAGCCTGGCCCCATTCGAGGACGTCGAGCCACCATGGATTGTCGTCGAAATGCACGCCGACATGGTTCGGCACGAAGTCGAGAATGAGGCCGAGATCGTGCTGCTTGAGCGCCGCGCTCAGTTTCGCAAAGCCGTCCTCGCCGCCGAGCTCGGGATTGAGCTTGGAATGATCGGTGATGTCGTAGCCATGCGTCGAGCCCTTCCGCGCCGTCATGAACGGCGAGGCGTAGACGTGGCTGATGCCGAGCGCCTTCAGATACGGCACGACGCGCGCGGCCGCTTCGAAGTTGAAATCACCCGTGAGCTGCAGGCGATAGGTCGCGAGGGGAACGGCCGGAGGCATGCTATCCTCCGATGCTCCAGAACACGGACCACCGCGGCAGGCGGTCTCCAGGCGTGCCGCCCCAGATCGGAGTGCCCGGGACTCCATCCGGCTGGCCGGCAACCTCCTTGTCCGAGACGTTGGCAAGCAGAGTCAGCCTGCTGCCATCGCCCATCTCCCAATGCGCGGTCAGGCGACCGTCATCGGTCACATCAGCGTCGCCGAATTTTGCGCCCGGAAGCCGCGGCGCAACCTCCTTGTGACGCACGGCGAGGAGCGCGCGCACCAACGCCAGACGATCGCGCCCCGGCGACTCATTGCGGGAGTCCCAGTCGATGATCGCGGACTTGAAGGTTTCGATGTCGAGCGGATCGGGGACCTCGTCGCCATGCTTGGCGTATGCCCACTCATACTCCTTGCGGCGTCCCTTGCGCACGGCATGCGCAAGGTCGCCCTGGAAGTCGCAGAAGAATGGGAACGGCTGCTTCGAGCCCCATTCCTCGCCCATGAACAGCATCGGCACGGTCGGCGCCAGCAGCGTCACCGCGAGCGCCGCCGCGATCCCTTGCGGCGGCGCCAGCGCCTCGAGCCGGTCGCCGAACACGCGGTTGCCGATCTGGTCGTGGTTCTGCAGGAAGTTGACGAATGCTCCGGGGGCCAGATGACCGCTCGGCTCACCCCGCGGATCGCCGCCCCAGAATGCCGCGGGCTCGCCCTGATAGACGAAGCCGGAGGCGAGCGCGCGAGCGAGATCGCGGCGCGGCGCCTGCTGGTAGTCGCCGTAATAGCCGCCACTCTCGCCCGTCAGCATGACGTGCCAGGCATGATGATAATCGTCGTTCCACTGCGCGCGGAATTTGCCGCGCGGCGGCTCCTCCGCGGAATCCAGCATGCTGGCGCGGTTGTCGCCGTTTTCGAGCACCAGATGGATGTGCCGCCCGGTTGCTTCGACAAGCTTGCCAACCGCCGCGCTCAGATCGTGCAGCATCGGGATCTCACCCTCGTTGGACAGGATGTGATTGACCGCATCGAAGCGCAGGCCGTCGAAGCGATAATTCGTCAGCCAATGCAGCGCGTTCTCGATCGCGAAGGCGCACACTTCCGCGCGCCGGTAGTCGATCGCGCTGCCCCATGGCGTATGCGCATCGGTGAAGAAGGTCGGTGCATACAGGCCGATGTAGTTTCCCTCCGGGCCGAAGTGATTGTAGACGACGTCGAGAAACACCATCACCCCACGCAAATGGGCCTCGTCGATCAACGCCCGCAGGTCGTCGGGCCGGCCGTAGACGCTGTCGGGTGCGTAGAGCAGCACGCCGTCATAGCCCCAATTGCGCCGGCCGGCGAAATCCGCCAGCGGCATCAGCTCGAGTGCCGTGATGCCGGTCTCGACGAGGTGATCGAGCTTGTCGATCATCGAGCGGTAGGTGCCTTCCGACGTGAAGGTGCCGACATGACTTTCCAGGAACACGGCATCCTGCCACGGGCGGCCGCGCCAGTTTTCCGAGCGCCAGGTGTAGGCGCGGTGATCGATGACTTCGCTCGGACCGGAGACGTCCTCTGGCTGGAAATCCGAGCCGGGATCCGGAACGTCGAGCTCGCCGTCAATGCGGAACTTATATTGCGTGCCGGCGCCGACGCCGGCGACCTCGAGCGCATACCAGCCGCCGTCGAGGCGCTGCATCTCATGCTTGCCGTCGAGCACCAGATCGACGCGCTTGGCGGCGGGAGCCCACAACCGGAACGTCGTGCCTTTCCCGGTGATGCGAGGTCCGAACTGACGGGGGCTCATGGCAGGCCCGCATACGCCAGCACGGAGCGGGGCGGAGCCTTGAGGTCGGCCCCGGCGGTGAAATCGACCTGCTTCTGCTGGGCTTCGGTGGTGTCGAGGACCTGTTGCCACGTCTTGTATTCGGCGAGCTCGGGCAATTTGAATCCAATCTCTTCGGGCGCTGCATTCAGAACGATAAAGATCGGAGCCTGCTCCTGTTCCAACGGGGCGAGCACGTAGGCGAGAAATCGTCCGCCGGGAAAGGTCCAGTCGGTTTGCGTCATCTCCTCTGCCGAAGGCGTCAGCCACAGCACGCCGAAGCTGCCGTCCGAGCGGCGGCCGTCCAGCCAGCGGCGCGCGCGAATCTGGCCGAAGCGGCGGCGCAGCTCGGTCATGTGCGCGATGAAGTCGATGAGGTCGTCGCCCTCGCGGCCCATGCCGCTCCAGTCCACCCAGCCGACCTCGTTGTCCTGGCAATAGGCGTTGTTGTTGCCGTGCTGCGAGTTGCCAACCTCGTCGCCTGCGAGCAGGATCGGCAGACCCTGCGCGAGGAACAGACAGGCGAGCTGGTTCTTGCGCAACTGTCGGCGCATCGCATTGATCGCGACGTCGTCGGTCGGGCCTTCATGGCCGCAATTGTTGCTGTGATTGTCGTTGGAGCCGTCGCGATTGTCCTCGCCGTTCGCCTCGTTGTGCTTGCTGTTGTAGCTGAACAGGTCCGCCAGCGTGAAGCCGTCATGGACGGTGACGTGATTGACGCTGGCGCGTTGGCTACGGCCGTCGTGATTGAAGATGTCGGACGAGCCGGTCATGCGGCTCGAAACCTCGCCGATCAAGCTGCCTTCGCCGCTCCAGTAGCGGCGCATGGCGCTGCGATAGCGGTCGTTCCACTCCGACCATTGCGACGGGAAGGCACCGACCTGGTAGCCGCCGAGGCCGACGTCCCACGGCTCTGCCACGAGCTTCACGCCGGCGAGCACGGGGTCCTGGCGGATCGCAGTGAGAAACCCGCTGCGCCGGTCGAAGCCGTGCTTCTCGCGCGCCAACGTCGTCGCGAGATCGAAGCGGAAGCCGTCGACGTGACAGACCTCGACCCAGTAACGCAGCGAGTCCATCACCATCTGCAGCACGCGCGGATGGGTGAGGTTCACCGACGAGCCGCAACCAGTGAAGTCGTCGTAGAAGCGCGGATTGTCGGGCTGGAGCCAGTAGTAGGAGGCGTTGTCGATGCCACGATAGCACAGGGTCGGCCCAAGATGGTTGCCCTCGGCGGTGTGGTTGTAGACCACGTCCAGCATCACCTCGATGCCGGCATCGTGCAGCCGCGCCACCGTCGTTCGGAAGGCATCGAGCGGATTGTCCTGCGCGTAGCGCAGCTCCGGCGCGAAGAAGGAAATGGTGTTGTAGCCCCAGTAGTTGACGAGCTTCTTCTCGACCAGCATGCGGTCGTCGATGAAGGCGTGGATCGGAAGCAGCTCGATCGTCGTGACGCCGAGCCGCTTCAGATGCTTGATCATCGCGGGCGAGGAGAGTCCGCCATAGGTGCCGCGCAGATTGGGCGGCACGTCGTCGCGCTTGTTGGTCAGGCCCTTGACGTGGGCCTCGTAGATGATCGTGTCCTCCCACGGGATCTGCGGCCGCATCTCACGCCGGCCCCAGTTGAAGGTCTCGTCGATGACGACCGCCTTGGGCATGCCGCGGGCATTGTCGCGCCGATCGAACGAGAGATCCTCGCGCGGCGAGCCGGCGCGGTAGGCGAAATGGGCATCGCTCCAGACCAGCCGGCCGGCGAGCCGCTTGGCATAGGGGTCGAGCAGCAGCTTGTTGGCATTGAAGCGGTGGCCGCGCTCCGGCTCGTATGGACCGTAGACGCGGTAGCCGTAGAGCTGCCCCGGCGAGACGTCGTTGAGATAGCCGTGCCAGACATCTTCCGTCCGCTCCGGCAGTTCGATCCGCTCGATCTCTCGCCGGCCCTGGCTGTCGAACAGACAGAGCTCGACCTTCTCGGCATTGGCGGAGAACAACGCAAAATTGGTCCCCCGTCCGTCCCAGGTTGCTCCGAGACGGGCGTGGCTTCCAGCGGCCAGACGCATTGCGTCAGGCTTCCGGGACGAGAAATACCGCTGCCATGGGCGGGAGGATGAGGTTGAGCTGGTGTTCTTCAGAGGCATGGACCTGGCCGACATTGCCGACATTGCTGCCGCCATAATGCAGGGAGTCGGAATTGAAAGCTTCCCTCCATTTGCCGCCGAACGGCACGCGGACCCGGTAATTGTAATACACGTTGGGCGAAAAGTTCACGACCACGACGCAGCGCGCGTGCTCATCGAAGCCCTTTCGCACCCAGGCGAACACGTTGCGGTCTGCGTCATCGGCGATCAGCCACTCGAATCCGTCCGGCTCGCAGTCCCGCTCATGCAGCGCCGGCACGTTGCGGTAGAGATGGTTGAGGTCGCGGATCAGGGCCTGGATGCCGGCATATTTGGCATCGCCGAGTAGATGCCAGTCGAGCGAGGTGTCGTGATTCCACTCGCGCTCCTGGGCGAGCTCGCAGCCCATGAACAGGAGCTTCTTGCCGGGATGCCCGAACATGAAGCTGTAATAGGCGCGCAGATTCGCAAAGCGCTGCCAGTCGTCGCCGGGCATCCGGCCGAGAATGGAGCGCTTGCCGTGCACGACCTCGTCATGCGACAGCGGCAGGATGAAGTTTTCGGAAAATGCGTAGTGAAGGCCGAACAGAATCTCGCCGTGGTGATATTTGCGGTGGATCGGATCCTTGCTGATGTAGCGCAAGGTGTCATGCATCCAGCCCATGTTCCACTTGTAGCCGAAGCCGAGCCCGCCCATGTCAACTGGGCGCGACACCTGCGGCCATGCCGTGGATTCCTCGGCAGCCGTGGTCGCCTGCGGGAAATGACCGAACACGTCGATATTGGTCCGACGCAGAAACTCGATCGCCTCGAGATTCTCGCGCCCGCCATATTTGTTCGGGATCCAGCCGCCGGAGGGACGGCTGTAGTCGAGATAGAGCATCGAGGCGACGGCATCGACGCGCAGGCCGTCGATGCCGTAGCGCTCCAGCCAGAACAGCGCGTTCGAGCGCAGGAAGTTGGCGACTTCGGTGCGGCCGTAATTGTAGATCAGCGTGCCCCAATCGAGATGCCGGCCCTGCATCGGGTTGGCGTGCTCGTAAAGCGCCGTCCCGTCAAAATGGCCGAGGCCGTGCGGATCATCCGGGAAATGGCCCGGCACCCAGTCGAGCCACACCGCAAGGCCTTCGCGGTGGCAGGCATCGACCAGCGCGCAGAAATCCTCGGGACTGCCAAAGCGGCTGGTCGGCGCGAACAGGCCGGTCGGCTGATAGCCCCAGGAGCCGTCGAACGGATGCTCGCTGACGGGCAGGAATTCGATGTGCGTGAAGCCCATGTCGCGTGCATAGGCCGGCAACTGCTCGGCGAGCTCGCGATAGGTCAGCCACTGGTTGTTGTCCTTGCGCCGCCAGGAGCCGAGATGCACCTCGTAGATCGAGACCGGTCGATTCAGTTTGTTGATGTCATGTGGCGCCGGCTGAGGCCGCGGCAGGCTGGTTTCGTCGATCACGATCGATGCGGTCTTGGGACGCATCTCGGCCGCGAAGGCCATCGGGTCCGATTTCAGCGGCAGGTGCTCGCCCCGCGGACCGATGATGTCGAACTTGTAGTGGTCGCCGGCCCTGGCGCGGGGAATGAACAGCTCCCAATAGCCGTTGCCGCGGACGCGCATCGGGTGGCGCCGCGCATTCCAGAAGTTGAAATCGCCGACCACGCTGACGCGACGTGCATTGGGCGCGAGTACGACGAATCCGACGCCATCGACGCCGTCGAGCACCATCGGATGCGCGCCAAGCTTGTCGTAAAGCCGCTCATGGTTGCCTTCGCCGAGCAGATGCAGGTCGAAATCGCTCAGGATCGGCAGGAAACGATAGGGATCCTCGAGGTCGGTGACGTGGTCGCCGAATGTCGCCCGAAGCCGATAGCGCTGCAGCGACGGCATGGTCCCGGTGAACAGGCCGGCATCATGGATGCGCGTCAGCGGCGAGACTTCGCCGTGCTCGCCGACCACCTCGACCCGCGAGGCCTCGGGCAGGAAGGCACGCACGACGGTCCGCCCGTCGACATTGTGCTGACCGAGATAGCGAAACGGGTCGGCATGCCGACCTTCGATGATCGCAAACGCCTCGGGAGAAAGATGGGTCATGAGGACTCGCTGGCTGATGCTGGCTCGGACAGGACGCGAAGCAGGTTGCCCAATGCAACGCGCAACCAGTCCGGCCGGTGAGCCAGATCATATTCGAGCGCTCCGAGGGCTTTTTCCAGCATGAAAAAGTTAAGGAGCGCCTCCGCGGTGTGCGGATCGTCCGGCCAGAGGCACTGGTTGGCCTTGATCTCCCGATAACCCGTCAAAAAGGCCGTCACAGCCTGGTCGCGCCATTCCGACAGGGCGGCGGGGATCCGGCCGTGATCGTCCGGGCCTGCCCTCAGAGCACGCTCGAGCGCGACGCGGACCGAGCAATCGATCGAGCGCAGGAAGCCCGCGATGTCGCGGGCCGGCGGCGCCTTGCGCAGGCGCTCGGCGAGCGGCTGCTCCTCGTCGCCGTCGAAATCGATGATGAAGATATCATCCTTGACGATGAGGATCTGGCCGAGATGGAAATCGCCATGCAGCCGGATGTCGCAGCCGCCGACATGGTGTGGGATCAGGCTGCTGAGGCGCTCCGACAACTCGCCGCGCCTGGCGAGCACCTGGTCGACCAGCCCTCGTTCCGGATCCTTGAGGTGATCGCGGCGCTCGCTCAGGTCCGTCAGGACCCGTCCGGCCTGGGCGCGCAGCCGGTCGATCCAGTGATCGAGATGATCTGCGGTCGTGGGTTCGGGCGCGAAATCGGCGACGTCGCTGCGCGAGGCAAGCGCCGCATGCAGTTCGCCGACGCGACGGCCCGCCTGCGCCATGTAGCGCAGATAGGGCGACAGCTCCTCGCTCTGCCGCACGTCGCCGCTCGCGGCGAACACGCGCTGGTCGTCGACGTAGCGATCGAGATAGGCGGCGCTGACGGTCCAGCCGTCGCCCTGGTTCTCGATGAAACCATGGACGCAGCCGACGGTCTGCCGCTCGCCCTCCTGGATCACCTCGATGCTCCCGAGCAGCGGCGGGACATTGGCGAAGCCCACCGCCTCCGTGAGGAATCGGCCGATCTCGATCTCCGGATGCGGGCCGGCCTCCAGCTCGCGGCGGATCTTGATGAAGAACTCGTTGTTGACCACCGCTTTGCTGCTGCAGCGGTCGGTCTCGACCACGCGCACCTGCTCGGATTCGCGGATTGGCTTGTCCGGAAACCGCGGCGTCGGCCGGAATTCGAGGCGCACACCGTTTTCCTCGACCGTCAGCGATTGCTTCAGATTGTGCAGGAGCAGCGCGAGAAAGATCGGGCTGGTCGCCGCATCGAGCAGCGTTCCCTCGCGGGCGCCCTGGCGCACGGCGGCAAGGGCTTGCGGATTGTAGCGATCGCGATCGAAGCGGACCCATTCGATCTGCATCGGCAGCAGATAGCGCAGCCTGTCGTCGCGCTCCGCGGCCTTAAAGAAGATCAGCCAGGGCCGGTTGTCGCCGATGTCGCAGAACGGGATCGCCGAGGTCAGCGTCGGATGGATCGCGTCCGCCGAGCGCTCGGGGTACCATCGCGCGCGCGCCAGATGACCGGGCAGAACGTCGCGTTCGAACACGCTGCGAGTGCGAGCCAGCGATACCCAGGTCGAGCCGAGCGGCACGACCAGCGTCTCGAACTCCGGTACCGCGCGCTGGATGATGGGCTCCGACTTCTCCCGCTCCTTGAGCTGGAACCAGTAGAATCCGTAGGGCGCGAGCGTGATCATGTAAGGCAGCTCGCCGATGGCGGGAAAGCGCGAGCGGCCGAGCATTTCGATCGGGACGCGATCCTTGAACGGCGAGAGATCGAGCTCGGTCGCCTGCGCCGAGCGCGACAGGTTGGCGACGCAGAGGATGACCTCGTCCTTGTACTGGCGGACATAGGCCAGAACCGACCGGTTGGCCGGGCGGATGAAGGTCATGGTGCCCCTGCCGAAGGCCAGCGTCGACTTGCGCATCGAGATCAGCTTCTTGGTGGCGTTCAAAAGCGACGACAGGCTGCGCGACTGCGCCTCGACGTTGACCGCCTCGTAGCCGTACACCGGGTCCATGATCATCGGCGCGTAGAGCCGCGCCGGGTCGGCGCGCGAGAAGCCCCCATTGCGGTCGGGCGTCCATTGCATCGGCGTTCGTACGCCGTTGCGGTCGCCGAGATAGATGTTGTCACCCATCCCGATCTCGTCGCCGTAATAGATGATCGGCGTGCCGGGGAACGACATCAGCAGCGAGTTCATCAGCTCGATCTTGCGCCGGTCGTTGTCCATCAGCGGCGCGAGGCGGCGGCGGATGCCGACATTGATGCGTGCGCGCGGATCGTTGGCGTAGGTCGACCACAGATAGTCGCGCTCGACGTCGGTCACCATCTCCAACGTCAGCTCGTCATGGTTGCGCAGGAACAGCGCCCATTGGCAGGTCGCGGGGATGTCGGGCGTCTGGCGAAGGATGTCGGTGATCGGGAAGCGGTCCTCCTGGGCGATCGCCATGTAGATGCGCGGCATTAGCGGGAAGTGATAGGCCATATGGCATTCGTCGCCCTGGCCGAAATATTCCTGAACGTCCTCCGGCCACTGATTGGCTTCCGCCAGCAGCAGCTTGTCCTTGGCGTAATTGTCGAGCTCGACACGCAGGCGCTTGATGATCGCATGCGTCTCGGGGAGGTTTTCGTTGTTGGTGCCGTCGCGCTCGCAGAGGTAGGGGATGGCGTCAAGCCGGAAGCCGTCGACGCCGGCATCGAGCCAGCGTTTCATCACCTGGATGATCGCGTTGACCACGCGCGGATTGTCGAAATTGAGGTCCGGCTGGTGCGAGAAGAAGCGGTGCCAGTAGAACTGGCCGGCCTCCGGATCCCAGGTCCAGTTGGACTTCTCGGTATCGGTGAAGATGATTCGGGTGCCGAGATATTTCTGGTCGGTGTCGCTCCAGACGTACCAGTTGCGGGCGCTGGAGCCGGGCGGACTGCGCCGAGCGCGCTTGAACCAGTGATGCTGGTCGGAGGTGTGATTGACCACGAGCTCGGTGATCACCCGCAGGCCGCGCCGCTTGGCCTCCTGGATGAAGCGCTTGAACTCCTTCATCGTCCCGAAATCGGGATTGATGCTGCCGTAATCGGCGATGTCGTAGCCGTCGTCGCGGCCGGGCGAGGGGTAAAACGGCAGCAGCCACAGCGTGGTGACGCCGAGGTCCTGCAGATAATCCAGCTTGTCGGTCAGGCCGGCGAAGTCGCCGACGCCGTCATTGTTGCTGTCGGCGAACGCCTTGACGTGCAGCTGATAGATGATCGCGTCCTTGTACCAGAGACCGTCGCCGTCGGTCTCGGTCTGCAGACTCGGCGAATCCAGGGATGACATCAGGTTCACGAGGCCCTCACCTAGGAGAGAGGATGATGATGCAGCTGCGATCGGAGGCGTCTCGAAAGATGTCTCGGTCTCGGCAGATGCGGCTCTCCTCAAAAGAGGGCAGAATAGGGGAGAAAGCGTCCTTGGGGGTGACGCTCTCGAACGTGTGCGCAAATTTGTTCACGGTGATGCCATTGACAAGAAAACGGCGTCCCGGTTCGCTAGAAGCCGAGACGACCCCCTTATAAAGCTGCAAGGCTCGTTTTGTTCCCCCGGGAACGACGGCCACGTCGCGGCGTTAGGGGCTTATCTTCTTGCCGTCCCACAACAATTTACGACGTACGTCTCCCGTTACGTCCAGATCGCGTGCCGAATGGATCTCTACAGCGAAGCCCATAGTCTCGGAATCCTGACAGAATTCTACGATGGTCAGGGGCAGCGTCGTGTCACCGACGAAGCGGCGCTCAAGATCATCGTTGAGGCTTTTCCCAGGCCCACGCCGCATCGGCTGCTGAGCGGCGCGGTCGTGATTCGGTCCGGGCAGCCGGCGCGCAGCCGCCTCAACGAGGCGGCCAAGCTGCCAGTCAGGTGGACCATCAGGCGTGGCGACGCTGAGACAGCCTCCGGGCAGGCCGCTGAGGCCCTGGTCGAGTGGCCGGGTGATCTGCCGGTCGGCAGCTATCGCCTCGAGCTGGTGGATGCGTCGTCGTACCGCGAGGAGCTGCCGCTGCTGGTCGCGCCGGCGAAGGCCTTCGGCGGTGATTTCGATCGCGTCTGGCTGCTGGCGGTCCAGCTCTACGGCATTCGATCCGGTCGCAACTGGGGCATGGGCGATTTCACCGATCTTGCCGATCTCATCACGCTTTGCGCCAAGCTCGGCGCCGATGGCGTCGGCCTCAATCCGCTGCACGCGCTGTTCGACGACCGGCCGGGCGATTTCAGCCCCTATGCACCGAATAGCCGGCTGTTCCTGAATGCGCTCTATGTCGATGTGGAGCAGGCGCCCGGCTTCGCGAAGGGGCCGGACAGCAAGGTGCTCGAGCCGCTGCGGCAGGCCGAGCTGGTGGACTACAAGGGAGTGGCGGCGTTGAAATGGCCGGCCTTGCGCGCGGCTTTCGACGCCTTCATGGCTGCGCCCGACGCCGCCGCGGCGGCGGAGTTCAAGGCCTACCGCGCCGAGCGCGGCGATCTGCTGGCGCGCTTCACCTGCTTCGAGGTGTTGCGGCATCGCTTCCAGAAGCCCTGGTGGGACTGGCCCGAGGAGTGGCGGCAGCCCGATGCTGGGCGCTGCGCGGCGCTGCTCAGCGGCCCCGACCGGAGGGAGACTGATTTCGTCGCCTATGTGCAATGGCTCGCCGAACGACAATTGCGCCATTGCAGGGATCTCGCGCAGCGGCTGGGAATGAAGGTCGGTCTGTATCTCGACGTCGCGGTCGGCGTTCAATCCGACGGTTTCGATGCCTGGAACGAGCAGGGCGCCATTTCGCGCACGCTGTCGGTCGGGGCGCCGCCCGATCCCTTGAACACGGTCGGGCAGAACTGGGGGCTCGCCGGCTTCAACGCGCCCGGACTGGCGCTGAAGAATTTCGAGCCGTTCCGGGAAATGGTCCGGGCGTCGATGCGGCATGCCGGCGCGATCCGGCTCGACCATGTGCTCGGTTTGAAGCGGCTCTATCTGGTGCCGCACGGATTTCCGGCCAAGCAGGGCGCTTACGTGCAGATGCCGTTCGAGGCGCTGCTCGCCGCAACCGTCATCGAGAGCGTCGCCAACGAATGCATCGTCATCGGCGAGGATCTCGGCACCGTGCCAGAGGGCTTTCGCGAGCAGATGGCCGATTGGGGACTGTGGTCCTACAAGGTGATGATCTTCGAACGCGACGACAACGGGCGCTTCCGCGATGTCGACTTCTATCCGCCGAATGCGCTGGTGACGCTGAATACCCACGATCTCTCGACCTACGCCGGCTGGCGCTCGTTCGGCGATCTCAAGACCAAACGCGGGCTGGGCATCGATCCCGGTGAAAGCGACCAGGATCGCTGGGATGCGTTGGGGCTCTGGGACGAGGTGCTCCGCCAAAACGGCATTCGAGCCAACGACGTCCACTCAGCGATCGCCTTCCTGTCGCGGACGCGGTCCCGGCTGCTGGTGATTTCCCTGGAGGATCTGCTGGAAGTGGTCGATCAGCCCAATATTCCCGGCACGATCGACGAGCATCCGAACTGGCGCCGCAAGATGCCGATCAAGCTCGAGGACATCGCCGGTGCGACCAGCGTCGCGGCGTTGAAGGCGGCGACCGCCGAACGGATCAGCCCGGCCGGCGTTTAGAACGGGGGGATTGCGGGGGGCAGTTGCACGCGGATGCCAAATGTCCTGCAGGATCGAAGACTACGCGCTGATTGGTGATTGTGAGACGGCTGCCCTGGTGAGCCGGAGCGGGTCGATCGACTGGCTGTGTTGGCCGGCGTTCGATTCGGATGCCTGTTTCGCAGCCTTGCTGGGCGATCGCAGCCATGGCCGCTGGCTGATCGAGCCGCGCGGCGACGTCCGATCGACGTCTCGCCGTTATCGCGGCGACAGCCTCATCCTCGAGACGCGATACGAAACTGCGACCGGCACCGTCGAGGTGATCGATTTCATGCCGCCACGGGGCAGCGCCTCCGATGTCGTTCGGCTGGTCCGCGGCGTCTCCGGCCGGGTCGCCATGCGGATGGAGCTGATCATCCGCTTCGGCTTCGGCATCGAGATTCCCTGGGTCAAGCGTTCCGAGGATCGCTCCGCGCTGCTCGCCATCTGCGGCCAGGACATGGCGGTGTTGCACACGCCGGTCGCCACCCGCGGCGAGGACATGACCACGGTGGCGGAGTTCGAGGTCGCTGCCGGCGACACCGTGCCCTTCGTGCTCACCTACGGTCCGTCGCATCTGCCGGTGCCCAAGGCGATCGATCCGGATCAGGCGCTTGATGACACCGAAACGTTCTGGGCCGACTGGTCGCGGCGCTGCACCCATCAGGACGAGCATCGCGCGCTCGTGATGCGCTCGCTGATCACCTTGAAGGCGCTCACCTACGCGCCGACCGGCGGCATCGTCGCGGCGCCGACCACCTCGCTGCCGGAGAAGCTCGGCGGCCGGCGCAACTGGGACTACCGGTTCTGCTGGCTGCGTGACGCGACATTCACGCTGCTGGCGCTGATGAACTCGGGCTACACCGAGGAAGCGCTGGCCTGGCACAACTGGCTGCTGCGCGCCGCGGCCGGCGCTCCCGCCTACATGCAGATCATGTATGGCATCATGGGCCAGCGGCGGCTGATGGAGTGGGAGGCCGAGTGGCTGCCGGGCTACGAGGGTGCCCAGCCGGTGCGGATCGGCAATGCCGCGCATGCGCAGCTCCAGCTCGACGTCTACGGCGAGCTGATGGATGCCTTCCACCAGGCCCGCATGACCAAGCTCAAGCTGGAGGACGGCACCTGGGACCTGGAATGCGCGGTGCTCGACCATCTCACCGACGTGTGGGACCAGCCCGACCACGGCATCTGGGAACGCCGCGGCGATGGCCGTCATTACGTGTTTTCCAAGGTGATGACCTGGGTTGCGTTCGATCGCGCGATCAAGAGCGCGGAGAAATTTGGGTTCAAGGCGCCGCTGGAGCGCTGGCGGCGGCTGCGCGAGACCATTCATCGCGACGTCTGCGACAGGGGCTACGACGAAGGACTCGGCAGCTTCGTCGAGTCCTATGGCTCGCGGCTGCTCGATGCCAGCCTGCTGCTGTTGCCGGCGGTCGGCTTCCTGCCGTGCTCCGATCCGCGCATTCGCGGCACGGTCGAGGCGATCGAGCAGCATCTGCTGCGGGATGGCTTCGTGCTCCGGCACGATCCGCGCGACGTCTCTCCGGACGAGCAGCAGCCGATCGAAGGCGCGTTCCTGGCCTGCACGCTGTGGCTGGCCGACGCGCATGTTCTGGCGGGCGCCACCGAAAAAGCCGAGACGCTGTTCCGCCGCGTGGTGAACATCGCCAACGACGTCGGGCTGCTGGCCGAGGAGTACGACACCGAGGCACGGCGGCAGACCGGCAACTTTCCCCAGGCGCTGACGCATATCGCGCTGATCAACACGGCGCAGAATCTGAGCAGCGCCAAGAAGGCCAGCGACAAACCCGCGAGGCAGCGGTCGGAAGCCTGAGCTGCCGCGCGTCAGCTTGCGGATGAGCCTTGCGCGTTCTCCGCCAGGATCATCTCCATCGCATTGGCAAACCCTTCGTCCTGGTTGGACGTGGTGATGCGCTTGGCTTTGCTCTTCACCTCGTCACTGGCGTTGCCCATGGCGATCGACAAGCCGCTCACCTCGAACATCGCGACGTCATTATGCATGTCGCCGATGGTCGCGACCTGGTCGAGCGGGATACCGAGCCGCTGGGCCATCGCTTTGACGAAGGTGCCCTTGTTGCGGCCTGGCGGCGTGATGTCGAGATAGTAGCTCTGCGAGCGGACAGCGGTCGCTTCCGCCCCCAATGCCTGCTGCATCTGGCTCTCGCAGCGGGCCAGCAGCTCGAAATCGCTGCTGGCGCCGACGATCTTGCAGGCGTTCGACAGATAGGGGGAGAAATCGTCGACGATCGTCGGCTCCGCGCGAATGGCGCGCCGCTCGTTCGGGACGTACTCGCCGTCCGGATTGCGCGTCAGCCAGGCATCATTGGTGAAGACCCAGATGTCGACGCCGGATTGATGGAGAAGATCGACGCAGCGCGCGGCGGCCGCGGGCGGGATCAGGCTCTGCTCGAGCGGGCGCATGTCGGCGCCGATGATCGAGCTGCCGTTGAACGGGCCGACCGGAAGGCTGATCTGCAGCGGCTCGATCAGAAAGCGCATGCCGATCGCCGGGCGGCTCGAGGTGAGCGTGAAGGCGACGCCGCATTCATGCAGCCGTCGCGCCACCTTCGCGGCCCGCTCGGTCAGAACCTTGTCCTTGGTCAGCAGCGTGCCGTCGACGTCGGATACGACGAGAGCGATGCGGGTCATGAGCCCTTCCTGTTCGCGGTCAGGAGCCGCGCCGACCGGCGTGAAGCTGTTGCATGATGTCGTCCACGATCGCCGCGACCGGCGCGTCGACCGAGACGGTGATGGGATGCTCGGCGGCCCCAGGTGGTTCCAGGGTGGCGAACTGGCTGGCGAGCAGGCCCGGCGGCATGAAGTGCCCCTCGCGATGGCTCATCCGCTCGCCGATCAGCTCCTGACTGCCTTGGAGATAAACCATGCGGACATCGTTGCGGCCGCCGACGAGGATGTCGCGATAGGCCTTCTTGAGCGCAGAGCAGGCGATGATGATGTGCTCGCCCGCGGTACGGCAACGCGCGATCTCCGCCGCGATGGCCTGCAGCCAGGGCCAGCGATCCTCGTCCGTGAGCGGGTGGCCGGCGCTCATCTTGGCGACGTTCGCGGGCGGGTGAAAGCTGTCGCCATCCTCGAAGCGCCAGCCGAGGCGCTGGCCCAATGCTTGCCCGATCGTGCTCTTGCCGGAGCCGGACACGCCCATGATGACGAGCGCATGGGGCAGGTCAGATCTCGCCACTTCGCCCCTCCGGCCAGGCCTCGCTGTCGATGAGCAGGATCGTCTCCTGAATCGAGCGGGCGCGATTGGCGGGCAGGTCCTCACCGGCCAGCACGTGCGCCATGATCGCGCGCTTGTCGGCACCGGCGACCTCGAACAGCATAGTTCGGCAGGAGGAGAGCGCAGGCAAGGTCAGGCTGATCCGCGGCACGAAGGGGGCGACGTGGGCCTTGTCGACGCCGACAACCCAGCGATCGGTGACGTCGATTGCGGGAAAGCCGGGGAATAGCGACGCGACATGGCCGTCGGGACCGATGCCGAGCAGCACGAGGTCGAACAGCGGCCGCCCGGAGTCGAGCCGCGCGGCGCCGTAGAACGCCTGCAGCGTGCGCTGATAGTCGCGGGCACTGGCCTCCGGGTCCGACCCATCGGTCGCGATCGGGTGGATGTTGGCGGCCGGCGCGCAGGCATCGAGGAACACGTGACGTGCCGTGGTCATGTTGTGCAGGGAATCGCCGGGCGGAACATATCGCTCGTCACCGATGAACCAGTGGACGCGCGGCCATGGAATCCGTTCACGATAAGCGTCCGTCGCCAGCAGTTCATAGAGCTGCCTCGGGCTCGATCCCCCGGTGAGACAGATGGCCACGCGTCCCGGATTGGTATCAGTCCGAGCCAGGAGATGTTCGGCCGCGACCCTCGCCATCGTCGCCCGGTCGGCGACGCGCACGAGCTTGCGGTCCTGCGGCCCGGCCACGGCTAAACCAGCTTGCGCCAGCTGCGGCCGTCGCGGGCCAGGAGATCGGCCGCCGCCTCAGGTCCCTCGCTGCCGGCCGCGTAGGAATGCAGGCCATCGCGGCCAGCCTTCTTCCACGCCCCGATGAACGGCTCGACGGCCTTCCAGCCGGCTTCGACGCTGTCGGCGCGCTGGAACAGGATGTTGTCGCCGATCATGCAGTCATAGATCAGCGTCTCGTAGCCGGTGGCCGGCTCAGCCTGGAAATAGTCCTTGTAGTTGAACTTCATCTGCACGCCGTCGGTGCGGATGGTGGGGCCGGGTACCTTGGTGTTGAACTGCAGCGTGATGCTCTGGGTCGGCTCGATGCCGATGACCAGATAGTTTTCGGCCAGGGTTTCGATCGGCGTGCAACTGAACATTGCGAACGGCGCCTGGCGGAACTTGATCGCGACCTCGGTGCGCTTGGCGCCGAGCGCCTTGCCGGTGCGCAGATAGAACGGAACGCCGGCCCAGCGCCAATTGTCGATCGTGAGCTTGAAGGCGGCATAGGTCTCGGTGGTGCTGTCGGGGCGGACGTCCTTGCTCCTGACATAGTCGGGCAGCTCGGCGTCGCCGATCATGCCGGCCGTGTACTGACCGCGCACCGAGTTGAGCAGCGCCTCCCGTTCGCTCAACGGCTGGATCGCCGATAGCACCTCGGCCTTCTCGGAGCGGACGGTATGTGCATCGAACCGGGCCGGCGGCTCCATCGCCACCAGCGAGAGCAACTGGAATAGATGGTTGGGGACCATGTCGCGCAGCGCGCCGGTCGCGTCGTAGAAGCTGCCGCGCGTGCCGACGCCGAGCTTCTCCTCGACGGTGATCTGGACATGGTCGATGTGATGCCTGTTCCAGATCGGTTCGAACATGCCATTGGCGAAGCGCAGCACCAGGATGTTCTGCACCGTCTCCTTGCCGAGGTAATGATCGATCCGGTAGATCTGGTGCTCGGTCACGAGCTGCAGCAGCTCGTCGTTCAGCTTCTTGGCCGAGGCGAGGTCGGTGCCGAACGGCTTTTCCACCACGAGGCGGCGCCAAGCCTTGCCGTCCTCGCGCAGCAACCCGACGCGCCCGAGCTGTTGCGCGATCGGCGCAAAAGCGCTCGGCGGCGTCGCCAGGTAGAACAGCCGATTGCCGTGGGTCTCCCGCGCGGCTTCCAGCTTTTCCAGCTTCGCTTTCAACTGATCGAAGCTTTCCGGCTCCTTCGGATCGGCCTCGATCGCCGTCACGCATTGCAACAAGCGCTGCGCGATCTCATCCTCGATCGGGCGTGTGGCGTATTTGCGCAGGCCTTCCATGAGATTGTCGCGCAGTTGCTCGCTCGACATGCCCTTGCGGGCAATGCCGACGATGCAGAGCCTGTCGGGCAGCAGATGATTGGCGGCCAGATTGTAAAGCGATGGCAGGACCAGCCGATGCGTCAGGTCGCCGGTCACGCCGAAGAGGACGAAGGCGCAGGCGTCAGGCTTCTGGTGTTGCGGCTGATGCGAATGCTGGGCGGTCACGCGCGGTCCGCCTTCGGCTTGACGATCTCGGGCGCGCTCTGGCGCGCCGGGTCTGGGTGCTGTTCGGGTTCCTTGTGTCCGCCGAAGCCTTCGCGCATTGCCGAGAGAATCTTCTCAGCGAACGTGTGCTCCTGGCGCGAGCGGAAACGGGCGAACAAGGCGGCGGTCAACACCTCGGCCGGCACCGCCTCGTCGATCGCCGCATTCACGGTCCAGCGGCCCTCGCCGGAATCCTCGACGTAGCCGGAATATTTCTCCAGACCGGGCTGCCGCGCCAGTGCACTGGCGGTGAGGTCGAGCAGCCAGGACGGAATGACGCTGCCGCGGCGCCACACCTCGGCGATATCTGCGAGATCGAAGTCGAAGCGGTGCGCCTGCGGCAGCGCCGCGCTGTTCGCATTCCTGAGGATGTCGAAGCCCTCGGCATAGGCCTGCATCAGGCCATATTCGATGCCGTTGTGGATCATCTTGACGAAGTGCCCGGCGCCCACCGCACCGGCATGCAGATAGCCCTGCTCGACGCGCAGGTCGCGGCCATCACGGCCCGGTGTGCGCGGGATGTCGCCGATCCCAGGCGCGAGCGCGGCGAAGATCGGATCGAGCCGGTCGACGACCGGCTTATCGCCGCCAATCATCATGCAGTAGCCGCGATCGAGGCCCCAGACCCCGCCGGAGGTGCCGACGTCGACGTAGTGCAGACCGCGCTCCTTCAGGGCCTTGCCGCGGCGGACGTCGTCCTGCCAAAAACTGTTGCCGCCGTCGATGATGACATCGTCCCGGGTCATCAGCCCGGTGAGCTGCTCGACGGTGGCTTCCGTGATCTTGCCGGCCGGCAGCATGATCCATGCGTGCCGCGGGGTGGCGAGCTTGCCGACGAACTCCTCGAGGCTCGCGGCGCCGGTGGCGCCTTCGGAGACCAGCGCGGCCACAGCCTTTGCGTCGCGATCATAGACCACGCAGGAGTGCCCCGCGCGAATCAGGCGGCGCACGATGTTGCCGCCCATCCGCCCGAGACCGATCATTCCAAGCTGCATCGACGAGGCCCTTCCTAGCTCAGCGCTTCGCTGATCGCGCTGTCGAGCATCTTCAGGCCCGATTTCAGATTGCCCTTGAGATGGACCCGAAGAGCCCGGCGCCCGCGCTCGGTGAGCACGTCGAAATCGCCGCGCGCCTGCGCCGCCTTGATCACGCCGAAGCTCGCCTTCTGCCCGGGGATCGGCAGATCCTCGGCATCGTCGGCGGTGATCTGGAGAAACACGCCGCTGTCCGGACCGCCCTTGTAGGCCTGGCCGGTCGAGTGCAGGAAGCGCGGACCGAATTCGGCGCAGGTGGCGAGGTGCTTGGCGTCGCGCAGCCTCAGCCGGATCCGCTGCAGCGTGTCGATATTGCCTGCATTGCGGTCGATATAGCCGAGCAGGGCGATGTAGTCGCCGTCGCCGGCGCGGCCGAGATGCGCCTTCAGCCAGGACGCGAGCGTGCCGTCGGCGCCATGCCCGCGCAGGCTCTCGGCGTTCTGCGCATCGGTGTAGAGCTCGCAGCCCTTGATCGCCACGACGGGGTCCTCCGCCGGCAGCGCGCCGCTCTGCTCGAACGCCGCGGTCAGTTCGCGGGTCTTGATCTTGGCCGATTCGACGTCGGGCTGGTCGAACGGGTTGATGCCGAGCACAGCGCCGGCGACGGCGGTCGCCATCTCGAAGCGGAAGAATTCCTGCCCGAGCTGGTCGATCGACGTCATGACGATGCGCACGACGGGATGACCGGCCTCCTCGAGCGCGGCGAGCTTCGCGTCATGGCCCGCCACCTCGTCGCCGTCGACCTTGATGTCGATGAAGAAGCGATCATGACCGTAGACCTCGGGCGAGGCGACTCGTTCGCCATCGATCGGGATCAGGCCCTTGCCTTCCTTGCCCGTGGACTCCGCGATCAGCTGCTCGGCCCAGGCGCCGAAATCGGCAATCTTGGGCGAGGCGAAGATCGTCACCTTGTCGCGGCCTTCGAGGCCGGCAAGGCCCATCGCCAGACCGAGCTGCACACCCGGGTTCTGCAGCGGCGGCACGTCGGGCCCGCAGGAGCGCACCATGGACAGCGCCTGCGTGATCAGCCTGCGCACGTCGATGCCGGCTGTGGCAGCCGGCACCAGGCCGAACGGCGACAGCACCGAATAGCGGCCGCCGATGGTCGGCTCGCCGTGGAAGATGCGGGCGAAGCCTTGCGCCTTGGCCGCCTTCTCCAGCGACGAGCCGGGATCGGTCACGGCGATGAAGCGATGTCCGGCCCTCTTGGGCCCGATCGCGTTGGCCACGCGTGCGAAGAAATAGTCCTTCATCGCGTTCGGCTCGGTGGTGCCGCCCGACTTGGAGGAGACGATGAACACCGTCCTGGCGATGTCGATCGCCTTCTCCATCGCGCGCACCTGCGCCGGATCGGTGGAGTCGAGCACATGCAGCTTGGGGAAGCCGGCCTTGCGCGGGAAGGTCTCGGCGAGCACCTCCGGCCCGAGGCTGGAGCCGCCCATGCCGAGGACCACGGCGTCGGAGAATTTCTGTCCCTTCACCCGCTGCGCATAGTCCTCGTAATCGGCGATGTCGGCCTTCTCCGCGCTGGTCAGCCAGCCCAGCCATTTGTGCTCGTCTCGGCCGGTCCAGACCGTCGCGTCATTGTGCCAGAGTCGGCGGATCCTGGCGTCCTTGCGCCAATCCTCGGTAGCGGAGGCAACCTTCTTCTGCAGATCAGCAGCAACCGCGATCGACTGCTGCCCAAGCCCGGTCCCGAGCACGACGGCGCGCTTGTGCGCAACCGCGCCATAGAGCTTGTCGGCGGCGTCCGCGAACTGCTTGACGCCGTCGATCACGAGATCTGCGGTGATGTCGTCGAGCGAGATGCCGGTCTTCGCCAGATCCTCAAGGGCGGCCTGGGCCGCGTCGACGTCTTCCTCCAGACTGTCGCGCACCTTGCCGTGATCACGGAAGGCGTCCAGCGTGGCCGGCGGCACGGTGTTGACGGTGTTCGGCCCGATCAGCTCCTCGACATAGAGGACGTCGCTGTAGTCCTTGTTCTTGGTGCCGGTGGAGGCCCAGAGCAGCCGCTGCGGCTTGGCCCCTTGCTTGGCCAGCCGCTCCCAGCGCGCGCCGGCGAACAGCTGCTTGTAGTCCTGATACGCCATCTTTGCATTGGCGATGGCGATCCTGCCCTTGAGCGCGGCTAGCCGCTCCTTCTCGGTCGGATCATTGGCCTGGGCGATCTTCTCGTCCAGCTGCTTGTCGACCACGCTGTCGATGCGGCTGACGAAGAACGAGGCCACGCTGGCGACATGCGACGGATCGCCGCCGGCGCCGACGTAGGCTTCGAGGCCGGCAATGTAGGCTTCGGCAACCTGCCGGTAGACGTCTTGCGAAAACAGCAAGGTGATGTTGACGCTGATGCCCTTGGAGATCAGGTGCTGGATGGCCGGCAGGCAGGCGTTGGTCGCCGGCACCTTGATCATCAGATTCCTGCGGTCGACCGCCTTCCAGAGCTGTTCGGCCTCGGTGATGGTCGCTGTGCTGTCCATCGCCAGATAGGGCGAGACTTCGAGGCTGACGAAGCCGTCATTGCCATCGAAGCGGTCATAGACGGGCCGCAGCACGTCGGCGGCATTCTGGATGTCCTCGACGGCAACGGCCTCGAACAGCTGCGTCGGCGATCGATCGCCGTTCTTCAGCGCCGTGGCGATCGGCGTGTCATATTCGTCGGAGCTGCCGATCGCCTTCTCGAAAATCGCGGGATTCGAGGTGACGCCCTTGACGCCATCCTCATCGATCAGCCGCTTGAGGTCGCCTTTGGCGACGAAGCCGCGTGCGAGGAAATCGAGCCAGACCGCCTGGCCGTGTTCTTCGAGAGCTTTGACCGGATTCATGATGCCTATCTATGTGCGTCGGCTTGCTTTTTTGGGTTCCCGCCTGGCAGCTGCCAGGTCGATAGGGACCTCACATGAACAACTATGCGCCAGCCCTCAGGAGAACGCCATTCATAATGGATTGATCCCTCTGGAATCCCAAGAGCTTCGAGCCGGGGTGACGTGCCGGCGGGGCGCGTCCGGAGGGAGATCGGCAGGCGACGCGAAGCCTGCCGCTGATCGTTCCGGCCAAAGCGCGCGGCAGAGCCGCCAGAGCGCGGTCGGCGTTCGGCCTGCGTCGACCTCAGCAGTGCTCGTGCGCCGGAGAGGCCCCGGGAGGCAAGCAAATGCCGTCGATCAAGCTTCTCCGGCTTGCAATGCTGGAAAGGTGCCACATGTGTTCTGGGGAATGGTGCCCTACGCAACGGATCATGGCGAACGTCTCACGGTTGTCGCCTCGGCAGCGCCTCACGAGTGTCGGCGGATAACCCATGATGCTTTCCGGCTGCAGACGCTCAGCGGCGAACTGCCGTGTGATCATGGCAATGATCGGCATCGAGTGATCCGTCCGGCTTCAGCCGCGCGTTATTTCACGCCGTTCGGTTCAGGCGGCGAACATGCGTGCGCGCGGCCCTATGAGATGCGCGCGCTCATCGCTCCCTCGAGGACGTTGTATGAGCGACGGCAGATGCGATCGCAGCAGGCCCGTGTTTGGTCGGCCGCCGTGGCCAGCGCGCATCAGGTCGTGCAGCGAATGAGACGTTCCCTGCCTGGAGCGCTTGCGGGAAGAGTTGCGTTCACTCGCGGTTCACTTCGGGAAGAGAGACTGATTTTGGAGCTGTCACGCCACCAGTTCACGTGGCTTCACAACACCTTGTGCGGCGCAGGGAGACTACGGTGCCGGGGTATTGCGGATGTTGCGAAGCAGAGACAATGAGGTACAAATGGGGAGAGTCGGCCGGCTTTTGCCGAACTATTGAGCGAAGTGCATGTTGATAGGGCATATGCTGCATGCACTTTGCGTTGCGGAAAAGGACGAAGACGGTGCCCAATGGGGGCTAGCGCGCTTCACTCTGAGTCGGTTCGGGATCAGCAGGAACGTACTTGGATCTCGGCCCGTTGCAGCAGTGCGGCGGAACCTACGTGGAGAGGGATCATGTACAACGATTCGTTGTTCAACGCGTTCGCAAGGTCGTTCGAGGCACGCAGCCAGACCGACATGTCGATGCAGGAATATCTAGAATCGTGTCGAACCGACCCGATGCGATACGCGAACGCCGCTGAACGACTACTAGCTGCGATCGGCGAGCCTCAGATGATAGACACGGCCAAGGACCCACGCCTTGGCCGTATTTTTTTGAACCGGACGGTTCGCCTGTATCCTGCATTCGCCGGCTTCTACGGCATGGAGGACACGATCGAGCGCATCGTCGGCTTCTTCCGTCACGCCGCGCAGGGTCTCGAAGAGCGCAAGCAGATCCTCTATCTGCTTGGACCGGTCGGCGGCGGCAAGTCGTCGCTGGCCGAACGGCTGAAGCAGTTGATGGAAACCCATCCGATCTACGTGCTCAAGGCCGGAGATGAGCTGAGCCCGGTGTTCGAGTCGCCGCTCGGCCTGTTCGATCCCGACACGCTGGGCCCGATGCTCGAGGAGAAATACGGCATTCCGCGCCGCCGTTTGTCCGGCCTGATGAGCCCGTGGTGCTACAAGCGGCTCGAAGCCTTCGGCGGCGACATCTCGCAGTTCCGCGTCGCCAAGATCCAGCCGTCGCGGCTGCGCCAGATCGGCATCGCCAAGACCGAGCCCGGCGACGAGAACAACCAGGACATCTCCTCGCTGGTCGGCAAGGTCGATATCCGCAAGCTCGAGACCTACGCGCAAAACGATCCCGACGCCTACAGCTATTCGGGCGGTCTCAACCGCGCCAACCAGGGCATTCTCGAGTTCGTCGAGATGTTCAAGGCGCCGATCAAGATGCTGCATCCGCTGCTGACGGCGACGCAGGAAGGCAACTATATCGGCACCGAGAACATCGGCGCCATTCCCTACAACGGCGTGATCCTCGCCCACTCCAACGAGTCGGAGTGGCAGAGCTTCAAGACCAACAAGAACAACGAGGCCTTCATCGACCGCATCTGCGTCATCAAGGTGCCGTACTGCCTGCGCGTCACCGAGGAGCGCAAGATCTATGAGAAGCTGATCCAGGGCTCCGAGCTCTCCACCGCGCCCTGCGCGCCGGCGACCTTGGACACGCTCGCCCGCTTCTCGGTGATGTCGCGCCTGCGCAAGCACGAGAACTCGACGCTGTATGCCAAGATGCGGGTCTATGACGGCGAGAGCCTCAAGGAGTCCGATCCGAAGGCGCGCAGCGTGCAGGAATATCGCGATGCTGCCGGCGTCGACGAGGGCATGGACGGCATCTCCACCCGCTTTGCCTTCAAGGTGCTGGCTGCGACCTACAATCACGATACGGCGGAAGTATCGGCCGACGCCGTGCATCTGATGTACGTGCTGGAGCAGTCGATCAAGCGCGAGCAACTGCCCGAGGAGATCGAGAAGCGCTACCTCGAATTCATCAAGGCGGATCTTGCGCCGCGTTACGCCGAGTTCATCGGTCACGAGATCCAGAAGGCCTATCTCGAATCCTACTCCGATTACGGCCAGAACCTGTTCGACCGCTACGTCGACTACGCCGACGCCTGGATCGAGGATCAGGACTTCAAGGATCCCGATACGGGACAGCTGCTCAATCGCGAGCTGTTGAACCAGGAGCTGACCAAGATCGAGAAGCCGGCCGGGATCGCCAACCCGAAGGACTTCCGCAACGAGGTTGTCAAGTTCTCGCTGCGCTCCCGAGCCCAGAATGGAGGCAAAAATCCGTCCTGGACCTCCTACGAAAAGATCCGCGAAGTCATCGAAAAGAGGATATTCTCGCAGGTCGAGGATCTGCTTCCGGTCATCTCGTTCGGCACCAAGAAGGACGGCGAGACCGAGAAGAAGCACGACGACTTCGTCGCGCGCATGGTCGAACGCGGCTACACCGAGCGGCAGGTCCGTCGGCTGGTCGAGTGGTACATGCGCGTGAAGCAGGCGGGTTGATCGTGGTCCGGCGCCGATGTTCACTGCAGGTGCGGCAGGCCATCGGTCTGACGTCGGCGCCAGGGTTACGAACGAGATGAACGTTCGACGCTGAGCTTCGCTGGGAGGCGTCGGACAGGCAGAGGGTGCCGTTGCAGTGTCGGGTCCGATACTGCACCGCGGCATCGCGGCGGGGGAGAGCAGGAGTCGAAGCCGCTGCAGCAGGAGGCGTATGGAACGTGGTCATGCACATCATTGATCGGCGCCTGAATCCGGGCGGCAAAAGTCTCGAAAATCGTCAGCGATTTTTGCGCCGCGCCAAGGCCCTGGTTCAGGGAGCGGTCAAGAAGACCTCGCAGGACCGCGACATCAAGGACGTGCTGGAGGGCGGCGAGGTCTCGATCCCGCTCGACGGCATGGACGAGCCGCGCTTCCGCCGCGAGGGCGGCACCCGCGACATGGTGCTGCCCGGCAACAAGAAGTTCGTCGAAGGCGACATCCTGCCGCGCTCCGGCGACGGCAGCGGCCGCAAGTCGGCGCCCGGACAAGGCGACAGCGAGGACGCGTTCCGCTTCGTGCTGAGCAAGGAGGAGTTCGTCAATCTCTTCCTCGACGATCTCGAACTGCCTGATCTCGCCAAGCGCAAATTCGCCGAGGCCGAGAGCGAGGGGCTGGTGCGTGCCGGCTACTCGACGTCGGGCTCACCGGCCAACATCTCGATCAGCCGCACCGTCACCCGCGCCTTGGCCCGCCGCGTGGCGCTGCGCCGTCCGCGGCCGGAGGCGATTGCCGAACTCGAGGCCCAGCTGGAGCAGGAGACCGACGACGACAAGCGTGCCGCGCTGCTGGCCGAGATCGAGACCTTGAAGGCCAAGGCCAAGCGCATCCCCTTCATCGATCCGATCGACATCCGCTACCGCCGCTTCGAGGCCGTGCCGAAGCCGATCGCACAGGCCGTGATGTTCTGCCTGATGGACGTGTCCGGCTCGATGTCGGAGCACATGAAGGACCTCGCCAAGCGGTTCTACATGCTGCTCTACGTGTTCCTGACCCGGCGCTACCGTCATGTCGAGATCGTCTTCATCCGTCATACCGATCGCGCCGAGGAGGTCGACGAGCAGACGTTCTTCTATGGACCGGCATCCGGCGGCACCTTGGTGTCGAGCGCCCTGCAATGCATGCACGACATCGTCCGCTCGCGCTTCCGCCCCTCGGACTGGAACATCTACGCGGCGCAGGCCTCCGACGGCGACAACGCCACTTCGGATTCCGAGAACGTCGCCCGTCTGCTGACGGACAACATCCTGCCGGTGTCGCAGTTCTTCGCCTATCTCGAGGTCGGCGAATCCGGCACCTATTCGTTCGAGATGCCGGATTCCGCGCTGTGGTCGCTGTATGAGCGGCTGCGCGCCGATGGCGAGCCGCTGTCGATGCGCAAGGTGCGTGACCGCAGCGAGATCTTCCCGGTGTTCCACGACCTGTTTCAGCGTCGCGGCACCACGCAGGAGAGGGCGGCGTCATGAGCGGGTTGCTGTTCGATGGCGCGGATTGGAATTTCCTCACCCTGCAGCGCATCCACGATGCCTGCGAAGCCGTCGCCGAGAAGGAGCTCGGGCTTGACACCTATCCCAACCAGATCGAGGTGATCACGGCCGAGCAGATGCTCGACGCCTATTCCTCGGTCGGCATGCCCTTGTTCTACAAGCACTGGTCGTTCGGCAAGCACTTCGCCTACCACGAGGCCTCGTACCGCAAGGGGCTGATGGGCCTCGCCTATGAGATCGTGATCAACTCCTCGCCCTGCATCTCCTATCTGATGGAGGAGAACACGGCGACGATGCAGACCTTGGTGATCGCGCACGCCGCGTTCGGCCACAACCATTTCTTCAAGAACAACTATCTGTTCAAGCAGTGGACCGACGCCGACGGCATCCTCGACTATCTCGATTTCGCCCGCGGCTACATCGCGCAATGCGAGGAGCGCTACGGTCGGCTCGCGGTCGAGCATACGCTGGACGCGGCGCATGCGCTGATGTCGCACGGCGTCGACCGCTATCCCGGCAAGAAGAAGCTCGACTTCCGCGAGGAGGAGAAGCGCGCCGGCAAGCGCAGGCTCTACGAGGAGGGCCAGTTCAACGATCTCTGGCGTACGGTGCCGACCGGCCCGGTCAAGACCAATGCGATGCTGAACGTCGAGCGGCGCCGCGCGCTGCTCGGCCTCCCGCAGGAGAACCTGCTTTATTTCCTGGAGAAGACCGCGCCGCGGCTGGCGCCCTGGCAACGCGAATTGCTGCGCATCGTCCGCCACATCGCGCAATACTTCTATCCGCAGGGCCAGACCAAGGTCATGAACGAGGGCACGGCGACCTATGTGCATTATCGCATCATGAACCGGCTGCATCAGGACGGCCGCCTCACCGACGGCAACTTCCTGGAGTTCCTGCAGTCGCACACCAACGTCGTCTTCCAGCCGGAGTTCGACGATCCGCGCTTCTCCGGATTCAACCCTTACGCGCTCGGCTTTGCGATCATGCAGGACATCGAGCGCATCGTGAAGGACCCGACCGACGAGGACCGCGAGTGGTTTCCGGACATCGCCGGCACCGGCGACGAGATGGCGGTGCTGCGCGACGTCTGGGCCAATTATCGCGACGAGAGCTTCATCAGCCAGTTCCTCAGCCCCAACCTGATCCGACAGCTCAGACTTTTCCACCTGCATGACGATCCGGCTGAGCGCGCCGGCATCCTCGTCGACGCCATTCATGACGAGCGCGGCTATCGCCGTGTCCGCCGCGAGCTGTCCAAGCAGTACGACGTCGGTTGCATCGATCCGAACATCGAGGTGGTCGATGTCGATCTCGCCGGCGACCGCCGCCTGATGCTGCGGCATACCGTGGTGAAGGGGGCCCAGCTCAGCGAGACCGACACCAAGCGCGTGCTGCAGCATCTCGCCGATCTCTGGAGCTACGACGTCTCGCTGGTGGAAGTCGACGCCGCCACCGACAAGGTGCTGAAGGAGTACGTGCTCAATCCCCGGATACAACCGGCGGCCGCCTAGCGCGGCCGCCAAGCCTTAGATGTCCGCAAACACCTCGAGCAGATTGCCGTCGGGATCCCTGAAGAACAGCGTGCGGTGGCCGAAGGGCTGGTCCGTCGGCGGCTCCATGAGGGCGATGCCCTTGCCGGTCAGCTCGGCCGCGCAGCGGTCGACATCGTCGCGGGTCACCTTGAAGGCGAGCTGAAGCGATGCGCTCCCTGGCGGCGTCGGCTGGTCCGAGGCCAGCCGTTGCGGCCGGGCGAGCGCCAGCGTGTTGCTGCCGGCCTGGTACTCGATCCAGCCTTGTGACAGCTCGCGCAGCAGGGGAAAGCCAAGCACCTCCTCATAGAAGCGGCGCATCGCGGACCAGTCGCGCACCAGGATGACGGTGTAGTCGATGGCCCGGATGGCCCGGAACGGGGATGTCTGCTGTCCGGCGTGGGTCATGATCAGTCTCTCGTTCTGCAGGCGGGACCTGCAGCTTACGTGTTGCGGCGAGTGGCGTGAACGGGATCGGGGCGCTATGGTATGCGGGTTGGCCGGACGCGCCGGCCCGTGCAGCCGGATCGGCTGTCAATGGCGCAGATCGAAGCTCGGGCGTGAGTGGCGTGGTCGGACCAGGGAAGACGGCGGCGGCGGAGCGGCGGGACCGGTTCATTCCGTTGCGCAAGTCGGACATTCTTGATGGCCTGATCTCGAACGGCCATGTCGATGACGCTCAGGCCAGCGAGCTGCGGCAGCTGGCGCGTATGCTCGGCGCGATTCTGCACCATCAATATTTCGACGAGCTCGATCGGTTCCGCGACGCCTATTTCGACTTCGATCCCGAGGTGCCGGTCGGCCGCCGTCGATCGCCGGAGGATCTCGACGCGGCCTATCGCAGCCTCGCCGACGAAGTCGTGCGGGTACTCGGCGAGGCCAATTTCATCGAGATCAGCCATGACGAGATCGAGCGCGCCTTTGCCGAGCATGCGCTGGTGCGGGTCAAGCTGAAGGCGCCGATCTCCGACTATCGTGCTGTACGGATGTTCCGGCGTGGCCAGCATCAGGAGACGATCGAGGTCCCCATGCTGTATGGGCTGCGACGGCGCAAGCATGAGATCGAGGTCTATGACGACATCGTGCTGATGGTCGCGACCAAGCCCGACGAGCCGGTCAAGAAGAAGAGCAAGGCCGCCGCCTGGCGCGGCCGCAACAAGATCCGCGGCGGCGCGGTGCTGTTCAAATATTTCCGCCACATCGCGCGCTTCGACCTCGAGGCGCTGCTGCCGAACGTCCGCGTCGTCATGGGCCTGCGCGAGCAACTGACGCTGGGCGTGCCGGCGCTGGTCGGCGGCGTACCGATCCTGCTCAAGCTGGCCTCGACCTTGACGGTGCTGTTCATCGTCGCCGGCTTTTATCTCGGCCTCAGCGGCACCGTGCACGACAACGATACGGAGCAGGCGCTGGCGGCGCTGTCGGGCCTGTTTGCGCTCGGCGCCTTCATCCTGCGGCAGTGGGGCAACTTCCACCGCCAATCGCTGATCCACCAGAAGCAGGTCACCGACAACATCTACTTCCGCAACGTCAACAACAATTCCGGCATCTTCAACTATCTGATCGGCGAGGCCGAGGACCAGGACTGGAAGGAGGCGGTGCTGGCCTATGGCGGCCTGCTGCTGGCGTCGGTGCCGCTCTCGCGTGCTGCATTGGGCAGCCATGTCGAGGAGTTGCTGCAGCAGATGTTCGGGCTGGGTCGGAGGTTCAATATCGATGAGGCGCTGCTGCGGCTGCGCGAGTTTGGGCTTGTGAGTGGTGGCGATGACGCGCTTTCGGCGCTGCCGCTGCCAGCGGCGATCGCGCAGCTCGATCGCGTTTGGGCGAGCGCGCTACGGCCGTAGCCGCACGTGGACGATGAACAGGATCGTCGTCCGGATGAGCGGAAGCCTGCGCCCGGAGGGCGGAGGCGGACGCGACATCCGGGCTACGAGAGCCAGCTCCGAAACCGGCGCGGCAAACAGGCGTCGTCTCGAAGCACGACTGCGGGCGTTGCTGCCGCGTCAGCGCAGGCTCGCATTGATCTTGTCGAGCACCGACTGCCCCGGGCACAGATCCGCCGCCTCCAGCCGGTTGAGCGGGCGTTCCACCGTGTTGAGGTGGCTGTGCAGATCGTCGGCCTCAGGGTCGACATAGAGTAACCCGGTCACGATCTGGCCTTGCGCGGCATGCTTCTGGAGGAAGGTCATGGCGCCGAGCCGGTCGTGCGGGTCGTAGTCGGCGTCGATCTTGCGCAGCGCCAGCCTGGAGCCGTCGTGCTGCTCGACGATCTGCACTGTGCCCGGATCCTGGTCGATCTCGATCGGATCGCGTCCGGTCAGTACGTCGAGCCGGTTCACGGCATCGTTGTGCTCGCGGACATAGTCGAAGCTCTTGGTTGAGCCGGCGTGATTGTTGAACGCGATACACGGGCTGATGACGTCGATGAACGCCGCGCCCTTGTGCTGGATGGCGCCCTCGATGATCGGCACCAGCTGCTTCTTGTCGCCGGAGAACGACCGCGCCACATAGGTGGCCCCGAGCTGCAGCGCGATGCCGACCAGGTCGATCGGATTGTCGGTGTTGGTGACGCCCTTCTTCGACTTCGACCCGCGGTCGGCGGTCGCCGAGAATTGGCCCTTGGTCAGGCCGTAGACACCATTGTTCTCGACGATATAGGTCATGTTCACGCCGCGCCGGATCGCGTGGGCGAACTGGCCGAAGCCGATCGAGGCGGAATCGCCGTCGCCGGAGACGCCGAGATAGATCAGCTCGCGGTTGGCGAGGTTGGCGCCGGTCAGCACCGAGGGCATGCGACCGTGCACGGTGTTGAAGCCGTGCGAATTGCCGAGGAAATAGTCCGGCGTCTTCGACGAGCAGCCGATGCCGGAGATTTTTGCCACGCGATGCGGCTCGATCGACAGCTCGAAGCAGGCCTCGATGATCGAGGCCGTGATCGAATCGTGGCCGCAGCCGGCGCAGAGGGTCGAAATCTTGCCCTCGTAGTCGCGATGGCTGTAGCCGAGCGCGTTCTTCTTGATGCCCGGATGCTGGAACTTCGGCTTTGCGATGTAGGTCATGAGAGCCTCGCATCACCCGGCATCGTCATGGCCGGGCTTGTCCCGGCCATCCACGTCGGGGCCGAGAGGAAAGACGTGGATGCCCGGGCCTTCGCCGCGCCGAAGCAGCTACGGCCGCGCAGGCGGGTCGAGCCCGGGCATGACGGCGGAGAGAGCGAAGAGCACGTCATGACACGGCCTTGCGCAGTGGGGTGACCTTGATGTGGTCCTGGTGGTCGCCGATCGCATCGGCGATGAAGCGCGCCGTGATCGGCGTGCCGTCATAATGCAGGATCGGCACCAGCCGGACCGGATCGATGCCGTTCTCCGTGACGATGAGCTGGCGCAGCTGCGCGTCGCGGTTCTGCTCGACAACATAGACGAAGTCGTGCTCGGCAATGAAGCTCGCCACGCTCGAATGGAACGGGAAGGCGCGGATGCGCAGGCGGTCGAGCTGGTAGCCGCGCGCCTCCAGCAGTCCGATTGCCTCGTCCATCGCCGGCGCGGTCGAGCCGAAATAGATCACGCCATATCTCGTCGGCTTGCTCGCATTGGCCTGCAGCGGCCGCGGCACCATGTCTTGCGCGGTCTGGAACTTGCGCAGCAGGCGCTGCACGTTGTCGGCATAGACGGCGCCTTCCTCGGAATAGCGCGCGTAGCGGTCACGCGACGTGCCGCGGGTGAAGTAGGAGCCCTTCGTCGGATGCGTGCCGGGGTAGGTGCGGAACGGAATGCCGTCGCCGTCGACGTCGAGATAGCGGCCGAAGTCGCGGCCTTCGTCGAGCATCTCCGCCGTCATCACCTTGCCGCGGTCATACTGCTTGGCATCGTCCCACTTCAGCGGCCGGCACAGCCGCTGGTTCATGCCGATGTCGAGGTCGAGCATCAGGAAAATCGTGGTCTGCAGCCGCTCGGCAAGATCGAACGCCGCAGCGGCAAACTCGAACGCCTCGGCCGGATCTTCGGGAAACAGCATCACGTGCTTGGTGTCACCGTGCGAGGCATAGCCGCAGGCGATCAGGTCGCATTGCTGCGTCCGCGTCGGCATGCCGGTCGAGGGGCCGGCGCGCTGCACGTTCATGATCACGGCCGGGATCTCGGCAAAGTAGGACAGGCCGATGAACTCGGTCATCAGCGAAACGCCGGGGCCCGATGTCGTGGTAAAGGCGCGGGCGCCGTTCCAGGACGCGCCGACCACCATGCCGATCGAGGCGAGCTCGTCCTCGGCCTGCACGATCGCGTATTTGGCCTGCCCGGTTTCCGGATCGTGCCGCAGTTTCTTGCAGTGGTTGCTGAACGCTTCGGCCAGCGAAGACGACGGCGTGATCGGGTACCAGGCGCAGACCGTGGCGCCGCCATAGACGGCGCCCAGCGCGGCGGCGTTGTTGCCCTCGATGAAAATGCGGTCACCGACCTTGTCGGCCTTCTTGATGCGCAGGCCGATCGGGCACTTCAAATTCTGCAGCGCCCAGTCGCGGCCGAGATGCAGCGCGTGGACGTTGGAGGAGAGCAGCTTCTCCTTGCCCTTGTACTGCTCGCCGATCAATTGCTCGATCAGCTTCGGATCCATGTCGAGCAGCGCTGAGAGCGCGCCGAGATAGATGATGTTCTTGAACAGCTGGCGCTGGCGCGGATCCGAATAGGTCGAGTTGGTGATCGCGGTCAGCGGGACGCCGATGACGGTGATGTCGTCGCGGAACTTGGTTGCCGGCATCGGCTTGGTGGAATCGTAGAACAGATAGCCGCCCGGCGCGATACCGGCGACGTCCTTGTCCCAGGTCTGCGGGTTCATCGCCACCATCAAATCAGTGCCGCCGCCGCGGGCGCCGAGATGGCCCGCTTCGGTGACGCGCACCTCGTACCAGGTCGGCAGGCCCTGGATGTTCGACGGGAAGATGTTGCGCGGCGATACCGGCACACCGTGGCGCAGCACGGCGCGCGCGAACAATTCGTTGGCGCTGGCCGAGCCGGAGCCGTTGACGTTGGCGAAGCGGACGACGAAGTCGTTTACGCTGCTGAGCGGCGCTTGCTGGGACATGCGTTACCTGCGTGGGTCGTCTCGATGAAATATTTCTGCATGTCCCAGGCACCGGTGGGACAGCGCTCGGCGCACAGGCCGCAATGGAGGCAGACGTCCTCGTCCTTCACCATCACGCGCCCGGTCTTCAGATCCGAGGACACGTAGAGGCTCTGGTCGGGATGCAGCGAGGGCGCCTTCAGCCGCGCGCGCAGATCCGCCTCCTCGCCATTGTCGGTGAAGGTGATGCAATCCATCGGACAGATGTCGGCGCAGGCGTCGCATTCGATGCACAGCGTGTCGGAGAACACCGTCTGCACGTCGCAATTCAGGCAGCGATGCGCCTCGCCGAGCGCGAGCTTGACGTCGTAGCCGAGCTCGACCTCGGTGCGGATGTCCTTCAGCGCCACGACCTTGTCACGATGCGGCACCTTGAAGCGCTTGTCGGATGAGATGTCGTTGTCGTAGCTCCACTCATGGATGCCCATCTTCTGCGAGGAGATGTGCACCTCGGGCAGCGGGCGCTCGGTGATGTCCTCGCCCGAGAGCAGGCGATGGATCGACAGCGCGGCCTCGTGGCCCTGCGCGACCGCCCAGATGATGTTCTTCGGCCCGAACGCGGCGTCGCCACCGAAGAACACCTTTGGATTGGTCGAGACGAAGGTGGTCGGATCGACCTTGGGCATGTGCCGCTTGTCGAATTCGATGCCGCAATCGGCTTCGATCCAGGGGAATGCGTTCTCCTGGCCGACGGCGACCAGCACGTCGTCGCAGGGATAGGTCTCGTCGGGCTCGCCGGACGGCACCAGCGAGCGTTCGCCGTTGGCGTCATATTCCGCCTTCACCTTCTGGAAGGTCATGCCGGTCAGCTTGCCGGCGGCATGGTGGAACGCGATCGGAACGAGATAATTGAGGATCGGAATGTCCTCGTGCAGCGCGTCCTCCTTCTCCCACGGAGACGCCTTCATCTCCTCGAAGCCGGAGCGCACGATGACCTTGACGTCTTCGCCGCCGAGCCGCCGCGCGGTGCGGCAGCAATCCATCGCGGTGTTGCCGCCGCCGAGCACGATCACGCGCTTGCCTATCTTGTCGGTGTGGCCGAACGAGACGCCGGATAGCCAGTCGATGCCGAGATGGATGTTGGCCGCCGCTTCCTCCCGACCTGGAATGTTCAGCTCGCGGCCGCGTGGCGCGCCGGAGCCGATGAAGACGGCGTCATAGTTCTCGGCCAGCAGCTTCTTGAGGCTGTCGATACGATGGCCGGCCTTGTAGTCGACGCCGAGGCTGAGCACGTAGCCCGTCTCCTCGTCGATGACGCTGTCGGGCAGGCGGAATTTGGGGATCTGCGAGCGCATCATGCCGCCGGGCTTGGGATCGGCGTCGAACACGGTGCAGTGATAGCCGAGCGGCGCGAGATCGCGCGCCACGGTCAGCGATGCCGGGCCGCCGCCGACCAGCGCGATGCGCCGGCCGTTGCGGGGGACGGGGCGCGGCATGCGCTGATGGACGTCGTCCTTGAAATCGGCCGCAACGCGCTTGAGGCGGCAGATCGCGACCGGGCTTTCCTCGACGCGCCCACGTCGGCAGGCGGGCTCGCAAGGGCGATCGCAGGTGCGTCCGAGAATGCCCGGGAATACATTCGATTTCCAATTGATCATGTAGGCGTCGCTGTAGCGACCCTCGGCGATCAGGCGGATGTATTCGGGGACCGGAGTGTGTGCGGGACAAGCCCATTGGCAATCGACTACTTTGTGAAAGTAGTCGGGGGCCGAGATATCAGTCGCTCTCATTCATACCCTGTCCGCGCGGCGAACCATGAGCGCGCGGCCTTCCTGACGTGAGGACGACTGCTTGTTCAGGATCGGCTGGGGATCGATTGGGAGTCCGGAGCAGGTCCTGTTCGTCGCCCTTCTGTTTTTTGAATGGCTCAATTGAATAGTCTTATCAGACTAGAGCCATTCCAAGGCGCACACAAAGGCAAATTTGCAAAGCTGCCCTTCGTGCACAGTGTGCGGCGCCGCATTGCGGGCGTGATGTTGCCATCGAATTTGTTGCGTTGCGGCATTGTGGCGAGCGGCTGCATCTGCCGGTTGCACGCTCGCGTCATTGATGCAGAACAATGCGCGCTCAGCCAGAGGCGATGTCCGCGCGGCTCAGGTCCCACATCAGCCTGTAGATGCCGGCCGAGATCTGCGTCGCCAGCGGACCGTCGATCGCCGCGAAGCGCGTGGTCATCAAGGTCGCGATGGCATGACTGTCGGTGCCGTCGATGAGGATGAACCAGTCGGCATCGCGCGAGCTTGCAGGAACCCCGGCTGCCGGACCGGAGAGATCGGCATCGCCCTCGAGCAGGTGCATCGAGATGACGCCCTTGACCTCGCTCGGATCGAGCTCGATCTGCAGCGCGTCGCGCAGCGCCCCGTCCTGTCCCGGCTTCGGCCGCAGGCGGATGATGCCGAGCACCGCGCCACGACCGGCGCCGATCGAGATCGTGATGCGCGCGACGCTGCGGATCATGTTCTTGAACCGCGCCATCACTGCCTTCGACCATTCCGTCGGCGACTCCAGCCGGGCGCGATAGGGCGCGCTGTCGAGCACGTCGATCGTCTCGGTCGAATACAGGCAGAGATATTTCGGGCTGCCCTGCTCGGCGACATAGCGCCGCGCCTCGATGAAGCCGGGGATGGCCACGCGCTCTTCGAGATGCTCGCTGTCATACCAGCGGTTGAAGTCGGCTTCGTCAGCGGCATCGATATTCATCGATGTCAACAGCATGCCTTTCCCGGCGATGGGCATTGCAGATGTCCTTGTTTGGCGGCCAATTCCTCATGGTGAGGAGCGCCCCTCGGGCGCGTCTCGCGGACAATGCTTGCGCATTGCCTGGTGAACCATGAGGTCGGGATGGATCGGCCTCATCCTTCGAGACGCCATGCTGCGCATGGCTCCTCAGGAATGAGGGGAGACGATCACATGTTTAAGGCGCGGTCGTGCGCTTAGCCATGTCGGAGATGGCTTTCATGACCGCATCGCGGATGCCGGGGTCATAAAGATTGTGACCTGCGGCTTCGACGACACGGATTTCGGCGGCGCGCCACACCTCCGCCAGCCGTGCCGAGGTCGCTGGCGGACAAAGCAGGTCGTAGCGGCCCTGCACGATGATTCCGGGAATCCCGCTGAGACTGTTCGCATTGCGCAGCAACTGGTCCGGCGCCATGAAGCTGTCGTGCGAGAAATAGTGCGCCTCCATGAACGGCGTCGCCGGCAAGGCGGTGCCGGAGCGGATGGCGAGGCGATCGAGCCGGGCGCGCGCGGGCTTCACCTCCGACAGCGCGCGCTCGGTATCGTGCCAGGCGCGGGCGGCAGGGCCATGGATCGCCGGATCGGGATCGAGGATGCGCCGGAAGTAGGCGTCGCACGGATCGGCGTGCTCGCTCTCCGGCAGCAGCTCCAGAAAGTCGCGGTGCAGGGCCGGGTGAAAGCGCGCCAGCGTCTCGACGAAGGCGGTCGCCACCTCCGCGCGGGTGCCGAAAAAGGTCGCGCGCAACACCAGCCCCGTGACGCGCGTCGGGTGCGCCTGCGCATAAGCCAGCGCCAAGGTGGCGCCCCAGGAGCCGCCGGCGACGATCCAGCGCTCGAAACCGAATCTTTCGCGGATCGCCTCCATGTCGGCGATCAGGTCGGGCAGGGTGTTGTTGTCGCGGCTGTGTGCAGGACGCGAGCGGCCGGCGCCGCGCTGGTCGAACAGCACGGCGTGGAAGCGCTCGGGATCGAACAGCCGGCGGTGATCCGGCTGGCAGCCGGAGCCCGGCCCGCCATGCAGATAGACGGCGGGAATGCCGCCCGCACGGCCACTGCTCTCGACATAGATCTGGTGACCGCCGGAGACATCCAGCCATTCCGACGTCAGCGGGATGAACGGATCGCTGCGGTGCGCGGAGGCGCGGCCGGCTTCGGCGTCAGGCATCATTGCTCTCGGGCGTGCCGCCGGCGAAGTTGCGATAGAGGAAGCGGTCCTGGCCCGAGGCCGCGTCACGCTCGGCCTGCTTGAAGATGCTCTCGTGCAGCGGCGACAGCGTGCAGGCCGGATCGGAATTCCCCGCATCGCCGGTCAGGGCGAACGCCTGGCAGCGGCAGCCGCCGAAATCAATCTCGCGGAACTCGCAGGATTTGCACGGCTCCTTCATCCAGCCGGTGCCGCGGTAGCGGTTGAAGGCCTCGGAGTTCTGCCAGATCCAGGCGATTGAATGGTTCGAACGCACCGACATGAAGTCGAGCCCGGTGATGCTCTCGGCGGCGTGGCAGGGCAGGATCTTGCCCGAGGGCGAGATGTTGAAGAACTGCCGGCCCCAGCCGCCCATGCACTTCTTCGGCCGCAGCGCGTAATAGTCCGGCACCACGTAGTCGATGGTCAGCGTGCCCTTCAGCCGCTCGCGGGCCTCCTCGACGAGGCGGTCGGTCTCCTCCAACTGGGCGTAGGTCGGCATCAGGCTGGCGCGGTTCTTCAGCGCCCAGCCGTAATATTGCACGTTGGCGACCTCGAGCCGGTCGGCATCGAGATCGACCGCCATCTGGATGATGTCCGGCAGCTGATGCAGATTCTGCCGGTGCATCACGGCGTTGACCGTCAGCGGCAGGTCGAGCTCGCGGGTCCAGCGCGCGACCTCGAGCTTCTTGACGTGGCCGCCCTTGTAGCCGCCGACGCGGTCGGCGATGCCGGCCTCGCTGCCCTGGAAGCTGATCTGGACATGGGACAGCCCGGCGTCGGCCAGCTCCTTGAGCCGCTCGCGGGTCAAGAGCACGGCCGAGGTGATCAGGTTGGTGTAGAGTCCGACGTCGTTGGCATGCTGCACCAGCTCGACCAGATCCTTGCGCGCGGTCGGCTCGCCGCCGGAGAAATGGATCTGCAGCACGCCGATCTCGGCGAGCTCGGACAGCACCTTCTTCCACTCCGCCGTCGTCAGCTCCTGCCCGGCGCGATCGAGCTCCAGCGGGTTGGAGCAATAGGGGCATTGCAGCGGACAGCGATGCGTCAGCTCGGCCAGCACGGCGAGCGGGATGCCGTAGGTCTCGGCCGTGGAGCCGCGCCGCTCCAGCACGGCAAGGCCGTCATTCGCGTCGATCTGCGGCGTCGTCTCGGTGAGCTCGGTCATGATGTCGTCTCCCGAACCTCGGTGAGAAATCCCTTGTCGGCGAGATCCTGCAGCATGGCGACCACGTCGCTCGCGATGACGTCGCGGGGCGCGGCATATTTCGCCGCGAGATCGTCGATGATGCCGGCGACGGCGCGCGCGCCGTCGCACAGCTTGAGCACCTCGACCGCGATCTCGTCCGGCGCCAGCACGCGCTCAGGGGCGAGGATGACCCAGACCTGGCGCGTCTCGTCGAACTTCAGCTTGGTGTGTCGCGGCAGCACCACGCGGCTGGTCTCGGTGACTTGGATGTGACGCGGAGCCATGGCGGGTCTCTAGCCGATAACGGTTGCGTTATGTCCGATGCCGCGGCACCGGTACCCCTGAGAGAGCCGCGAAGACCACGCTCAGCCCTCCTTCGGCACGAAGGCGCCGGGCGGGATGTTGCCCTCGACATAGGCGTAATACAGCGCGTCGAGCTGCACCCACAGCACGTTGGTCTTGAAGATCAGCGCGTTGCACACGGCGGCGCGCTGCTCCGGCGTGGTGGCGTGCTCCTTGACGTAATGCAGCGCGAAGTTCGCGTCGCGCGGCGCCTGGGTGAGACGCCGCTTGAAGTAGCTCATCGTGTCGTTGTTGACGAAATCGTAGTGCTCGAGCATCCCGGAGATGCGCTCTTCATGGATGCTCGGCGCGAACAGCTCGGTCAGCGACGAGGCGATCGCCTCCAGCGGCGAGCGGTCGCGGCAGAAATGCACATAGGCTTCGACCGCGAAGCGCGTCGCCGGCAGGATGCCTTCGGTGGATTCGACGTAAGCCGTGTCGAGCCCGAGGCCTTCGGTCAGTTTGATCCAGCGCTCGATGCCGCCCTCGCTGCCGACATCGCCATCATGATCCTCGATGCGGTGCCGCCATTCCAGCCGCGTGGCGCGGTCGCGGAAGCGCGTCATCACCATCGCGTCCTTCAGCGGGATCGTCGACTGGTAGTAGTAGCGGTTGAGCGCCCAGGCCTGCACCTGGCCCTTGTTGAGCTTGCCGCCGTGCAGCAGCTTATGAAACGGGTGGTGGTTGTGATAGCGCGTCGCGCCGATATGGCGAAGTGCTGCTTCCAATTCGCTTGCATTGTTCAGCGTCACGCCGCGTCCGATCGACAGCGCCGTCATTCCGCTCAGATTGACCTCACTCACAGTACGATCTCCATCCCTTCAGCGGGGATTTCCCATCCCTCGCGTTCCAACGTTTGCCGCTCGGGTGAGGCGTGCAGCCACGCCGGATTGGAGTTGTTGATGTGCAGGAAGACCTTCCTGCCGATCGCGAGGTCCGCCAGCTGCTTGATCGCGCCGCTTTCTCCGGACATCGCGATATGTCCCATGCTCTGCCCGGTCTTGTTGCCGAGTCCGGCCTGGATCATCTCGTCGTCGCGCCACACCGTGCCGTCGAACAGCACCAGGGGCGCGCCCCTCAATCTCGTTCTCAGATCATCGTCGACGCCGGCACAGGCGGCGATGACGTAGCAATATTGGCCGCCTTCGAGATCGGCAATCTTCAGACCCAGCGTGTCGCCGATCGTGGAGCTACCGCCGGGATGCTGCTTGTCGCGCAGATACCACGCGCTCGTTCCCGAGACGGCGAAGGCCGTGACCTCCAGGCCCGAGGGCCTGCCGTCCTGCAAAAGCGGCCGGAACGGGACGTCGATCACGATCGGCACGCGCTTGACGGTCTCGTCCTTCAGCACATCGAAGATGTTGTTCGATCTGAGGATCGCAAGCACCTTGGGATGCGCATGGATCGAAAATGGCGAGCTCTCGCGCATCGACAGCAGCCCCGTGACCGCGTCGATCTCGCCATTGGTCAGGATCACGCCGGCGATCGGGCTGTGGCGCAAGGCGCCGAGCTTCGGATGCAATTGCGGCGTGCGGGTGACCTGCTGACGCAGATCGGGCGAGGCGTTGATCAGGAACCAGTTGGCGCCATCGGCGCTGACCGCGACCGAGGCCTGGCTGTTGCTGATCTCGGGATGATCCGTGCGCGCGGCACGACACACGGCGCAGCCGCAATTCCACTGCGGCACTCCACCGCCTGCGGCGGCGCCCAGGACGACGAGGCGAAGCATGAGCCGTCTCCTGGAATTCAGCTGTGGTGGCGCACGCGATTACCAGCGGCAGGATGACCGACAGGCAAGCTGACCAACGGCCAGGATCGCCCGCAGGGAAGGTGACGAGGGTGGGACATCCGACCCGCGTACGGGCTGGCACATACGCGGTCGCTGATCCCCACCCTCAAGCGTCGACGTCCTGATCGCCGAGACCTGGACGTCACACCCGCGAATTATTTGCGGGCCGCGCAGGCGTACATGTTGATTTCCATGCCGACCGGCACTTCAACGATCTTCGGTGCTTTCCAGGCCATTGTCCTCTCCTTCAAGACGGGACGGTTATCGTCCTCAGCATTAAACTACCGTGCTACGAAAAGTTCGCCAGTGGAATCTTTTTGTTTGAGCCTCTCAGGCCTGTTTATTGCAGTGCGAAGTTGCAGATGCGAGTTGCTGCCGTTTTCGTCGGATTGAGCCGCGAAAACAACGAATTCGTGATCGATGGCTTCGCAACGCCGTACAATTCGGTCCCTAGCTTGAGGGGCTGAGCTGGCCGGATGAAGCAGTCGTGAGATGTTCGAGACTTCAAAACCCAAGCGCGCGACCCCATTGGAAGCTGATGATGCCTAGATATTTCTTCAACACACGGATCGGCGAGGAACTGGTCTCCGATACCGACGGCGAGGTGCTGCGCAGTCCCGACCGCGCCTGGGAAGTCGCGCGCGACATGATCAAGGAACTGCTGCGCACCGAAGGCGGCAATGCGGCGCTGATGACGGCCGTCATCGAGGTCACCGACGAGGACGGCGAGATCGTGCTGGAGTTCCCGTTCTCCGAAGCGATCTTCAGCATGCCGGCGCAATCGATGACGCGCCATTGAGCGCAGAGCGGCCGCATCGCCGCTCCTCGAACGCTCGCATGTTTGCAGCCGAGGTCAGACCGAATGGCGCGGGCGCACGATGTCGCCGCGCGTGCTGGCGATGCCCATCTCGAAGCTGTCGGCGATGCGGCGGGCGCGGACGATGAAGAGCTCCGCGAGTTCCGGCGCGAGCAGGTCCTTCGCCGTCGCCTCGAACAGTTGCAGCCAGCGCTCGAAATGCGGCCCCTGCAACGACAGCAACAGATGCGGCCGCATCGGCGCGCCGGTGTAGCGGCCCGTCTTCAGGAACATCGACGACCAGAAATCGCTGATCCTGCCGATATGTTCGTCCCAATCCTCCACCGCACGGTTGAAGATCGGGCCGATCAGCTCGTCCTCCCGTGCGCGCCCGTAGAAGGTCTCGACCAGCAGGCGGATCGATGCGTCGTCGAGTTCCGGATGTTGAACGGCGAGGGGATGGCGGTCGGGCTGGGCGGCAGGCATGGTCATGCGCTGTATATAGGGGATGATAGCGCCGGTGGAAACGCCGGGGCCGCCACTCACGATCTCGCGCGGCCCTGGCGTTCGGTCACGGCAGGCTGACGAACTCCACCCAGTTCGGCTTCTTGCCGACCGCGTAGGACTTCAGCTTTTCCAGCGCGCCGCTGGCGGCATCGATCCGATACACCGTCATGCCGTTCGACAGCTCGCCGACGGCGGCGAGATAGCGCCCGGTGGGATCGATGGCGAAACCGCGCGGCTGGGTCTCGGTCGGCACGCTGCCGATCAAGGTCAGGCGCCCGCTGGCCGCATCGACCTTGAACCCGGCAATCGTGTTCGAGCCGCGTTCCGAGGCGTAGAGGAACTTGCCATCAGGCGTCACGTGAAGATCGGCCGCCCAGGGTTTGCCGGTGAAGCCGGCGGGCAGGGCGGTGGTGCGCTGCTGCTCGCTCCAGCTGCCTTTCTCGGCATCATAGGCGTAGACGGCGAGATCGGCGTTGAGCTCGTGCAGGAGATAGATGAACTTGCCGTTCGGGTGGAAGATGAAGTGGCGCGGCCCTGACTTCTCCGGCGTCTTCACCGTCAGCGCCTCTTTGGTCGAGAGCGCGCCGGTGGCGGCGTCGAAGGCGAAGCCGAGCACCTGGTCGGAGCCGAGATTGGTCGCGAACACGAAGCGGTTGTCGGGCGAGGGCAGGAAGGCATGGGCGTTCAGCCCGGTCGGGATCACCTGGCTCGGCGCGGCGACGACGCCGTTGGCCTGCACCGGATTCGCCGCGACCTTGTTGCCGCCATAGGAGGCGCTGAACAGCACCTTGCCGGTGCGGTCGAAGGCGATGTTGGCCATGCTGTCGGCGAGCGGCCCGTTGCCGATGTGGGTGAGCTGGCCGTTCCGGGCATCGATCGCAAAGCTCTCGGCCTGGAACGGCTGCGAGCGGATTCCGGCGATCAGCACCCGCTTGTCCGGGCTGACGGCGAGCGGGGTCGACGAGCCCGGCTTGTCGACGCCGACGAAGGCCGCCGTCTGCACCGGCGTCATCTCGCCGCTGGAAGCATCGAGCTTGAAGACGGTGATGTCGTTGCTGTCGGCGTTGCCGACATAGGCGTAGGTCTCGGCGTGGCCTGCGCGCGGCGCCAGCGTTGCTGCAGCGGCGAGAACGAATGTAGCGGCCATGATGGTGCCCGGTCTGATCATGTGGTTTCCCCCTTTGTGATGTTGTTGCTTGAGGTCTTAAAGTCGTTTGTGAAGCTTGACCAAGCTTGTTTCCGGATCGATCGATGCAGGATCGGCATTGATCGTCCCCTCGGTCCCGATCGGCGAGCGGGGGGCAAGACCCATGCGCGTTGCTGCATGGGCTATCCCGGAGTGCCGCGCCTGGACGGCTTTCTCCCATCCAGCCCGCGCGCTAGAACAGCCATCCGTCACCACGGAGCTCCCCATGACCGAACTCTGGCGCCTGCCGGCTGCCGACCTCGCCGCCCTCATCAAGTCGAAACAGGTCTCCGCCCGCGATGCCGCGACCGCAGCGCTGGCGCGGCTCGATGCGGTCAATCCCGCGATCAACGCCGTGATCGACCATCGCCCCGAGGACGTGCTGCAACAGGCCGACGCCATCGACGCCCGCCTGGCGCGCGGTGAGGACCCGGGGCCGCTCGCCGGCGTGCCGGTGACGATCAAGGTCAATGTCGACCAGGCCGGCTTCGCCACCACCAACGGCCTCAATCTGCAGAAGGACGCGATCGCGTCGGCACACAATCCGGTCGTCAACAATCTGGTCAAGGCCGGTGCCGTGCTGCTCGGCCGCACCAACACCCCGGCGGTGTCCTATCGCTGGTTCACCAGCAACCTCATCCACGGCCATACCAAAAATCCGCGCGACCCCGGCATCACGCCGGGCGGCTCCTCGGGCGGCGCAGGATCGGCCACTGCGGCGGGCATCGGCCATATCGGTCATGGCACCGACATCGCCGGCTCCGTCCGCTATCCCGCCTATGCCTGCGGCATCCACGGCCTGCGCCCCACGGTCGGGCGCATCCCCGCCTTCAATACACAGTTCCCCGAGCGCCCGATCGGACCGCAGATCAGCGCCGTCTCCGGCCCGCTCGCCCGCACGGTCAACGACGTCAGGATCGCGCTGGCCGCGATGTCGGCGCGCGACGTTCGCGATGTCTGGTGGATGCCGGTGCCGCTTGAGGGCCCGCCGCTGCCGAAGCGCGTCACGCTGTGCGTCAACCCGGACGGGCTGAACCCGGTGCCGGAGGTCGTGGCCGCCTTGCGCGATGCCACCAGGCGGCTGGAAGCCGCCGGCTGGACCGTCGAGGAGATCGCGGACACGCCGCCGATGCAGGAGGCCGCGCTGCTGCAGACCCGTCTCTGGCTCGGCGACGGCTACGAGGCGCAGCTCGCAGCGGCCGAGAAGGAGGGCGACCCGGGCGCGCTGGCCTGCCTGCGCGGCGTCAGTGACAAGGTGCATCCGTTCGACCTGTCGCAGACGCTCGCGCGCCGCGCCGCGCTGACCCGGCAATGGCTCCTGTTCATGGAGCAGCATCCGCTGCTGCTGATGCCGGTGTCGGGCATGCTGCCGTTCGCCGATCAGCTCGACCGCAAGGACGAGGAGTCGTTCCAGCAGGTCTGGCACGCCCAGCTCACGCAGATCGCGATTCCGTTCTTCGGCCTGCCGGGCCTGACGGTCTCGACCGGCATGGTCGGCCGCGTGCCGGTCGGCGTCCAGCTCGTCGGCCAGCGCTTTCGCGAGGACGCGTGCCTTCTCGCTGGCGAAGCGATCGAGGCCGGCGGTACGCCGCCGTCGCCGATCGATCCGGTGCTGGGCTGATGGCCGGTATCTACGATTTCACGGCGACCTCGCTGTCCGGCGAGGAGGTGCCGCTGAAGCGCTTCGAGGGCCAGGTGCTGCTGATCGTCAACACCGCCAGCGCCTGCGGCTTCACGCCGCAATATCGCGGCCTCGAGGCGCTGCACCGCGCCTATGCTGACAGGGGCTTTGCCGTGCTCGGATTTCCCTGTAACCAGTTCGGCGCCCAGGAGCCCGGCACGGCCGAGGAGATCGGCGCGTTCTGCGCCGGCAAGTACGACGTCACCTTCCCGCTGTTTGCGAAGATCGACGTCAACGGTGCGGACGCGCATCCGCTATACCGGTTCCTGAAGGGCGAGAAGACGGGCCTGCTTGGCTCAGCGATCAAGTGGAATTTCACCAAATTCCTGGTCGATCGCACCGGTCACGTGGTGTCGCGCCATGCGCCGACCACCACGCCCGAGGCGTTGAAGAAAGAGATCGAGGCACTGCTGTGAGCGACAACGAGACGACTGCGACCCCATTTCCTGACCGGCTGTCGGTCGATCCGAAGAGCCCCTATTACAATGCGGAGATCCTGTCGCGCGACGTCGGCATCCGCTTCAAGGGCGCCGAGAAGACCAATGTCGAGGAATACTGCATCAGCGAAGGCTGGATCCGCGTCGCCGCAGGGAACGCCAAGGACCGCCACGGCAACCCACTGACCATCAAGGTCCACGGCCCGGTCGAGCCGTATTTCAAGGATTGAAGGGGCGGGGGTAACACAAGCACCTCCCCATCCTCGTCCCGACGTTCGCGCTTACACCTCAGCTACCGCCGTCATCCCGGCGAACGCCGGGATCCATAACCACAGGCAGACGTTTGAGGCAGCCTCGTCGTTAGATCTCGCGCCCCACACCGGCCGCAGAGTCTGGGTCCCGGGTCGGCGCCGCGCCGCGCTACGCGCGTCACGGCTTGCCCGGGACGACACCGGAGCGAATGGGTCCGGGAGCTCGCAATGAGCGCAAGGTCTGGTCCAGCCAGCGGCCGAATTTTTTGAGCGTCGTTCAAAATATTCTTGAACGTTGCTCAGGTTCCGCTACACTCACCCATATCCGCCCCGTCGGCTCCGGGTCCCGACGCGCGACGCCGCAGGCGTTCGCGCGATCGATCCCTGCATGCCGCCGCGACGGATCACGAGAGGTGACCACCATGTCCTATTCCGACCACGACCTCCGCGCCGCGGCGAGCGCCGGCGCCATCGGTCCCGAGGAGCTGCAACGGCTGCTCGCCTATCTCCAGCAGCGCGCGCCATCCAAGGACACACCCCGCGCCAAATTCGATGCCGCGCATCTGCTCTGGTACGCCGGCGCGCTGATCGTCATCGGCGCCATGGGCCTGTTCTCGACGGTGGCCTTCTCGCAGATGGGTGGCCGCGCCCTGACGGCCTGCGCGCTCGCCTATGCCGCCGCCTTCAGCTTCGCCGGCGACCACCTCTGGCGCCGCGACCTGCGCGTCCCCGGCGGCCTGCTGATCGCCATCGCCGTGTCGATGGCACCGCTCGCCGTCTACGGCGTCCAGGCCGAATTCGGCTGGTGGGGCAAGTTCGGCAAGCCCGGCACGGTCCACGACTTCTACGTCTGGATCAAGGGCAGTTGGCTGTTCATGGAGATCGCCACCATCGCGGCGGGCGCGATCGCGCTGCGCTTCTATCGCGTGCCCTTCATCGTCGCGATCATGTCGGTCGCGCTGTGGTTCATGTCGATGGACCTCACGCCCTGGATCTTCAATGTCAGCCATTTCGACTGGGAGATGCGCCGCATCGTCTCGATCTGGTTCGGCCTCGGCATTCTCGCGGTGGCGTGGATCGTCGACTACAACAGCCACAGCCGCGACTTCGGCTTCTGGATGCACTTGTTCGGCCTGCTGGCCTTCTGGGGCGGCGTCAGCGCCACGGAAGGCGCCACCGAGCTCGGCAAGGCGATCTACTGCCTGCTGAACGTCGGCCTGCTCGCGACCGCCGTCATCATCGTCCGCCGCGCCTACGCCGTCTTCGGCGCTATCGGCATCACGATGTATCTCGGCCACCTCGCCGACGTCGTCTTCAAGGACTCGCTGCTGTTCCCGTTCGCGCTGTCGCTGATCGGCATCGCGGTGGTCGCGGTGGGGCTGGCGTATCACCGCAAGCAGAAGGTGATCTCGGAGTGGCTGGCGGTGAATCTGCCAACGGCGGTGCTGCGTTTGCGGCCGCAGGGCGCGGTGGGGTGAGGCGTCGAAGCCAGTGAATGCTACAGCCATCCTTCGAGACGCCCACCTCCGGCGGGCTCTTCAGAACGGGGTCTGAATTCGCGGCGAGATCTAAGACCCTCATGGGTGAGGAGCGCCCCGCGCGGCGCGTCTCCAACCATGAGGCCCTGTGCAACATGGGCCACAAGCCGACATCGGCAGGCAGGGGGCTCACCTCGCTCTCGTCACAATAAACCCCTCGCTCCATGCGTCTTTTTCGACTTCATACTCGTCAATATGGAAACAATCCGGATAGTCGCGAAAACCTTCAAATTGTAGCTTGTGCTTTTTCGCCTCATTCGCTTCGGCAGCGCTGCTGTAGATCCCGATCAGTTTGTCATCAGTGTCCCTCTCATCGAGACTGTCCGTGGTTGGCCGCATATGCCAAAGCAGGAAAACCCTGCGCATTTAGTGGCTTGTCCGCGCGTTCCACCCGCATCGCGCGGCATCCTCCGAGCTGGGATTGCATTCGAAATTCACCCGCCGTGCCCAGCGATCTGGAGTTGGCCAATGCTATGGAGCCACAGGCCGTACACCAGGGCCGGAGCCGAGCACCAAAGGAAAAAATAGAAGATGAGTCTGAGAAGGTCGTTGTCATTGCGCCGGTAAAAGGAACGGTCCCTATTGGATATCTGCGTCACCTCTCGACGCAACCTGCGGAACCTCCATGCAAACACCAACGTTCCGACCGAAATCCAAATTTGCGACAGAGTGGAGAACCAGTAGGTCATCTTCGTTTCCTGCGTATCGCAGAGCGCACCGCAGTCGAAATTCCATCGGCTTTGACAACGATGTTTTGCCGCCAACAGTACCAACTTGACGCCCGGTTGAATAAGGCAAACTTGTTTAGTCAAGCGCCGAATAAGAGTTCAAACTTGAATCAAAAAGGCGTCCTGAGATGGGCCTTGGGCCAATCGCAGTCCTTTCATTTCAAACCTGCGTTCAAAGTCGAATTTCTTCGTCCTATGAAATTTCGGCGAGTGTGTACAAAACGTCCCTTTGAGATCGATGATGTGGTGCGACGAGTGTTGGGCAGCGCCCGTGAGTGTGGGGCAGCGATGCTTCAATTCGAATGCCGATCCATACAACGCTAAGCGACGCTCGCCAGAACGATTTCCCGGAGCACGCGCGTCGGCGGAATCCACTGGTCGTCGCTGCCGTAGTTTCCTGCCGTCAGGGCGATGACGAGCTGCAGCGCAGGAACGATGAACAGGCGTTGGCCGCCTTCCCCCTGCGCCATCCACATGCGCTCGAGACGCCCCGGTGCCCATCCCCTGGGCTTGCCGAAAGCCACGTCGAGAACGAACCATTGATAGCCGTAACGGCGCAGCTCGTCGGAGCTGACTATCGGCGTGGTGCACCGCTTGATCCACTCCGCGGGAACGATCTGTCGGCCATCGCGCTGCCCGCCGGAGAGCATCAACGCGCCGATCCGTGAGAGGTCACGCACCGACATCCGGGCACCTGATGCCGCGAACGGCTCGCCGTCTGCTCCGGTGGCCCATTGCGTCGGCCCCATGCCGAGCGGATCGAACAACGACTCGCGTGCGAACTCATGCAGTGACTTGCCGGCCCCCTTTGCGATCAGGCGGGCGAGCAACGCGGTGGCTCCGCCACAATAGGTCCAGTGGGCGCCGGGCGTGTCGACAATTGGTCGCTCCAGGATGTAGCGAAAGCGATCGGGAGCGTTGTCCATGGCGATTTCGCTGTTGCGAGGATCGCCGTAAGGCAGGCTGCTCTCGTCCCAATCCAGTCCCAAGGTCATGGAGAGCGCGTGATGCACGGTCACGCGCGAGCGTTCGTCGTTGGCGAGATCGCGATACTCCGGGAATCCGGACAGCAGGCTCGCCTCCGGCGCGGGGACCTTGCCTTGCTGCAGCGCGATTCCATAAAGCAAGGCTACGATGCTCTTGGAACAGGATCTTAGATCGTGGAGCGTCTGCGCCGTAAACTTGACCGTCCCGAGATCGCCAATGCCTCTCTCGCGATCCTGGCCTTCAAAATAGCGCTCGACGATCAGCGTGCCGTTCTGCAGAACGACAAGACCGTGGATGTTCCACACGCGCCGCTCAGCGAGCGCCTGATCGAGTCGTTGGGTGATTCCGGCTGCGAATGTGTCGGAATCGAATGCAGCCTGGTGCCCACGAGCCGGCATGATCGGCGATCCCATGGCGGCTGCTCCTATGGCTGACAGGATCTGGCGACGAGTGGGCACTGCGACAACGTCCTCATCGGGATGTCGGCTTATATCAGGCGGGCGCCTCCCGGTGAACGTCGGTCGACTGGTGCAGCGATGCATCGAACGCTAAGGCTTGTCGGGATCGGCCAGTCTGGATCGTCCTTGGGTGGACACAACTCCTGCACACCTGCAGTGGGATGTCAAAATCGAACCAGGAGCAATGTTTATGAGGATCACCGTCCAAACCACCGTCGCAGCCCCGATCGATCAGGTTTGGCGTGCCTATACGACGCCGGCCGACATCGTGAAGTGGAACGCGGCCTCCGACGACTGGCATACGACCAAGGCCACGGTCGACCTGAGAGAGGGCGGCGCTTTCTCGTCGCGGATGGAGGCCAAGGACGGCAGCATGGGCTTCGACTTCGCCGGCACCTACACGAAGATCGTCGACCACAAGCTGATCGAATACGCCTTCGGCGACCGGAAGGCCGAGGTCCACTTCGAGCCCGGCCCGAATGGCGTTGTCGTTCACGTCGCCTTCGATGCCGAAACGACTCATTCAGTCGAGCAGCAGCAGGGCGGCTGGCAGGCCATTCTCGACAGTTTTGCACGGCACGTGGAGGCGAAGAAGGCGTCATGAGGGCGAGGGGGCCGAGGTCCCGACGGGCGCCGCGAGCGGCGCCCGAATCTTTCACCTTGACAAATTCCGAAAATCAGCAATGATGCGCGTGTCCTGTCCTTTTCGCAGAGGGGCGTACGCGTCGTCACGAACGTCGGGGCAGGGATGCGGTGGCCGTGGAGGTGCTGGTAGACGACCGGCGCCGTCGCGGACGGAGAAGTCGTGTGGTCCTGGCCTCTCGACGCTGAGGTCAAGTCCGCAAGCGTTGCTTGACGGCACGCGCGGGCGATGGGGGCAAGAGCGCCGATCCCCAGGGAGAGCACGAAGGACACCGTTCAAACCATCGCGCAGGGAAGGCCGGAATGCACCGGTCGTACCTGTGGTTCCTGCCCCGTGCACTTTCTCACGCACGGGGGCCATGGGTTGCGGCCAGCACCCGGTCTTCCCTGCGCCCTCTGTATTTGATGAGGGTGACGTGTTTCGCAGCACTCGGGCGTCAGGCGCCGCGAGGCCGCGGTCGCACGTCCTCCAGCTGTTTGAGATGTGAAAGCGGTTTTCCTATAGCGTCGTCCCGGCGAACGCCGGGACCCATACTCCGCGGCGGATGTGGGACGCGAGGTCTAACGACGAGTCCGCCCCAAATCACGTCCTGGGGTTATGGATCCCGGCGTTCGCCGGGATGACACTGACTTTGTGGTTAGCGTGGTTCGTCCCATGCGCCGTATAGGGGACCAATTACGACGACAGCCGCATATCCAGCAGCCGCCGGCCCTCGGCGCGCAGCAGCTTCTTGACCGCGCTGGAGGCGACGACCTCGCCGTCATTGGCATAGGCTTCGTGGTTCTTCTCGATGTCCTCGAGCCGATACAGGTAGTTCACCATCACGGTCGCGGATTCGCGCTGGCCCTTGGACGAGAGGTCGCCGAGCCAGTTGATGCGCTCGAGCCTCGCGCCGTTGCCAAGGTGGAAGCGGGCGACGGGATCGATCACCTTTCCCTTCGACGTGCGCGCCTTCAGGAAGTAGTGCGCGGCGAGCGGCTCGATCACGGGGCGCAGCTCGGCGGACATCTCGGCGTCCTCGACCCAGCGCGGCTCGTTCAGGAGCTTGAGCACGTTGCGATCCTCTTCGGTCGCATCGGCCGTCGACTTCAGCCAATTCATGAAGCCCGGCACCGGCGACAAGGTCACGAAGGTGTCGAGCTTCGGCAGCTCGCGCCTCAACTCCTCCACCACCTGCTTGATCAGGAAGTTGCCGAACGAGATGCCGCCGAGCCCGCGCTGGGTGTTGGAGATCGAATAGAACACGGCGGTGCGGGCGCGGTCGGCCGGCACCGGCGGACGGTCGACCGCGAGCAGCGGCGCGATGGCGCCGGGGATGGTCTCGGTCAGCGCGATCTCGACGAAGATCAGGGGCGCGTCGGGCATCGCCGGATGGAAGAAGGCGTAGCAGCGGCGATCGACCGGATCGATGCGGCGGCGCAGATCGTCCCAGTCGTGGATCTCATGCACCGCCTCGTAGCGGATGATCTGCTCCAGAATGTTCGCCGGCGTCGACCAGTCGATCTTACGCAGCACGAGAAACCCCCTGTTGAACCATGAGCTCAAGAGATGCACCACGTCACGGTCGAGCGCGGCGAGTTCCGGATTGGCCTTCAACAGATCCAGGAGATCGGTGCGCATCGCCACCAGCTCGGGCGTGCCGCCCGGCGCGCGGTTGAGCCGGCGGATCAGCTCCTGCCGGCGCGGCTCGGAGGCGAAATGCAGCGCGCTCGCGCCTTCGTCCGATGGCGCCGCACGCCAGTCGTCGATCGCCTTGGCGAGCCTGGCCTTGTCGGGCCCGAAATCATGGACCAGCGCGGTGAAGAACGCCTTGCGCCCCTCGGGGTCGAGATCGTGATAGCCGTCGAGCACGTCGCGGGCCATCGCCGTGCCCGAGGCCTCGCCGGCGCCGGACACCAGCGCCTCGCACAGCTCGGCCAGGCTCGTCGCATCGTGCTTCTCGACAGGGGCGCCGCCGCCGCGCAGCAGCGTCCGGCCTCGCTCGGAAATTGTGGTGATCAGGTCGGTGAAAAAGGCATTGGCCATCTGATGTCGGTCGAATCCCAGAGCGTGATGAAGGCGATGTTACATGGATTTATGGCAAAGCTGGCGACATTCAAACATAACAAATCGTCAACGCCGCCGTCGCGGTGCGCATATGCGGCCGGCGTGTCATGCACCTGTCTGCTCCGCGAATTCGGTCGGAGTGCGGCCGGTGACCTGTCTGAAGGCATGCGAAAACGCCGGCACGCTGGCATAGCCGAGATCGGCGGCGAGCTGCTTGACGGAGAGGTGACGGTCGGTGGACAGCCGCTCGATCGCGGCGACGATCCGGGCACGCTGGCACCACGCCTTGAAGCTCAGCCGCGTCTCCGCCGCGAACAGCCGCGACAGGGTGCGGGCCGAGCTGCCGACCTTGCCCGCCAGGGTCGCCAGGTCCTCCTCGCTCGCGGGAGAGGCGAGGACGAGCTGGGCGGCACGGCGCGCGCGCGGATCCTGCGGCAAGGGGATGAAGGTCGAGGAATCCTCGGCGCGGCGCAACTCGAGCAGAGCGAGCCGCACCAGGAGCGCCGTGCGCTCGGGCCCGCCGTCCGCCGCGAACAGCGCCAGGATCGCCTGGTGCAGCAGCGGCGAGACCTGCACCACGAACTCGCGGTCGAGCCGCGCGCCCCGCGTCTCCCGCTTCAGCCAGTCCAGCTCGAAATACAGCGTCCGCATCTGGCTGTCGGCCAGCATGTCGATAGCGTGGCCATGGCGCGCCGGCACCCAGACCGCGCGGTCGGGCGGCACCAGCCAGCGTCCCCGCGGCGTCGTCACCTGCATCGTGCCGCGCGAGGCGTAGATCAACTGGGATTCGCGGTGCATGTGCGGATCGAGCCGCGCGCCCTTGTGATAAAGGCGCGCGATCAGATGGACGCCGGGCTCGGTCGTCACCCGGTCGGCGCCGAGCGGCTTCAATGGCGTGTCCACGACGGTCATTGGCGGCTTCTCGTTGGTCGCGTCGACTATAACCGATCCGTCAGGAATCGAGGACAGCTCCCATGAACAGCGCCCGCCGCGTCATCGGCTTCGTCAACGCGGCCCACTTCGTCGACCATTATGCGATGCTGATCTTCGCAGCCGCGGTCATCATCATGGGCCCGGCGCTCGGCATGGCCTATGCGGACCTGCTGCCCTATGCGACGCCGGGCTTCATAGCCTTCGGCGCCGGGTCGCTCCTGACGGGCTGGCTCGGCGACCGCTGGAGCCGGCGGCACATGATGCTGATCTTCTATCTCGGCATCGGCCTGTCGATGGTCTCGGTCGGCCTGGTGCAGACGCCGTGGCAGCTCGGCGCGGCGCTGCTTTCGATCGGGCTGTTCGCCTCGATCTATCACCCGGTGGGAACCGCGATGCTGGTGTCCTACGCCGACCGGCTCGGTCGCGACATGGGGCTGAACGGCGTGTTCGGAAATCTCGGCGTCGCCTCGTCGGCGCTGGTCACCGGCGTGGTCGGGCAATATCTCGGCTGGCGCTTCGCCTTCATCGTACCCGGGGTGATCACGGTGGCGATCGGCGTGGTGTTCGCGCTGTCGGTCGTGCATGAGGACCGCCGCGGATCGAAGCAGGCCGCGGCGCAGGCCCGCGTCGCGCGCGACCAGATGTGGCGCGTGGTGCTCGCGCTGCTGCTGGTGGTGATCGCGATCTCCACGACGTTCAACGCGATCACCGTGGCGCTGCCAAAGCTGTTCGCGGAGCGGCTGGCCGGGTTGACGCAGAGCCCGGCGCTGCTCGGCGTGATCGCGGCCGGCGTCTACGTGTTCGGCGCGATGACGCAGTACACGATCGGGCGGCTGCTCGATCGCCACGCGCTGAAGACGATCGCGCTGCCGCTTTCCCTGGTGCTGGCGCCGCTGCTCTATCTCGCCGCCGATGCGCGCGACTGGGCGCTGATCGTAGCCTCGATCGGCATCGTCATGGGCGCGTTCGGACAGGTCACGGTCAACGACGCGATGGTCGGCAAATACACCGCCGAGGAATGGCGCTCGCGCGCCTATGCGGTGCGCTACTTCGTCGGCTTCACCGCGGCAGGCGCCTCGGTCGGCCTAGTCGCCTGGCTGTATGAGCGCGGCGGCTTCGTCACCATGCTGCAGGCGTTCGCCGTGCTCTGCCTGGTTGCGGTCATCGCTGCGCTGATCCTGCCGCCGGAGCTTCCGGCGGCGCAGCCGGCGCTGCGGGAGGCGCCGGCGGAGTGAGAATGCGATCCACCCAAATTTTCCCAATTGCCAGGCACGGGCTGCCGGCGCAGCCTGGGCCGATATGCGCGTGCTGATACTGATGAGATCTGATTGGCCACCACGCAGGCGACCGCGGTGGCGACGAGAGATTGAAGCACGACACCATTGAGGATCGATCGATGATCAATCGCTTCAGGAGAATGCTGGTGCTCGGGATGGTCGCGGCGGCCGGCCTTGCAGCAACGGAGGCGCTGGCGCAGAGCGATGCGCAGCGCAACGCGATCAAGTCGGCATGCCGGTCGGACTACATGTCGAAATGCGCGAGCGTGCCGCCCGGCGGCACGGCGGCGTTCCAATGCCTGCAGAAGAACATCGCGAGCCTGTCCTCATCTTGTCAGACGGCGGTCAAGGCGCTCGAGCCTGCTGCGGAAGCCAAGCCTGCGGCAGAGGCCAAGCCTGTCGTGCAGGCCAAGCCGGATTCGGCGCCACCGGCCGAGAGCAGGCCGGCCGCCGCCGAGGCGAGCAAGCCTCCCGCCGAGCCTCCGAAGGTCGCGGCGCAGCCGGCCGCGTCCGTCCCGGCCGTGCCTGCCCAGTCCGCCACGGCTGCGGCCAAGCCGGCTGCGTCGGCGCCTGCGGTCAAGCCGAGCGAGGCGCAGGTTGCCGCGATCCGAAGTGCCTGCGGCTCCGATTACCGCAAGGTGTGCAGCAGCGTGCCGCCGGGCGGCGCGGCGGCGCTGCAATGCCTGGAGCAGAACAAGGCCAAGGTGTCCGCTCCCTGCGCTCAGGCGATGGCGGCTTCGAGCGGTGGTGCCGCGTCGACCGGGGCATCGACGGCGACTGCGGCTGTTGCCTCGCCCGCGGCGACAACCACCGCTGGACCAGCGGCGCCGGCGCTGGTGTTGCGACCGCTGCGGCCGCTCGAGGAGTTGCGCATCGTGAGGGCCGCGTGCGGCGCGGACGCGCGGGCGTTGTGCAGCGGCATCGAGCCGGGCGGCGGCCGGATTGCGCAGTGCCTCGCGGCCAATGCCGGCGCGCTGACACCTGGCTGCAAGGGCATGCTCGCGCAGTTTGCGGCCCATCGCTGATGCAGGGCGGCTGCCGCCGTTCACAGTTACCACCGCCGTGCCCGCGAGGACGCACACGAAAGCGAATCCACCCAAATTGTCCCAGTTGTCGGGCGGGGAGGTCCCAGGCAAGGTCGCGACAGGGTGGATATTTGACCAATCAGATCATGATCAGGAGTTTGAAGATGAGCGCCATTGTTTCACGTGCCATTATTTCCACGCTGTGCGGATTGTTCATCCTGGCGGCGATGCCGTTCGTGTCGATGTCGGATGCCAATGCCGTGGTCTGCGCACGCGGCGTCGTGCGGGCCGGCTGCGCCGGTGCGGCGGGCGCTGTGGTGGTTCGCAAGCCGCCGGTGGCGGCCGCGGCGTGCCGCACGGTGATCGTCAATGGCGTCGCGGTTCGCCGCTGCGTTTAAGCGACGCTTATTCGGTTTTCGGTATCGAGTTATTTGAAACCGCAATTGCGACGCGCAAGTTTTGCGCGTCGCATGCTGCTTTGCGTAAGCGAGGTAAGCTGTATTTAACGGTGCTCCCGGCAAGGTGCGGCTCGTATCCAACTTGCAATCCAATGGGAGAGGGCCATGGCGTTTTGGCGCTGGCTGCGTGACGCAGCCCTGGTAGCTGCGGTAGTCACGTTTGCCGGCCACGCCGCGGGCGCAGCCGGCTTGAAGGAAGAAATCGCGCCGACGGGCAAGCTTCGCGTCGCCATTGCCGTTGGCCCCGCCGGCGGTGCGTTCTGGTGCGTCAAATCGGACAGCGGCTATTCAGGCGTTCCAGTCGAGCTGGGCAAGGCCATGGCCGCGCAGGTCGGCGTGCCCGTCGAATTCGTCGAGCATCCGAATTCCAATGCGATCATCGACGAGGCTGCCCAGGGCGCCTGGGATGTGGCCTTCATGCCGAAGGACGCGGAGCGCGCAACCAAGGTCTCGTTCGGTCCGGTCTACGATTCGGTCGAGACCACCTTCATCATCCGCGCCGGTCTCGACGTTGCCAACATCGCGGCGCTGGATCAGGCCGGCACCGAGGTTGCGGCCATCAACGACACGACCGTGCTGCGCGGTGCCAAGGCCTTCCTGAAGAAGGCGACCGTCACCGGCTTCAAATCCTACGAGGAAGTCTATGCGCTGCTCAGCGCGGGCGAGATCGACGCGCTCGCGCTGGCGCGCGATCAATTGAATCTCATCGCCAAGCAGATTTCCGGCACCAAGGTGCTCGCCGAGACCTTCAAGAAGACGGACACCGCGGTTGCGGTACCGCTGAAGCATCCGCAGTCGCTGGCCTTCGTCACCAAGTTCATGACGGACTCCAAGGCGAACGGCCTGCTCAAGAAAGCGTACGGCGCCAACAATCTGAGCGAGTCGACTTTGCTCACCCAGTAGGCGCACCGACGCTACCTGCCGAACTCTCCCACGCCACAGGCGGGGAGAGCCATCGTCTCAGCCGGCGCGCTCTATCGTCAGTTCGGGGCCCGCCTCACGATCGGATCGAGGCCGCTTTCCGCGATGACATGACGCGCATCCGGTGATTGCAGGAACTTGATGAGCGCCTTGCCGGCCTCCGGCTCCTTGGCGTCCGTGGCAATGCCGGCGGAGAACACGGTGATCTTCTGCAGTCCGGCCGGCAGCGGCCCGACGATGTCGATGCCCTTCACCGGCTTGAGCTCGCTGATCTGCTGAAAGCCGATCTCCGCTTCGCCCTGGGCGACGATCTCGCCGACGGGAGTGGCCGGAATCATCCGCGCCTTGCCTTTCATCTCGTCCTTGACGCCAAGCTTATCGAACATCTCGGTGGAGACGTAGACGCCGCTCGCGCTGTCCGAATAGGCGATGGTCTTGGCGGCGATCAGCATGCGTTTAACGGCTTCCGCGTTCGAAATATCGGGATGCGGCGTCCCCGACTTGACCGCGACGCCGATCGGCGAATTGGCGAGGTCCGCACGGCTATCCGGCATCACCTTGCCCTTGGTGGTGAGATCGCTGAGCGCGTAGCCCACCATGATGAGGACATCGGCAGGTTCGCCGCGCTCGAGGCGGACGGGAATCGCATTCGTGGTTGTTCCCATCGACGGGCCGTAGGCAATCGTGACCTTGTGACCCGAGCGCCGCTCGAACTCCGGCACCAGGGATTTGAACGCAGCGGTCATGCCGCCGGAGATCATGACGTGGACTTCTGCGGCTTGGGCCGCAGTGGTCAGGAGGAACGCGGCCGAAGCAGCGAGACCGATGATGCGGAGATGGGGCGAGAGTATCATGGCAGGCTCCGAGGCGAACGGCTGGAGGCCGGGGGCGCTTTGGATAGCCCGGCCTTGCCAGGAAGGCCAGCGCCGGCGTCGGCGCATACGGCCGTCCCTGCAATGCGTCTCGCTTGCGGCGTCACTGTGTTAGTAGTGTGGCGAGGCTGCTCGCCGCTACCTCAGCAGGCCTGATAGGCCGGCGCGGATGCGAGAAAGTCGTTATACGCGTCCGCATCGGGCGGCGTGAACATCTCGGCCAACGGGTTGCGCCGTCGGCGCTGGGCGCCAATGTCTGCAAGCAGTTCGTCGAAATGCTTGAAGTGATAGGGCGCGACGCAAAGTCCGCCATAGACGCCCGCGGCAGGGCGCTCGATCCGCTTGAAATGCAGCATCATCTCGATGTTGTCGCGCATCTCGCGCTCGCTCGGCTGATGCGCCAGCTGCTTGTCGGCATACCGCACCAGCCAGTTGGCGGCCATGTCCGCACAGAGCACGGTGCAGAAGCTCGAATTGAAGCCGACGAAGCCCATGTCGGGAAGATCGGGATTGGCGATCAGCCGATAGAGCCGGTACTGCCCGTCCGGATCGACCAGCTTGGCGCGGTCGGCAGCCGACAGGAACGGGACCCCGAGCTTGTAGCCGATGGCGAGGATCGCGACGTCGGCCGGAATTCGTTCACCGCCGCTGGTCACGATGGTGTTCGGCTCGTAGTGGCCGAAGGTGCCGTAGACAGCCTTGATCCGGCCGTCTGCGACCATCGGGAAGAAGTCGGGCGTCGCGATCGGGACGGAGCAGTTCACGCCGTCCTCGATCCTGCCGTTCGGCACCATGTTGCATTTGGCGAGCTTCAACTGCGTCTTGAGCAGGCTCTCCAGGCCGCGCCAATTGGCCCAGACGAGCGGCTTGGCCAGCAGATGGGCAAGGCGCGAGAGCGGGCCGATGCCCCAGCTTGGGAACATCTGCTCCTGGGCGCGGATATAGAGGATGCGCTTGAAGTTGATCAGACCGCCGATGAAGTAGGGAATGCGCCACACCGCTTCACGAAGCACGATCGTGACCGAGCGCGCGCCGGAGCGCACGGCGTTGACCGCGATGTCGGTTGCCGATTTCGAGCCGCCGAGGACTACCACGTCGCGCCCCCTCGTGAGCGCGGCATCGTTGTATTTCGAGGAATGCAGGATCAAGCCGCCGGCGGCCGCGAACTGATCTTCGCCGGCAAGCGACAACGTCTGCGGCTCGTTGAACTGACCGGTGCAGACGGCGACGAAATCGAAATCCTCCCGGCTCGTTCGGTCCCCGGTCTTGAGGTCGAGGCTCCATCCAGGTTTGCCGTCACTGCGGCGCTGCATCGCAAGGACGGTCGTGTTCAACCGCATCAGGCGGATGAGGTCGTGGGACTTCGCGTAGTCGGCAAGATAGGCATAGACCTGCGGTCCCTTCGGCCATTCGGGGTAGTGATCCGGCATCGCCTTGTCGGTGTAGCGATAGAGCTCCTTGGGGCTCTGCGTCTGCACGTCGGGATAGGATCGCGCGGGCTCCCAGACGCCGCCGAGATCGGCGCTCCGCTCGACGATGGTGACGTCGTGCCCGCGGGCGGCGAATGCTTTGGCTGCAGCCAGGCCGGAGACGCCGGCGCCGATCACACAGACATTCTTTCGATTGATCATGGGACCTCCTTGTTGTCGGGCGCGCGGCCGCGCACCCGCCGCGCCGCAAGAGTTTGATGGTGACGAAGGTCGCCCGGCGCGACCGAGATGTGCGATGCCGACGGACAAGCCAGCTTCGAAATCAGGGCGAGAAGGATCTCGCCGATCGCATGTCGTTCAGGCGCAGCCGTTGCTCATGCTGCAGGCGCACCGGGCCGATAGCGATGATCGCACTCCGTCCGTACCGCAACAATTGAGGAGCGCTCGCCGGGCCCGGCGCTGCCGCCTAGTCGTTGGCCTCCGGCGGCAGGAAGTCGACCTCGTGCTCCGCCGAGATCCGCACCACTTCGGCCGGGTCGGCGAGATTGTCCAGCATGTTGAACAGCGCCTCCAGCTTCTGCATCGGCGACACCCAGAACAGCGCGCGCGCCGGCTTGTCGGATTTGTTGAAGTAGCCATGCGGAATGCCGCGCGGCATGCGCACGAGGTCGCCGGCATTCGCCTTGACCCAGACGCCGTCGAGCTTGAGATCGAGGACGCCTTCCTGCACCAGGATGAACTCGTCCTGGGTGGGATGAACGTGAACCGGCACGAACTGCCCGGGCTCGCTGTTGGTTTCGAAGGCGAACGTGGAGTCGGTGACGGCTTTCGGATAATAGAGCTGACCCAGGATATTCCAGGTCTTGCCGGCATAGCCGGTACCTGCGCGCGTGATGCCTTTTTCGAGTGTGATCATGCCGGATCTCCTTGCTGCACGCATGGCAGGATCAAGCCGGGGCGGCGCCAAGTCTATCCAGAAAACGAATCCCTCGACGTCAGTTGCTAATTATTATAGGTTTCAAACGATCTCGACGGACGACGTAGGCCATGACTGCAGGTGCAGCCGCTGATCGTAGTTGGAAGTCTCCGGCTGTGCCGCGGCTTACAGCCTATGGCCGTGTTGCAACGCACGATGTCGATGAGGCGGCTGAACAAATAGGCCGCATCTTCTGTCCGCATGGGCTGCAACCGGAGGCGGATACTGCGCGCGATTTCCTCGCTCTGCATAATTGCGCGGCATTCGATGGCTTTTCCATCAACTACGTCGCCTATGGCGGTGCGGTAACCATCGATCCGGGCTGTCTCGACCGCTTCTTTCTGCTGCAGCTCCCGCTGGCGGGGACCGCGCGGGTCTTTGCCGGGGCCGGCGAGGTCGCGACGGCGCCAGACCATGCGGCATCACTGCTGTCGCCGACATTGCCCACGCGGATGGTCTGGGACGCTTGCGCTCAGTTGATCCTGTTGCTCGACCGCCGTCTCGTGGAACAGCGCGCAGCAGCGCTGTCCGGGCGCGCGGTGCAACCGATCGAATTCGATCCCGCAATCGCGTTGTCGGGATGTCCTGGCTCGCGGCTCCGGGCTCACATGCTCGGGCTCGCGGACCTCGCCGAGCGTCTCGGCGGTGGGCGCGGCCTGCCACCGGTTGCGGCAGCCAATTGGCGCGAGACGCTGCTGGACATTCTGTTCGAGCAGCCCGGCAATGGCCTGGCGGAGGCGATCAGGCTGCATTCCGGCCGGGTCGAGACGTTGCCGCAGGCCGTCCGCCGGGCGCGTGATCTTCTGGCCGCGCACGCAGCCGAACCGCTCGATCTGGCGGAACTTGCGGCGTCGTCAGGCGTGGGGATCCGGGCGCTGCAGGGCGGCTTTCGCCGCCATTTCGGGATGTCGATCTCCGACATGCTGCTCGACATCCGCCTGGCGCGGCTCAATGCGCAATTGATGGCGGCTCCACCGGAGGCGCGGATCATCGACATCGCCTTCGACCTTGGCTTCACCCATCTCGGGCGGATGGCGGGGGCCTATCGCAACAAGTTCGGGGAGGCGCCGTCGGCCACGCTGCAACGCGTGCAGCGCGGCCGCTTCACGAATTGACGTGCACGAAATCCCGCAGCAGCGGATAGATCTCGTTATTCCACTTCTTGCCACTGAACACGCCGTAATGGCCGACGCCGGCCTGCATGTGATGGACGCGCCGATAGGCACGCACATTGGTGCAGATGTCCTGCGCCGAGAGCGTCTGTCCGATCGAGCAGATGTCGTCGCGCTCGCCTTCCACCGTCATCAGGCCGATACGCCGGACCGCTTTCGGGTCGACGGGACGGCCGCGATGTATCAGCTTGCCCTGCGGCAGCAGATGCTCCTGGAACACGTCGCGCACGGTTTCGATGTAGAACTCGGCGGGAAGGTCCATGACCGCGAAATACTCGTCGTAGAACGTCTTGATGGTCTCCGCCTTCTCGACCTCACCCTTGGCGAGATGATTGGCGAGATCCATGTGCTGTTTCACATGGCGCTCGAGATTCATCGATACGAAGGCCGTGAGCTGCACGAAGCCGGGATAGACCTTGCGGAACGCGCCCCTGCACTGGAAGGGCACGTAGTGGATCAGGTTGTCCTCGAACCAGTCGATCGGCTTGCTCTTGGCGAACTCGTTGACCTTGGTCGGCTGGATCCGCGTGTCGATCGGTCCGGCCATCAAGGTCAAGGTGGCGGGGCGCGACGGATGGTTGTCGTCGCACATCACGGCGGTGGCCGCGAGCGCGGAGACCGACGGTTGGCAGATCGCCACCATGTGTGGGCGCGGCCCGAGCTGGCCGAGGAAGGTGATGAGATGATCGGTGTAGTCTTCCAGCCCGAAGCGGCCATGATCGCGCGGGATGTCGCGCGGATTGTGCCAGTCGGTGATGTAGACGTCGTGGTCCTGCAGCAGCGTCTTCACGGTGCCCCGCAGCAGCGTGGCAAAATGGCCGGACATCGGTGCGACCAGCAGCACCTTGGGCTGATCCGGCGCAGCGTCCTTCTTGAAGTGCAGGAGCGAGCCGAACGGCGTCTTGAACGTGACCTCTTCGGTGACGGCGAGCTCGCGGTTGCCGACCGTCACGCTGTCGATGCCATACGCCGGGCGAGCGTAGGTCAAGGCCGCGCGGGAGATCAGCTCGAGCGCGGCGGACAGACGCCGCATGGCGCGGCTGGATAGCCCTGATGGGATCAGGTTGAGATAGCGCATGGCGGCTGCCGCGCTCTGGCGCCACGGCTCGGTCAGGTCCATGTGGTTCTGATAGGCTTGGTACAGCAGCGCCATCGCGTCCGATCCATTACATGCGTTGCTGTATGCAATATCGGAGCCAGAGTGGCCGAGTCTTGCCTGAAAAACTGGCATGTCGCTTGCTCGCTGAAATCTCTGACGTATCCGGCTCCGCGCATGATGCCGCTCGCACGAGCGGCACGATGGGCGAACGACAAGCGGCAAAGCGGAAAGAGGGTAGGGGCGACATGGCCAAAGCGACGTTGACCATCAGCAGCAAGAATTACTCGTCGTGGTCGCTGCGCGGCTGGCTGCTCGCAAGATTTTCCGGGCTCGATTTCGACGAGGTCGTGGTCGGTCCGGACGACGCATCGGCGCGCGCCGAGATCCTGCTGCTGTCGTCCTCGATCCTGGTGCCGTGCCTGCGCCACGATGGTGCGACGATCTGGGATACGCTGGCGATCGGCGAGTATCTCAACGAGACCTTTCCGGAGGCGGGCCTGCTGCCAGCCGACCGTATCCAGCGCGCGCATTGCCGCTCGATTTCGGGCGAGATCCATTCTGGCTTCACGACCCTGCGGGCGTCGCTGCCGGTCAATCTCAAGGGGCGCTTTCCGGGCTTCAAGGTCTGGACGCGGGCGCAGGCCGACATCGATCGCATCTGGGCGATCTGGCGCGACTGCCTGGACAGATCCGGCGGCCCATTTCTGTTCGGCGGGCGCGGCATGGCGGATGCGATGTATGCGCCGGTGGTGACGCGCTTCGTGACTTATGACGTGAAGCTCGAGCCGCAGCTCAGGGCCTATGCCGACCTGATCATGGCGCTGCCGGAGATGCAGCAATGGATCGAGGCCGCCAAGGCCGAGCCAGAGGAGATCGAGGAGCTGGAGGTCGAGTACTAGGGTCCTGCCGTCAGCGGCCCGTGCCCGCGGCCCTTTGCAGCCGCCGGCTCCGGCGAGAACGGCTCATGCCACGGGCAGGTGCTGCTCAATTTGAAGCCGGATCTGCGTCTTCTCGGCGCGTGGCGTGAGCTGTCAGCACGTCACCATTGCCGTGTGGAGTCGGCCAAAATCCAGTTGTTGGCAATCGGTTCGGCTCGCGATGCCGTCCTGGCCTGTCGATCTTTGCGTTGCGGACGGGGCGTGGCGTGGTTTTCGCATGGCACAATCCGCTTTCGGACGTGGTGGCCGCTGTGGCCGATCGATGGGCCGCAACGGTCGCCGATGTCGGGATCAACCGGTGGAGGCCGTCATGAACCAGCATGCAGTGGTGACCAAGTTCTCGCACGTGAAGCCCGACGACACCGCCTACACGGGCGGTGGGTTGCGCGACTTCTTCCTGTATCGCGATCTGGGCATCGCCGACGCCACCGGCGGGCAGGTGATCTGCCACCTCGTCAAGGCCAATCCGGATTGTCCGCCGGTGGATGGCACCGGCTGGCATCGCCATGATTGCGATTTCCAGATCGTCATCATGATGAAGGGCTGGGCCCGCTTCATGTACGAGGACAAGCCGACCCTGGTGAAGGCCGGCGACGTTGTGCACCAGCGTCCCGGCATCGTGCACTACCTCTACGATTATTCCCCTGACATGGAATATATGGAGATCGTCAGCCCGGCCGACTTCAAGACGGTCGAGATGCCGCCGGCGACCGACAACGTGCCGCCGGTCACGCCGTGGAGCTGAGCGCCTGAGCTCCTTCTCCGTTAATCTTTGGCATCCGCTTGCGGCATGCGGCGCGATGCTTCTCCTCATGATGTGGTGGGTCGTCTCCGACGTGTCCGATATCTAGCGTGAACAGGTCGCGCACCAGATGCGGCATCCGATTCGGACGCGATTCGTTCCAGCAGCGTTCCAAGGATTAAGACTGCAAGGCAGCGCCGTCGCATTTTGAAACACGGCACGCGCGCTGCCTGTCTCGCGCCTTGGTGCTCTACATTGCCCCTTGCGACCGATCCGGCGCCGGTCCATCACCCGCGAGGGGAGCATCGATCATGACCTTGACCACATTGGCTTGGCTCGCGCTCGCGGCCTATGGCGCGCATATTCTCGAGGAATACACGTTCGATTGGCGCAATTGGGCGCGTGCGGTGATGAAGCTGCCGGTCGAGTGGAGCGACTTCTACGTGACGAACGCGCTGGTGGTCGTGCTCGGCGCGGTGCAGGCAGAGCTTGCCGAGACATGGCCGCCGGCCGCGCTCGCCTACGCAGCGCTGATGATCATCAACGCCATCTTCTTCCACATTCTGCCGTTCCTGCGCAGTGGAGGCAGATTCTCGCCGGGGCTGGCGACGGCGCTGATTCTGTTCTTTCCGATCGCAATTGCGATGTGGCGGCGGGCGTGGGGTGACGGTGTGCTCGACGTTGGAACGGCTGTCCTTGCGGTCGTCACCGGCGCGCTGCTGATGGCTTATCCGGTCGTGATGCTCAATCTGCGTTCAAAACCGTATTTTCGGCAAGACCGGCCCTGAGTAGAACTCAGGGCCCGGTGTGATCAATAAGACGAAGCGCGATCGGCAACGAAGCTCGGCTGCGGACGGCGTCCATTGCGCTCATCAAATCGCGCGCGCGGGAAGCGCCAGCCGATGACAGTGGCTTCGAGCGCGCCGCCGGATTCCTTGTTGTGCCATTTGCCATCAATGTAGAAACAGGGGAACGGAAGTTGATAGGTGCCGCTGTGATCTTCGCACAGCACCTCGACCGTCTGCCCCGGCGGCGGCTCACCGCTGCCGTCGAATTGCGCCAGCCGTTTTTCGCGCGTAGCCATTCTGTCCATCTCCCTAAAAACGGGTCCCGGCCGGAACTTCAATGCGCGATTGAGGTCTCAGTATGGTATCAATCAGGAAACTCCGTCAGTTCCACGCAAAATCATGTGTTGGGCAAGCCAATGAGAAAATTGTGATGCGAAAATTCGTTGCCGCGCGAATCATCTTTGCCGCGAGCGTGCTCGCGATATGTGTGAGTTCTGCCGGACATGCGCAGGATATTCCGGGCATCGAAATCTGCACTGCAGAAAAGGCGATGGATCGACGGACATCATGTCTGCAGAGCAATATCGATTTCCTGCAGAAGACGATGACCAAGCAATCGCTCGATCAACAGCAGAAGCTCGATGCGGCGAATCGCCAGATCCAGGCGCTGAAGGCCGCGCTGATCTCGCAGCAGGGCCTGATCGACGAGCTGAAGGCGTCCCAGGCGAAGCTCGCGGACGAGCTGAGGAAGAAGGCCGATGCGCCGGCTGCCAAGGACGCGGCGCCAGCGAAGCCGACCAGCAAATAGCACGGTCCGCAGCGCAATAACGATCAAGCGCACGTGGATCTCCGCGCGCAGGATCGGGCGCTTCGATAGGAGAGAGGGGTGTCCACCAACCCGGCCCAGAAGGCGCTCTGGTTCATCGAGAGCCATCTGTCGGCGCCGTTGACGTTGGATGACGTGGCGGCCATCGCCGGCGTGTCGCGCTTCCACATCGTGCGCGCGTTCGCGGCGGCGACCGGCGTCTCGGTGATGCGCTATGTCAGGCTGCGCCGTCTCAGCGAGGCGGCACGGGCTCTGGCCTCTGGCGCACCCGACATTCTCAGTCTCGCGCTTGAGGCTGACTACGGCTCCCACGAAGCGTTCACGCGCGCGTTCCGCGACCAGTTCGGCGTCACGCCGGAATCGGTGCGCGCCAACCCATGCCTCGATGGCCTGCCGCTTCAGGAGCCGATCATGATGGACCAGACCCCGCTCGACGATCTCGCCGCCCCGCGCTTCGTGACGGCCAAGCCCCTGCTCGTGGCGGGCGTCTCCGAACGCTTCAGCCACGACAATGGGGCCGGTATTCCGGCGCTGTGGCAGCGCTTCCACCAGGTGGTGCACGAGATCCCGGCTCGCATCGGAGATGTCGCCTACGGTGTCTGCTGCAACGGCGACGATGCCGGAAATTTCGACTACGTGGCAGGAGTCGCGGTGACCGACTTCTCCGACCTGCCGCGCAGCTTCGCCAAGGTTCGGATTCCCGCCGCGACCTTTGCCGTGTTCGCCCATCCGGGCCACGTCTCGACCATCCGCCGCACCGTCAACACGATCTGGAATCACTGGCTGCCGCAATCGGGCTGCACGGTCGCCGACGCACCGAGCTTCGAACGCTACGATCAGCGCTTCGATCCGAGGACCGGTGATGGCGGGTTCGAGATCTGGGTTCCGGTGATTCGCTGACCCCCGCCGGAGGCGTCCCGGATTTGTGTCGAGACGCTGCAGGCCAGCCCTGCGGCGCCGGACCCCGCCGATTGCTTGGCAAGCAGCGGCACGTTTGCGATAACCTCACGCCTAACAACAATGCGCCGCAGCGCGGCGACGAAAGCGGGAGGTCGTCCGATGTCCGACATGCGCGTGCTCGCCACCGATCTGGAATTTCCGGAAGGGCCCGTGGTGATGCCCGACGGCTCGGTAGTGCTGGTCGAGATCCGCGGCAAGCGCCTGACGCGGGTGTTTCCCGACGGCCGCAAGGAGGTCGTGGCGCAGATTCCGGGCGGGCCGAACGGCGCGGCCCTCGGGCCCGACGGCAAGATCTACATCTGCAACAATGGCGGCTTCTCCTGGATTCCGACCGGCAAGATGATCATGCCGGGCCCGCAGCCCGAGGACTATCTCGGCGGCTCGATCCAGCGCGTCGATCTGCAGAGCGGCAAGATCGAGACCGTGGTCAGCCGCTGCGGCGAGCATGCGCTGCGCGGGCCGAATGACCTCGTATTCGACCGCCATGGCGGCCTGTGGTTCTCCGATCTCGGCAAGCGCCGCGCTCGCGACATGGATGTCGGCGCGTTCTACTACCTCAAGCCCGGCATGAGCGAGATCGTCGAGGCCGTCCACGGCATCCTGCCGGCCAATGGCATCGGGCTGTCGCCGGATGAGAAGACCGTCTACATCGCGGAGACGCCGACTGCGCGTCTCTGGGCCTACGATCTCGCCGAGCCCGGCACGGTGAAGCCGCGCGAGGTGATCTATCGCGGCGAGCGCGGCCGGCCGATCGCGGGCCTCGGCGGCTACCAGATGTTCGATTCGCTCACGGTCGAGGCGAACGGCAATGTCTGCGTCGCCACGCTGGTGACCGGCTGCATCAGCGTGATCGCGCCCGACGGCACGCTGGTCGAGCAGGTGCCGACCGGTGACCGCGTGACGACCAACATTGCCTTCGGCGGTCCCGAGCTGAAGACGGCCTACATCACGCTGTCGGGCAGGGGTGAGCTGGTGGCGATGGACTGGCCGCGGCCGGGCCTGCCGCTGAATTTTCTGAACAAGTGACGCTCCACGTGATAGTTCCGTCATCGCGAGCGTCAGCGAAGCCATCCACGGCGGCATGTGCGGCCCTGGATTGCTTCGTCGCTTGCGATCCTCGCAATGGCGGACACTGCTGATGCCCTTTCTCGAACCAGTCACCCTCCGCGGCGCGCACGCCAGCCTCGTGCCGCTGTCATCAGACCATCACGACGCGCTGGTCGCGGCGGTCAGCGACGGCGAATTGTGGAAGCTGTGGTACACCGCAGTTCCGAAACCCGAGACCATGGCCAAGGAGATCGAGCGCCGGCTCGGCCTGCTCGCGGCCGGCAGCATGCAGCCGTTCACGGTGCTCGACCCCGACGGCCGCGTCGCCGGCATGACCACCTACATGAACGTCGATGCCGCCAACCGCCGGGTGGAGATCGGCTCGACCTGGTATGCGAAGCGGGTGCAGCGCAGCGCGCTCAACACCCAGTGCAAGCGGCTGCTGCTGGCGCACGCCTTCGAGGCGATGAACTGCATCGCGGTCGAGTTCCGAACGCATTTCTTCAACCACCAGAGCCGGCGCGCCATCGAGCGGCTCGGCGCCAAGCAGGACGGCATTTTGCGCAGCCACCAGATCGCGCCGAACGGCACGCTGCGGGATACCGTCGTCTACAGCATCACCGCGGCCGAATGGCCGACCGTGAAGGCGCATCTCGACTACCAATTGAATGACAAGCCGCGCTGATCGCGCTATGGCCGCTTGCCGCCTGGCGCGGCGGACGATGACGAGACCGGGACGAACGACCAGATGGATACCTTCGACTATGTGATCGTGGGCGCCGGCTCTGCCGGCTGCGTGCTGGCGAGCCGCCTCAGCGAGGACCCCCAGGTCACGGTGTGCGTGCTGGAGGCGGGGCCACGCGACTGGCACCCCTACATCCATCTGCCGGCCGGCTTCATCAAGACCTTCTACATGAAGAGCATCAACTGGGGCTATCAGCAGGAGCCGGGACCCTACACCGCTGGGCGCAGCATCTACGCGCCGCGCGGCAAGACGCTCGGCGGCTCCTCCTCGATCAATGGCCATGTCTACAATCGCGGCCAGCGCCAGGATTTCGATACCTGGGCGCAGATGGGCAATCGCGGCTGGAGCTATTCCGACGTGCTGCCGCACTTCAAGCGCATGGAGAAGCGCATCGGCGCCGGCGAGGATCGGTATCGCGGCCGCGACGGCAGCCTCATCGTGACCACCATGGAGTGGAAGGACACGCTGTGCGAGGCCTTCATGGATGGCGCGGTCTCGCTCGGCATCCCGCGCAACCCGGACTACAACGGCGCGATCCAGGAGGGCGTGTCCTACGTTCAGCGCACCATCCAGAACGGCCGCCGCGTGTCGTCGGCGACCGCGTTCCTGCGTCCGGCCAGCAAGCGGCCGAACGTCGAGGTGCGCACCCACGCCCATGCCACCGGCGTTGTGCTGGAAGGCAAACGCGCGGTCGGCGTGCGCTATCACCGCGGCGGGCGCGGCGGCGTGCCGGTCGAGGTGCGCGCGCGCAAGGAGGTGATCCTGTCCGGCGGCGCCTATAACTCGCCGCAGCTGCTGCAGCTGTCCGGCATCGGCGCGCCCGAGCTGCTGCAGGAGCACGGCATCGAGGTGCGTCATGCACTGCGAAGCGTCGGCGAGGGCCTGCAGGACCACTACGCGCCGCGCACGGTGGCGCGCGTCAAGAACATCAAGACCGTCAACGAGCTCGCGCGCGGCCTCAATCTGTGGGGCGAGGCGCTGAAATGGGCGGTGACGCGGCGCGGCATCCTGTCGCTGTCGCCGACCATGGTCTACTGCTTCTGGCATTCCGGCGAGACCGCCGAAAGCTCCGATCTGCAGCTCACCTTCACGCCGGCGAGCTACAAGGAGGGCGTGCAGGGCCAGCTCGAGGACGAGCCCGGCATGACGGTCGCGTCGTGGCAGCAGCGCCCGGAGAGCCGCGGCTATGTGCGGCTGCGCTCGGCCGATCCATTCGCGCCGCCGCTGATCCAGACCAACTATCTCACCGCCGATCTCGATCGCCGCGTCGTCGTCGCCGGCATGAAGCTGGCGCGGCGGCTGCTCGCCTCCGCGCCGCTCGCGCCGTACTACGCGTACGAGGATTTCCCGGGTCCGAAAGTCCAGAGCGACGACGAGCTCCTGGCCGCGGCGACGCAGCGCGCCACCACCACGTTCCACCCCGGCTGCTCCTGCCGCATGGGCCCGGCGGACTCGACCTGGGCCACGGTCGATGACCAACTCCGCGTCCATGGCCTCGACGGCTTGCGCGTCGCCGACGCCTCGATCATGCCGCGCATGATCTCCGCCAACCTCAACGCCGCGACCCTGATGATCGGCGACAAGGCCGCGGACCTGATCCTGGGCAAGGCGCCGGTGGCGGAGAGCCTGTCGGCGTAGAGCAGGGGACGTCCACATCCAGGGCTTTTGGGAGTCGAGCTTCCGCCGCGGTGACGGTGAGCTCCCCTCCGCGCAAGGGGGGGGAGTGCACTGCCCGTGCGGCAGACAGCTCGTTCCTGATCTACGTTCAGCTGACGCGCGCCATGAACCCACCTACTTCGCCAGCCTGAACCGCCCGCCCTCGACCTTGATCAGGAACGCCGAGCGCTCGTCGTAGCCGTTGTGGTCGGTCGGGCTCATGTTGGAGAGGCCGTTGTTGAGATAGACGTCCTTGCCGCGCTCCAGCTCGTCGCGCAGCGCGGCGCGAAACTCTGCGGTGCCCGGCTTGGCCGCCTTCAACGCGCCGGGGATGGCGCGCTTGAGCAGCGTGGCGGTGTCCCACAGATGTGCGGCGAAGATGTTCGGCTTGTCGCCATTGGCGGCCTGATAGGCTGACACGAATTCGTCATTGGCACGGCGGAACGGATCCTCAGCGGCGAGATCGTCGGCGATCGAAAAGGCCTCGCCGGCGAACACCGCACCCTCGACATTCTCCTTGCCGAGCTTGATGAACTCCTGCGTCGCGACGCCGTGGGTCTGGAAGATCCTCCCCGCATAGCCGCGCTCGCGCAGCGCCTGTTGCGGCAGCACGGCCGGCGTGCCGGCCGAGGCGATGAACACCGCGTCCGGATTGGTGGCGATCACCTTGAGCGCCTGGCCGGTGACGCTGGTGTCGCCGCGGGCATAGACCTCGTGGGTGGTCACCTTGAGCCCGAGCTTCGGCGCCAGCTTCGTCACCTCCTGATAGTAGCCTTCGCCATAGCCGTCGGACACGCCGATGAAGCCGAGTGTCTTCACCCCGCTCTTGGCGATGTATTTGAGCATCGCCGCGGCCATGATGTCGTCATTGGGCACGACCTTGAACGCCCATTTGCGCTTGTCGTCCATCGGCTGCACGATCGCGGTCGAGGCCGCCAGCGACAGCAGCGGCGTCCTGCTTTCGAGCGCGACGTCGAGCATCGGCATGGTGACCGGCGTTAGCGACGAGCCGATGATGACGTCGACACCATCCTGGATCACCAGCCGGCGCGCGTTCTGCAATCCCTTCACGCTGTCGGATTCGTCGTCGAGCGCGATATAGACGATCTTCTCGCCGCCGATCTCCTTCGGCAGCGCAGCTACCGCCTTGATCTGCGGCTGCCCGAGCGCCGAGCCGGGCCCGGTTGCGGACACCACGATACCGACCTTGATGTCGGCGCGCGCGGGCGAGCCGAAAGCCATCGTTGCAGCAATTCCGATCGCCGTGAGCGCGGCTCTCATCGTGGTTCCTCCCCGTTGAGCGTGCTCGGCGCGTTGACTGGCCGAGACTTTGGCCGACGAGCGTAGCCGGACTAGCGGCCCCGTGTCTGTCCCCGTGGTTGGTGACGCGGGGCGGCGCTTCCAGCCGAGGCGGGTTGCTGCTAGGCTTCGGCAAATAAGAGATCCGGGAGGAACGCATGGAGGCTCAGGGGCCTGGTATCGACGCGGCCGGCGCCGTCGGCGCGATGGTGCTCGCGATCGGACAGCCCGAGTTTCCGCAAGTCCTGATCGAGACGCTGCGCACCGTTGCCGATGTCGGCCACTGCATGGTGTTCACCTTCGAGAACCAGCGCTCGGCGCGCTGCCTGCTCAGCACGGGGAACATCGCGATCGGGCCTGATCTCGGCGCGGCCTATTCGGAGCATTTCCATACTGCCGATCCGAACCGGGACACGATCTTCCGCAGGCGCGCGGACGCGCGCCACATCCTGCTGCCGAACTTCGCGCGCCGCATGTACCCGAAGGGCTACCGCAAGCTGTTCTTCGAAGATTCCGAGATCGTCGACAAGGCCGCCACCGCGATCTGGGTCGGCGAGCACTGCACCTACGTGAACTTCTATCGCACCGCTGTGCAAGGCGGTTTTGCGCCCCACGAGCGCCAGCGCATCGCCGCGGTCGCCCCGATCGTGGGGGCCATCGTCGCGCGTCATTGCCAGGATCGCGCCGCCACGATGGACCCGGCCGACAAATTTGCTTCGTTGTTTGCCGCTGGCGGACCGCTGTCGGTGCTGACCGCGCGGGAGAAGGACGTCTGCCGTCGCATCCTCGAAGGCTTCACCTCCGAGGCGATCGCCGGGGATCTTGGCATCGCCCTCAACTCCGTCTTCACCTATCGCAAGCGCGCCTATGAAAGGCTCGGCATTGCCTCGCAGAACGAGCTGTTTGCGATCGCCCTCCGCCTGATGGCGACACCGCGGCCGCTGAACTGAGCGAGGAGGGCTCGCCTGCTGTCACCCATCGCCGGGACAGACGTTGCCGGAGCGTGCAGCTAGCCTGCGCCGTCAGACCGGAGACCGAGAGTGAGCACAGCACCGCGCTTCGATATCGATACCGCCACCTTCTGGGCCGATCCCTATCCGGCGCTGGCGCGCATGCGCCAGGAGGCGCCGATCGCCTTCGTGCCGCAGCTCGGCAGCACGCTGTTGTGCCGTCGCGACGACATCTTCGTCTCCGAGAAGCAGATCGACGTCTTCAGCTCACATCAGCCGCAGGGCCTGATGAACCGGCTGATGGGCCACAACATGATGCGCAAGGACGGCGCGGCGCATATGGCCGAGCGCCAGGCGATCGCGCCGGCGGTGTCGCCGCGCGCGGTGCGCGTGCACTGGCTGGCGCAGTTCCAGGCCCACGCCGACCGGCTGCTCGGTGCGCTCGATCCCACCGCCGACGTGGACCTCGTCCGCGACTTCGCATTGCCGTTCTCGGCCGAGTGCCTGAAGCTGATCACCGGCCTCACCAACATGCGCTTTCAGGACATGAATGCGTGGTCGCAGGCGATGATCGACGGCATCGCCAACTACACCGCCGATCCCGCCGTCGAGGCGCGTTGCAACGCCGCGACTGCCGGCATCGACGCCGCTATCGACGACATGCTGCCGGTGCTGGAGAAGACCCCGAACCAGAGCCTGCTTGGCGTGATGCTCGCCACGCAAATGCCGATGGAGAGCATCCGCGCCAACATCAAGCTCGTCATCTCGGGGGGCCAGAACGAGCCGCGCGATGCGATCGCCGGCACGGTGTGGGCACTGCTGACGCATCCCGAGCAGCTCGCGCTGGCCCTCAATGGCGAGGTGCGCTGGCTGCAGGTATTCGAGGAATATGCCCGCTGGATCTCGCCGATCGGCATGTCGCCCCGGCGCATCGCCAAGCCCTGGACGATTCGCGATGTCGCCTTCGAACCGGAGGAGCGCGTGTTCCTGATGTTCGGCTCGGCCAACCGCGACGAGATGCATTTTTCCGAGCCGGATCGCTTCGACATCCGCCGCGACGTCTCCAAGAGCATCGCCTTCGGCGCCGGTCCGCATTTCTGCGCCGGCGCCTGGGCCTCCCGCGCGATGATCGCCGACATCGCGCTGCCGACGCTGTTCGCGCGGCTCGAGAACCTGCGCCTGCGTGACACCGAGCCGGTGCGCATCGGCGGCTGGGCGTTTCGCGGGCTGCTCAATCTGCCGGTGACCTGGGACGCGACGCAGGATTGATCCTCGCCGCGGCCCTAGCAGGGGAGCGCCGTGCTCAGGCTGCCTCTACGCCCGGCCTGCTGCGATCGCCTGCGCCTCTGCGGCTGCGCGCTGCATGCTGGACGACATCTCGCCGGTGACCGTGCTCTGCTCCTCGACGGCGGCGGCGGTCGAGGTGACGTATTCGCTGACGTTCTGGATCTCGACCTTGATCGCGTTCAGCGCATTCACGACCTCGCTGGATATCCCGTTCAGTCCGGCGATCTCCGCGCCGATCTTGTCGGTGGCGGCCTTGGCCTGCGTTGCGAGATTCTTGACCTCCGACGCGACCACTGCAAAGCCGCGGCCGGCATCGCCGGCGCGCGCCGATTCGATCGTGGCATTGAGTGCCAGCAGGTTGATCTGCCCGGTGATGTTGCCGATCAGTTCGACGATGCCGCTCATTGCCTGTGTCGCCTCGCTCAGGCGCTTGGCCTGCGAATCGGCGGAGGCGACCCGGTCAGCCGCCCCCATTGCGGTCTCGCGCGACTTCGTCATGGCCTCGGAAATCTCGCGCACCGAGGCGTTCAACTCCTCGGCACCCGCGGCGACGGACTCCATCATGCCGCGGACGCGCTCATTGCCCATCCGCACCAGCACCTGCCTGGTGACGTCGGTGGCGTATTTCACGACCTTGAACGGCTTGCCGTTGAGGTCGAGGATTGGATTGTAGGAGGCCTGAATCCAGACCTCGCGACCGCCTTTGCCGATCCGCTTGTATTCTGCGGTCTGATATTCTCCGCGGTTCAGGGCGGCCCAGAAGTTGCTATATGCCGTACTGTCACGCTCCGACGGATCGACGAACATCGAATGATGGCGGCCCTTGATCTCGGACAGCGTATAGCCGAGTGCTTGCAGGAAATTGTCGTTGGCGTTGATGATGGTGCCGTCCAGTTCGAACTCGATCACGGCTTGCGATTTGCTGATGGCGGCGATCTGTCCGGCGAGATCGGAATTCCGAAGCTTCTGGGCGGTCACGTCGGTGGCGAACTTGACGACCTTGAAGGGCCTTCCGCTCTGATCGAACACCGGATTATAGGACGCCTGGATCCATACCTCCTTGCCGCCCTTTCCGATCCGCTTGTATTCCGCAGCCTGGTATTCGCCGCGGTTCAGGGCCGCCCAGAACTCGCGATAGGCGGCACCGTTGCGCTCCTCCGGCGGAACGAACATGCTGTGATGTTTGCCCTGGATCTCCGGCAGGCTGTAGCCCAGCGCATTCAGAAAGTTGTCGTTGGCGGTGACGATGGTGCCGTCCAGGTCGAATTCGATCACGGCCTGTGATCGGCCGATTGCCGCGACCTGAGCGCTGTAGTCGAGGTTCTGCAGCCTCACGCTGGCGTCGGACCACTCGACGACCGTTCCGGCACGGGTTCCGTCCGGGTGTTTCAAGGGCTGTGCGACCAGATCGAACGTCCACTTGCCGATCTTGATGGTGGCCCGGTGCTCGGAGGCGAGGGCCTGCAGCATGCGGCGCTGGTGCGTCGGGTCCTTGTGGAACACGTCGATGTTGGTGCCGATGAGTCCGTCGACGCGGAAGTTCGGCAACTGCGTCTTGAGATCGGCCTCCGCCTCACGCATCAGCGCCCTTACCGCCTCGTTCATGTAGACGATGTTGAGCTTGTCGTCAGCGACCATCACCTTCGCGGTGATCGCGTTTACGGCCAGGGAGGCCAGGGATGCAGCGTTGTTCTTGCGGCCAAACATGATGGTCTCCTGTGCAAACGATCACGTCAGCGATGTCCAGATGCTCGAGATCACGCGTTAGCTGCTGTGATCAGGAGACAGCGCCGACTGCGATCATTCCTGAATTCGATGATCCCCGTAAAATCCCGGAGCTTCATTCAATCTAACAGGTCGTCAGTAAGATTCGGTTAGGCAGCAATCTGCAGCGATTGTTCTGATTGTGCAGGAATGGCCTCGTGACTTCTGCCGGGGGTGCTCAAGTGTCGCAGCGTCGGGATTGCCTTGGATCAAAATCGAGATGATCCTCACCGCTAGGCTCAATGGAAATTGGATGCTATCGGCTTCGACATGCCAGGGAAGGACATTGCCGAAATCATCGCGGTGCCGAGGGTGTTTCTCGACAGCCTCGGCATCGGCATCTCGATCGTCGACAGTGCGACGGGACATATCCGGTTTGCGAACGCCGAATGCTGCCGGATCGTCGGATACACGCTGGAGCAGCTCAAGACCGGTGGGCTGACCTTTGTCGATCTGACGCATCCCGAGGACCGGGAGCGCAATCGGCTGCAGCACGAAAAGCTGCTCGCAGGCGAGGTCGCGACTTATCAGCTCGACAAGCGCTACCTCCGACAGGACGGAAGCGTCGTGTGGGGACGCGTGACCGTCAATCCGATCAGGGACGGCAGGGGCCGCCTGAAGTGGTTCTGCGCCGTGGTCGAGGACATCACGGCGACCAGGATCCTGGAAGAGCAGCTTGCAGCCGCGGAGAAGCTCGCTGGGCTGTCGACGTTCAACCTGATCGTCGAGGCAGACGATTCCAAGGGAGATTTTCCGCCGGCGTCGCCATCGTCGCTGCGCGACATGTTGTGCCACGTGCATCCGGAGGATCGGAACGGGCTCGAGCAGGCCATCCGTCGTGCCATCATGAAGCGAACCGGCTACACGCGCGACTACCGGGTGCTTGGTAAAGCTGGTGCGGTACGCTGGGTCCGTGGCATGGCGACCTCCGTCTACAGCCCGTCCGACGGGCGAACCCATCTCGTCGGCGCGACGATCGACGTCACCACGGATCATCTCGATCGCGACAGCCAGATGCCGGAGTCCATTCGCAGGATCCTGCAGCACATTGAGACGAACTGGGATCAGAAGATCTCGATCGAGCAGCTCGCGGCTCGCTACGGCGTCAGCCCTCGCACGGTCTACCAGTACTTCGCGAAGAGCGGCGTTTCCTTGGCCGAGAAGATCAAGCTGACACGAATCCAACATGCGCACCGCATGCTGTACGATGCGAAAGCAGGTGACACGGTGACGTCGATCGCCCTGCGATGCGGCTTCAGCAATCCCGGGCATTTCGCCAGGGAGTATCGAAAGATCTATGGCGAGACGCCGTCGGAAAGTCTGAGGCAGGCGTCATTGCCGCCGGCCGCGCGGGGTGAAGCCGCCGTTGCTCCGTCCGTCCGCTAATCGTCAGTCGATCTTCACGGCCTCACGTCTGGACGGAGCACCGGCCAGATGTGCCCGACGGGCAATCTCCGCATGCTTTGTATGCGCGAAATGCCCGTCGAGTTAGTTTGCCGCAGCCGCGCGGGCTTGCGTCGTCGGGCAAATCGGGCCGATGGTCTTGCCCAACCCGCCTCGTGCAGAGGGACGTACGCGTCGTCACGATACGTGGAGGTAGGGGGCGATGGACGTGATGGCTGCGCCGGACGAGCGCAGTCGGCGCGTACGGAGAAGTCGTGTGGTCCTGGCCTCTCGACGCTGAGGTCAAGTCCGCGGTCGTTGCTTGATGGCACGCGCGGACGATGGGGGCAAGACAGCCGATCCCCAGGGAGATCACGTATAATTCGTAGAGCCATCGCGCAGGGAAGGCCGGGATGTCTCGGCCGAACCTGTGGTTCCTGCCCCGTGCATTCTTTCCGCACGGGGCCATGGGGGCGGCGAGCTCCCGGCCTTCCCTGCACCCTCTCGTTGTTCGGGAGGGACGTGACTGCCGCATCACTCGGGCCTCATCAGCTGCGAGAGCGTGTACTCATGAGCAGAATGGGCGGATGTGAGATCAGCATGAGCCTCTACAAGCTCCGCCGTCACGCCCGGCTTCGCGGGTGATGACAGACATGGCGAGGATGGGCTGTTGGAAACGTCGATCAGATGTCGGATCGCGACCGCAACGACCGATGTCAGCCTCACGCCTCCAGCGCAGTGCGGATCATGCGCGCAAGATCGGCGCTGACGTAGGGTTTGGCGAGCAGCAGCACGTCGGCATCGAGCCGCCCATGATGCACGATCGCGTTCTCCGTGTAGCCCGATGTGTAGAGCACCTTCAGCCCGGGACGGCGCTTCTCGGCCTCGATCGCGAGCTGGCGGCCGTTCATGCCGCCTGGAATGATGACGTCGGTGAACAGCAGGTCGATGCGTTCCGGATTGTCGATCAGCGCCAGGCCCTCGGCGGCGTTGCTCGCGGCGAGCGTGCGATAGCCGAGCCGGCGCACCTGCGCGACCACGTAGTCGCGCACCAGCGCATCGTCCTCGACGATCAGGATGGTCTCGCCGCCGCGCGCCACCGCCGGACGGGACGTGTCGGCGGCAGGCAGCTCCGGCGCGCCTGCGGCGCGCGGCAGATAGAGCTTCACCGTGGTGCCGTGGCCTTCCTCGCTGTAGATCTTGACGTGGCCGTTCGATTGCTTGACGAAGCCATAGACCATGCTGAGGCCGAGACCCGAGCCCTTGCCGACGTCCTTGGTGGTGAAGAACGGCTCGAACACCTTGTCGAGCAGCGGGGCGGGAATGCCTTGGCCGGTGTCGCTGACCGCGATCATGACGTAGCTTCCGGGCTTGGCGTCGCGGTTCAGTTGCGCGTAGTGCTCGTCGAGCGTGACGTTCTTGGTCTCCAAGGTCAGCTTGCCGCCGTCCGGCATCGCGTCGCGCGCGTTGAGCGCGAGGTTGAGGATCGCCGTCGACAATTGACTCGGATCGATCAGCGCCGGCGCGCTGTCATGGGCCAGCATCGATTCGATCTCGATCTGCTCGCCGAGCGTCGGGCGCAGCAGACGGCCGGCTTCGACGATGAGCGCATTGATGTCGGTGGCGCGGGGCTGCAGCGGCTGGCGGCGCGAGAAGGCAAGCAGGTGCCGGGTCAGATCGGCGCCGCGCTCGGCGGCGGCGCTGATCATGCCGGCGATGCCGGCGAGCTGGGGCTTGTCCTTGACCGCATCGGCGAGGATCTCGATCGTCCCGGTGATGACGGTCAGGATGTTGTTGAAGTCGTGCGCGACGCCGCCGGTGAGCTGGCCGATCGCCTCCATCTTCTGCGCCTGACGGACCTGGGCCTCGTTGGCCTCGATCTCCTGGAATCGCCGCACCATCGCCTCCGCTGCGCGGCGCTGCCGGATCTCCTCCTCGAGCTGCGCATAGGCCTTCTGCAAGGTGATGCGCGTCGGCAGCACCAGAAGCTGCGGCAGCATCTTGATCATGACGACGATGATTCCGATCGAGGTGACGCCAAGAAAGATGTTGATGAGGCCTGTGATGGTCGAGGTCGGCACCCAGAGATCGACGATCGCGAGCAGGCGGGTGACGCCGACGACGGCCACGAAGGTCGCAAGCGCCCCGACGATGCCGCGGAACATCACGTCGCGCCAACGCCGCCGCAGAAACGTGCCGACCACGAAGGCGATGGTGAAGAAGGCGCTGGCGACCAGTCCGTTGGACACGACCTGCAGCCATATCCATACCGGCGCTCCCTGCAGGCCCGCCGCTTGCACCGTCAACGTCGGCATATGCAAATCATCCTCAAGAACGCAACGCGCCAAACCCGGGGGCGGCCCGGCCTGTCGTCGTCTCAACCCGAACGGATCATTCAGCTTTTCGCCTCTGGCGCAAGGGCAATGGCGGCTTCGACGCGGATCGCGGCAGGGCGCCTTCGCGCCGCCGCGAATGCCGCACCGCCGCGCGGCGTCAAAAGCCTGCCACACATCCTTTACCGGCCGGTCACGCGGCTGTTAACGCGCCGACCTAAGTCGCTCGACACCGTCATCACCATGGGGAATGAACGAGATGTCGAACACGATCGCGCACAACCGGCGCGAGTTCCTGCGGCTGCTCGGAGCGTCGGCTGCGACCGCGGCCCTCGGCCAGAGCATCGAGCGCGCGCATGCCATTCCGGCGTTCAACCGCCACGGCAGCATCGAGGACGTCAAGCACATCGTTGTGCTGATGCAGGAGAACCGCGCCTTCGATCATTACTTCGGGGCGATGCGCGGCGTGCGCGGCTTCAACGATCCGCGCGCCGTGAAGCTGCCGAACGGCAACCCGGTGTGGCAGCAGCCGAGCGGCACGGGATCGGTGATGCCGTTCCGCGTCGACAATGCCGGCCAGGTCTATGTCGAGGACGTGGCGCATGGCTGGAACGACGGCCAGAAGGCCTGGAACAACGGCAATTACGACAAGTGGATCGCCAACAAGGGCACCACGACGATGACCTGCTTGAACCGGCAGGATCTGCCCTGGCACTATGCGCTCGCCGACGCCTTCACGGTGTGCGATTCCTATTTCTGCTCGGTGATGGGGCCGACCGATCCGAACCGCTACTACTTGTGGACCGGCTGGGACGGCAACGACGGCAAGGGCGGCGGCCCGGTCATCACCAATGCGGAAGCCGGCTACGACTGGACCACGTTCCCGGAGCGGCTGGAGAAGGCCGGCATCTCCTGGAAGGTCTACCAGGACATCGGTCTCGGCCTGACGGCGGAAGGCTTCTGGGGCTGGACCCAGAATCCGTGGATCGGCAATTACGGCGACAACTCGCTGCTGTATTTCCACCAGTATCAGAACTCGCAGCCGGGCAGCCCGCTGTACGAGAAGGCGCTGCGCGGCAGCAACATCGCCAAGGGCGGCACGTTCGAGAACCTGTTCGACGGGCTGCGCAACGACGTGCGCAACGGCACGCTGCCGCAGGTGTCATGGATCGCAGCTCCCGAAGCGTTCAGCGAGCATCCGAACTGGCTGCCGGGGCCGGGCGCCTGGTACATCTCCAAGGTGCTCGACATCCTGACGTCGAATCCGGAACTGTGGAGCAAGACCGCGCTGCTCATCAACTACGACGAAGGCGGCGGCTTCTTCGACCATGTCGTCGGTCCGTATCCGGCGATGTCGCAGGCCTGGGGACAGTCGACCGTCGATGTCAGCACGGACCTCTTCGCCGGCGATGGCAGCCACGTTGCCGGTCCCTACGGCCTCGGCGTCCGCGTGCCGATGCTGGTGGTGTCGCCGTGGTCGCGCGGGGGTTTCGTGTGCTCGGAAGTGTTCGACCACACCTCGGTGATCCGCTTCATCGAGCGCCGCTTCCATCACAAGGCGCCTGATTTGTTTGAGAGCAACATCCCGGCCTGGCGGCGCGCGGTGTGCGGCGATCTCACCTCGGCGTTCAACTTCACCTCGCCCAACGAAGGCATGGCACCGCTGCCGAGCACGGCCGGCTTCAAGCCGCCGGTCGCGGACATCACCTCCGGTACGCGTTTCGACGACTACCACCCGGTGCCGCCGGCCAAGCAGGTGTTGCCGCTGCAGGAACCAGGCATCCGCCCGGCGCGCGCGCTGCCCTACGATCTCCGCGTCGACGGCGATGCCGACGCCGCGCACAGGACGTTTGCGATCCGCTTCGTCAATCCGGGGCAGGCGGGCGTCTGCTTCCACGTCCGCTCCGGCAACACCGCGGCCGGACCGTGGAGCTACACCGTCGAGGCAGGCAAGTCGCTGCGGGGCGCATGGGACCTCGCGGCCAGCGCCGGCCAGTACGATCTGTCGGTGTACGGGCCGAACGGCTTCTTCCGCCACTTCAAGGGCGGCGTCGCCACCACCGCGGCGCTGGTCGATGTCGATACCGTCCATCTCTGCGATTGGGACGACGGCGACGACACGCGCAGCCTCGCGATCGCGCTCACCAACAAGGGGGCGAGCTGCGTCGTGACGCTGGCCGACAACTACACCGGACGCAGCGAGCGGCACCGCCTGCAGCGCGGACAGCGGCTCGAGACGCGGGTTCGCCTGCAGCAGACCCATGGCTGGTACGATCTGACGGTCACGACTGATACCGATGCCAACTTCAGCTGGCAGCTCGCGGGTCATGTCGAGAACGGACGGCCCAGCATCAGCGACCCGGCGATGGGCAGGATCGCCGCGACCTGATCGCGAACGATATCGGGGTGCGCCCGGAGCGATCCGGGCGCACCCTCAAGATGATGGGGTGACGAGACTTTGCTCGGCGTCGTCGGCATTGGGATCACCCGGCGCGGTGGCCCAGGCGAGTTCGACCAAAGTGACGATGCGGCGGCCGGCGCCATCGAGCTGACAGACGATGAGGCCCTGGTCCTCGATATAGGTCAGCAGGCGCTGCGCCCGGCGCAACGAGTGCGAGCCATAGGCGCGGGCGATCGCGGCATCGCTCGGGCAGGGGCGGCCGTCCTTGGCGGCGCGGGCGATCATCATGAACACGCCTTGCATGTCCTCTGGGAGCAGCGAGGCGCGCAGCGTGACGTCCCGCCAGCCGGCGTCGTCGGCCGTCTCGTCGCCGCCGAGCCCCGCGCGGGCGCGCGTCAGCATGCGGCGGAACTCGTTGAGGTCGGGCACCGCCGTGCCCAGCCCCTCGATGCGGCAGCGGACGACGAACTCCTGATAGAGCACGCCGACGGCGCGGAAGCCGGCGTCGGGCTCGGCCAGCACGGCGCGCAGCACGCGCTCGACGCGGGCGCGGCGCTCGGCGAGCTCCTCCTCGCTGACGGCGGGCGCCGGCGGTTCGGGGCGCAGCTCGAGCGCGGCGGACTTCGCCGCCATCAACTGGTCGAGCAGCTCGGGCTGCGGCTTGCGCTGCGGCCTCGCGTTCGTCTCGGGCGGCGGTGCGGCGAGAATCACCGCGCGGGCGTCCTCGAGCGAGGCCTCCGGCAGCGGCATCAGCCGCGGCGTCGCGTTGCGCGGCTTGGTGTCGGTCGGGCCGATGCGCAGGCCCAGCGGCCTGCGCGACAGCGCAGGGCCCAGCGCCATGAACTGGCCGCGCTCGAGGTCGCGGAACGCCTCGGCCTGGCGCCGCTCCATGCCGAGCAGGTCGGCGGCGCGGGCCATGTCGATGTCGAGGAAGGTGCGGCCCATGAGGAAGTTCGAGGCCTCGGCCGCGACGTTCTTGGCGAGCTTCGCCAGTCGTTGCGTCGCGATCACGCCCGCCAAGCCGCGCTTGCGGCCGCGGCACATCAGGTTGGTCATCGCGCCGAGCGAAGCCTTGCGGGCCTCGTCGGAGACTTCGCCCGCGACCGCCGGTGCGAACAGCTGGGCCTCGTCGACCACGACGAGCATCGGGTACCAGTGGTCGCGGGAGATCTCGAACAGGCCGTTGAGAAAGGCGGCCGCGCGCCGCATCTGATTCTCGGCATCGAGGCCTTCGAGGTTGAGGACCGTCGAGACGCGATGCATCCGCGCCCGTTCGCCGGCGACCTGCAGCGCGCGCTCGGTGTGATCCTCGGCCGCGATCACGAGATGGCCGAATCGCTCGGCGAGCGTGACGAAGTCGCCCTCCGGATCGATGATCGTCTGCTGCACCCAGGGCGCGCTCTGCTCCAGCAGGCGGCGCAAGAGATGCGACTTGCCGGAGCCGGAATTGCCCTGCACCAGGAGCCGGGTCGCCAGGAGTTCCTCGAGGTCGAGAGCTGCAGGCGATCCCGCCGCCGTCTGCCCCATCTCGATCGCAACCGTCATGTGCCCCGACTCAACCCCGCCTCACGCAGAGGCTGGCGCTTAACAAGCGCAGGCGCGCACGTCGAGCGTTTGCGGTGGACTGTCCCAAAATGCGGGATCGGCTGTGGATGGACAGATGGAACCCGCCACGCCGCCGAGTTCCCCGTCGATGCGCTTGTCGCTCGTTCGGGCCCGTGCTTGGCGCCCGCGCGCATTTCGCGATACTGTGCGGCGAAAAAGGGGCCAAAAGGGACCACAAAAGGGACCAGGAGTGAACCAGCATTCGGATGCCGGTCGCGCGACGTTTCAGGCGTTCGCGCGCGGGGCCGACTTCCTGCAGGGTGGCGGCGAGATGGGAGCGCTCATGCGCATCCATGATTGGTCACGGACGCCGTTGGGGCCGCCCGAGAGCTGGCCTCAGTCGTTGCGCACGTCGGTCAGCACCTGCCTGGACTGCGCGTTCCCGATCCTGATCTGGTGGGGCCAGGAGCTCGTCATGCTCTACAATGACGAGTATCGCCCGATCCTCGGCTCGCAGAAGCATCCCGCCGCGCTGGGGGCGCCAGGGCGCGCGGTATGGTCCGAGATCTGGGAGGTCATCGGCCCGATGTTGCGACAGGTCGTTGGGCTTGGCGAAGCGACCCGCTCACGCGACATGCCGCTGTTCATCGACCGCCATGGCTACCTGGAAGAGACCTATTTTTCGTTCTCCTATTCGCCGATTCGCGATGAGACTGGCGGCGTCGGCGGCGTATTCACTCCCGTCATCGAGACGACGGCCCGGGTCGTGGGCGAGCGCCGCATGCGGACCTTGCGCGATCTCGCCGCGCGCGGCCGTGCCGACAGTCTGGCCCATGCTTGTCGCGAAGCCACCGATGTCCTCGCCGAGAATCCGCATGACGTCCCGTTTGCGGTGATCTACCAGCTCAGCGAGGACCAGCGATCGGCACGGCTGTTGAGCGCTGCGGGGGTGCAGCCGGACAGCGCGATCGCGCCGGCGCAGATTGCCCTCGACGGCAACGGAGGCGCGCTGTGGCCGATCCGGGAGGCGGCGCGTGCGGCGGCACCGATTCGCGTCGTGCTGGATCGTGCGAAATTTGCCGGCGTGCCGACCGGCGCATGGCCCGAGCCGCCACAGCTGGCGCTTGCGCTGCCGGTTGCCACGGGCCGGGAGCAGGCGACGGCGATCCTGATCTGTGGCGTCAATCCGCGCCGCGCCCTCGATGCCGAGCACCAGGGCTTCTTCGATCTGATGGCCGCTCAGCTCGGCAGCGCCTTCGCCGAGACGCTGGCCTATGAGCAGGAGCGGCGCCGCGCCGAGACGCTCGCCGAGATCGATCGGGCCAAGACCGCGTTCTTCGCCAATGTCAGCCACGAGTTCCGCACGCCGCTGACGCTGATGCTCGGTCCGCTCGAAGATGTCCTGCTGCGGTCGCAGAGCTTGCCGCCGGCGGATCGCAACCGGTTGGAGATCGCCCAGCGCAATGCCTTGCGGCTGCTCAAGCTGGTCAACACGCTGCTGGATTTCTCGCGGATCGAGGCCGGCAGGATGCAGGCAGTCTACGCGCCGGTCGACCTCGCGAGCCTGACTGCGGAGATCGCCAGCACCTTCCGCTCGGCGATCGAGGCCGCTGGCCTCAGGCTGATCGTGGATTGCCCGCCGCTGCCGGAGCCGGCCTATGTCGATCGCGAAATGTGGGAGAAGATCGTCCTCAACCTGCTGTCCAACGCGTTCAAGTTCACCTTCACGGGCGACATCGAGGTCCGGCTAGTTGTGGTCTTCCAGGAGGTTGTCCATCCGGTCTGAACCGAGGAAGCTGAGGTTGCGAAGCTTCAGTGTTCCAAGGAGAGACCAGATGGACGTCCACAAGAATGCGCCTATGACACCGAAAGGTCGAGAGGCGATGGTGCGGAGTGTCGTTGAGGGTGGGCTGAGCTATGCTGAAGCTGCTTACCAGTACAATACGACGCCGAAGACCGTAGCCAAATGGGTGAAGCGGTTCCGCGAGGAAGGTGTCGAGGGATTGCTCGATCGCTCCTCCAGACCGCACTCATCGCCAGGCCAAACCACTGCTGCCACATGTACCGCTATCGAGGCTTTGCGCCGTCAGCGCCACACGGGCAAGCAGATTGCGGCTGAGGTTAAGGTGTCGCCGGCCACGGTCAGCCGCGTTCTGCGACGACTGGGGTTGAACCGAATCCGTGATCTGGAGCCGATCGAACCCGTGCGTCGCTATGAGCACGCTGCGCCGGGCGAGATGATCCATATCGATATCAAAAAGCTCGGCCGTTTCGCGCAAAGCGGCCATCGCGTCACCGGCAATCGGAACGGCTATAGTCATTGTCGCGGACTTGGCTGGGAGTACATGCATGTCTGCATCGATGACCACTCCCGTGTCGCCTTTTCACAGCTCAAGCCTGATCAGACCGCCGAGAGTGCTGTTGCGTTTCTCAAGGCCGCTGTCGCTCACTACAAGAGCTTGGGCGTTACCGTCACCCGCGTCATGACCGACAACGGTGGCTGCTATATCGGCTTCGATTTCGATAAGGCCTGCCGCGATATTGGTCTCAAGCATATCCGCACCAAGCCCTACACGCCCAGAACCAATGGCAAGGCTGAGCGCTTTATCCAGACAGCGCTCCGGGAGTGGGCCTATGCACACACCTATCCCACTTCCGATCAGCGCGCCGCGCAACTGCCCATCTGGCTGCACCAGTATAATTGGCACCGGCCTCACGGCGGCATAAACTCCCAGCCGCCTATCAGCAGACTCGGTTTAACCGAGGACAACCTCCTGAGGCTCCACAGCTAGTCACCTGCGATCGTCATTTCGAGCTGAGCGTGAAGGACACCGGAACCGGCATCCCGCAGCACGAGCTGCCGCGACTTTTCGACCGTTTCCATCGCGTCGCCGGCGCGCGCGGCCGCACCCATGAAGGCTCGGGCATCGGGCTCGCGCTTGTGCACGAGCTCGCCGAGCTGCACGGTGGATCCGTCGCAGCGACCAGCGAAGCCGGGCAGGGCAGCACGTTCGTAGTCGGAATTCCCAGGGGACGAAGCCATCTGCCGTCCGACCAGGTCGACGCGGCGCCAGCGCAGGAGCCGATGCTCCGCGGTGAGCGCCCCTTCATCGAGGAGGCGTTGCGCTGGCTGCCGGATACGCCGCCGCTCGATGCGCATGCCGTTCGGGACATCGACGTCCCCGCCCCCTCCGCCAACAGGGCCGGGCCGCGCCCCCGCATCCTCCTGGCCGACGACAATGCCGACATGCGCGACTATGTCCGCCGCCTGCTCGCAGCGCGCTACGATGTCGAGACCGTCGCCGATGGTGAAGCCGCGCTCGCGGCCATCGCCCGCGACAAACCCGACCTCGTTTTGTCGGACGTGATGATGCCGCGCATCGATGGCATGCAGTTGCTCGCCCGGCTGCGCGCCGATGAACAGGTCGGCACCATCCCGGTGATCCTGCTGTCGGCCCGGGCCGCAGAAGAGAGCCGCGTCGAAGGCATGGAGGCCGGTGCGGATGATTATCTCATCAAGCCGTTCAGTGCGCGTGAACTGCTGGCGCGCGTCGAGGCGCATCTCAAGATGGCCCGGCTGCGTGCCGAGGCGACGGAGCGGCTGCGTGCCAGCGAGGAGCGCTATCGCGCTTTCGTGACGGCGAGCTCCGACGTCGTCTATCGCATGAGTCCTGACTGGCGGGAGATGCGCCAGTTGCAGGGCAAGGACTTCATTGCCGATACGATGAAGCCGAGCCAGGGCTGGCTCGCGAAATACATTCATCAGGACGATCAGCCGCAGGTGATGGCGGCGATCAGCAGGGTCGTTGCGACGAAGAGCATGTTCGAGCTGGAGCACCGTGTCATCCGGATCGATGGCAGCCTCGGTTGGATCCATTCGCGCGCCATCCCCATTCTCGGGCGTAACGGCGAGATCATCGAGTGGTTCGGAACGGCGCGCGACATCTCCGAGCAGAACAAGGCCGAACGGGAGTTGCGCAAGAGCGAGGAGCGCCTGCGCAGCGCGGTCGAGGTGGGGCGGCTCGGCCTGTGGGACTGGAACGTCGCGACAGGCGAGGTGTATTGGTCGGACGAGCACTTTCGCATGGAAGGCTATGGTGTTGGCGAACTGACCCCGAGCTACGAGGCCTGGGCCGCGCGCATCCATCCCGACGATCGTCCCGCAGCCGAAGCCGCGCTTCACCGCGCGATGGAGGCGCACCAGGAATATGTCAGCGAGTTTCGCGTAGTGCATCCGGGCGGCGCAATTCGCTGCCTGTACGGCCGTGGGCGCTTCTTCTATGACGACGCGGGACGACCGATCCGCATGACCGGCGCCATGGTCGACGTGACCGAGCGGCGCGAATGGGAGGAGCGGCAGAAGGTGCTGGTCGCCGAACTGCAGCATCGCACCCGCAACCTGCTCGGCGTGGTCCGCTCGATGGCCGACAAGACGGCGCGCGCGAGCACCGATCTCGGCGATTTTCGCGCCCGCTTCCGTGATAGGCTGGATACGCTGTCGCGCGCCCAGGGCCTGCTGTCGCGCCTCAAGGAGCATGATCGCGTCACCTTCGACGATCTGATCCGCAGCGAGCTGTCTGCTGTCGCCGGCGGTTCCGAGCGCATCGAGCTTTCGGGGCCGTCCGGCGTTCGGCTGCGGTCGTCGACGGTTCAGACCCTTGCCATGGCGCTGCACGAGCTCGCCACCAACGCGGTCAAGTATGGTGCGTTGGCGCAGCCGTCCGGCCGGCTCTGCGTGGTCTGGTCGCTCGAGTGCGAAGGCGCGGAGGGACGACCCTGGCTGCACATCGAGTGGCGCGAGAGCGGCGTCGACATGCCGCCGCCAGCCACGATGCCCAGCGGCACCGGACAAGGGCGCGAGCTGATCGAACAGGCCTTGCCCTATCAGCTCAGCGCGAGGACCTCATACACTTTCGAATCCGACGGTGTCCGTTGCACGATATCGATTCCCGTTTCGCTCACCACACTGGAGCTCGATGAGCATGCCTGAACGCTCGCTTCGCGACCGTCATATCCTCATCGTCGAGGACGAATACATGCTTGCCGACGAGCTGCGCTGCGCCTTCGGCGGCGCCGGTGGCACGATCCTGGGCCCGGTCGGAACCGTCCCTGATGCGCTCGCGTTGATCAAACGCGAGGGGCGGATCGAAGGCGCCGTTCTCGACGTGAACCTGCGCGGCGACATGGCGTTTCCGGTCGCCGATCTGCTTGTCGAGCGCGGCGTGCCCTTCGTCTTCACCACCGGTTATGACGAATCGATCATCCCGGACCGCTTCTCGAAGATCCTCCGCTGCGAGAAGCCGATTGCCGTCGATGGGATCATGCGCGCGCTCGGACGCCTGATCGAGAGGACGGCGCCGCAATGACGCGTTCGGCCCCGTCGGATTGAGCCGGGCGCCTCACACCTCGCGCCGGCTGAGGAAGGCGAGCCGCTCGAACAGGTGCACGTCCTGCTCGTTCTTGAGCAGCGCACCGTGCAGCGGCGGGATCAGCTTGCGCGGATCGCGCTCGCGCAACTGCTCGGGTCCGATGTCCTCGTTGAGCAGCAGCTTGAGCCAGTCCAGCAGCTCGGAGGTCGACGGCTTCTTCTTCAGGCCGGGCACGTCGCGGACCTCGAAGAAGATGCGTAGGGCCTCCTCGACCAGTCGCTTCTTGATGTTAGGGAAGTGCACGTCGACGATGCGGCCCATCGTATCCGGATCGGGGAACTTGATGTAGTGGAAGAAGCAGCGGCGCAGGAACGCATCCGGCAACTCCTTCTCGTTGTTGGACGTGATGATGACGATCGGGCGCAGCTTCGCCTTGATGGTCTCGTTGGTCTCGTAGACGTGGAATTCCATCCGGTCGAGCTCGAGCAGCAGGTCGTTCGGGAACTCGATGTCGGCCTTGTCGATCTCGTCGATCAAGAGCACCGGCCGCTGCTCGGCCGTGAAGGCCTCCCACAGCTTGCCGCGCTTGATGTAGTTCTTGATGTCGGACACCCTGCTGTCGCCGAGCTGGCTGTCGCGCAGCCGCGACACTGCGTCGTATTCGTAAAGGCCCTGCTGCGCCTTGGTGGTCGACTTGATGTGCCAGGTGAGCAGCGGCGCGTTGACGGCCTTTGCGACTTCCTCGGCCAGCACGGTCTTGCCCGTCCCCGGCTCGCCCTTCACCAGCAACGGGCGCTCGAGCACGATCGCCGCATTGACGGCCACTTTGAGGTCGTCGGTGGCGACGTAGTCCTGGGTGCCGGTAAATTTCATCGCGTCTCGCTCATCGTTCGAACTTGTGTTGAGTGGCTACGCAGCGGCAACGCCGCTGCGGCTTTGAGATGATGGCTGCCATCGGAAGCAGAAATAATCAAGCGCGCCTGATCAATGAGAGGATCACGAGCACGATGACGGCGCCGATCGTGGCGTCCAGGATCGTCCCCAGCGTGCCGCTGGCGAGCGCAATGTGCAGTGCCGGCAGCACGTAGCTTGCGACCAGCGCGCCGATGATGCCGATGACCATGTTGCCGATCAGGCCGAAACCGGCGCCGCGCACGATCAGCCCTGCCAGCCAGCCCGCGATGGCGCCGATGATCAGCGCTGCAATGATACCCATGAAAGCCCCCATTTCGCCTGTTGTTCCAGGGATTGTAGAGCAAAATGCCGGCGGGTCCAGCGCGGGACGTGGAGCGGCCCTTGACGTGCCCTCCCGGCCGCGCGATCTAATGGGCATGTTCCTGCAATTCTTCACAGCGCTGCGCGACGCGCAGGTCCCGGTCTCCTTGCGTGAATATCTCACGCTGATGGAGGCCGTCGACGCCGACCTCGCCGAGCATTCGGTCGAGAACTTCTACTATCTCTCGCGCACCGCGCTGGTGAAGGACGAGCGCAATCTCGACAAGTTCGATCGCGTGTTCGGCACCGTATTCAAGGGGCTGGAGAACCTGCTCGATGCGATGGAGAAGGCCGAAATCCCCGAGGAATGGCTGAAGAAGCTGGCCGAGAAATACCTTACCGAGGAGGAGAAAAAGGAGATCGAGGCCATGGGCTGGGACAAGCTCATGGAGACCTTGAAGAAGCGTCTGGAAGAGCAGAAGGGCCGTCACCAGGGCGGCAGCAAGTGGATCGGCACCGCCGGCACCTCGCCATTCGGCGCCTATGGCTACAATCCCGAAGGCGTCCGCATCGGCCAGGAGAAGAACCGCAACAACCGTGCGGTGAAGGTGTGGGACCGGCGCGAGTTCAAGGATCTCGACGGCAATGTCGAGCTCGGCATCCGCAACATCAAGGTGGCGCTGCGCCGGCTGCGCAAGTTCGCCCGCACCGGTGCGCCCGACGAGCTCGACTTGGACACCACGATCCGCGAGACCGCCAACCACGGCTATCTCGACGTGCATATGCGCCCTGAGCGGCGCAATGCGGTGAAGGTGCTGGTGTTCTTCGACATCGGCGGCTCGATGGATTCGCACGTTGCGCAGGTCGAGGAGCTGTTTTCGGCCGCCAAGAGCGAATTCAAGCACATGGAATATTTCTACTTCCACAACTGCCTCTATGAGGGCGTGTGGAAGCAGAACAAGCGGCGTTTCACCGATCGCACGCCGACCTGGGACGTGCTGCATAAGTACCCGCACGACTACAAGGTCGTGTTCGTCGGCGACGCGTCGATGTCGCCCTATGAGATCATGGTGCCCGGCGGCTCGGTCGAGCACGTCAACGAAGAGCCGGGCTCGGTGTGGCTCGACCGCGTCATTCGCACCTATCCACACGCGGTGTGGCTCAATCCGGTGGCGCAGAAGCATTGGGACTATTCGGAGTCCACCACCCTCATCCGCCGCATCTTCTCCGAGCGCATGTATCCGATCACGATCGAGGGTCTGGAAGCGGCGATGAAGGAGCTGGTGCGGTGATGCTGTCATTCCGGGGCGCCCGAAGGGCGAACCCGGAATCCCGACATTGGGTTGCCACTTCGAGATTCCGGGTTCGATGCTTCGCATCGGCCCGGAATGACGCCAAGAGGAAACGAGAGAATGCCCCAGACCATCACCCGCGGCATCAAGGCGCTGCTCGACGAAGCCAATGCCGAGATCGCCACGCTCTCTGCGGCTGAGGCAATCGAGGCCGCCAAGCGCGATGACGTCGTCATCGTCGATATCCGCGATCCGCGCGAGATCGAGCGCGAGGGCAGGATCCCCGGCGCGTTCTCCTGTACGCGGGGCATGCTGGAGTTCTGGATCGATCCGCAGAGCCCCTATGCCAAGGCGATCTTCCAAGAGGACAAGACGTTCATCTTCCACTGCGCTGGCGGCCTGCGCTCAGCGCTCGCTGCCAAGACCGCGCAGGACATGGGCCTGAAACCGGTCGCCCATATCGGCGGCGGCTTCGCGGCGTGGCGGGACGCCGGCGGGCCGGTCGAGGCCTGGGTGCCGAAGAAGAAGGATTGATCGCTGCCCATCACGCGCGGGCTTGACCCGCGTGTCCATCGCTTGAAGAAGATGGATGACCGGATCAAGTCCGGCCATGAGGACCGAAAGTGACCGCGGAGCCACGCATGACCACCCCCAACGACCCTCTCGTCTCCACCGACTGGCTCGCTGCGCATCTGGGCGATCCCACGGTGAAGGTGCTCGACGCGACCTTCAAGATGCCGGGTGTGCTGCCGCTGCCGAAGGACGATTATCTGAAGGCGCACATCCCCGGCGCCGTGTTCTTCGACGTCGACGAGGTCTCCGACCATTCCAATCCGCTGCCGCACATGTATCCGAGCGCCGAGCAGTTCGGCCGCGACGCTGGTCGGCTCGGCGTCAGCAATGGCGATACGGTAGTGGTCTATGATTCCGGCGGCTGGGTCGCCGCGCCGCGCGCCTGGTGGATGTTCCTGTCATTCGGCCACACGGATGTGCGCGTGCTCGAGGGCGGGCTGAAGAAGTGGATGGCTGAGGGACGCCCGGTCGAGAGCGGACAGGTCACGGCGGCGCTCGGCACTTACAGCGCGAAATTCGATGCCGCGCGCGTGCGCCGGATCGAGCAGATGGTTGCCAATCTCGCTGGCAATGCCGAGCAGGTGATCGATGCACGGCAGGCGCCGCGCTTCGCGGGCGAGGTCGCCGAGCCGCGGCCCGGCCTCCGATCCGGCCATATCCCCGGCAGCCGCAATCTGCCCTATGCGGAGTTGTTCGACGCGACGACCGGCGTGATGAGGCCGCTCGACCAGTTGCGCGAGGCATTCGGCGCCGCTGGAGTCGATCTCGCCAAGCCGATCGTGACCTCCTGCGGCTCCGGCGTGTCGGCGGCGGTGCTCACGCTGGCGCTCTATCGTCTCGGCATCCGCGACACCGCGCTCTACGACGGCTCGTGGTCGGAGTGGGGCATCGAGAACGGCCCGCCGGTTGCGACCGGGCCAGCCTGATCGGCGGCTCCTCTTTACCGTGTGCGCGGCCCGGCCGCCTGCTGGCTGACCGCCTGCGGCTGACCGAACGGCTGCTGTCCGAACGGATCGGGGAATGCGGCCTGTTGCTGTTGAGCAGCAGCAGCAGCTTGCCGTGCCGACCGGAGCCGCTGTGCGATGCGCCGCTGGTTGGCGCGGCGCGCCGCGATCTGCTTCTCGCGGGCCTGGCGCTTCTTGAGGATGCTTCGGCGCAACTGAATGCTCGCGACCTTCACCGAGGCACGATGCTCGCTGGCGGCGGGCCGCTCCTGATGAGCCGGCTGTTCGGCCAGTGCGGCGAGCTTGGCGGCGATCGGGTCAAGTACCGCCGGAACGGGCGCGAGCGCGGTTGAAGCGGCGGCTACGGTCGTCATCATCGGATCGGCGCTGGCGAGGATCTGAGGAGCTGGCGGCGGCGGTGCCACCACGGCGGCCGCAGCTTCACGCGACGCCCGCGGCGGGGCGGTCGCTGCAGTCTCGGGCGAGCTGTCCATGCTCGGCTTGTCGAACGCTTTTTCGACCGGAACGACGATCGAAGCGGTCGTGTCCGGAATGGGGCGCTCCGGCTTGATGCTCTCGATCCGGTCATTCGTCGCGGACGCGGTCGCGACAATGGCGGAGGTGCCGGACGTGTCGACCGTTTCCGCCGGCAGCGAGGGCGTCGGCACATCGGTGGCCACCGCAACGGGTGTCACTTCAGGCGTTTCCGTGAGCGGCGCCGCCGTCGACGGCGCGCTCGGCTGTTCGGACGTTGCCGGGGCAGCATCGGCCACGACCGGCGGCGGCGTCACCGGCGGTGTCGGAATCGAATCCACCCGCAGCACCGCGAGCACCGGCGTGGGTTCGGCCGGCGGTAGGAACGTCGTGAAGCCCGACGCCTGAGTCGTGCGCCAGGACGCGTTGCTGGCGAACTGCTCATGGGCGGCGCGTAACAGGGCCGCAGCGCCCATGCCGAAGATGGTGAGAGAAATGGAACAGACGATCGCGGCGACCAGAAAACGAAAGCCGGGAAGCATTGACGGTAACTCTCGCCACGGCAGCGGGACTGCCGAGACATTCGAGCCAGTAGGGAACGCGGTGATCACAGGGAATAGCCGCGTCCGCGACGAGGCCGGCTTCTGCCGTGCATCGCGAATCAGGCTCAAGTCAGAATACCGGAAGTGTTCCCGCCCGCTCGGCAAATCACGGCATCGATAGGGCCTGCGGGGGCTCCGCTGCACTTTTTCGGCGGCGTGAGACTTCCGTGCAACGACGGAGACATGATCACAAATTGCCGAAGTCGGGCCGCTCTGGCCGGAATTGTCTTGAATGCGCCGCTATCTTCGGCCATCTGGCACAGCAAAGGTCCCAATCGGCGGCTTGGGGATACTGCAAGGGCGATGATGATCAGACAAATCCTGACGGTTTGCGCAGTCGCGGCAGCGGGCGTGACGGCAGCTTCGTTTGCCGAGGCACAGCAGGTCTATCAGACCGCGCCTGGAGCGTATTCACCGGCGCCGACGCCTTACCCGGCCGATGCGCGCGGGCAGGGGCAGGATTTCGACGCGCTCGACGACGAGGATGCGCCTGGCAATTCCGCGGCCCTGCCGCCGCCCGGCCCGGTGATCTCGCCGGACGATCCGCGCTACGGTCGTCCAGCCAATGCGCCGGTCTATGGCGCTGCGGCTCCGACCGGCCCCGTCCTTTCTCCCGACGATCCCCGATATGGGCGTCCGGCCGGTGCAGCGGTCTATGGAGCAGCTCCGAACGGCCCGGTGATGTCCCCGGATGATCCGCGTTACGGCCGCCCGGCTGGTCCGCCCCCGGTGATCTACGGTGATCGTCCCGCCTCCGGCCAACAGGCTTATGGTGGCGCCTACGGCAACAGCGCGCCTGGTGGCGACTCCGGCGCGCCGCGGCCGCCTGGCGCCGTCGGTGGCGCTCCCGCCGTCGCGGGCGCCGCACAGGCTCCGGCCGCCGGAGATCGGCCGATGACGGTGGCAGCTCTGCCGCCTGAGGAACAACCCGATGCGGCGCCGGCGCCGCTGCCGGCGAACCTGCGCCGCCAGGAGGTCGACTTCGTCACCAAGGAGCCGCCGGGAACGATCGTCGTCGATACGCCGAACACCTATCTCTATCTGGTGCTCGGCAACGGCCGGGCGATGCGCTACGGCGTCCGTGTCGGCCGCGAAGGCTTCACCTGGACCGGCGTGCAGAAGATCACCAAGAAGACCGAGTGGCCGGACTGGTATCCGCCGAGCGAGATGATCGAGCGCCAGCCCTATCTGCCGCGCTTCATGGCCGGCGGTCCCGGCAATCCGCTCGGTGCCCGCGCGATGTATCTCGGCTCGACCGTGTACCGCATCCACGGCACCAACCAGCCCTCGACCATCGGCAAGTTCGTGTCGTCCGGCTGCATCGGCATGCTGAACGACGACGTCGCCGACCTGTTCGACCGGGTCAAGGTCGGCACCCGCGTGGTCGTGATGCCGGGCGGTGCGCCTCCGGGGTCCGGCAAGAACATGGCTGCCGCCGCGGCCTCACCGGCTCAGGCGCCTGTCCAGGCGCAGGCGGCCGTGCCGGCTAGCCAGCCGGCCAACATGCAGCCGCTGCCGCCGCCGGTGACGATCCGCTGAGGCGCGTTTGCCCGAGCTGAGCCCGTTGGAAACACCCTCCTCGCGGAGGGTGTTTTGCTTTGTGAGCCGCTCTCGCCTGCCTTAAGCCAGCCGGCGCGGCGGCTCGGACCCGGCGAGCCAGGCGGCGATGCAGTCGACCATCTGGCCGTAGTGAGCGCGAAAGCTCTCCTCGGTGACGTAGCCGAGATGCGGCGTGATCACGACGTTGCCGAGCCCGCGCAGCGGATGGGCGACCGGCAGCGGCTCGACCGAGAACACGTCGAGGCCGGCGCCGGCGATGCGCTTGTCGCGCAGCGCCTGCAGCAGCGCGGCCTCGTCGACGATCGGTGCGCGCGAGGTGTTGACGAGGTAGGCGGTCGACTTCATCCGCGCGAGGTCGGCGGAGCCGACCAGCCCGCGTGAGCGGTCGCTGAGCACGACATGGATGGTGATGACATCGGCGGTCGCGAACAGCTCCTCCTTGGTGGCGTAGCCGACGCCCGCCGCGTTGCAGCGGTCTGGCGTCAGGTTGGGGCTCCAGGCGATCACGTTCATGCCGAACGCCTTGCCGAGCTCCGCCACCTTGGTGCCGAGCTTGCCCAGCCCGATCACGCCCAGCGTCTTGCCCTCGATCTCCACGCCGCCCAGCGTCTGCCAGGGCTCCCCGGCATGCATGCGGGCATTCTCCTGGCCGATCCTGCGGGTCAGCTCCAGGATCAGGCCCATGGTGAGCGGTGCGGTGGGGTCACGGCCATATTGCGTGCCGCAGACCATGATGCCGCGCGCCTTGGCGGCCTCCATGTCGATGGCGGCGTTGCGCATGCCCGAGGTGATCAGGAGCCTCAGCTTCGGCAACCGCTCGATCAGGGAGCGCGGCAATGGCGTCCGCTCGCGCATCGCACAGATGATGTCGGCATCGGTGAGCGCGCCGGCGGCCGCGTCCTCGTTGCCGAACGGCTGTGTGAAAGCTGTCACATCCACTCTGTCGGCCAGCCGGGGCCAGTCGGCCAATGAGAGGGCCGTATCGTAATAGTCGTCGAGGATCGCACAGCGCAGCCGTGTCATCGGCAAGGTCCATTCATCGGGAAACGGCGGCAATCAATCATGAATGCCGTCGGGAATGGAGCCATGCTTGCGCGCAAAGGGCTGGGTGCGCAAGGCGTCGTCCCGCTGTGACGCGGAACCAGGCGATATCAGTCGAGGCGGGTCTTCAGCCGGAACGCGGCGTCATGGCCGTATTTGGCGCGCCACGCGGGGCCGGGGCCACGCATGTAATGCAGCTCCGGTCGGTACGGGTTGAACGCTCGCGTGACGAAGTCGCGCCAGAAGCCGCGGATCTCGTCGACGATCCCGGATCGGTCGTTGCGGTGGGCCGCCGGAGCGGGCAGGGAGGCTGAGGTGAAGGCTGCCATGACGGGCTCTCGCTGTTGTCGGTCGCGGCTTTTGCCGCTTGGGCGCGCGGGGTCTTGCGGGCCGAGACCGAGTGTCCCGCCGAATTAATTAAAAGATGGTTGCAATTGTCGTGATCCGCCACACACAAGGTGACGGACCCGTATTCGTCCGTGGGCGGGAGGCCCGTCCCGGCGCAGGAACGACCGTGATTCTCCCGGCATTTGTTCCGGTCGGGACCGGCTCGCCGGTTGCCCTTTGGGGACCGCGCGGTTACATCAGCGGCAACCATTTTCCGAAAATTCCGGCAGGCTTCAAGGGACACGCGATGGCGCGCCAGTTCGTCTACTTCATGCAGGGTCTGTCCAAGACCTACCCGACCCGCAAGGTGCTCGATAACATCCATCTGTCGTTCTACCCGGACGCCAAGATCGGTGTGCTCGGCGTCAACGGCTCCGGTAAGTCCACCCTGCTCAAGATCATGGCCGGCATCGACAAGGACTATACCGGCGAGGCCTGGGTCGCCGAGGGCGCCCGCGTCGGCTATCTCGAGCAGGAGCCGCAGCTCGATCCAAAGCTCACGGTGCGCGAGAATGTCATGCTCGGCGTCGGCAAGCAGAAGGCGATTCTCGATCGCTACAACGAGCTGGCGATGAACTACTCCGAGGAGACCGCCGACGAGATGACCAAGCTGCAGGACGAGATCGAGGCGCAGGGCCTGTGGGATCTCGACAGCAAGGTCGACCAGGCGATGGATGCGCTGCGCTGTCCGCCCGACGATGCCGACGTCGCCAAGCTGTCCGGCGGCGAGCGTCGCCGCGTCGCGCTGTGCCGGCTGCTGCTCGACCAGCCCGAGCTGCTGCTGCTCGACGAGCCGACCAACCATCTCGACGCCGAATCGGTGTCGTGGCTCGAAGGCCATCTGCGCAACTATCCGGGCGCGATCCTGATCGTCACCCACGACCGCTACTTCCTCGACAACGTCACCAGCTGGATCCTCGAGCTCGACCGCGGCAAGGGCATCCCCTACGAGGGCAACTACTCGTCCTGGCTGCAGCAGAAGCAGAAGCGGCTGGAGCAGGAAGGCCGCGAGGACGCGGCGCACCAGCGCACTTTGGCGCGCGAGCAGGAGTGGATCGCGGCGTCGCCGAAGGCCCGCCAGGCAAAATCCAAGGCGCGCTACCAGCGCTACGAGGAGCTGCTCAAGAAGGCGAGCGAGAAGCAGACCCAGACCGCGCAGATCATCATTCCCGTGGCCGAGCGGCTCGGTAACAACGTCATCGATTTCGAGGGGCTGACCAAGAGCTTCGGCGATCGCCTGCTGATCGACAATCTCACCTTCAAGCTGCCGCCCGGCGGCATCGTCGGCGTGATCGGCCCGAACGGCGCCGGCAAGACCACGCTGTTCCGCATGATCACGGGACAAGAGAAGCCGGACGCCGGCACGATCACCATCGGCGAGACCGTGCATCTCGGCTATGTCGACCAGTCGCGCGACGCGCTCGATGGCAACAAGACGGTGTGGGAAGAGATCTCCGGCGGCAACGAGCTGATCCTGCTCGGCAAGAAGGAAGTCAACTCGCGCGGCTATTGCTCGTCGTTCAACTTCAAGGGCGCCGACCAGCAGAAGAAGGTCGGCGCGCTGTCGGGTGGTGAGCGCAATCGCGTGCATCTCGCCAAGATGCTGAAGTCCGGGTCCAACGTGCTGCTGCTCGACGAGCCGACCAACGATCTCGACGTCGATACCCTGCGTGCGCTCGAAGAGGCCCTGGAAGACTTCGCCGGCTGCGCCGTCATCATCAGCCACGATCGCTGGTTCCTCGACCGTATCGCGACCCACATGCTGGCCTTCGAGGGCGACAGCCATGTCGAATGGTTCGAAGGAAACTTCCAGGACTATGAGAAGGACAAGATGCGCCGGCTCGGCCAGGACAGCGTGATTCCGCACCGGGTCAAGTACAAGAAGCTGACGCGCTGATCTCAGGACATCGCAAGGCGCGACGCTGTCTTCGTTCCGGGACAAAGCGTCGCGCCCAGGCTGCGGCCAGTTGTCGCTTCCATGTGCGACGTGATTGCGTAGATAGTCGTTCCGCAATCCCATCCAGCCGCGAGAAAATCCCATCATGACTTCCCCCGACGCGACCCTGTCCTCCAAGGGCGGAGCGCTGCGCCCCATTCCAATGCTGATCTTCGGCTCGCGCTGGCTGCAGCTACCGCTCTATGTCGGGCTGATCATCGCACAGGGCGTCTATGTCGTGCTGTTCCTGAAGGAGCTCTGGCACCTGTTCGCTCACGCCTTCGATTTCTCCGAGCAGCAGATCATGCTCGCGGTGCTCGGCCTGATCGACGTGGTCATGATCTCGAACCTGCTCGTGATGGTGATCGTCGGCGGCTACGAGACCTTCGTGTCGCGGCTGAATCTGCAGGGCCATCCCGACGAGCCCGAATGGCTCAGCCACGTCAATGCCAGCGTGCTGAAGATCAAGCTGGCGATGGCCATCATCGGCATCTCTTCCATTCATCTGCTCCGCACCTTCATCGAGGCCGGCGCGCTCTCGTCGGGCAAGTCGAACTACACCGAGACCGGCGTGATGTGGCAGACGATCATCCACACGGTCTTCATCCTCTCCGCGATCGGCATCGCCGTGGTCGACAAATTGTCGAATGCCGCGATCGAAGAGGCGAAGCAGGCGGGGCATTGAGCGGCAGCCTCGAGTTCCGCCGCGCGGTCTGCTGACGTTCACAACGGCCGCGGGCTGTGCTAGCCCTATCGGATGGCTCGGCAGCTGCTACTCCGTTTGCGCAGGCTCGTTCTCGTCGGTCTGGTGCTCTGCATGTTTGGCGATGGCCAAGCGAGCGCGGCCGACGCCGCCTTCACGGAGTTCGTCAACTCGCTCTTGCCCGAAGCCAAGGAGCAGGGCGTCTCCCGCGCGACGTTCGAGGCCGAGACGCGCGGGTTGGAGCCTGACTACAAGCTTCCCGATCTGCTGCTGCCCGGCCGGCCCGCGACGGGGGCGCCGGCGCAGGCCGAGTTCGTGCAGGTGCCAGCCGACTACATCAAGGAAGCGTCGATCGCGCGGCTGGCCGCGCATGGTGAGAAGCTGATCCAGCAATATCGTTCAGCGCTCGCCGAGATCGAACGCCGCTTCGGCGTGCCGGGGCCGGTTGTGCTCGCGATCTGGGGCCGCGAAACCGATTTCGGCCGCTATGCGCTGCCCTACGATGCGCTGCGCGTGCTGGCGACGCAGGCCTATGTCGGCCGGCGCAAGGACCAGTACCGCACCGAGTTCATCATGGCGCTGAAGATGCTGAGCGACGGTGTCGTGTCGCGCCGCGATCTCAGGGCCTCATGGGGCGGGGCGGTCGGGCTCACCCAGTTCCTGCCGTCGGAGTACTACAAGCACGGCGTCGATCTCGATGGCGACGGCAAGGTCGATCTCTGGCATTCGGTGCCGGACGCGCTGGGCTCGGCGGCGCTGCAGCTTGCGAACAAGGGCTGGCAGCGCGGCGTGCGCTGGGCCTACGAGGTCAAGCCGCCTGCCAATGTCGATTGCGCGATGGGGGTGCCGGAGGTGAAGAAGCCGATCGGCGAATGGCTGCGGGCCGGCTTCGTCCCGGTGCGTGGCCAGCGGCTGAGCGCAGCCGAGCAGCGGCAGCCGGCGTCGCTGCTGCAGCCTGAGGGCATCTATGGTCCGGCTTTCCTGACGACGGCGAACTACTTCGTCATCAAGGAGTACAATTTCTCCGATCTCTACGTGCTGTTCGTCGGCCACCTTGCGGACCGCATGACGAGCTCGGCCCCGTTCGCGACGCCGTGGGCGGCGTCGAAGCAGCTTCGGAGCAAGGACGTCGAGGCGATGCAGAAGGGCCTGACGCGGCTCGGTCTCTACGGCGACAAGCTGGACGGCAAGGCTGGCATGCAGACCCGCGCCGCGCTCGGCGCATTTCAGAAGAAGGCGGGCCTGAAGGTCGACTGCTGGCCGAGCGAGTCGGTGCTGCAGGCGATCAACGCCGCGCGCTGATCGACCGAATTCAGCGGATTGGCCGGCAGCAAAAAGCCCGGCCGCAGGGCCGGGCTTGCTGCAACGCTATGCGTCGTCAGGATCAGTAGCAGACGCGAACCGGGCGCGACACCCAGCCGTAGCCGTCCCAATAGCGCTCACGGCGCCACACGCACGGCGGCGGGCCCGGCGGAGGGGCTTCGACATAGACCGGACCGCCATAGGCCGGGCGGCTGGACGCGATCGCGCCGCCGATCAGGGCGCCGCCGATCAGGCCGGCAGCCACGCCGGCACCCACGTCGCCAGCCTTGGCGGCTGGTGCCGTCACGCTCAGCGAACCGGCGATGGTCGCAACCGCAAGCACTGCGGTCAGGATCTTCTTCATGTTCCGAGATCTCCTGGAAGGCGCCCTCGCGGGCACCAGGTTGGTGATTCACGCACGATCAGGGGCCGTCAGCATCGTGAGAAAACACGACAATCCGTCAACCCTTCGTAAACTCTGTCCGACCTGATGCGACGGAAAAACGGTTTTTTCTGGCCGTGGAGGCCGCCGTTCTCGAAATTCCGGTGCAAGGTCATGGAATTAATGAAGGTGAACGATCACTCGCAAACGCGGACGCGGCGAAGCCGCCAGCCGTAGCCGTCCCAGAAGCGCTGGCGTTGCCAATAGCAGGCATAGCCGGGATCGGCGACGTAGGCAGGCCCGCCGTAATAGGAGTAGCCCGGCCCGTAGGAATATCCTGGTGAGTAGGAATAGCCCGGCCCGTAATAATAGGGATTGCTGCCCGCAGCGATGGCGCCACCGATGAGGGCGCCGCCGAGCAGGCCGGCAGCGACACCGGCGGCGACACGACCATTGCGCGCTTCAGCAGGAGCAGGGGCCAGCGCTGCGGTCGACAGCGTCGCGACGGCGGCCAGGGCCGCAAGAGTCTTCTTCATGACCTTAACCTCTCTCACTCCAAGTCGGCGGATCGCGTATCAAACGATACGGCAGGTTCACACATCCCGCTTGAATGATCAATGAACGGGCGCGTTCCATTGGACGACCCATCTCCAGGATGCGTTCAATGTTGCAGTGCACAAAATTTGACATCGGTTCGGAGCAGGCATGACTCCCACGATGACGATCGTCGTGGCGATCGGACTGACCTCGGCCATCTGCTACGCGCTGCTGGTTCGCGCCAACCGCAGGCCCAACCGCCGCCGCTCTTCCACCGACACCACCATCAGCGATTCCGGCAGCTCATCGCACGACGGCCAGGGGATCGGACTTGCGAGTTGGTTTTCCAATACCTCGTCAGACGTCGTGGGAAACCCGATCGATGGCGGGGGGGACGGTGGCGACAGTGGTGGAGGCGACGGGGGCGGTGGCGACTGAGTTCCGGCTGCTCGATCGCCGCTCGATGGTCGTCCGGCGACGACTTTGATCTGCGGCAAGCTCGCATAGTTGGAGTCGTTCTAGATTAATTGGCAAATTGGAATCGCTTCAAAAGCGCCGTTTTCCCTTTGCGCGGGTAGCTGCGGATGACTATCGATACCTGACCAAGGACGATTGGCCGGTTTCTCATGATTGTTTGTTCCTGCAACGTCATCAGCGATCACGACATCCGCAACGCGGTGAAGTCTGCGGACGAACTGCCGCGGAACCCCAAGCAGGTCTACGGTTGCCTGGGGTGCAGCGCGGAATGCGGTCGCTGTGCGCGCACGATCAAGACGATCATCGACGAGGCGCTGGGTCCCTGCGCCCGCTCCTGCCAGGCCGGCTGTCAGCACGTCCACCATCATGGGGCGGCGCCGGTGCAGGCGATCGATGACGACCTTCAGAGCCGGTTCGCGCTCGCCGCCTGCTGACAGGCGTTTGCCCTCGGTCGCGTGCTTTCCGCCCTAAAAATGCACATGAACGGGGGTCGTCTCCGCACTTCGAACCTGTTATTGAGCGCCTGCGGCCTCTAACTTTTTCGGAGCTTATCCATGCAGGGCGACCCCAAGGTCATCGAATATCTCAACAAGGGATTGCGCAGCGAGCTGACTGCCATCAACCAATATTGGCTGCACTATCGCCTGTTGAACAATTGGGGCCTTCTCGACATGGCGAAGGTCTGGCGCAAGGAATCCATCGAGGAGATGGAGCACGCCGACAAGTTCACCGACCGCATTCTCTTCCTCGACGGCTTCCCGAACATGCAGGTGCTCGATCCGCTGCGCATCGGCCAGAATGTCAAGGAGATCATCGAGTGCGATCTCGCCGCCGAGATCGGCGCGCGGACGCTGTATCAGGAAGCCGCAACCTATTGTCACGGCGTGAAGGACTACGTGTCGCGCGACCTGTTCGAGCAACTGATGAAGGACGAGGAGCATCACATCGATTTCCTCGAGACCCAGCTCGACCTGATCAACCGCATCGGTCTCGAGCTCTACACGCAGAAGCACGTCGGCGGCCTCGAGAGCGAGCACTGACGTCGACGGCGAGGCGGTCGTCCGCTTTCGGTACAGGGTCGATTCAGGGCTGGTGTTTCATGCCTTGAATCGACCGCCCTGTGACGTGAGGGGCGCCCAGAGTCGTGCTCAGTCGATAATGCCGAAATCCGTCACGGGCATGACCCAGTAGACGAGCTTCGTCCCTGCAAATGCGTTCCTGAGCCGTTCCAGCAGGTGCTCGAGATCCTGTCCCTGCAGCACGATCCGCACGACGACCTCGTCGGCATGTCCCTTGACCCGCTCCGCCGCGCTGCGCAGCCGGACGCGGACGCCATGTCCGGACGCATCAGAGGCCGTAAAGCCGCTCACCAGATCGGTCTGCTCGCTCAGATGGTCGAGCACCTCGGTACGAAGCGCATCCGGCACGATCAGTGTCACGCAGACGGCTTGGCCGGTCATGTCGCGTCCTTCGCAGCGGCGCCGTAGCGGCGATACAGGATCGGCAACAGGATCAGCGTCAGCAGCGTAGACGACAACAGGCCGCCGATCACGACGATCGCAAGCGGACGCTGGACCTCCGATCCAGGTCCGGATGCAAACAGCAGTGGGATCAATCCGAGCGCCGTGATGCTCGCCGTCATCAGCACCGGCCGCAGCCTGCGCTTTGCGCCTTCGACCACGATGCGCTGCTGGGAGAGCCCGTGAGCGCGCAACTGGTTGAAATGAGACACCAGCACGACGCCGTTGAGCACGGCGATTCCAAGCAGTGCGATGAAGCCGACGGAGGCCGGGACGGAGAGGTATTCGCCGGTTGAGACCAGCGCGAACACGCCGCCGATCAGCGCAAAGGGAATGTTGACGAGGACGAGCAGGGCCTGGCGCACCGAGCCGAACGTCGTGAAGAGCAGCACGAAGATCAGGCCGATCGCGACCGGCACCACGACGGACAGACGCGCGGCTGCACGCTGCTGGTTCTCGAACTGCCCGCCCCATGTCAGCCGATAGCCGGACGGCAGCGGCAGCTCGGCTGCGACCCTTTGCTGGGCCGCCTGGACGAAGCCGACCATGTCACGGCCGCGGACGTTGCTGCGAACCACGCTCATGCGGTTGCCGTCCTCACGATCGATCTTCACCGGGCCGTCGACCCTCTGGATGCGGGCGACCTGCGAGAGCGCAACATGCTGGCCTGACGCAAGCGTCAGCGGCAGCGCCGCCAGCATCGTCGGGGCCTGCCGCGTGGCCTCGCCGCCGCGGACCAGGATCGGCGTCCGGCGTCCCTCCTCGAGCGCGGTGCCGATCGTTCGGCCTTCGATCTGCGTGCGCAAGGCGGCCGAGATCGAGTCCACTGTGAGCCCAAGGCGGCCCGCCTCCATCCGGTTGACGGCGATCGTGTAGTATTGCGCGCCTTCGTTGAGCGTCGTGTAGACGTCTTGGGCGCCATCGATGTCGGACATGATCGCCGACAGCTTCGCTGCGATCTCGTTGAGCTTGGGGATGTCCGGGCCGAAGATCTTGACCGCGACGTCGCCGCGCACGCCGCTGATCATTTCCTGCACACGCATGTCGATGGGTTGCGTGAAGCTGAGCGAGACGCCGGGGAAGCCGGTCAGGACCTCGCGAAGCTTCTCGAGCAGGACATCGCGGTCGCTGGTCTGCCGTTGGTCTGCCGGCTTGAGCACCAGGAACGTGTCGGTCTGATTGGGTCCCATCGGATCGAGCCCGAGCTCGTCCGAGCCGGTGCGCGCGATGATGCCGGCGACGTCTGGCACCTTCATCAACGCCGTCTGCAGCCGGGCATTGATGGCGAGGGACTCGTCGAGATTGACGGACGGCAGCGTTTCCACGCTGACGATGACGTCGCCTTCGTCCATCGTCGGCATGAAGGTCTTGCCCAGCTGGGTGTAGCCGTATCCCGCGGCAACAAGGCTGACCAGCGCCGCGATGATCACCTTGCGCTCGTTCCCGAGCGCCCAGTCGAGTGCGGGCGCGTAGACGCGCTGCGCTGCCCGGATCAGCATTGGATCGTCATGCGATGCGGATGTGAGCACGAAGGACGTCGCGACCGGAAGCACCGTCAGCGCAAGCAGCAGCGATGCGGCCAGAGCGAAAATGATCGCCAGCGCGACCGGAATGAAGAGCTTTCCCTCCAGCCCCTGCAAGGTCAGCAGCGGAACGAACACGATGATGATGATCAGGACGCCCGAGGCGACCGGCTGCAGGACTTCGCAAACCGAGCGGTAGACGACGTGGATCAGCGGCGTGGCGCTTCCGTGATCGTGCTTGGCGAGATTGCCGACGATGTTCTCGACCACCACGACCAGCGCGTCGATCAGCATGCCGATCGCGATCGCAAGGCCGCCCAGACTCATCAGGTTCGCGGACATGCCGACAGCCCGCATCACGATCAGCGCCATCACGATCGCCAGCGGCAGGCTGAGCGCGATCACCAGCGAAGCGCGCCAATTGCCGAGGAACAGCAGCAGCAGCACGACGACGAGCACCGTGGCTTCGCCCAGCGCCCGGACCACCGTGCCGACGGCGCGGTTGACCAGCCGGCTGCGGTCGTAGAACACGTTGATGGAGACGCTGCTCGGCAGCGACGGCTTCAGTTCGTCCAGCCGGGCCCGAACGTCGCGCACCAATTGTCCGGCGTTGGCGCCGCGCAGACCGAGCACGAGCCCCTCGACCGTCTCGCCCTTGCCGTCCGTCGTGACGGCGCCATAGCGGGTGAGCGCGCCGATCTTGACCCTTGCGACGTCGCTGACCCGGATCGGGATTCCGTCGCGGGTGTCGACGATGATCGCCCGGATGTCGTCGATGCCGCGGATGCTGCCTTCGATGCGGACCAGCGCGCTGTCTTCGCCCTGGTTGACCCGCCCGGCACCGTCGTTGCGGCTGTTGGCCTCGATGGCCTTGCGAAACAGCTCGGACGAGATGCCGCGCGCCGCCAGCGCGTCATTTCTCGGCACGATTTCGAAGGCGCGGACATAGCCGCCGAGCGCGTTGACGTCGGCTACTCCGGGCACCGTGCGTAGCGCTGGGCGGATGACCCAGTCGAGCAAGGTCCGGCGTTCGGCCAGTGACAGTTCGGGACTGTCGATCGTGAACATGAACATCTCGCCCAGAGGGCTCGTGATCGGGGCGAGGCCCCCGTTCACGCCCTCGGGAAAGTCGCGCGAGATGTTGGACAGCCGCTCCGATACCTGATTGCGGGCCCAGTAGATGTCAGTGCCGTCCTCGAAATCGACGGTGATGTCGGCCAGCGCGTATTTCGTGGTCGAGCGAAGGATCTTCTTGTTCGGCAACCCGAGCAGCTCCAGCTCGATCGGTACCGTGATGCGCTGCTCGACCTCTTCCGGCGTCAGGCCGGGAGCCTTCATGATGATCTTCACCTGGACCGGCGAGACGTCTGGAAAGGCATCGATCGGCAGGCTCGGCAAGACAACGGCGCCTGCGCCGATCACCAGCAGCGTGCTGAGGATGACGAAGAGCCGCTGTGACAGCGCGAATGCGACCAGCCGTTGCAGCATCTACTGCCCCAGTCGCGAGAGGATGCCGCGCAACGCCGAGATGCCGCCGATGGCGATCTCGTTCTTGTCCGTGAGGGGGCCTGCGATGACGACGTGATCCTGATCCTCCGCGAGCAGGGTGACCGCAACGAGCCGGAAGCCGCCGTCGGTCGCGACGAACACCGCGGTCTGCTCACCGCGCCGGACGAGGCCGCTATAGGGAATTTCCCACGCGCTTTCTCCTGCCGAGACAAAGCCGATGCGGGCCGCCGCCATTTGTCCGGAATGCAGTTCGCCGTTGTTGGGAATCTCGGCGCGGACGAGAATTGTCTGCGTGGCGGCATCGGTCGTCTCGGACACCAGGATGACCTGGCCCGGTGTCGCATAGCCTTCGATGTCGACCTTGGCGCCGGTCTTGATGGCGCCGATGTTGGTTGCGGGAATCGCGATCTCGGCCCATAACGGCGACAGCCGGGCGAGCTTCACCAGCGACGCGGCCTGTTCCAGGCGCTGGCCCGGCGATACCGCGAGCTCGACCACGGACGCCGTGCGCGGGGCCGTCACGGTGAGCGTCGCGCTGATCGCCGCCTCGCTGCTGAGCCGGGCGATGGCTTCGTCGGACAGCCCGCTGATGTGCAGCATCTGCCGACGTTCGGCGACGACGATGCTGGCCTGGCGCGCTTCGGTCTGGCTCGACTCCAGCACGCGTTGCGGGATGGCCTTGCCTTCGAACAGGTCGGCATTGCGCTTCAACTGCTGAACCGCGAGAACCTCCTGGGCCAGCGCATGCAGGTAATCGCGCTGGAGCGAGACGAAGCTCGGACTTTCCAGCGTGAGCAGCGGTTGTCCGACGGTCACGCGATCGCCGCGGGCAACGGCGAGGTTGGTGATCATCCCCGCGACCGGTGCGCTGACGACCCACAGTTGAGGCGTGGGAATGACGATCTGCGCGGGATAGGGCAGCGTTTTGTCCATCCGGCTGGAGATCGGATGCGTCACGCGCACGCCGAGGTTCTGCGCCTGGCTTGGCGTGAGCTTCAGCTCATCATCGGCCGACGCGGCGCAGGGCGCCACAACGAGAACCAGCCCGAGAGACGCCCGGGCCAGACGGCCTGCGGACCAATGAAACAATCGCTTGGGCATCTCGATCAAGAATCTTCAGGTTCATGCATGACACATTCTGTACACTATTTTGGCCGGTTTCCGCGACTGTTGACCTAGGTCAATCGGAGCTAGTCACGAAACCGGAGGTCACTTCTCGTGCCGCCAACGAGTCGCATGAGTGGCAGCCGCACGCGCCAGCGCCTCATACGGCATCGGCGGGAACGAAACAGCTGATGATGATGTCGCCGCGGTGATGGACGTACCACACCACGGCCTCGCCGATCGGGTTGCCGCGGTCGCGGATGATGGCGCGTTCCGGCACCGGCATCCACCGGCCTTCGATCGGTACCCAATAGGTGCCGTCGCGCACGTCATAGGTGGTGCGGTGGCCGTCGGAGACATCGCAGCATGGCACGCCGTTCGGGGCGACCACGCTCTTGAACCACGCGCGGATATCGGGCGGGACGTTGTCGAACTGCCCGTTGTCGAAGGCGGCGGCGACGGTCGCGCAGGCGAGCGAGCCCATCGTGAGACCGGCCAGCACCATCCTGCGCATTCAACGCTCCCTTCTGCGGACCTACATGCCGCGCTGCGGCGCCGTCGCCAGCAATTCGCGCAGCGGCTCGACGTAGAACTTCGCATTTCCGGTGGTCAGGTGGCCGCGCGTCTCGGCCGAGGTCGGGATGAGCAGGAGCTTGCCGTTGGCGACGCGCTTCATGGCGTCGACCGTCACGCCGGTCTCCGGCGGGTTGCGCTCGTCGTCGGCCGAGTTGATCAGCAACACGGTCGCCTTGATCTTGTCGAGAGCGGCAGACGGATTGTAGTCGTGCGACGAGTCCCACTGATAGATGAAGTCGTTGGCGTCGGTGGGAATGGGCGTGGCGAGCCGCTCCTCGACCAGCTTGTCGGCCTTGGCCGCGGTCGGTGCCGCGAGCTGATAGGCGATGGTGCCGCCGGCCGTGGCGGTGGCATAGGCCGTGACGGCATATTTCATCATGCGCGGCTGTGCGGTGTAGTTGCCGCCATTGTAGTCGGGATCGTTGCGGATCGTCTCCAGCATCAGCCGGCGCAGCATCCAGTTGCGGGCCGCCATTTCGGTCGGCTGGGAGGCCATCGGCACCGCGGCGTCCATGAAGTCCGGATAGCGCGCGGCCCACACCCAGCTATGCATGCCGCCCATCGAGTTGCCGATGACAAGCCTCAGGTGCTTGATGCCAAGGCCCTCGGTCAGCAGGCGGTGCTGCGCATCGACCATGTCGGCATAGTCATAGGCGGGAAACCTGGTCTTCAGCCCGTCGGAGGGCTTCGACGATTTGCCGTGGCCGATGCTGTCGGGAATGATGATGTAGTACCTGGTCGCATCGAGCGGCTGGTCCTTGCCGAACAATTCGCCGGCGAAGGTCGGCACCAGCATGCTTCCGCCTGAGCCGCCGGTGCCATGCAGCACCAGCACCGGCTGCCCGGTCGGCTCGCCGACCGTCGTATAGTGCAGTCTCAGCTCCGGCAGCGTCTCGCCGGTGTGAAACTTGAAATCCTTGACGACGAAGTCGCCCTGCTTCGGGGCGGGATAGTCGGCGGCGCGGGCCGGCGCGCAAAAAACGACGACGGCGGCAAAAACGGCGGCAAGCGGTCGAACCATGGACTCCCCCTGATCATGCGCGACTCTTCCGGCCGCGTCAGGGACATGATAGCACGATCTGCGACTTGGTTCAGTACCGGATTGATGGGACTCATCATGTGCCGCAACATCAAGACGCTGTTCAATTTCGAGCCGCCGGCGACGGAGGCTGAAATTCAGGCCTCGGCCCTGCAATTCGTGCGCAAGCTGTCCGGCTTCAACGCGCCGTCGCAGGCCAACGAGGCCGCCTTCGCCCGCGCGGTCGAGGAGGTGGCCGACGCGGCGCGGCGGCTCTTGACCTCGCTGCAAACCCAGGCCCCGCCGCGCGACCGCGAGATCGAGGCGGCCAAGGCGCGGGAGCGTTCGGCGGCCAGGTTCGGCCCGCGCTGAGGCCCATCGTGCCCTGACAGAAGGCGAAGCTCAGAACCCCTCGTCGTCGAGGTCGTGGCGGTCCCGGGCCTGCTTGTCGTGCTTCTTCTTTTTCTTGCCCTTCTTCTTTTTCTTCTTCTTCGGGATGTCGATGTCGTGCGGATCGTCGTCCTCGAAGGCTTCGTCCAACGCATCGTCATGGGTCGTCGCGGCGAAGATGTCGCGCACCGCGACCAGCTCGGCCTCGCGCTCATGCGCCTCGCGATCCCGCGCGCGCTTGTAGTCGTCATAGGCCGCGAAGATCTGCTCGAGCCACGGCATCAGCTGATCGATCGTCGGCAGCGTGCCCGGCGGTCCCGGTTCACCCTGCGGACCTTGAGGCCCCTGCGGTCCCGGCTTGCCGGGCGGGCCTTGCTCGCCGCGCGGCCCTTGCGGGCCGGGCTTGCCTTGCGCACCTGCCTTGCCGTCGGAACCCGGCTTGCCGCGCTGACCATCTGGCCCGCGCCGCCCGGGCTGCCCCTGCGGGCCACGTGGACCCACGGGGCCCTGCAGGCCGCGTCCGGCCGGATTCTTTGCCACTACCGCAACTCCGCTACACACCTCTGATTCGCGGCGAAGCGTAACAGAGCCGCGATGATGGCAGCAATTGCAGCAGGGCTGCGAGGCCGATTGATCAACATCAATCGGCGCCGCATCCTGATGAGTTCCACGCGATGGGATATCGCGCGGCCGCCGTTGGATCAGGCCGAATAGGCCGGCACTGCGATGCCGTCAGCCGTGTAGCTGCGGATCTTGTTGCGCAAGGTGCGCACGGGCATGCCGAGCAGCCTTGCGGCGTGGGTACGATTGCCGTTGCAGCGCGCCAGGGTCTGCACGATGAGCTCGCGCTCGATCTCGGACAAGGGCGTGCCGATCAACAGCGGCAGGACCTCCGCCGCGGAGCGCGACGGTGGCATGGCAAGCGGCACGAGTGACGGACTTGCGGCTTCGGATGACAGTTCTTGCGACATAATTCCTCCCGATCAACGCCCACGCCGACACTGAAACGACGCGCAAACATCGAGACCAACTAAACATCCAGCCCGTAAATCACCGTGGTCCGACAAGGTTAATGGGGCCTTAACGCGGGCGTCCTGCTGTCGCACCGGTGTCGAATACCCCGAAATGGCCTTGGTTTCGCGCGGGTCTCGACCCATTTGGCCGGCGTCGACGCGCGTCCACGATGGGGGTGCAGAGGACTGATCGTCGGACCGCCACAGTTCCTGCGCTGCGAGCGCATCATATCGAACACACCGGCGGCTGCGCATGCACGGTGCCGTGCAAAGGGCTAAATTCGGCCCGATCGATTCGCTTAGTGGGGCACGATCGTCGCACACGGCCATCGAATTACCTCAAGCCCAAATTCACTTCGCTGGAGACTTCATCCATGACAATTGCATCCTCGCTTCGCGGTCTGCTGGTGGCACTGACAGCTGCTTGCGGCGCTGTCATTCCGGCCACGGCGCACGCAGATGGCGGCTTCATCACGCTGACCATCTACAAGGCGGGATGGATCATCGGCGGCTCCGGCGGCAGCGGCGTGTTGAACTTCCACGGCCGCGCCTATCCGCTCTCGACCGGCGGCCTCGACTGGGGCCTGGTGTTCGGCGGCTCGCGCACGGTGTTGCGCGGCCGCGTCAGCAACATCTGGCGTCCGTCCGACGTCGAGGGCGTCTATGGCGCCGCGGGCGCGGGTCTCGCCGTCGGCCGCGGCGTGCGCGGCATCGTGCTGACCAACCAGAAGGGCGCGGTGCTGGAGCTCTCGGGTGAGCAGATCGGCCTCTTGGCGAACGTCGATCTGTCGGGTCTTGCGATCACGATCAGGTAGTTGCGTCATCGTCGTCGTCATCGTGGACGCCTAGCAACTCACAACAGGTGTCATCGCCCGCTTGCGTGGGCGACGACCGTTGTTGCGTGCTGAGCATTGCCAACACCATCTCTCTCCCTCTCTTCTGCTCATAAGCCCGCGCTCTCGCCGCACCGCGTGCGCGAGGGATGCATCGTGAGAGCCCCGTCGAAAATCGAGAGGGGCAGGGAAGGCCGGGAGCTCGCCGCTCCCATGGTCCGCGTGCAACAAAAAAGCACGCGGCAGAACCACAGGTTCGGCGGAGACATCCCGGCCTTCCCTGCGCGCATGGTTTGACGGCTTATACGTGGTCTCCCTGGTGCGCCGGGCTTGTTGGCCACCATTGCGCGCGCTACGCTTTCGCATGAGCACGCACGTGACACCAGCTTCGGGGTGTCAGGACATCACGACTTCACCGTACGTGACAGCCGGCGCTCGTCGTGCGCAGCCACCACGTCCACCGCGGCCCACCTCCACGTATCGTGACGACGCGTACGTCCCTCTGCATGAGGCGGGTTGAGCGAAAACATCGTCCTGATTTGCCCGACGTGGCAAGCGCGCGTGGGTGCGACAAACTAACACGACGGGCAGTTTGCGCATGATGCGCATGCGCGGATTGCCCGTCGGGCAGAGATAGGATGCTTCACCTCGGTGACGTGGATAGCCACAACCGCGCGTCGGATGGCCAGCATTGCGCTCTGTGATGCAGCGCCCTCTCCCCTTGTGGGAGAGGGCATCTCCGGCCTATCAGCCCGCTCGCTTGGGTGAGGGGTCTCTCTCAGCAAACTACGCTCGGAGAGGGACCCCTCACCCGAGCGCGTTTGCCGCTCTATACTACATGCCCTCTCCCACAAGGGGGGAGGGCGCAGTCATGGGCATTGCGCGGATCGTCGTCAGCGAGTCGCTTGCCGCAATGATGATGGGCTTACTACCCATCATCACCGCACGCGAGTCGGTTGCGCGTCTGAGGTCTGGGCCAAATGCATCGCCAGCTCCCGCCACGGCGCCAATGTCCACGCACCGGATGCGGCGCCGGAGGGCGAGGCGAGCACGAACGTGGTCGGGAAGTCGGCCTGCTCCGGCTGCCGCCCGAGCGCGACCGCGCCGGTCGGCTGGCCATAGAACAGGCTCGCGGCCTTCTTGCTGGTGAAGGCGACCGTCGCCGGTCGATAGTGTCGGATCTTGTCGGCGAAACCGGCGACGTCGACGCCGGCCTTCAGCGCGACATGGTCCATGCCCGCGCCCTGCTTGCACAGATCGGTGAAGCCGATGCCGAGCGCGCGCAGCGCTGGAAACTCGTGCGGCTGGTACAGCCGTGGCGTCAGGCCGACGGAGAACAGCGTCGGCCAGAAGCGGTTGCCGGGATGGGCGTAATAGTGTCCGGTCGCCGCCGAGCGCTCGCTCGCGGCGGTGCCGACGAAGACGAGGCGCAGGCCGGGCTGGAGCTGGTCGGGCAGGCGGTCCATGGCGCCGTTGTCGCATTGTTGCAGTCGTTGCAACAGGCTGTTGACGCGATGCTGCATTGTTGCTGCGGCGGCCGTGGTCTAGGTGACGGCGAGCAACAGGAGCACAGCATGTCGCAACGTCGTCTGTATCATTTCGTCCTTTCCGGCCACGCGCATCGCGTGCGGCTCATGCTGAGCCTGCTTGACCTGCCTTGCGAGCTCGTCGAGGTCGACCTCAAGGGCGGCGCGCACAAGCGGCCGGACTTTCTCGCGCTCAATTCGTTCGGCCAGGTGCCGGTGCTGGTCGACGGCGACGCCGTCATCCCGGACTCCAATGCGATCCTGGTCTATCTCGCCGGCCGCTATGACGGCTCGGGCAAATGGCTGCCGCGCGATCCGCTCGGCCAGGCGCAGGTCCAGCGCTGGCTGTCGGCCGCGGCCGGTCCGCTCGCGTTCGGCCCGGCAGCGGCGCGGGTGGCGACCTTGTTCGGCGCCCCGCTGGACATGGCGAGGGCGCATCTGCTCGCCAACAGCCTGTTCACGGTGATGGAGCGCGAACTCGCCGCGCGGCCGTTCCTCACCGGCGCGGCGCCGACCATCGCTGACGTCGCGCTCTACAGCTACACCGCGCACGCGCCCGAAGGCGGCGTGTCGCTGACGCCGTACCCGAGCGTGCAGGCGTGGCTGGCGCGGATCACTGATCTGCCCGGATTCGTACCGATGCAGGCGAGCGCGGTCAGCGCCGCCTGACCGCCGCCATGCATGAATGCGTGCGAACGCCGCTTACAGGAAGCAGCGGCGCTCGTCGCGCAGCTTGAGCTGGATGTTGGTCGCCTCGACGAAGGTCGGCACCGGCTTGGAAACGATCTTGTAGGTCGACGGCCACTCCACCGGCTTCGACTGCAACTCGGTGTTCCAGATCTGGCAGATGCCGGTGTTGTCCCAGCGGATCACGTAGTAGCCGGACTTGGGCGCAGGCGCGGCGAAGGCGGTAGGCACGATCGAGGCGGCTGCAATGGCCGTGGCGGCAGCGAACGTGGTCAGGCGACGCATCATCAATCTCCTCAAACGAAACAACGACAATCGCCCACCCGCGCGGGCCACCGGCCTTGCGGCCGGACCAAGGCCCAAGTGGTGCGACAAAAGCGCGCGCAACGCAAGCCGCCCGTGCCGTCGTTCACAGCGATGTCCGGATGTGAATGACGACATGCGGTCGTCACATGATGCCGTCAGGCGCCGCGCCGGCTTACAGCGTGCAGCGGCCCTGCTGGCGCAGCCTGATCTGCCGGGTCACGGCGTCGTTGAACGTCGGCACCGGCCGGCTGATGACCTGATAGCCGGACGGCCATGCGATCGGCTTGAAGGCGAAGGCCTCGCTCCAGACCTGGCAGATGCCGGTGTTGTCCCAGCGGATGATGTAGTAGCCGGCCTGCGCTGGCGTAGCGGCGAGCAGCGCGGCCGCGGCGAGGCCTGCGGCAAGACAGACTGTGGTGAAACGAGGCATCGTGAAAACTCCGGCAACGAACTGGCCCAGCCCGCGGCCGGCCCTATGTCGGAGCGGTCTCGATCAATTTGAAGGCAGCCGCGCGCGAATCGTGCGGCAAAAGCGCGCGATGCCCCCGGCCGATGATGAGGCGCGATGAGGCGGCGGAGCGAGAGGCCTCTCGGCGTGCGCAGCGCGTCGCGCAAGCCTCAGGAGTGGATACCTCCGGCGCTCGGTCGGGACGAGAACCGGAGATCGCCGCTGAAGCTCGCGGTCGGAACCAGCGCCGGACCCGCGCCGGCGACGAGCGGCTGCGAGGCCACTGGCCCCGCGCGCCGGCGCAGGAAGTGGCGCTCGAGATAGGCGTAGGACAGCGTGGCCGCCACGACCGACAGCGGCAGCCCGATCGCGAGCCGCAGCGGCCACCAGACGCCGTAGCTGTCCAGGAAATTCAGGACCGGCAGGTGCCAGAGATAGATGCCGTAGAAGATCCGGCCGAGGAAGATCGCGACCGGCCATTCGAAGATGCGGTGGCAGATCGTGCCGTGGCTGCGCATCAGCATGGTCAACGCGAGGATGCCGGGAAGCACGCCGCACACCATGCTGCCGAACAGATAGTAGTTCATGCTCGGCCCGTCCGCCGGCCAGAACAGGAAGGTGACCGTGCCCCAATAGATCAGGAGCGGCCACGCCAGCTTCGGCCAGAGCCGGTCGAGAGCGGGGGAGGCGCCGTGCGGCACCAGCCTTAGCACGACGGCCATCGCGCATCCCGCCATCAGTGCATCGGCGCGGGTGTCGAACGCGGTATAGAGCCGCCGCCACTCGGCCCCATCGAGCACCAGCGCCACGCGCCAGGCCCAGATCGCGGCCGCAATGGCGCAGATGGCGCCGACCAATCGCCAGGTGACGCCGAGGCGTTTCACCAGGACTGCGAAAGTCAGCGGCCACAGCAGATAGAACTGCTCCTCGGTCGACAGCGTCCAGGTATGGCCGATGTCCTCGATGGTCTTCGGGTCGAACACATACCAGTAGTTGGCGATGTAGGAGAGCGCGATCGCGGCGCGCTCCAGCGCCGGCAGGAACGGCGGCCGCAACAACCAGGTGAACAGCAGATAGGCGGCGAGCATCAGCAGCAGCGGCGGCACGATCCGGGCGAAGCGCCGCGCATAGAACTGCCGGAACCTGATGTGGCCGTGCTTGTCGATGTCCCGCAGCAGCAGGCCGGTGATGTAGTAGGCGCTCGCCACGAAAAACAGGTCGATATAGAGCACGGCGCCCGGCACGAGCGTGTGCGAGACATGGGCCGTAACGACGCCCAGGGTCATCAGCCCGCGCATGCCGTCATGCGAGGGAACGTAGCCGAGCGGATAGACCTGGGCCTGGAAGGCCTCCCGGATCGCCTCCCGCAATGGCGCCGTGGCGGCGCCGACGAGGCGGAACAGGGCATGGATCGGCCAAGAATAAGACATCTATCGTGAAATTTTCGGAGATAATGTTTCGGACTATTAAATTCTATTTAAAATTTAAATCGGCCGCAAGAGACGAAAATCGCGGAACGGGGGCCATCACGACGCAGGGGTGCAGAAGAATGAGGCAGGCCGCCTGTGGCGGTGGCAGATGGCGGGCGTCAGTGAAGGCGATGCGAAAGGTGTTGGTGTCGCTAACATAGATTTACAATCAATGGTGGTAGTTCGTGAAATTGGAGCTTAAAATCCGCGATTGTTTTAGTGCGGCCAATTTTTGAGTTTTATTTCAACGGAGCTTGTCATGGAAGAAGCGCATATCAAGGCATTCGAGGCTCTGCCCCAGTCCACGTCGTGCAGGATCATCACGTTCGACAGCGCGACCGTGGTGCCCGGCATCGTTCCGAACACCTACTTCCTGATCGTCACCGGCACCAAGCCCTGGGTCACGATGAAGGTCGAATTGCATCCGCTGATCTATATCCGGCAACCCGAATATTGGGGCATCGAGGTGGTCGGCTGCCAAAGCGGCATCGGCTTGCCGCAGACCGCGCCGTATCACGTTGTCCTCGACATCACACACGTGCGCGGCACGAAGGGGATCGAAGTGATCGGCGCCACGAGCAGGAAGCAGATCAACGTGCCGTAGGTCGGTCGACGGTCGGGTGCGGGGGCATTCGCGCGCTCCGAAGCGGATCGCGCAACGCCCTCGGCCTGACCAGCTCACGTTACGACGAGCGCCGCGACACCCTCGATCTCGATCAGCATCTTCGGATCAGGCAGCGCCACCACCACGCAGGTGGTGCGCGCCGGATACGGCGCCGGCCCGAACGCCGCGGCGTAAAGCCGGTTCATGGTCGCAACATCCGCTGCGCGCGTCAGCAGCACGTTGACCTTGACGAGGTCGCGAATATCAGCGCCGCCTTCGGTCAGGACGCGGGTGAAGTTCGTCACGACGTTGGCGAACTGCGCGTCGAAGTCGTCGGGCAGGTTGCCGTGGGCGTCGAATCCGGGAATGCCGGAGATGAAGAGGAGGTCGCCGACACGGGTGCCGAACGACAGCGGTGGGGCTTTGATGTGGGGTGGGGCGGGGATGTGGTGGATGGGCATGGGACGTCCATTTCGATCTCGTAACTATTCACCAGAGGCGCAAAGCACGCGCTAGGACCTGGGCAGTGGATTTCGGCAGGCTACCGAAAATTCCTACTAATGCAAAGGCGACCGGCCACAGGCAGGCGGCTAGACCGAACAACCAGTGCTGCTTCGGCTCGCGGGAAGACCGTTCGGACATCAGATTCTACTGCTTTCTTTCGCCGCGAAGGTGATGTCCTTTCCTACAAAGTACAATGATGAAAGAACTTAGTTGGCGGTCGGTTTAACGGGCCAATAAACCGAAATTGACCTAATCCCTTGGATTTACTTACTCGCGTTCCTTGCGGATAGTTGTGGATTGGGAACGTGAAGGAGGCTGTTTGTGCATTCGTCGACCGTTCCTTGTCGCTGAAATTGAGAAGGCGGACATCAGCGAGCTTCCGTCATTGTCGCAACAAGCGGCAACCAACGCATCAATTGCGAAATCGAAGGACCGAGCAGATCTCAAACAAAAAGCCGGGCTTGCGCCCGGCTTCGATGGATGGCCGGGTCAAGCCCGGCCATGACGGTGAAGGTGGAGAGAGTGGGCTTCAGGACAACGCCTTGTTGCTCTCCTTCACCTTCTCCGCATCCAGATACACGCTGCCGCCCATTTCCTTGAACTTGGCGCTCATCTGGGCCATGCCGTCCTCGATGGTACCGCTGATGGTCATGCCAACGGTGGTCGGATCATTCAGCGTGGCGGCGTAGTCGCGGACGTCCTGGGTGATCTTCATCGAGCAGAATTTCGGGCCGCACATCGAGCAGAAATGCGCGACCTTGTGGGCTTCCTTCGGCAGGGTCTCGTCGTGGAAGTGCTTTGCGGTCTCCGGATCGAGGCCGAGGTTGAACTGGTCGGTCCAGCGGAAGTCGAAGCGGGCGCGGGACAGCGCGTCGTCGCGGAGCTGCGCTGCGGGATGGCCCTTGGCGAGATCGGCGGCGTGGGCGGCGATCTTGTAGGTGATGACGCCGACCTTGACGTCGTTGCGGTCGGGCAGGCCGAGATGCTCCTTCGGCGTCACGTAGCACAGCATGGCGCAGCCGAACCAGCCGATCATCGCCGCACCGATGCCCGAGGTGATGTGGTCATAGCCCGGCGCGATGTCGGTGGTCAGCGGCCCGAGCGTATAGAACGGCGCCTCGCCGCACTCCTTGAGCTGCTTGTCCATGTTGATCTTGATCTTGTGCATCGGCACGTGGCCGGGGCCCTCGATCATGACCTGGCAACCCTTGTCCCAGGCGATCTTGGTGAGCTCGCCAAGAGTTTCCAATTCAGCAAATTGCGCGCGGTCGTTGGCGTCCGCGATCGAGCCCGGGCGCAGGCCGTCGCCCAATGAGAACGACACATCATACTTGCGCATGATGTCGCAGATCTCCTCGAAATGGGTGTAGAGGAAGCTCTCCTTGTGATGCGCGAGGCACCACTTGGCCATGATCGAGCCGCCGCGGCTGACGATGCCGGTGACGCGGCTGGCGGTGAGATGGATGTAGGCCAGCCGCACGCCGGCATGGATGGTGAAGTAGTCGACGCCCTGCTCGCACTGCTCGATCAGGGTGTCCTTGTAGAGCTCCCAGGTCAGCTGCACAGGGTCGCCGTTGCACTTCTCCAGCGCCTGGTAGATCGGCACGGTGCCGATCGGCACGGGAGAATTGCGCAGGATCCATTCGCGGGTGGTGTGGATGTTGCGCCCGGTGGAGAGGTCCATCACGGTGTCGGCGCCCCAGCGGATCGCCCACACCATCTTGTCAACCTCTTCCTCGACCGAAGAGGTCACCGCCGAGTTGCCGATATTGGCGTTGATCTTGGTCAGGAAGTTGCGGCCGATGATCATCGGCTCGAGCTCGGCGTGGTTGATGTTGCAGGGGATGATGGCGCGGCCGCGCGCGATCTCGGAACGCACGAATTCCGGGGTGATGAAGGCGGGGACCTCCGCGCCGAAGCTTTCGCCGTCGGCGAGCGCGGCCTCGGCGCGCTCGAGCTGGGTCTTGCGGCCGAGATTCTCACGCTCGGCGACGTAGATCATCTCCTTGGTGACGATGCCGGCGCGGGCGAATTCGAGCTGGGTGATCTTGTGGCCGTCGAGCCCGCGCAGCGGCTTGTGATGCGCGGTGAAGGCTTTTGCGGCCTTGTCGGCACCGACATTGCCGTTGTCCTCCGGCTTAATGTCGCGGCCCACATATTCCTCGACGCCGCCGCGCTCGCGCACCCAGGCAATGCGGGCGCGCGACAGGCCCGCGTTGACGTCGATCGTCACGGTCGGATCGGTGTAGGGGCCGGAGGTGTCGTAGACCGGCAGGTTCGGCTCACCGGCGCCTTCCGAAAGGATGATCTCGCGCAGCGGCACGCGCAGGTCGGGCGCGGCATCAGGCGTCGCGTAGATCTTGCGCGAGGAGGGCAGCGGGCCGGTGGTGACGGCGGGCAGGGTGGTGTCGGGATTGGAGCGGATGTTCATGGGATCCTCCTTCTCAATCGTTGTTGTCGGAGTGAATGGGGGACGTCACTGCGAGGAGCACTTGCGACGAAGCAATCCAGGGCTGCTCACGTCGCTCTGGATTGCGTCGCTTCGCTCGCAATGACGGTGGAGAGAGTTGAGCCTCATGCCAGTTGCTCGCTCGTACCGAGCCGAGGGCGAAAATGAGTTGTCGACGTAAGGGGCGGATGCTGTTCAGGCTCCCTCCCCCCTTGTGGGGGAGGGTTGGGGAGGGGGGTAACCCCGCGTTCGGTGCTCGTGGCTCACCCCCCTCCCTAGCCCTCCCCCACAAGGGGGGAGGGAACGAGCTCGTGTGGGGCGAGGTCGGGGCCCAATCGCTCTCAGACGCATTCGCAATATCAGCGCGCGTCATGCCGGCTCCTTCGTCGCATCGAGCCAGGCGCGAACGCGGGCGTCGGGGTCTGCATTCTGGGTGACGTCGCTGACGACCGCGATGGAATCGGCGCCGGCGGCAAAGATCTCTGCGGCCTGCTCCAGCTTGATGCCGCCGATCGCGACCAGCGGGATGGCGCCGACGCGCTTCTTCCAGTCGGTGATCTTCGCGATGCCCTGCGGCGCGAAGCGCATCGCCTTCAACGTCGTCGGGAAGATCGGACCGAGTGCGACGTAGTCGGGCTTGGCGGCGAGCGCGGTCTCCAGCTCGGCATCGTCATGCGTGGAGAGGCCGAGCGTCAGGCCGGCCTCCTTGATCGCGGCGACGTCGGCGTCGGCGAGATCCTCCTGACCGAGATGGACGTGCGCGGCGCCGGCGACGATCGCGGCGCGCCAATAGTCGTTGACGATCAGCCTGGTCGCGGTGCCCTTGGTGATGGCGAGCGCGTCGGTGACGATCTGCAGCGCCTCGCCGTCATTGAGGTCTTTCGCGCGCAACTGCACCGTGCCGACGCCGAGCTTGGTGAGGCGCTCGACCCAGGCGAGGCTGTCGACGACGGGATAGAAGCGGTCAGGATACGGCATGCCAGAACGGTGTCCCAACGACAGGGGTGGAGGGCGAGGCGAAATCACGGGCGTCCATCAACCCGGCCTCAAAGGCGGTGCGGCCGGCCTCGCAGCCGAGCCGGAAGGCGCGCGCCATCGCGACCGGGTCGGCGGCTTTTGCCACCGCGGTGTTGAGCAGCACGGCGTCGTAGCCGAGCTCGAGTGCTTCCGCCGCGTGTGAGGGCGCGCCGAGGCCGGCGTCGACGACGAGGGTGATGTCAGGCAGGCGGTCGCGTAGGAGCTTGAGCGCATCGCGATTGGTGATGCCTTTGGCGGAGCCGATCGGCGCCGCCCAGGGCATCACGACCTTGCAGCCGGCATCGACCAGGCGCATCGCGACCGTGAGATCCTCGGTGCAATAGGGGAAGACCTCGAAACCGTCCTTGATCAGGATATCAGCGGCTTCGACGAGCCCGACCACGTCGGGCTGCAGGGTGTCGTTGTCGCCGATCACCTCGAGCTTGATCCAGGACGTGCCGAACAATTCGCGCGCGAGCTTGGCGGTCGTCACCGCCTCGCGCACGCTGCGGCAGCCGGCGGTGTTCGGCAACACCGTGACATTCAGCTCGTTGATCAGCTTCCAGAACGCGTCGCCGGTCTTGCCGCCGGCGGCCTCGCGCCGCAGCGACACGGTGACGATCTGCGCGCCCGAGGCGCGGATCGCGTCCTGCATGATGGCCGGAGATGGGTAGAGCGCGGTGCCGATCAGCAGGCGGGAGGTGAAGGTCTTGTCGTAGAATTTCAGCATGGGAAAGGTCTCTCCCCGAATGAGGCTGTCATCCCCTGTCTGCGCGGGGCGCGACTTTCTCTCCCCACGTCGTCCCGGCGAACGCCGGGACCCATACCGCGTGATCTCACGTGGGACCTCGGTGGGAGAGATCGAGCTTCAACACAAAAGCCGGTGGCTATGGGTCCCGGCGTTCGCCGGGACGACAGCGGATTCCGTGGCGCAAGCGAGCGCTCCATGAACTTCACCCTCCCTGCCGGGGCGTGATGATCTCGATCTCGTCGCCGGTCTTGAGCTGCGTCTCCGCCCAGCGGCTCCTCGGCACGACATCGTAGTTCAGCGCGATGGCGAAATGGGTGCCCTCGTAGTCGAGCTCGGAGAGCAGCGCGGCGACGGAGGTCGCGGCGATGTCGCGGGCCTCGCCATTGACGGTCACGCGCATCGCATCACCTCGTTGTCGATCTGGCCGTGCGAGATGTAGTTCAGCGTCGCCTGCGCCAGCGCGGGGGCGATCAGGAAGCCGTGGCGATAGAGGCCGTTGACGCGGATCTCGCGCTCGCCCTTGATGGTGATGCGCGGCAGATTGTCGGGATAGGCCGGCCTGAGCCCTGAGCCGAATTCGAGGATGCGGGCCTCGCCGAATGCGGGATGCACGGAGTAGGCGGCACCGAGCAATTCCAGCGCCGAGCGCAAGCTGACGCCGGTGTCCTCGGCCTCGAGCGAGGTCGCCCCCAGCATGAACAAATTGTCCTCGCGCGGGATCAGATAGAGCGGGAAGCGCGGATGCATCAGCCGCACGGGCCGCGCGAGCTGCACCTCGGCGGTCTCGATCAGGATCATCTCGCCCTTGACGCCGCGCAGCTCGGGCTCGGCGTCGCGCGCCTCCAGCCCGCGGCAGTCGATCACGAGGCCGTCGAGATCATCAGCCGTGACGTCGCTGTTGAACAGCACCCGGCCGCCGGCCTCGACGATGCGCTGATGCAGCTTCGGCAGCACGCGGCGTGGCTCGACATGGCCCTCGGTCGGGTAGAACAGGCCTTCGCGGAAGCGCCCCTCCAGCGACGGCTCCAACGCTGCAAGCTGCTGCGCGTCCAGCCGCTGATAGCCTGACGTGCGGCGGGCGAAGCGGTCGTAGTCGGCGCGGTCGCGGGCATGCGCGATCACCAGCGAGCCGTTGAACGGCGTGTCCGGCAGCTCGCGCCGCCAGATGTCGAGCGAGGCGAGCCCGAGCCGGCTGATGATCGGCTCGGCGACCTCGCTCTCGCAATAGGGCGCGAGCATGCCGCCGGCCCAATGGCTGGTGGAGAGCATCAGATCGGCGTCGCTGCGCTCGTGCAAGGTGACGTGATGGCCGGCCCGCGCGAGCAGCAAGGCTTGCCAGGCACCCGCGATGCCTGCACCGATGATGGAAACGGGGACATCCCCGCGCGTGGTTGTCTGCTGCATCCCTGTCCCTTCGCCGGCATGACCCGGATCAGGTTCAAAGGGTCACCGCACATCGCTGCGGTATCTCAGCTCCCCTCGGAGCTCCCCTCGGAACACGCTTAAAATAGACCGATATCCCCCCGTGTCAACGGAGTGTCACGGAAAGACAATGCCGACGGCCCTCGGAACCAATGGCGATCAGTGCGCCCGCGCGTGGCGGCCGGTTGCAATCTTCGGGGTGATGTCGAGCGGGGCGCTCGTCCGCTCGGAGCGGCCGGCGGGCCGCGCGTCGGCCAGGCGCTGCCGCTTGGCCTCCTCGTAATAGCCCCTGGCGAAGTAGAGCACGGCGCGGTCGTGGTCGCCGCGGGCGGCACGGTAGGCGCCGGCGAGATAGCGCACGCCATAGGTGAGGTTGGTGTTCGGATCGTGCAGGCCCTGCGCGTCGCCGGTGTAGCCGAGGCCGCGCGCGGTGCCGAGCTTGATCTGCATCAGGCCGATGCAGCCGCAGCGGCCGACCAGGTCCTTCTGGTATTTGCTCTCGCGCACGATGACGCGGTGGATCAGCGATTCCGGAATGTTGTTGGCGGCGGCGTGCACCGCCACCAGCGCGTCGATATGCGGATGGCCGGTGTCGATGTGGCGCGGCTTGGCCTCGGCCGCCTTGCGCTCGGCCTCGCGGGGCTCGGCCGCAGCGGCATCGGTGTCGGCTGGCGCTGAGGCATTGGCGTCCATCGGCGGCGAGGTGTCGGCGCTGCTGACGGCCTCGATCGCCTCGACCTCGCGCGCGGCCTTGGTCACCGCGCTGCGTACGGCCAGCTCCCTGGTGCCGTCAGAGCGGACATGGGCGAGCTTGACCTTGCCGGCCTTCGGTTTGGCTGCACTGTCCGATGCGGTGCTCGCATCATCGGCAGCCATGGCGAACGGCACGGGACCAGCCATCGCGAAGCCTGCAATGCAGGCCGTCAGCACAAGACGTCTCATGTGTCAGGATCCCCCGGGAACCACACGCATGCCGAGTAGCCCCCCAGCACGCGCTTTACACTTTGCACACCGTAATTGGCGCAAACGCCGGGCGATAATGTGGCAACAATGGGGCGAAGACGCCGGGCGGGTCCGGATGCGCCGGCGGTTTACCGCGAATTATACCGTGCATGCTTGGCTGGCGGAGCAATTCCGCCAATGGGGCCATGCCGCGATGACGCTGTCCGTCACCCACACCGAAGCGACCGCCGGGCGCGCGCAGGCGCAAATGCCGCTGTGGGTCGGCGCCGGCGTCTATGCGCTGCTGCTGATCTCCGGCAACCGACTGCTCAACGATCCCGACACGTTGTGGCAGATCACGGTGGGGCAGTGGATCATCGACCACCGCGCGGTGCCCGAGGTCGACGTCTATTCCTTCACCATGCGCGGCGCGCCGTGGATCTCCACGCAGTGGCTGGCGCAGGTCGCCTATGCCGCCGCCTACAAGTTCGCCGGCTGGACCGGACCGGTGGTGCTGGCGGCGTCGGCGATCGCGCTGTCCTTCGCGCTGTTCGCGCGCGCCCTCGGCCGGCATCTGCGCGACGGCACGACATTGGTGTTCGTCGTCGCGGCGTTCCTGCTCTGCCTGCCGCATCTGCTGGCGCGGCCGCATGTGCTGGCGTTTCCCATCCTGGTCGCCTGGATCGCCGGTCTGATCGACGCCGCCGATCGCAAGGATGCGCCGCCATGGCCGCTGGCGCTGCTGATCGCGCTATGGGCCAATCTGCATGGCGGCTTCGTGTTCGGCCTGTTCTTCATCGCGCCCGCCGCGCTCGACGCGCTGGTCGATGCCGATCGCTCGGTCCGCTCCAGCCTGGCGCTGCGCTGGGCGGGGTTCGCCGCGCTCGCGCTGGCGGCGAGCTGCTGCACGCCCTATGGCTGGAACGCGCTGCTGGCGTCGCAGAAGATCCTGTCGCTGGGACAGGCGCTGCCGCTGATCGTGGAATGGAAGGCGACCGATTTCCAGGGCCTCGGCCCGTTCGAGATCTGCCTGCTGATCGCGATCGGGTTCGCGCTGTTCCACGGCCTCAGGCTGCCGCCGGTGCGCATCCTGATGCTGCTCGGCCTGCTGCACATGGCGCTGGCGCAGGCGCGCGCGGCGGAGATCCTGGCGTTGGTCGGCCCGCTGGTGCTCGCCGCGCCGCTGGCCCGGCAGGCGGGCGCGCTGCCCGTGCTGCCGCAGGCGCGCGCGTCGGGAGCCGCGCTGACGGAGGCGGTGATGCTCGCGCTCGGCGCCGGCACCATCGCATCGGCCTCGATCCTGAACTACACGCCGAACATGCGCGGCACCCCGGTCGCAGCCGTGACCGAGCTGAAGAAGCTCAACCTCACGCGGGTCCTCAATGACTATGATTTCGGCGGCTACCTGATCTCAGCCGGTGTCGCGCCGTTCATCGATGGCCGCACCGAGCTCTATGGCGAAAAGTTCTTCGTCGATCACAATGCCGCCTCCGGCCTGATGGAGCCGGACAATCTGTTCCGCCTGCTCAGGGACTACGACATCGAGGCGACCCTGCTGCGCACGCAGAGTGCTGCGACCAAGCTGCTCGATCACGTCGACGGCTGGCAGAAGGTTTATGCCGACGACATCGCCACCATCCATCTGCGCAAGGCGGCCGCCCGCCACACGGCGGAACCCGCGGTGGACACCAGCCGCAATTGAATCAAACGCATTGATCCCATCCCCGTGAGGTCGGATGTCGCGCGGCATCCCAGCGCGTGCAAACGAGCCGCCGCTTGGCTATGATGGCGTCCGTCAGTTCGACAGCATGGCTGACTCATTCAAGAAGTCTGAACAGAGAGGGAGCGCGTCATGGCCGTGAAGGCGACCGGCATTCAGTTCCGTGACTTCGACACCACGCAATCCGCGGTCCGCGTCCTGGATCTGCCGCGCAACAATCCCTGCGCCCAATGCTTTGAGCCGATCGCGCTGCCGTCCTGGGTCGAAAAGGATGGTCAGCGCACCGCCTATCTCTGGCACTGCCGTCTCTGCGACTATCGCTACGAGACCATCGCGTTCTATGCCGAGGCCGTCGATGAGGACGGCGCGATGGCCGCGTAGCTGATTCAGAATGCGCCGCTCGGAAATATCGAAGCTCGGAGTTTTCGTCGATCGACCGACCAGTCGTCCCGAATGAAATGGCCCTGACGCAGTCGGCGGACGGGGCAATCTCCTATGGGCTGAGCCGTCGTGGCCCCCTGGTTCGAGACGCTCACCACGAGGGCTTGGATTTGTGAGGGCTTGGATCTTGCCAAGCAGCCCTCGTCCCGAGGAGTCTACCGCAGGCGGCCGTATCGGGCTGCCAGCCTCTTCCAGATGCGATTGACCTGCGGGAGGTGAGCATCGAACCGCGTTGCGGGATCCGTGCTCGACGCGCGCAGCTCAACGAAGACCGCCGACTCGCAGTCCTCTGCTGTGAGGGGCGGCTCTTCCGGTTGCTCGGGCTCCCAGTCGAACGCTCTTCCCAAACGCGATTCCAGCTTCGGCTCGCCGGCCCGGCGCGCTCCCGAGTGTCACAAAACGACGTTGTCGCGCTGCACCGAGGCGGCTTGTCGCGCAAAATGACGAAATCGTAGTTCCCACGGAACGCTGGGGGTCGGTTGCAGTTCTCTCGTCACCATACACATTGAGAGGAGACACCACATGGTGATGAAAACTGTTGCGGCCGGCCTCGCCGGTTCCCTGTTGCTCGCGACCGCGGCGTTTGCTGCGGAGAGCACCACCACGACGACCACCACCACGATCCGCGCCGATACGACCGCGGCGTCGTATCAGGGCGACTGGCGCAGCTCGAAGCTCGTTGGCGTGAAGGTCTACAACAACAACAACGAGAATGTCGGCTCGATCGACGACCTGCTGGTCGACAAGAGCGGCGCGGTCAAGGGTGTCGTGATCGGCGTCGGCGGCTTCCTCGGCATGGGCGAGCACCTCGTCGCCGTCTCGTTCGATCAGATCAAGTTCTCGGATCAGCCGGTTCAGGCAAGCACTGCGTCGAATGCCCCGGCCTCCGGCACCACGTCCTCGACCACGCCGCCGGCCACGACCACGACTGGTGCGGCCACCGGCACTTCGTCCTCGTCGATGAGCTCCACGAAGAACCGCTGGTATCCCGATCACGCGATGATCAACGCGACCAAGGACCAGCTGAAGTCGATGCCCGAGTTCAAGTACTCCCAGTAACGGCATCGCCGACGAAAATAGCTGCTCGTCTCGATCGCGGCGCGCCCGGCTTGTCCGGGCGCGTTCGCGCGTCATGCTGCGGGGCGCAAGGTAGTCTGGCCGAGCGGCAGCTCGATGCGGGCGATCAGCCCGTGCGGCCTGCGATCGTGTAGCGACAGTTCGCCGCCATGAGCCTGGACGATCGCCTTTGCGATCGACAGGCCGAGCCCGAAGCCGGTGGCCTCGTCCATGTTGCGGGCATCGTCGCCGCGCACGAACGGCTCCAGCATGTCGGGCTTGCGCGCATCGGCGATCCCGGGTCCGTCATCCTCCACATCGATCGTCAGGCGCTTCCCCGACGCAGATAACCTGATGACCGTTTCCTTGCCGTACTTCACGGCGTTCTCGACCAGATTGGTGACCGAGCGCATCAGGTCGTCGGGCCGCACCGTCGCCATTGCGTGCGCCGGGCCGATATAGGTGACGCTGTGGCCGACGTCGGCGAACTGGTCGGCGACGAGCTGCAGGATGCTCGCGATATCGACCAGCGTCATCGGCTCGAGCTTGCGGCCGTTGCGCAGGAACGACAGCACCGAGCCCAGCATCGCATGCATCTGATCGAGATCGGCCAGCATTCGGCTGCGCTGCAGCTCGTCCTCGACGAACTCACAGCGCAGCCGCATGCGGGTCAGCGGTGTCCGCAGATCGTGGCTGATGGCCGCCAGCATCTTGGTGCGGTCGTTCATCAGCGCCGTGATGCGTTGGCGCATCCGGTTGAGAGCGCGCGCCAACGATCGGATCTCCTCCGGTCCGCGCTCGGGCAATTCCGGCGCATCGCCGTCGAGGCTGAAATTCTCGGCGGCCTTCGCGAAGCCCGACAGCGGCGATGTCAGTGCGCGCGCGGCCCACAGGCCGAGCAGCGTCATGCTGATCAGCGCGAACATGATCGTCGTCAGCCAGGGCGCACCCCAGAACGGCGGCCGATGCGGCCGGTCGACCATTCGGGCCGAGACCATGTTGCCATCGGGCAGAGCAAAGATGACGGTGCGCGTCTGGGAGCCGGGCGGCGGCATGAAGATGCGATAGCCTGGGCCAAGGCCGCGAAAGCCGCCTGGACCGTGAGGCCGTCCGTCAGCCATCTCCGGAGGGGCCGGGCGGCGCTCGTCGCCACCGGTCCCGGCGCCGACGTCGGGGCCGGCCGGCTCGTGCAGGCGGCCGGGATCACCCGGCAGAGGTCCCGCGTGCGGCTTGAGCTCGAACTCAGGATAGGCACGAGCAATGTCGGAGATCAGCCGAGGCCGTTCGGCAGCGGGGGCGCGGCCAAGAATGCGGATGGCCGTCGCGAGCTGAAACGGCCCGACTTCGTTTTCGGGGTCGGGCTGCTCGGCGCGATAGATCAGGAACGTCGCCGTGATGATGGCATGGAGCGCCACGATCGAAATGGCGACCAGCGCCGTGATCTGGCCGCGGATTCCCTTGAGGTTGAGAAAGCCGAACGACATCATGACATCGCCATTCGATCCGGCCGGTCAATGGCTTTGCGGGCCGGTCACCACCTCGACGACGGGCGTGAACATGTAGCCGCCGGAGCGCACGGTCTTGATCATGGTGGCCTCCTGCGGGTCTGGCTCGATCTTGCGGCGGATGCGGCTGACCAGCACGTCGATCGAGCGCTCGAACGAGCCGGCGCTGCGGCCCTGCGTCAGGTCGAGCAGGCTGTCGCGCGACAGCACGCGGCCCGGCCGCTCGCAGAAGGTGCGGAGCAGATCGAACTCGGCGCTGGTCATCGCCACGCGCGCGCCTTCGGGATTGCGCAGCTCGCGCAGCCGGAAGTCGATCGTCCAGCCGAGGAAGCTCAGCGCGGTCGCGCCTTCGGTTGCGCTCGCCGTCATCGCGGCCGCCTGCCGGCGCAGCACCGCGTTGATGCGGGCGAGCAGCTCGCGCGGATTGAACGGCTTCGGCAGATAGTCGTCGGCGCCCATCTCCAGTCCGAGGATGCGATCGACGTCCTCGCCGCGCGCGGTGAGCATGATGATCGGCACTTGCGATTCCGCGCGCAGCTTGCGGCACAAGGTCAGGCCGTCCTCGCCGGGCAGCATCACGTCGAGGATCAGGAGATCGACACGGTGGTCGCCCATGATGCGGGTCATCTCGCGGCCGTCGGTCGCGGTGGTCACGTTGCAGGCATTGTTGCGCAGATATTTTGCGATCAGCGTCCGCGTCTCGCGGTCGTCCTCGACGACAAGAATGTGTGGTTGTGTCTGGGCCATACCGACAAGTGACCTAGAATCGCGGCGTTTTGCGAAGAATTTTGTTACGGAATGTTTCCTGCGACGGGCGCGCGGAAAGGGCCCGACGACATCTCTCTGCGCCGTGTTGCGGCTTTCGTGAGAGCGCGTCAAGCCCGCGCAGTGGCGGGAGCGCTACGGTCCCGTCTCGCGTCCGCGCCGCGCATGACGGCCCGGCTATGCGCTTGCGGATGATAATACCAGATCGGTCGTGAAGCGGAATGATGACGAAGCCGTCGATGCCCCGCGTCCGTCTATTTGTCGATCGCCAGACTAATGGCGCCATCCATTTGGATTCCCATGTCCTGCTCCTGAAGTGGCCTCGGCCGTCGAGGATCACGAATTGCCGCCGGCTTCGGCAAGGCGTCGTCGTCCAGGCGTAGCAACGGGCCGTTACAGTCCTGGCAACGTATTGACTCGAACCGACATCGTGCCCTCCGCCGAGGCGATCACGCGCAGCACGGTGGCGTCGAAGGCGATGTCGGTCAAAGCGAGATTGTTGATGTCGGTATCGACGCGGATGCCGTTCTCGTTCTTCTGCAGCTCGGCGACCGCCGTGGCGATCTTGTCGCGGACGTTGTCGGCGAAAGGCTTGAGATCGACCACCGAACGTTCCAGCAGCGCGCGTTGCAGATGCGGCACCACGGCGCGAGCGGCGGCGCCGAGCAGGCCGAATGCCGCGTCGGATTCGACGGCGAGCTGCAGGTCGGACAGCCGCAGGATCTGCTGCGCCTGATCCACCATGGGGCGTCCCCAGATGTGCACGGTCGCATCGGCGCCGAAGCCGAAGAGGCTCTCCTTCTCCTTGCCCTTGACCTGCAGCGAGATCAGCAGCCGGTTGCCCGAGGGCACGACGGTCGCATGCTTGACGGTGACCGCGACCGGGCCGGAGCCGTCCTCGGGGAACGTCCGCCCCGCAAGTTGCGAATCGACGAGGTTGCTGAGCTCGGTGAAGGGGACGTCGATCGGAACCGCGACATTGATAGTTCCGGCGGTGGGCGGAATGATCGTAATCTTATCGGGGAACGGACACTCCGGCTTGGTCTCGGCCGCCGTGACCCGGGTCTCCGCTTCGATTCCCATGGTGACGCTGACTGCGTTGGCATCGATCGCAGGCTGCGCGGCCAACGCGCGCGTCGGCTTGATCTCAAGCCAGACGGCGGGCAGTCCCGGCGCGGTGCCCTGCAGCGGCACCGAGCGACAGGCGCGGGCCCATTGCGCCTGCGCCACGCGTCGGATGGTCGGGTCCTTGCGCAGCCTGTCGCTGAGCGCGCTGAGTTGCTCATTGACGGTCTTGTCGATGATCGGCTTCATCTGCGCCGGCACGTTGACGCGGGCACCCGCCACGGTCAGCGCGGTGTCGCCGAGATTGACCTGGGCGGCGAAATTCGGCTCGACATACCATGAGGCGGCGAGCCGCGGCCGCATCGCGATCAGGACGTTGCCCTTGATGTCGGCGGTGGCGTTCAGATTCTTGATGTTGATGCCGCCGATCTGCTTGGCGGCATCCGAGCCGAGCAGGCCGCCGATGGCATCGCCGAGCGCGCCGGTCGCCTTGGCGGACAGCGATCCGGTGACGTTCAGCCGGCCCGAGAGCGGCGTCGCCAGGGACAATGTGTCCTGGGTGCCGGTGGCGGCGATGACGCCGCGGGTGACGGTCCAGCCGATGTCGGCGTTCTGCAGGATCTGGTTGACGGGGTTGTCGGCCTTGCCGGAGAAGTTGCGCGGCGCGGCCTTTTCGGCGGCGTCACGAATCGCGCCGAGCGAGATCGACACAGGCGTCATGATGATCGAGTTGCGCGTGGCCGGCGGCAGCGGCGGCAGTTGGGTCAGTTGCGGCGCCGGCGTGCTGCCCGAGAACAGAAACACCTCCGCGATGATGATGCCGATCAGCACGACGGCGGCAAGGCCGGCGGCGCCGATCAGGATCATCCGCAGCCGGGGCGGCGAGCGCCGCCGTGGCTGCTGCGGTCTCGGAGCGAGCGGATGAGGTCTGCTTTGCCAATCCGGTCGCGGCGTCGGAAGATTCATGTCGGATCCACGGACTCCAGTTGCCACGGGCCGGCTCGTGCCGGAAGCGGCGAGATCGCGGTTAATGCAAGATTGCCGAGCTTACAGGGCCGGACGGAGGCGCGCCAGGGCAGCCGATGAAGCAGGCCACCATCAATCGGCCGTGATGGTGAATGGCGAAATGCGCGCAAAGAAATGACCGCCGCGGCTTTCGGGCCTCGGCGGTCCAGTCAGGGAGGATCCGGGAGAAGGAACGAGCAGTGCGGCCCGCGCAGGTCAGCGGGTCATGCGGCCGAGATCGGCGCGGCGCTCCATCGGCAGCACGATCACCTTGGCGCCGACGCCGACGCGGGAATAGAGGTCGATCACGTCCTGATTGGTCAGGCGGATGCAGCCCGACGACACATGCGTGCCGATCGTCTCGGGCGCGTTGGTGCCGTGAATGCGGTAGACGGTGCCGCCGAGATACATCGCGCGGGCGCCGAGCGGATTGCCGGGACCGCCGGCCATGTGACGCGGCAGATAGGGCTGGCGCGCGATCATCTCCGGCGGCGGCGTCCAGTCCGGCCATTCGGCCTTCCTGGTCACCGACTGCACGCCCGACCAGGTGAATCCGTCACGGCCGACGCCGATGCCGTAGCGCATCGCCTGGCCGTTGCCGAGCACGTAGTACAAATACTTGTTTGGTGTGTCGATGATGATCGTGCCGGGCGCTTCGCGGGTCGCGTAGCTCACGACCTGGCGGCGCAGGCGCGGGGGCAACTCATAGGCGGTCGCCTCGTCCTCGCGCGGCGTGATCAGTTGCGGCGTCGTTGCCGGCGGCTCGTAGGTCGCCACTGGCGGCTGCAGCAGGAAAGGGAAGGGGAGCGGGGCCGGGGGCGCGGCCAGCGTCGGCGTTGTCGCAACGATCGTGCCGACGATCAGTGCACCGAACAGGGTGCGGGATGGCGAACGGGCTGTGCCTGGCGTGAACATGGACGTCCCCTTGTTTGATCGCTTGGTGCGCGCCGCCATTGTCTCGGCCGGCGTCGTCAAAATCGGCTGCCTGTCATCATTCTTTGTGGCGCCTCGACCCACGCCTGATGCTGCAACTCATAGGGGAGAAAAGTTTCGTTGCGTTTGCGCGCTGCACGCAAAACGGTTTCGTCGGCTTAACCGTTTGTTTCATGACGGTTTCACGACAGTGCCTGTGCGACGCCGCCACGGATCGCGGGGAAAATAGCGGCGGGCGGGCAAAAAGACCCTTCGACAGTTCGATGACGTCACACGCCTGAAATAACAATGTCGGAATTTGCGGCCGTTCAGAATCGCTGCAACTTTCCGGATCGCCTTATGCGGATCTTAATCGCAACCGACGCCTGGCACCCGCAGGTCAATGGCGTGGTGCGCACGCTCACCTCGCTGGCGCGCGCGGCCGCCGGCCTCGGCGCCGACATTACCTTCCTCACTCCGGAAGGCTTTCCATCGTTCGGCGTGCCGACCTATCCGGGCCTGCGGCTCGCTGTGACCAACGGCCGCGAGATCGCCCGGCGCATCGAGGCCGCCGCGCCGGATGCGATTCATATCGCCACCGAAGGCACGATCGGCTGGGCGGTGCGCCGCTACTGTCTGCGCCACGGCCTGCCGTTCACGACGTCCTACACGACGCGCTTTCCGGAATATGTCTCGGTGCGCACCGGCATCCCCGATGCCGTCGGCTACTGGGTGATGCGCCGCTTCCATGATGCGGCTGCGATGACCATGGTGGCGACCAATTCGCTGAAGCAGGATCTCGCTTCGCGCGGCTTCAAGAAGCTGGGCTTCTGGACGCGCGGTGTCGATACGAGACTGTTCAATCCGGATGAGCCTGTCACGCTCGATCTGCCGCGTCCGGTGTTCATGACGGTCGGCCGCGTTGCGGTCGAGAAGAACCTCGAGGCGTTCCTGTCGCTCGATCTGCCCGGCTCGAAGGTCGTGATCGGCAACGGCCCGCAGAAGGCGGAGCTGGAGCGCCGGTTTCTGACGGCGCATTTCCTCGGCGAGAAGACCGGCAAGGATCTGACCGCGCACATGGCCGCCGCCGACGTGTTCGTGTTTCCGAGCCTGACCGATACGTTCGGCGTGGTGCAACTGGAGTCGCTGGCCTGCGGCACGCCGGTCGCGGCCTTCCCCGTGACCGGTCCGCTCGACGTCATCGCCGGTCATCCGATCGGGGCGATCGACTGGGATCTGCGCGCAGCATGTTTGAAGGCGCTGACGATGTCGCGGGAGACCTGCCGCGCATTTGCGCTCGACCGCTCCTGGGAGAACAGCGCGCGCCAGTTCATCGGCAATCTCGCTGTGCTGCAGCCGTCCCGCGTCGTACGTCCGACCCCGGTGCTGGCCGGTCAGAGCGCCGTGCGCGGCTGACGGCAGATGTTGCGTCACTCCATCAATTCCAAACCAAGTGAGATGTAACGATGGCAGAAACCATGAAGCTCGACGGCGCGCGGGAGCTCGACTTCGATCGCGAGCAGGTCGAGCAGGCCTACGACCGCTGGGCACCGATCTACGACCTCGTGTTCGGCGGCGTGTTCGAGAAGGGCCGCAAGGCCGCGATCAGCGCCACCAACAAGCTCGGCGGCCGTGTGCTCGAGGTCGGCGTCGGCACCGGCATCTCGCTGCCGCTCTATGCGCCGCATGTGCGCGTGTTCGGCACCGACATCTCCGAGGCGATGCTCGGCAAGGCGATGCGCCGCGTCGCCGACCAGCGGCTCAAGAACGTCGAGGGCCTCGCGGTGATGGACGCCGAGCAGCTCGACTTCCCCGACGACTCCTTCGACGTCGTGATGGCGCAATATGTCGTCACCGCCGTACCGAACCCGGAGGTCGCGCTCGACGAATTCGCGCGCGTGCTGCGCCCCGGCGGCGAACTGATCATCCTGACCCGCGTCAGCGCCGACGACGGCCTGCGCCGCGTCATCGAGCAGGCGTTGCAGCCGGTGGTCCGCCGTCTCGGCTTCCGCACCGCCGAGTTCGGCTGGTCGCGCTATCTCCGCTGGCTCGCCGGCGCCGAGCGCATGGAGCTGGTCGAACGCCGCCTGATCCCGCCGCTCGGCCATTTCTCGCTGGTCCGCTTCCGCAAGCTGGAGCGTGCCGCCGCGGCCTGAGCCGCGGCAGCCCTCTGCCGCCGCTGCGGCGTTCTCCGTAGTCCCCAACGTCTCGCTGCGTCCGATCGTGTGACATCTTGATGATGTCACACGATCTACACCGAATCCCTGTACACGACCTGCAACTCATTCTTCGGAGCAACCATGATCAAGCATTTCCTGGAGCAGCTGCGGATCCAGCGCTGGGACGACCACCGCTATTATCATCACAGCCGCATCAACCAGAGCCTCCACTTCGTCAGCGCGCTCAGCTTCATAATCGCCTATGTCATGATGATGTTCGATCCGCTGGTCTCGGCGCTGATCGGCTGGCTGGTGTCGATGACCTCGCGCCAGGCGGGCCACTTCTTCTTCGAGCCGAAGGGCTACGACCACGTCAACCAGGCGACCCACGAGCACAAGGAAGAGATCAAGGTCGGCTACAATCTGCAGCGCAAGGTCGTGCTGATGTCGATCTGGGCCGCGGCTCCCGTGGTGCTCTATCTGCAGCCGACCCTGTTCGGCCTGCTGCCGCCCTGGACCTCGGCGATGGATTTCGTGCGCGAGACCGCCAAGCTGTGGCTCGTGATCGGCATCGGCGGGCTGCTGTTCCGCACCGTGCACCTGTTCTTCATCCGTGACGTCGAAACCGGCCTCGTCTGGATGACCAAGATCATCACCGACCCGTTCAACGATTTCGTGCAGTATCGCTCGGCCCCGCTGGCGCTGCTGCGCGGCGAGCTGATCGACCCCGGCCTGCACCTGATGGGCGAGAGCCTCGAAGAGCAGCACGCCTGAGCCGGACGCTGCGTTTGAGTTGCACGATGCCCGGGCCGGTCCCGGGCATCGGTGTTTGTGGGAAGGCCAAAGTGAGATCGATCGCGCCCGAAGCCGAAGCGGCGGTGCCACCCTCCCCTAGAGGGGGAGGGTCGACGCGCGCGCAGCGGGCGTCGGGGTGGGGTGATCTCTCCACGAGCACTGAACTGCGTCGAGAGATCACCCCACCCCGCCTCACGCGCCGCTGCGCGCCCCGTGAGGCGACCCTCCCCCTCCAAGGGAGGGGGGCAGCGAGCTCAGCGTCCGACCACGGCGCCGAGCATCTCTTTCAGGATCTGGCGCTTGATCGCCTTGTTGGTGAGGGTGCCGTCGTTCCACCACCAGCCGTCCTGCTTCATCTTCTCGGCTGCCGTGACGAAGCGCCTGGTCACCTCGGCAAAATCGGCGTCGGTGTAGTTCAGGCTGAAGATCAAGCGGCCGGTACCGACCCAGCTCAGCGCCAGGCCCTCGGCACGCAGGTAGTATTGCAGCATCCAATTGTAGCGCGACGGCGCGGTGTACTCGACCAGCCAGATCGACTGCAGATTGGACACGCGCACCGGCAGCTCGTGCTCGACCAGTGCGGCGTTGAGTTGCGCGGCGCGGCCGTTCCAGGTCTCGTCGAGGCCGTCGTAGATGGCGCGGAAGTTCGGGCTGTCGAGCCGGCTCAGGAACTCGTCCATTGCCGCCATCACATAAGGATGCGAGTTGAAGGTGCCGCGGGCGAAGCAGATGTCGGCCGGGCGATCGTCGCGGAAGCGGCGCATCAGCTCGCGCTTGCCGCAGACCACGCCGATCGGCAGGCCGCCGCCGAGGCTCTTGCCGTAGGTCACCAAGTCGGCTGCGACGCCGAAATACTCCTGAGCGCCGCCCGGCGCGAGCCGGAAGCCGAGGAACACCTCGTCGAACAGCAGCACGATGCCGCGCTCCGTGCAGACCTCGCGCAGCTGCTTCAGCCAGGCGGTGTAGGCCGCGCGGTCGTAGCGGCCCTTGCGCGAGGAGTCGACCAGCGCGGAATCGCCGGGCGCATTGCCGTTCGGATGCAGCGCCTGCAGCGGATTGACCAGCACGCAGGCGATGTCGCGGCGCGTGCGCAGGACGTGCAGGGTGCGCTCGGACATCTCGGCCAAGGTGTAGGTCTCGTGCGGCGCGATCGGATTGCCGACGCCGGGTTGCACGTCGCCCCACCAGCCGTGATAGCTGCCGGCGAAGCGCACCAGATGGCTGCGGCCGGTGTGGTAGCGGGCGAGCCGCACGGCTTGCATCACCGCCTCGGTGCCGGACATGTGGAACGAGACCTCATCCATGCCGGACAGCTCGGTCAGGCGCTTCACGTTGTCCGCGACGACCGGATGATAGAGCCCGAGCACCGGGCCGAGCGCGCTCGCGCGCCGCTCGGCGGCCGCGATGCACTCCTTGTAGAAGTCGTAGCCGAAGATGTTGACGCCGTAGGAGCCGGTGAGATCGTAGAACCGGTTGCCGTCGAGATCGGTCAGGGTCACGCCGGAGGAGGCCTGCATGAACGAGCCGGCGCCGAGCTGCTCCTTGACCAGCCGGCTGTACTGGAACGGCACGCGGTAGGACTGCGTGAACTGCAGATCGGAGATGCGGCTCGCGGCTTCCGCCGTCAGCGCGCGGCTCTTGGCGAACTTCTCCTGGAACAGCGTGCCGAGCCGGAAGAAGCCATCCTGCCGCCGGGTCGCGACATCCGGCGGAGCGCCGTCGGAGCGGAAGAAGTCGTCGATGTCGAACTCATAGCGCGGGATCAGCTTCGAGATCCGGCGCGACATCTTGGAATGGCCGGCCAGCGAGCGGTGCTTGGCGCGCGACAAATCGATGCGGGCCTTGACCTTCGGGGCGACGGCGGCCGTCACGGCAGCGCCAACGGCGAGCGATACATAAGGAATCGAGTTTTCCATCATGTCCACCAGCGCTAACCCCTCCTGCTGACAGATTCATGACAGTCAAAAGCCTGATCGCCTCCGTTACCCAACAGGAAGACCTCAATTTCCTGCTCACCAACCGCGTGCCGCGCGCCGCGCTGACCCGCTTCATGGGCTGGTTCTCCAAGATCGAGACTCCGCTCGTCCGGGACGCCTCGATCGCGCTGTGGAAGCTGTTCTCCGACCTCGATCTCTCGGAAGCCAAGGAGAGCCACTTCAAGAGCCTGCACGCCTGCTTCACGCGCGAGCTGAAGCCCGGCCTGCGGCCGTTCGATCCCGATTCCGCGATCGTCACCAGCCCGTCGGACGGCATCATCGGTGCTCACGGCCTGATCCGCGACGGCGAGCTCTACCAGATCAAGGGCGCGCCTTATTCGCTGCGCGAACTCGTCGCCGATCCCGCCGTGGTCGAGACCCATCGCAACGGCTGCTTCGTCACCTTGCGTCTCACCTCGAGCATGTATCACCGCTTCCACGCGCCGGCCGACATGACGATCGAGCATGTCAGCCTGATCCATGGCGACGTCTGGAACGTCAATCCGATCGCGCTGAAGCGGGTCGAGCGGCTGTTCTGCAAGAACGAGCGCGCGGTGATCCGCACCCATCTCGCTTCCGGCGAGCCGTTCACGATCGTGCCGGTCGCCGCGATCCTGGTCGCGAGCATCCGCCTGCATGCGCTCGACCGTGTATTGAACGCGCAGACCGAGCGGCCGCTCGCCTACACCTGTAACAACAATGTGCGCAAGGGCGACGAGCTCGGCTGGTTCGAGCATGGCTCGACCATCATCCTGCTCGCGCCCGGCGACTTCACGTTCTGCCCCAATGTGACGGAAGGCGCCCGCATCCGGGCCGGACAGCCACTGTGGCGCAGGCGCGTCGCCGCCGGATGAATGTCAGGTCCGCGCTCGCGGAATCTCGATTTCGTCGTTGCGCAGTCCTATATCGGAGCGTTCAACTGGCGAATCGGACCGCGGGAGTTGCGGTCGTTGCGGCTCGGGAGAGGCGATGGCGAGAGCGCCGATCATGGCGGCGGGTGGCATCGTGCTGCGGCGGGAACAGCCGCCGCGCATCGCAGTCGTGCGCCTGCGCAAGCGCGACGAATGGGTGCTGCCCAAGGGCAAGCTCGACGACGGCGAGACGCCGCGCGACGCCGCCAAGCGCGAGGTGCTGGAGGAAACCGGCCACAAGGTCACCGTGCACGAGTTCCTCGGCACGTTGGTCGTCGACACCGGCACGCGCTCCAAGGTCGTGCATTACTGGCGCATGGAAGCGGCCGATGAGCCGTCGCAGCCGCTGATGGACGACGTCCGTGCCGTCGACTGGCTGCTGCTCGATGCCGCGGTCGCGCGGCTGTCGCGCGATCATGAAAGGACGTTCCTGGAGATGGTCGGGCCCTACGCGCTGGCCGGACTGATCCGCAAGACCAGGGCGAAGCCGGCGCCGGAGGTGGCCAGAACGGTGGAAAAGACCCCGGCGGCAGCTGAAAAGATCGTGGCGGAGAAGGCCGCCGTCGCCGAAAAGTCTGTCGTGGCGAAGAAGCGCCGCAGCCGCGTCAGCGAGCCGCCGGCGCCGCCTGCAGAGATCGCCGTCGTCACCGCAGCCGAGCACGACGCGCCCGCGCCGGAGATCGCACCAACGCCGGCAGCGGCGGCCACAGCAGCGGCGCCGGAGGCTCGGCCGGACCGATCGGAGACGAAGGCGCTGTCCGAGGTCGGCGTGACGATCGCGCCGCAGCCCGCCGAGGCGGAGCGCGTGCCCGAGGATGTCGAGCGGGTGGAAGCTGTCGTGGCCGCGATCAAATCGCTCGTTCCGGACCGTCCGGCGACGCGTGGCGGCGCTGCCGGCGCCGTGCCGACACGAGAGACGGGCAGCTCCGAGCCGCAGCCTTCCGCTGCGGATCGCGAAGCTGCCGATGATCCGGTCGGCAACGGGACATCGGCGGGAGAGCCGCGCCTCACCTTGGCCCAGAAGATGCGCGCCTGGCTTGGCCGTGCCGCGTGAGGTGTTCGGCCGACCGGCGTGCCGCCGATGATGCTTCACGATCTGGCCGCGCTGGCGGCCGCTTTCAGCATCGCCGTCAGCAACATCATCGCGCCGTCGGCCGTCCGCCAACTCGGTCCCGTCAGGTTCAACGCGATCCGCCTTGCGGCGGCGCTCTTGAGCATGCTGGCCTTGGTGACGCTGCGAGGCCACTGGGCCGCGCCGTCCGGTGATCAGCTGCTGATGCTGGCAGCATCGAGCCTGCTCGGCGTCGTCGTCGCGGATTCCTGTTTCTATGCGGCGCTGGCCCGGCTGGGGCCGCGCCTGACCGCCGTCGTCTACGCCAGCTGGGCCGCATTCGCGGCCGTGCTCGGCTATCTCCTGCTCGGTGAGACGCTGTCCACGATCAAGATGACGGGCGTGGGGTGTATCGTGAGCGGCGTGTGGGTCGCGATCGTCTTTCGACAGCCTGTCGCGGTCGCTCAGGAAGCGCACGGCTCGGTCGGAGCAGGTTTGTTGTTCGGTCTGGCGGCCGCGCTGTTCGCGGCGGCCGCTGTCCTGATGGCGCGTCCCGTGATGGCCGCGGGTCTGGATCCGGCATTGGCCACGTCAATTCGGGCCGCGATCGGATTGGCTGCTTTGGTCGCCTTGTCCGTCATGCCGCGTTTCCGCAGCTCGTTCGCAGTGGATCGATCGGTCGTCATGCGGTCCGCGCTGAGCGGTGTGCTCGGGATGGGCGTCGGCATGACACTCGTCTTGTTTGCGCTGACCAGCCGGCCCGTCGGGATCGTCTCCAGCCTGTCGTCGACGACCCCTGTCATGATCCTGCCGCTGCTGTGGTGGAGCACCGGGCTCAGGCCCGCGCCGGCCGCCTGGCTGGGCGCCGTCCTGGCGGTGTCGGGCGTCGTCGCCATCACCAGCGGATTTTGAGTCCGCCGGCGCAGGTGGCGGACCGCGGACGCGCTTGCCGCACTCTCTCCTTGGTTGGTGGCGTTGCGTAACATCTCTCCATGCTTCCGCCCCACGCTGTCCGGATTTTCCTAGGAGAAACATGGCGCCGCTCGCGAGGGGCGCGCAGATTGGTCGGCGTGAGGCGGTCCGGGCATGGTCGAAATCGACATCGCGGCTTTCATGAGATCGTGCGCTCCAGTCGCCACCACCCGCCTGGCGATGCTGTGCGCGGCCCTCGGCCTGTCGGGCTGCGCCACCGCGCCGATGACGCAGAGCGGCGCGCTCGCGTCCTATCAGTCGCTGGCGGAATCGAACGGCGTGCTCGCCAAGTCGCTGCTCAACGTCGACAAGGACAATGTGCTCGCGGCGCAGACCGTGCGTATCACGCCGACATCTTTCTCGGGCCAGGCCGGCGCGGTGCTGACGGACCAGGAGCGGCAGCTCGTTGCCAATGCCGTCGACCGCGCGCTGTGTCTCAACCTGAGCGAACGTTTCACGGTCGTGGCGCCCAATCAAAGGGCCGATCTGACGACGCGCACCTTCATCACCCAGGCGACGCCGACCGATCCGGTTGCTGCCGGGGCCTCCAAGGTCGTGTCGGCCGTGCCGGGCGCGCTCGGCGTTCCCGTTCCGGTGCCGCGGCTGCCGATCGGGCTCGGCAGTCTCACGATCGAGGCTGAAGCGCTCGACCGCAAGGGCCGGCAGCAGGCCGCAATGGTGTGGGCGCGCGGCGCCAATTCGTTCACCAACTCGCCGGTGCTGTCGCAGGCCGGCGATGCCTATGATCTCGCGGGCTCGTTCAGCGCCGATTTCGGCCAGATGCTGGTGACCGGCGAGAGCCCGTTCGGCAAGGTGCCGAAGCTGCCGTCGATCGAACGGATCGGCGCGGCGCTCGGCGGCAAGCCGAAGAATGCGGCGTGTGAGGCGTTCGGCAGGGATCCTGGAGTCATCGGCATGGTCGCCAACCGCCTGGGCGCCCCGCCGGAATGGGTCGACAAGGGTGCTGTGCCAAGGGACGCACAGGCGAGCACGCAGATGGCGAAGCAGTAGCGGCCATCTGTATCCGCATGCCATGGGAATGCGAGACGCGGCCGGACGCGGCCGCGTAGGAAAGCATAAGCGAGGTGCGGTGCTGGCACACCTCGGATCGGTGCGGCCGGCGCGCGCTACTCCGCCGCCTCGCTCTTGCCCTCGATCAGCAGCACGTCGAGGCTCTCGATCTCCTGCATCGCGCGGCCGGCAATGCCTTGCAGGTCGCCATACAGTCCCGCCGTCGAATCCAGCACGCCGCGCAGTTGCTCCTCGCGCTTGGCCCACAGCCGCATCATCGTCTTGCGCTCACGGTCGAGGTCCGACTGCATCTCGGTGAAGCGCTCGACGATGGCGTCGATGCGGTGGCGGAAGCGGGGGCCCGTGAGATAGGCGTAGACCATCTCCATCTTGGTCTGCTGGCCCTCCTGGGCGAGCTTGCTGCAGCCGACGTCGATCAGCGACTGCCGCAGTGCCAGCGACAAGGGCAGCGCGAAGCGCGGCTCGGCGACCCAGACGCCGTCGATCAGGTCGAAGCCGTCGACGCCCTTGGGCAGCGCGCTCGAGACGATCAGCGCGATGTCGGCCTTGGCCGCGCGCTGGTCGTCGCGCAGCTTCACCAGCCAGCCATCGCTCCAGTTCTTGGTGCGCTTGGACTCCCACAGGATCGCACCGCAGACCTGGCCGCTGGGGGCCACGACTCGATGGATCACGTCGCCGCCGAACTCTCCCTTCGGCACCGGCTCGACCAGGTCGCGGGGAAAGCGCGCGCGCAACTGCAATTCCAGCTCGATCTCGAGCGCCTCGCCCTGCAGCTGCTGCGAGCCCTGCTCGGCCTTGCGGCGGAGCTCCTCGATCTGGCGCTGCATGCCGGCGATCTGGGTTTCCTTCTCGGCGACCTTGGCCTTCAATCCTTCCTCGGCCTCGAGCCGGGCCTTGTCGCGCACGGCAACAAGGCTCTCCTGCACCTTGGTCTCGATGGTGAGATCGAGCTCGCGGCGGGCCTCGTCGAGTTCGCGCTGCTTGCGCATCATCTCGGCCTGCGCCTTCTGGGCATCGGCGAGCTTGGCGTCCTTGCTGAGGATGGTCTCGTGCAACTCGGCGAGCTGGCGATCGCGATTGCCCATCTCATCCGCGACGGCCTGGCGCGCCTTCTCGGCTTCGGCTTGCGCGATCGCAGCGCGCTCGGCCTTCAGCTTGGCGGCGACCTGCTGATCGATCGCGGCCTTGGCCTGGGCGATCTGCTCCTGCGCCGCCTTGAGCTGCGCCTCGCGGCGGCCGAAATCGGCTTCCTTCGCCTGGAGCTGCTTCTCGAACTGCCGGCGCGTCTCCGCGATCAAGGGCGCTGCGAGCTGCTCGGTCAGCTTGATCTCGGTGCGGCAGGAGGGGCAGACGATCTGAGGATCGGTCATGATTCGCATCCTTCCATGAAGGCCGAATCTAACCGGCCGCCGCGTGGCGTTTAACCCACGCGGACGGCTTATCCCATGCAATTATCTGCGATTCCCCGCCATTCGGCGTCTTACGCGCCGTGCGGCGTGGCCTCCGGAGCCGCGGTGTTCTCCGGCGCCTTGATGCGGAACCAGGCGACGTAGAGCGCCGGCAGGAACAGCAAGGTCAGCACTGTGCCGACGATGATGCCGCCCATCATCGCATAGGCCATCGGGCCCCAGAACACCTCGCGCGCGATCGGGATCAGCGCCAGCGAGGCGGCCGCCGCCGTCAGCATGATCGGCCGCATGCGGTGCTCGGTCGCTTCCAGGACAGCCTCCCAGGGCGGCCGGCCCTCGTCGCGCAGATGCTCGATCTGCACGATCAGGATCACCGAGTTGCGGATCAGGATGCCGATCAGCGCCAGCACGCCGAGGATGGCGACGAAGCCGAGCGGCGCGCCGCTCGGCAGCAGCGCCGCGACCACGCCGATCAAGGCGAGCGGCGCCACCGCGAACACCAGGAACAGGCGCTGGAAGCTCTGCAGTTGCAGCATCAGGATCGTGGCCATCGTGAACAGCATGATCGGGACGACCGCGATGATCGGCGCCTGGCTCTTGGCGCTCTCCTCGACGCTGCCGCCAGTGACGACCTTGTAGCCGGCCGGAAGCTTGGCGTCGAAGGCCGTGATCGCCGGCTTGAGCTGATCGACGACTGTGTTGGGTTGCACCTGATCGATCACGCTGGCCTTCAGGGTCAGCGTCGGCTGCCGCGAGCGGCGCCAGATCTCCGGCTGCTCGATCTGGTAGCGCAGGGTCGCCAGCGCCGCGAGCGGGATCGACTGGCCGTTCGATCCGGACAGCTGCAGATCGCGCAGCGTCTCCAGCGACTGTCGTTCCTTGGCCTGGGCGCGGCCGCGAACGTCGATCAGATAGATGTCGTCGCGCACCTGGGTGATCGAGGTGCCGTCGAGCACGCCGTTCAGCGCGTTGGCGATGTCCTCCGAGGTGACGCCGAGCTGGCGCGCCTTGTCCTGCAGCACGTCGACCTTCACGACGCGCGCCGGCTCCATCCAGTCGAAGATGACGGCCCCGAGATGGCCGTTGCCGCGCAGGACGCCGGCCAATTCCTGCGCGATCTCGCGCACCTTGGCCACATCGGGCCCGCTGACGCGATACTGCACCGGGCGGCCGACCGGCGGGCCGATGTCGAGCAGATGCACATAGGCGTCGGTGCCGGGGAACGTCTTGGTCAGATAGGCCTGCAGCTTGGCGCGGGCACGGTCGCGCGCCTCGAGGCTCTTGGTGACGATGATGATCTGGCCGAACGACACGTCGGCCGGCTGCACGTCGAACGACAGCACGAAGCGCTGCGCGCCGGTGCCGACATAGGTCGACCAATGGTCGATGTCGGGATCGCCCTTCAGCGCCTCCTGCTCGAACTGCGCCATCTGCGCATTGGTCTCGGCGATCGAGGAGTTCTGCGGCAGGTTGAAGTCGATGACGAGCTCATTGCGGTCGGAGGAGGGGAAGAACTGCTGCTGCACGAAGCGCATGCCGAACACGGAGAGGCCGAAGATCAGCACCGTGGCGATGATCGTGGTCCAGCGGTGCCGCATGCAGGCATTGAGCATGGCGCGGAAGATCCGCGTCAGCCGGCCGCCTTCGGCATGATGACTCGGCAAGGTCGCGGGCAGAATGGCGACGCCGAGCAGCGGCGTGAACAGCACGGCGACGATCCACGACACGACCAGCGACACCGCGATCACGACGAACAGCGTGAAGGTGAACTCGCCGGCGGCGCTGTTGTTGAGGCCGATCGGAATGAAGCCGGCGACCGTGACCAGCGTTCCCGTCAGCATCGGGAACGCGGTCGAGGTGTAGACATAGGTCGCTGCCTTGCGCAGGCTGTCGCCCACTTCGAGCCGCGCCACCATCATTTCGACCGCGATCATGGCGTCGTCGACCAGGAGGCCGAGCGCGATGATCAGCGCGCCCAGCGAGATGCGCTGCAGGGATATGCCCGTGTAGTTCATGAACAGGAAGGTGATCGCGAGCACCAGCGGGATCGAGATCGCGACGACGAGGCCCGCGCGCACGCCGAGGCTGACGAAGCTGATCGCCAGCACGATGATGACGGCTTCGTACAGTGCCTTGGTGAAGCCGCCGACGGCTTCCTCGACGATCTTGGGCTGGTCCGAGACGAGATGCACGCCGACGCCGACCGGCAGGTCGGCCACGACCTTCGCCATCTCCTCCTTCAGCGCCTCGCCGAAGTCGAGCAGGTTGGCGCCCGCCTTCATGCCGATGGCAAGCCCGATCGCCGGCTGGCCGTTGAACCGGAACAGCGACGTCGGCGGGTCCTCATAGCCGCGTGTGATGGTGGCGACGTCGGTGAGCGGAAAGAAGCGGTCGTTGATGCGCAGGTTGATCGCCTTGAGGCTCTCCTCGGAAGTGAACTGGCCGGAGACGCGCACGGCGACGCGCTCGGGGCCGGCCTGCAGCACGCCGGACGGCGACACCGCGTTCTGCGCCTGCAGCGCGGTCAGGATGGTGCGCTGGTCGATGCCGAGCGCGGCCACCTTGCGCGGCGAGAATTCGAGATAGATCACCTCGTTCTGCGCGCCGACGATGTCGACGCGGCCGACATTGGGCACGGTCAGCACCTTGGCGCGGACCTCTTCGACGCGGTCACGGAGCTGGCGCTGGCTCAGCCCGTCGCTGGTGAAGGCGTAGATGTTGCCGAACACGTCGCCGAAGCGGTCGTTGAATCCCGGCCCGATCACACCGGACGGAAAGTCGCCCTTGATGTCGTTGATCAGGTTGCGCACCTGCAGCCAGGTCGGAACGACATCACGCGCCTTGGTCGTGTCGCGCAGGTTGACGAACACGGTGGTCTGGCCGGGCACGGTCAGGCTCTTGGTATAGTCGAGCGCCGGCAGCTCCTCGAGCTTCTTCTCGATGCGGTCGGTGACCTGGCGTGTCATCTCCTCGGCGGAGGCGCCGGGCCACTTGGCCTGGATCAGCATCGTCTTGATGGTGAATGACGGATCCTCCTCACGGCCGAGATGCAGGTAGGAGTAGAGACCCGCGGCCATGAACGCGATCATGAAATACCAGACGAGCGAGCGGTGCTCGAGCGCCCAGTCAGAGAGGTTGAAGGACTTCACGGCTGAGATTCCTGATCGATGCGGACGGACTGGCCATCCTTGAGACTGTGCACGCCGGCGGTGACGACGCGCTGTCCGGCGTCGAGGCCGCCGGTGACGCGGACGCTGCCGTCCTCGTTCCTGGCGATCGTGATTTCCTGTCGCTTGACGGTCTTGCTGGTCGCATCGATCAGCCAGACGAAGCTCTTGTCGTTCTGCTCCAGCACGGCCGAGCGCGGCAGCCGGATGACGGTCTTCTGCTCGGTGTCCAGCGTGGCGGTCACGGTGGTGCCGAGGCGCATGATCTCCGGCGGGCTGTCGAGCGTGATGCGGATGCGGCGCGTGCGCGTCGTGGCATCGGCGCGCGGCGCGATCTCGCGGACCTTGCCTGCCGCGCTGACGCCGGGATCGACCTGGAGCCGCACGGTGAACGGCGTGCCGGCCTGCAGGCCGCCGGCGATGTCGTCGCCGACGTCGATGACGGCTTCGCGGACGTCGGGCCGCGCGACGGTGACGACGCTCACGCCCGGCGAGACGACCTGTCCGACTTCCGCGCCGACCGCGGTGACGATGCCGGCGAAATCAGCCTTGAGCTGCGCGTAGCCGAGCTGCTCGCGCGCCTTGGCGAGGTTGGACTGCGCCTTGACGACGGAGGCCTGGGCGGCTGCACGCGACTGCTCCGCGCTCTCCAAGGTCGCCTTGGTGGTCGCGTCGGTTTCCAGCAAGGTGCGCTGCCGGCCTTCGGTCCCCGTTGCGTTGGTCAGTTGCGCCTGGCTGCGCGAGACGTCGGCGGCAGCCGCCCGCATCGCAAGCTCGAGCGCGGCGGGATCGATCGCCGCCACCACCTGGTCCTGCTTGACCATGTCGCCGACGAAAACGGGACGCGAGATCAGCCGTCCAAGGACTCGGAAGCTCAGATCAGACTTGTAGCGCGGCTCGATGGTGCCGGTGATGGCCGAGCCGTTGGCCGCCTGCGGCTCGATCTTCATCGACAGCACCGGCCGGACCGGCTCGGGAGCGGCGGCCTTTTCGTTGCAGCCGGCGAGCAGGGCGAGCGCGCCGAGCGGAAGAACACAACGCATCGGCGTCATCACGACCGCTTCTCCTCGTTGAATGTGATCTGTTGTCCGACGCTGAGCAGCTTGCCGCCATCGGTCACGACGCGATCGCCGGGCTTCAATCCGGCCGAGACGACGATCGCGCCGGTCTCGTAATCCTCGATCGTGATCGGCTTCAGCGACACGGACTTGTCGGCGGCATTGACCAGCCAGACCGCCGGCGTCTTGCCTGCGGCCGTCAGCGCGCTCCATGGCAGCACGATGCGCTGCTCCGGCTTGATGAAGCCGGTGGCGCTGACGGCGCTGCCGAGGGTCATCTCAGGTGGCGGAGTCTCGATCGCGATCTTGACGCGGACCGTGCCGGACTTCGGATCGATGGTCGGCGAGACCTCGCGCACCGTGCCCTTGGCGGTGACCGAGGGATCCGACAGCAGCGAAAGCGCCACCTTGCTGTCGTCGAACTTGAGCGACAGCGCGGCCTCGTAGACGTCGATCACGGCGTCGCGGGCGCCGTCATGGGCCAGCGTGAACACCGACTGCGCGGCTTGGGCAACCTGGCCGACCTCGATGTTGCGCGCGGTGATGGTGCCGTCGGCGTCGGCGCGCAGCTCGGTATAGGTCAGGGCGTCCTTCGCCGTGCCCAGCTGCGCCTTGGCGGACTCCAGCGAACCCTCCGCCGTGCGCAGCGTCTCCTGAGCCTGGTCGAAGGTCGCCCGTGTCGTGAAGCCGCTCGACAACAAGGTCTGCTGCCGGTTGAAGTTGGAGGTCGCGACCTTGACCTGCGACTCCGCAGCCGTCACGGCGGCCTCCGCGGAATCGAGATCGGCCTGCTGCTCGGCCGGGTCGATCTTGGCCAGCAACTGGCCGGCCTTGACGTGTGCGCCGACCTCGACCAGCCGCTCGGTGACGCGGCCACTGACCCGGAACGACAGGTCCGCGAGCACGCGCGCCTGGACGTCGCCGGTCAGCGTGATCGATTGCCGCCGCTCCGACAGCTTGACCACCTCGGTCCGCACCAGCCGGGATGGCGGCGCCGTTGCGGCCGTCTTCTGCTCGCAGCCGGCCAGCAGCAGGCCGACGGCAGCACAGCCGGCCACGGCCAGCAGGCGTGAGCCCGACGTCCGAAGGAAGGGGAATTCTGCGAATGGAGACATGGTCGTATCTTCGGCCCGGTTGGGTGGTGACGGTCGTCCCTGTCCCGCCGCGCATGCGCGCCGGATCAGAAGCGTCTGGTTGGTCGTAAGCAGCCCGCAGAATTCGCTCAGCCGCCCGCCGTTGCAAGGAAGCAGGTTCACGCGAGAGTTGAACACCATCCTCTTGACAGTGCGTGAATTAGACAATCAAATCTAGAATATATCGTCTAGTAACATTCTCGTGGCGGTTTCTAATTACCCCTATGCGGCTTGTCGAGCGCTCCTGTTGGGGACATCGGCATCGCTGCCGCCGCGATGAACGAAGGCATGACGCGAACGTGCGACGGAAAGCTGCGACCGACCTGAATGACCCCGCGCGCACGGCGGCTCGTGCGCCCCGCCAGGCGCGCGGCCGTGAGCGCCGCGAGCAGTTGCTCGACGCGGCGGCCGCCATCATCGCCGAGGCCGGGATCGGTGCCGTCGGCATGCACGCCGCAGCCCAGCGCGCCGGCGCGTCGATCGGCTCGGTCTATCACTTCTTCCGTGACAAGGAGCAGATGCTCGACGCGCTCGCCGAGCGTCACGATGCCGAGCTGCAGCCGGCGTTCGATCGCGTGCTGCAGCGAAGCGATGCGGAATGGGCAGCGATGTCGCCGCCGCAGGTCATCGAGCAGTTGATAGGCTGGGCGATTCGCTACTTCGTTCGCCATCCAGATGCGCTGGCGACGCTGGATCTGCACGATCAGACCATGCATGCCGAGTTCAGGGCCCTCATCGACCGCGTCATGCGTGCCAGGCTCGGCGACGAACTGGGCCAACAGGCGGCCACCACGCTCGATGCCGTCGTGCTCGGTACCCTGCTGTTCACGCGCGAGCAGGATCCGTGCAGTCGCGACGTCGTCGTCGCCGCGCTGCCGGAGATGATGGCAACCTATCTCACGGCGCTGGAGGCGAAGCGGAAGCGGCCGAAGGGGTGAGGTACAGACGCCGTATCGACGCGATCAGTGCGGCGACCTGAACGGCCACTCGCTCCTTTTCCGATGGATCGCCACCGAGCGCGGCGTCGCTGTGTCCTCGATCGGCTTGGCCGAGAGGATGATCTGGTCCTCGCCGTTCCAGCGGTCGAACTCGTAGCACCATTTGCCAGTCTCCGGTGTCCGATAATGCCAGTCCTTCAGCGCTCGATCGCGAGACGGATGATCGACGACCGCGAGGGTCGTTCGGTGCCGCCGACGATGCTGCAGATCAGACGGAACGACGAGGCCGGCGCGGCCCTATGCATCCCGCTCATCGCACGGGCCCCGCCGGCGATGGCGTGTCGACATGATCCATCGTCGTCATCGACAGCGGCTGTGGGCCCTCGACGAGAGCAGGGCGATCGCGACGATGGGCCAGCCGCTGCTCGCCGCTCCGATTGCGTCTGCTGGCGATCCCTTCGACCAGCCGGGCCACGACGCCGACCACGGCAAAACTCACGAGCAGCGAGATGCACAGCAGCCCCAGATAGAGCTTCAGCACCGAGCTTGCGAAGCAGGCAAGCGCGATGAGCGCGACAATGGCCAGCCGGCCTTTGACGGAGATCGACATGATGGAGCGTTTCGCTGATAGCTGATTGTGGGCGCCACTCTAGCGCCATGTTTTCTGCAGCCAAGCCGCGTCCCAATGGGTGGTAAATTTTGCCGCAAGGTCATGACGACAATCGGATGCGCTCCAACTCAATCGTCGTTGCTCGGATCTCAGCTCAACTGCGCGTTGTGAAAATCCGGTTGTCCCAGCGTCGGCTTCACGCATGCGTCGTGGGGAACCGAAGCGAGCATCTGCAAGCACGCCGTCGCGCAATGGACCGAGCCGACGGCTGCGTTGTCGGCGAATGCCGGAACGATGGGTCGAGTGCTTGTTGCGCGCCGAGAACATGCCCCGCGCCCGTGAGGGCGAACGATATACGCAACCCGGGCCGATCGCGCCGGGGGAGCGCCGTGGTACGTCTTCTCCTAGAGAACCGCGATGATTGAAAGTCGAACCGTTGCCAGGGCGCATGAGCTCGCGCGGGTGCGTGGGCTCGGCGAACGAGCTGTTTGACAGGTGAAGAGGACAGTGAAGGTGAGCGGCTATTGCGCGCCCGCCCACGCCGCGAGCACGGCGCGCTCCTCGCCGGTGATCTCGGTGACGTTGCCGGGCGGCATGGCGCTCGACCACGCGGCGTTGCGCGCGATCAGCCGTGCATTGCGCTGGATGTTGTCGGCGGTGTCGAGCCGCACGCCCTTGGGGGCTGCGACGATGCCGTCCCATACGGGCTCGGCGGCGTGGCACATGCTGCAGCGGGAGGTCACGATCTCCTCGACCTGGGCGAATGTTGGCGGCGCGCTCATCGCCGTCTTGGCGTCGCGAGGGCCCGCCGCGGACAACAGCAGGATGCCGATCATGCCCGCGGCCGCAACGCCCCACACCCACCATGGCGACGGATGACCCTTGTGACGCGCGTTGAAGAAGTGGCGGATCACCGGCCCGAGCGCGAGCACGATGGCGACGATCGCCCAATTGTATCGGGTGCCGAACAGCAGCGGATAGTGATTGCTGATCATCAGCACCACGACCGGCAGGGTCAGATAGTTGTTGTGGACCGATCGCTCCTTGCCGGTCTTGCCGAGCCTGGGGTCCGGGGCCTGACCTGCGATCAACGCGGCAACGATCTTCTTTTGGTTGGGGATGATCACCGCGAACACGTTGGCGACCATGATGGTGCCGATGATCGCGCCGATCTGGTTGAAGGCGCCGCGGCCGCTCAGCACGTGGGTGAAGGCGTAGGTGAGCGCGACGAGGAAGATGTAGCCGCCGATCGCGAACGGCAGCTCGTGCCTGGCAAGGCCGCTGCGGCAGGCGCCCTCGTACAGCAGCCACGCCAGCGCCAGCGAGCCGAAGCTGAACAGGCCGGCCTGAACGGGCGTGAGATCGAGGATCGACTTGTCGACCAGGAACAGGTCGGCGTTGAGATAATACACCACGATCATCAGCACGAAGCCGGACAGCCAGGTGGTGTAGGCCTCCCATTTGAACCAGGTCAGCTCGCTCGGCATCTGCGCCGGCGCCACCAGATATTTGACGATGTGGTAGAAGCCGCCGCCATGGACCTGCCAGGCCTCGCCCATCACGCCCGTCGGCAGGCCCTCACGCGGCTTCAGGCTGAGATCGAGCGCGATGAAGTAGAACGAGCTCCCGATCCACGCCACCGCCGCGACCACGTGCAGCCAGCGGAAGATCAGGCTCAGCCATTCCGATATGATCGAGGCCCACATCGTGCGCTCATCTCCTTTGTGCAGCACGCGCCGAAGGACGGCCGCCTGCGCCCCATCTGTTGCATCGATCCCGTGTGATTTCCAGCGCATCGCTTTGGCAGGCCGTGCACAGGAGACAGGCCTTCATGCGCGCTTGATCTGGTGGACTTCGACCGCGCGATTGCGTTCAATGCATCCGGTAACGACGCATGGCGGACGCGATGAAGAGACCGGTCCTGATCATTCTGGTGATGGCGCAGCCCGCCTTGGTGCAATCCGCCTTGGCGCAGACAGCGCCCGCGCCGAAGCCGGCAGCCGCCAGGCGCGCCGATGCCTGCGCGCCGATCGGGCGCACCGAGGACGGCAAGCTGGTCTATTCGATGAAGTGCGAGACCATTCCAAAGCCGGTCGCGCCTGCCGCGCCACAGGCGGCCGCGCAGCCGACGCAATCTGCTCCGGGAGCCGAGCCGGAGCCCGAGACCGAGCGAAGCGGCCTGTTCGGCTGGTCCTACGATCGCCGGTCGAAGCCCTAGCGCAGCCATCTCCCACCTCGGACGTGCTGCGCTGAGGAGCTGGTGGCCGCCGGACGCTCGTCGACCGGACGAAATGTCTCGCTCATGCGCGTCCCCGGATCGCCGCCATCATTGGCTCATTCGCCGAATTTCTCCTCCAACTGCGGAAACAGCCGGTCCGGCTTGAACGGCACGGCGGTGAAGCGGATGCCGGTGGCGGCACGCAGCGCGTTGCCGAGCGCGGCGGCGACCGGATTGTAGGGGCTCTCGCTCATCGACTTCGCCCCCAATGGGCCGATCGTATCGCTGGTGTCGGCAAACAGCACTTCGGTGCGCGGCACGTCGGCATAGGACGGCACATGGTAGTCGCGGAAGCGCGGATTGATCACGCGGCCCGTCTCGTCGATCACGATCTCCTCGTAGAGCGCAGCACCCAGCGACTGCGCGACGCCGCCCTCGATCTGGCCGCGGCACTGCATCGGATTGGCGACGCGGCCAGCATCCGCGGCCTGCACGCTCTTGAGGATCTTGACCACGCCGGTGTGCTTGTTCACGGCGACGCGAAAGCCCTGGACGTTGAACGCGACCGAGCGCGGCGTGCCCTGCGAGTTGCCGCTTGCCGTGAGCGGCGATCCGCTGAGCTTGGCAATCTCGGAAAAGGACAGGCGCCGAGCGCCGCAACTGATCGCATTGTCAGCGATCCGGCAGCCGTCCGGATCCAGGTTCCAATGATCGGCGGCGAAGCGCTTGAGCGTCTCGGCGAGCGCCTCCGCCGCGGCCTGCGTGGCGCGGCCGGCCACGAACGTGCCGGTCGAGCCGTAGGCGCCGGTGTCGTGGCCGCCATGGGCGGTGTCGGACTGCTCGAGGGTGATGCGGTCGGGCGTGGTGCCGAGCACGGTCGCCGCGATCTGGCGATGCACGGTGCTGGTGCCATTGCCGAACTCGGCGGTGCCGACGGTGAGCACGAAGCCGCCGTCGTCGCGCAGGCTGATGGCGGCGTCGGCGAAGTGGCCGTCAGGCGGCACCGTATCGATCATCGTCAGCGCGATGCCATCGCCCGTCAGCCAATCGGCCGACAGCTCCGGCGTCGGCGTCGCCTCGGCCATCGCGCGCTCGACCAGATCGAGGCACTGGTCGAGCCCGTAGGAGCCGTACAGCACGTCGCTGTGCTCCGATGCCGGCGGCGCCAGCATGGGATCGCCGGGCCTGACGATATTGCGGCGTCGCATCTCGACAACGTCGATGCCGAGCTGCCGCGCGAGCTCATCGATTGCGGCTTCGACCGCGAAGGTGGTTTGCGGCAGGCCGTAGCCGCGATAGGCGCCGGCCGGCACCGTGTTGGTGTAGACGGCGATCGCGTCGACCTTCTTGTTGGGACAATTGTAGACCGAGATCGACTCGCCGCAGGCATGGAACAGCACGGGCCCGGCGTGATTGCCGTAAGCGCCGGTGTTGGAGACTACATCGAGCTGCAGCGCGGTCAGCTTGCCGTCGCTGTCGGCGCCCGCTTTGATCGTGACACGCATCGGATGTCGCGTCGAGGTCGCGATGAACTGCTCCTCTCGGGTGAATTCGAGCTTGACGGGACGGTTGGTCTTCAGCGCGGCGAGCGCGAGGATATCCTCGACGAACATCTCCTGTTTGCCGCCGAAGCCGCCGCCGACGCGCTCGCAGAACACGCGGACCTGGTCGGAAGGCAGGTCGAAGATTTCGCACAGCGCCCGCCGTGTCAGGAACGGCACTTGCGTGCTGGAACGGACGGTGAGCACGCCGTGGTCGTCGAGCCAGGCGAGACCGCCGTGCGTTTCCAGGGCGGCGTGCTGCACCCGCTGCGTGGTGAAGGTGCCTTCATAGGTCGCGGCGGCAGACGCGAGCGCGGCGGCGACGTTGCCAAGCTCGCCGTGGGTCTCGGCGACGATGTTGCGGCTGACGTCCGCGATGCGATGCGCAGCTGTGCGGCCGGCGTGAATGACGGGCGCGCCGGGCGCGATCGCGGTTTCGGGATCGACCACGGCAGGCAGGATCTCGTAGTCGACGACGAGTCGTCGGCAACCTTCCTCGGCGGCGGCCTCGCTGTCGGCGACCACGGCGGCGACCTTCTGGCCGATGAAGCGGACGATGTCGTCGAGCACGCGGGTGTCGGCCGGATCCATCCAGGCCTGCTCATGGCGCGCGGTGGAGAACAGCGTCGCCGGCGCATCCTCATGCGTCAGCACTGCATGCACGCCGGGCACGGCCAGCGCGGCCCTCTTGTCGATGCCGACGATACGCGCATGCGCGTGCGGCGAGCGCGCGAGTTTGACGTGCAGCAGGCCCTTGACCGTCGTGTCGAAGGTGTAGCGTGCCCGGCCGCGCACGACGTCGGGGCCGGCGGGCGCGGGCAGGCTGCGGCCGAAGGCTTCGCCGGCCGTGACATCCTCGACATGGGTGAGGCCGAGCAGCGCGTCCTCGATGGCGCGATAACCGGTGCAGCGGCACAGATTGCCCTTCAGCGCCGCGCCGAGATCCTTCACCTGCGCCTGGTTCAGCGAGGCGCAGGTGACGATCATGCCTGCGGTGCAGAAGCCGCATTGGAACGCCTGCGCATCGAGGAAGGCCTGCTGCATCGGATGCAGGCCGTCATCGGCGGCGAGACCTTCGACAGTCGTGACCGCCTTGCCCTCGGCGCGAAAGGCGGGGATCAGGCAGCTGTGCACCGGCTCGCCATCGAGCAGCACGGTGCAGGCGCCGCAATCACCGGCGTCGCAGCCCTTCTTGACGCCGAAATGGCCGGCGTCGCGCAGAAAGGTCCGCAGGCACTGTCCGGGGCGCGGGGCAGCATCGACTTCCTTGCCATCGACGATCACGCTCATGGCCGCGCGCCGCCAGCGAGCTCGGCGCGAATCTCCTCGGCGAGGCGCAGGGTCATTGCCTTGCGCCAGGCGGGCTTGCCATGAACATCATCATGATACGACGTATCGGGGATGTCGCCGAAGATGCTCGCGCGCAGCAAGGTTGCGTCGGGCATGCTGGCAAAGCGCAGCTGCAGCGGCTTGACGGTCGATCCGGTTACGGTGAGCAGCAGGTCGCCGTTGCGGCCCGAGGTTCCGATCAGCAGCGCGCCGGAGCGTCCGACCGGGGTGAGTGCGATCTGGCGGAAGGCGGTGCGGCGCTTGAGCGCGGCCAGCGGAATGTCGATCTCGCGCAACAGGTCTCCAGGCGCGAGCACGTTGCTGTTGTTGCCGGTGACGAAGTCGGTGACCTCTATGCGCTGCTCGCTGCCGTCGCTCCTCCAGATCGTGCAGACGCCCTCGAGCGCGGCGAGCAGCGAGATCATCGGCCCGGCCGGCAGCGACATGCAGAGATTGCCGCCGACGGTCGCCGTCTTCCAGATCTTGAAGGAAGCGAGGAACGCGCGGCAGCATTGATCGATCAGGGGCGCCGCGATCCAGTCGGCCGGGCAGGGCAGCGCGTCCAGCGCGGCGACGCTGCAGGTCGCGGCGATGCATAGGCCCTGATCGCTGATGGTGAGTGGCGGCCAGGCGAGCTCGCTGAGATCGATCAGCCGCGACAGCTGCGCCTGCGGTTCGGAGAACAGCCACGTGCCGCCGGCCAGCCAGGCATCGCCTGCCTGCCAGCTGGGCAGCTCGGCCCGCGTTCTCGGGCGCACGACCTCCGTGATGGTGTTCAGATCCATGGTGATGCCAGCTCGTGGGCGCAGCCTATCGCGGGTGGAATCCTTGCAAGACCAGCGCCAACTGGCAATAGGATGACGCTGGCCTTCCGCTTGCAAGTTACCGGCACACGCAAACGCCCAATCAACGAGACGAGGCAGCCATGAGCACGACGCCGATCTGGATCAAGGACCCGCTCGCCATTCTCGCCGAGGATGCTGCGCGCGGTGTCGTCGTCAAGGACGGCCGCATCGTCGAGCTGGTGCCTGCCGGTGCCGAGCCGGCCACCGCTGATGCGGCGACCTATGATGCCAGCGCGCATGTCGTGATCCCCGGGCTGATCAATACCCATCATCACTTCTACCAGACGTTGACGCGCGCGCTGCCGGCCGCGATGGACCGCGAGCTGTTCCCTTGGCTGAAGGCGCTCTATCCGATCTGGGCGAAGCTGACCCCGGAGGCGCTGGATGCGGCGGTCTCGGTCGCGATGGCCGAGCTGATGCTGTCGGGTTGTACGACCACGACAGATCATCACTACGTCTTCCCCGCCGGGCTCGAAGATGCAGTTGGCATCGAGGTCGCGGTGGCGAAGCGGCTCGGCATTCGGGTGCTATTGACCCGCGGCTCGATGAATCTGTCGGAGCGCGACGGTGGGTTGCCGCCGGACAGCGTGGTGCAGGACGAGGACACGATCCTCGCCGACAGCGAGCGCGTGGTCGCGAGCTATCACGAGCGCGGGCCGGATGCGATGGTGCAGATCGCGCTGGCGCCGTGCTCGCCGTTCTCGGTGACGGGATCGCTGATGCAGAAGACGGCTGATCTCGCCGACAAGCTCGACGTGCGGCTGCACACGCATCTCGCCGAGACCGAGGATGAGAACCGCTTCTGCGAGGCGATGTTCGGCTGTCGTCCGCTGGATTATCTCGAAAAGCAGGGTTGGCTTGGTCCGCGCACCTGGCTTGCGCACGGCATCTTCTTCAATGCCGAGGAGATGAAGCGGCTCGGCAAGGCGAGGACGACGATCACGCACTGCGCCTGCTCGAACCAGTTGCTCGCCTCCGGCTGCTGTCCGGTGTGCGAGATGGAAGAGGCGGGCGTCGGCATCGGCCTTGGCGTCGATGGCTCGGCCTCGAACGACGGCTCCAACCTGATGCAGGAGGTGCGCTCCGCTTTCCTGCTTCAGCGGGCGCGCTACGGCGTTAGCCGGATCAGCCACAAGGATGCGCTGCGGTGGGCGACGAAGGGCTCGGCCGCCTGCGTCGGTCGGCCCGAGCTCGGCGAGATTGCGGTCGGCAAGGCCGCCGACCTCGCGCTGTTCAAGCTCGACGAGCTGCGCTTCTCGGGTTCAGGGGATCCGATCGCGGCGCTGGTGCTGTGCGGCGCGCATCGCGCCGATCGCGTGATGGTCGGCGGCCGCTGGACCGTGATCGACGGCGCCATTCCGGGGCTCGATGTCACCCGGCTGATCCGGCGCCACAGTGCGGCGGCAGGTCAGATGCAGGCGGGGTGAAGACGATTGTCAGGCCAGCTGTGGGTCCAGGAAGCGCTCGGCGTAATGGCAGGCGACGAGGCGGCCGTCGAGCGGGCGCAGCGGCGGGCGCTGCGCGCGGCAGAGATCCGTCACATGGGGACAGCGGGTCGAAAACACGCAGCCTGCCAGTGGGTCGAGCGGCGACGGCAACTCGCCCTTGGGCACGATCCGCTGACGTTTGCGGCCAAGGCCCGGCGTGGCGTCGACCAGGGCCTGCGCATAGGGATGAAGTGGCCGCGCGAAAATGCGCTCCTTCGGCCCGTGCTCCATGACCAGTCCCAGATACATGATCAGCACGTCGTCGGCGATGTGCCTGACAACACCGAGGTCGTGCGAGATGAAGAGATAAGCGAGCCCCAGCTCACGCTGCAGATCGGCCAGCAGGTTGAGCACCTGCGCCTGCACCGACATATCGAGCGCGGAGACCGGCTCGTCGGCGACCAAGAGCTTCGGCCGCAACATCAGGGCGCGCGCGATCGCGATGCGCTGCCGCTGGCCGCCGGAGAACATGTGCGGATAGCGGCCATGATGCTCCGGACGCAGCCCGACCTTCGCCATCATGTCGAGCGCCTGCGCGCGCCGCTCCTGCTTGGTGAGGTCGGTGTTGATGATCAGCGGCTCCTCGAGGATGGCGCCGACGCGCTTGCGCGGGTTGAGCGAGCCATATGGATTTTGAAACACGATCTGCACGGTACGCCGCAAGGTCCTCGCGGCGCCGGCCGGAGGATCGACGGCGTCGAGGCCGTCGAGCATGAGTGTGCCGGCGTTCGGCTTCTCGATGAGCGTGACGAGTCGTGCGAGAGTTGATTTGCCGCAACCGGATTCGCCGACGACCGCCAGCGTCTTGCCAGCCTCAATGGCAAAGGACACGCCGCCAACGGCCTGCAGATGCGCGGGGGCGCGGAACAGGCCCTGCGTGACCTCGTAGCTGCGCTTGAGACCACTGGCTGTGACGAGCGCCGTCATGACAGGGCCTCGTGGGCCTGGCTCGGCGCACCGGCGCCGCGCCGGTCGGCCTCGATTCGCTCTTCGCGCGTGGGATCGCCGAGCGGGTAATGACAACGCACCAGGCCATCGCTCCAGGGACGCAACTCGGGACGCACCGCATCGGTCAGCGGCGTCGCATAGATGCAACGCGGGCTGAACAGGCACCCGGGCGGCCGGTCGTAAGCTCCGGGCACCACGCCAGGGATGGTGGCGAGCCGTCCCCCGTCGCTCGCTTCCGGGCGCGCCGCCAGCAAGGCGGCCGTGTAGGGATGCTGGGGCGAGGCGAACAGGCTCGAGGTCGGGCGCTGCTCCATGATCTGTCCCGCATACATCACCGCGACCCGCTCGGTCGTGTCCGAGACCACGCCCATGTTGTGGGTGATGAGGATCAGCGCCATGCCGCGGTCGCGCTGCAGCGACAGCAGGAGATCGAGGATCTGGGCCTGGATGGTGACATCGAGCGCCGTCGTCGGCTCGTCGGCAATCAGGAGCTTCGGATTGCAGGCGATCGCCATCGCGATCATGACGCGCTGGTTCATGCCGCCCGAGAGCTGGTGCGGATAGGACGACAGCCGGCTCTCGGCGGCGGGAATGCCGACCTGCTCCAGCAGCTCGATCACCCGCCGCCGCGCGGCCTTGCGGTTCATCCCCTCGTGAATGCGCAGCGTCTCGGCCAGCTGATAGCCGATCGTGAAGGAGGGGTTGAGCGACGTCGTCGGCTCCTGGAAGATCATCGCGACGTCCTTGCCGGTGAGGGCGCGCCGCTCGCGGTCGGACAGGGTCTGCAGATCGCGTCCCTCGAACAACATTTTGTCGGCCTGGACTTGGCCGGGGTAGGGCACCAGTCCCATCAGGGCCAGCATGCCGACGCTCTTGCCGGATCCGGACTCGCCGACGATGCCCAGCACCTCGCCTTTGTCGAGCGCGATGCTGACGCCATCCACGGCACGGACCATCCCGTTCCGCGATGGAAATGCGACCGACAGATTTTCGATCTCGAGAAGCGGCATCGGATCGCCTTCACTCTCCTGCGTGCATCATCGTTTGAGCTTGGGATCGAGCGCGTCGCGCAGCCCGTCGCCGAGCAGGTTGAAGGCCAGAACGGTCAGCAAGATTGCCAAGCCGGGCAGCGTGACGACCCACCAGGCGCGCAGCACGAATTCGCGCGCGTCCGCCAGCATGGTGCCCCATTCGGGCAGGGGCGGTTGCGCGCCGAGACCGAGAAAACCGAGCGCGGCCGCGTCCAGGATCGCGGTGGAAATTCCGAGCGTCGCCTGCACGATCAGCGGGGCCGCGCAGTTCGGCAGCACCTCCTTGAACATCAGGCGGAGCCGGCCGGCGCCCGCGACCTTGGCCGCGATGACGTAGTCCTTCGAGACCTCGCTGATCACGGCGGCACGCGCGATTCGCACGTAGTGCGGCAGCAGCACGATCGCGACCGCCAGCATGGCATTCATCAGGCCCGGTCCGAGGATCGCGACGATCACAATCGCGAGCAGAAGGCTGGGCAGTGTCAACGTGATGTCCATCAGCCGCATGATCGCGATCTCGGTCACGCCGCGGAAAAAACCGGCAACCAGGCCGAGAATCGTGCCCGATATCACCGACAACGTCACCACCGCGATGCCGATCAGAAGCGACAGCCGCGCGCCATGGATGAGACGGGACAGAATATCGCGCCCGATCGCATCGGTGCCGAGCGGATAGGTGAGCGATCCACCCTGCTGCCAGAACGGAGGCTTCAGGAACGCCGCGTTGTTGGTGAGCACGGGCGAATGCGGCGCGACGACATCGGCCGACAGCGCGAGCAGGACCAGGACCGCGATCACGACCAGGCCCGCGACGGCCCCTGCGTTTTTCCTGAAGTCCTGCCAGAACTCCAGCAATGGCGACGGCGGCGCGTCTGGCTGCGCCACAACGATGTTGGCTGGGAGGTTCTCGGCGCTCATCGCGTGTACCGGATGCGGGGATTGATCAGGCCATAGGCGATATCAACCAGCAGATTGACAGTCATGACGATCGCGCCGATCAGCAGCGTGCCGCCCTGCAGCACCGGATAGTCGCGGCGGTTGATGCCCTCGATCAGCCATTTGCCGACGCCCGGCCAGGAAAAGATGGTCTCGGTGAGGATGGCGCCGGTGAACAGCACGCCGACCTGAAGCCCGATCACCGTCACCACCGGGATCAGCGCATTGCGCAAAGCGTGGATCGCGATCACGCGGAACGGCGGCAGCCCCTTGGCGCGGGCGGTGCGGATGTAGTCCTCGCCCAGGACCTCCAGCATGGCCGACCGCGTCATGCGGGCGATCACCGCGAGCGGCACCGTGCCGAGCACGATCGTCGGCAGGACGAGATGCGACAGGGCCGAACGAAACGCGCCGACATCACCGGCCAGGAGCGTATCGATCAGCAGGAAGCCGGTCACCGGCTCGATGAAATACTGCACCGCGATCCGGCCCGACACCGGCGTCCATCCGAGCTGCACCGAAAACAGCAGGATCAGCAGCAGTCCCCACCAGAAAATCGGCATCGAATAGCCGGTGAGCGAGATACCCATCACGCCATGATCGAAGATCGAGTTGCGCCTGACAGCGGCGATGATGCCGGCCGGCAGCCCTACGCACAGCGCAAACAGGATCGCGCAGACCGACAGTTCGACCGTCGCGGGGAACAAGGTCTGGAATTCGGCAATCACCGGCTCATGGGTGACGATCGAGCGGCCGAGATCGCCGTGCGCCAGCCGCGACAGATAGAGGCCATACTGGACCAGCACGGGCTGATCGAAACCGTAGTCCTTGCGCAATTGCGCGAGGCGGGCCGGATCGATGCCGCGTTCGCCCGCCATCGTCTCGATAGGGTCGCCGGGGATCAGGCGGATCAGCACGAACACGAGCAACGTGATGCCGATGAAGGTCGGGACCACGAGGCTGAGCCGGGTAAAGACGAACCGCAACATGCAGAGCTCTGTCAGCTTTCCCCGGAAGGTCTTCGGGAGGGCAGCGAAGGGGAAGCGGCGAAGCAGCGAAAGCTGCTTCGCCCTGAGGTCCGCTAATCCTTGACGTCGACGCCATAGAAGCTGTGGCGTCCGAACGGCGACAGCTTGAAGTCGATCACGCGTTTGCTGACAGGCTTCAACTGCACCGCATGCGCGATGGTGAACCACGGTGCTTGCTCCTTGAAGACCACCTGGGCCTGTTCGTAGAGCTTGGCACGCTCGGCCTGGTCGCTGACGGTCTTGGCCTTTACGACCAGTTCGTCGAACGGCTTGTAGCAGAACTTTGCGATGTTCGACCCCGATGCCGATTGTGCCGAGGCGCAGCCCAGCAAGGTGTGCAGGAAGTTATCGGGATCGCCATTGTCGCCGGTCCAGCCGTACATGCCCATCTGGTGCTCGCCGGCCTGCAGCCGCTTGCGATATTCGCCCCATTCGAACGACTTGATCTCGGCCTTGACGCCGATCTTGGCGAGATCGGCCTGCATCAGCTCGGCGATGCGCTTGGCATTCGGATTGTAGGGACGCTGCACCGGCATGGCCCACAGATCGGTCTCCAGGCCGTTCGGGAATCCGGCATCGGCGAGAAGCTTCTTGGCCGCGTCGGGGTCATAGGGATCGTCCTTGACGGCGTCGTTGTAGGACCACATCGACGGCGGGATCGGGTTCTTTGCCGCGATGCCGGTCGACAAATAGACCGCGTCGATGATCGCCTGCTTGTTGATCGCCATGCTGAGCGCTTTACGCACGCGCACGTCATCGAACGGCTTCTTCTGCGTGTTGAAGGCGAGATACCCAACGTTGAGGCCCGGCTGCTCCAGCACGGTGACGTTCGGGTCCTTCCTGATCGTGTCGATATCGGCCGGGTTCGGATAGGGCATCACGTCGCATTCGCCCTTCTGCAGCTTGGCCCAGCGAACGGATGCATCCGGCGTGATCGCATAGACGAGGTCGTCGATCTTGGCCTTGCCGCCCCAATATTGGGGAAACGCCTTGTACCGGATCACGGCGTCCTTTTGATACTGCACGAGGTAGAATGGACCAGTGCCGATCGGATCCTGGTCGATCTTCTCGGGCGTCCCGGCCTTCAGCATTGCGTCGGCATATTCCTTCGACTGGATCGCGGCGAACGGCATCGCGAGATCCGCGAGGAAAGGGGCTTCCGGCTGATTGAGGGTCACCTTGATCGTATAATCGTCGATCTTCTCGACCGACTTCAAGAGTTTCGGCATCGCCATGTCGCCGAAATACGAATGGTTCGGGCTCGTCACCTTGAAATAGGGATTATCCTCCTTCCATTGCCGCTCGATCGAGAACAGAATGTCGTCGGCATTGAAGTCGCGTGTCGGCTTGAACGACTTGGAGGTCGAATGCCACTTCACGCCCTTGCGGAGGTTGAACGTGTAGGTGGTGCCGTCGGGCGAGATCGTCCATGTTTCGGCGAGACCTGGCACGACTTGCGTGCTGCCGCGCTCGAACTCGACGATGCGGTTGTAGATTGGCTCATTGCCATCGAACGATGTCCCAGTTGTGTTGACACCGGGATAGAAGTTCTCCGGGCTGCCTTCCGAGCAGAAAACCAGGGTCTTGGCGAAAGCGGCTGGAGTCGTCAGTAGCGCCGACGTGCAGACGGCAACGAGCAGGATAGATCTGTTCACAGTTGGAACTCCCGGTTACGGCTGTCAAGGCATCGCAAGGTGGAGCATCATTGGAGCTCGACCCAGACGATGCGGCCGTACCACACGATGCATTCGGGTAACGATCTACCTCATCATCCGTCGCAACAAAAGGTCCAACTCAAATGTGAGCACCGATCACCCTGCCGCAGCAGAGCTGCAGGGTGATCGGCAGCTCCAGCTTGATTACTTGCCCGGCACCTTGTCGTCGATGCCCTTGACATAGAAGTTCATGCCGAGGATCTGGCCGTCGGCGAGATGGTCGCCGCCCTTGCACTCGATCTCCTTGCCGTCCTGGCCGAGCACCGGGCACTTGAACGGGTGCAGCTTGCCGGCGGTGATCGCCGCCTGGGTCTCCTCCGCCAGCTTCTTCACGTCATCGGGCATGTTGGTGTAGGGCGCCATCTCGAACATCTTGGAATCGAGGCCGCCCCAGGTGTCCTCCGACTTCCAGGTGCCGTCGAGCTCGGCCTTGACGCGCGCGATGTAGTAGGGGCCCCAGGTGTCGAGGATCGAGGTGAGCTGCGCCTTGGGGCCGAACTTGATCATCTCGGAGTCCTGGCCGAAGGCGAGCTTGCCGCGCTCGGCTGCGATCTGCATCGCGGCCGGGCTGTCGGTGTGCTGCATGATGATGTCGGCGCCCTGGTCGATCAGCGCCTTGGCGGCGTCGGCTTCCTTGCCTGGGTCGAACCAGGTGTTGGCCCAGATGATCTTGACCTTGATGTTCGGGTTGACCGTCTGCGCGCCGATGATCGTGGCGTTGATGCCCGAGATGACCTCCGGGATCGGGAACGAGCCGATATAGCCGAGCACGCCGGCTTTCGACATCTTGCCGGCGATGATGCCCTGAATGTAGCGGCCCTGATACCAGCGCGCCGAATAGGTCGACATGTTCTTGTCGCGCTTGTAGCCGGTGGCGTGCTCGAAATGCACGTTGGGATATTTCTTGGCGACCTTCAGGGTCGGATCCATGTAGCCGAACGAGGTCGTGAAGATCAGCTTGTTGCCGGCGCGGACCAACTGCTCGATGGCGCGCTCGGAGTCGGGGCCTTCCGGCACATTCTCGAGATAGGTCGTCTCGATCTTGTCACCGAGCTCCTTCACTAGCGCCTGGCGCGCGAGCTCATGCTGATAGGTCCAGCCGAGGTCGCCGATCGGCCCGAGGTAGATGAAGCCGATCTTCAGCTTGTCGGCGGCGTGCGCCACGCCGGCGATGCTTCCCGCCAGCACCAACGCGGCGGCAGCCCCCAGAAGCCTTTTCATCATCGTCAATATCTCCAAACAGTCGGGGGGAAACCTCGTGAGCCAGAGCGTCGCGCCCCATCGCTGGCGCTCCGGATGATTGCTTCAGCGATCCGGCACGAACACCGTTCCCAGCGCCGCCGGCGCGGTGGAGCCGCCGGTGCGGGCGCGCGACAGCAGCACCAGGACGATCACGGTGGCGAGGTACGGCAGCGCCGACATGAACTGCGAGGGGATGCCGACGCCGGCGCCTTGCGCATGCAGCTGCAGGATCGTCACCGCACCGAACAGATAGGCGCCGATGACGAGGCGGCCCGGCCGCCAGGACGCGAACACGACCAGCGCCAGCGCGATCCAGCCGCGCCCCGCGGTCATTCCGGGAATGAAGAACGGCGTGTAGGCGAGCGGCAGATAGGCGCCGGCAAGCCCGGCGCAGCCGCCGCCGAACAACACCGCGAGCAAACGGATGCGCAGCACGGGATAGCCGAGCGCGTGGGCGGAGACATGGTTGTCGCCGCAGGCGCGCAGCACCAGGCCGGCACGGGTGCGGTACAGGAACCACCAGACGGCGATGATCAAGGCGAGCGACAGATAGACGAACGCGTCCTCGCCGAACACGATACGGCCGACCAGCGGGATGTCGCTGAGGCCGGGGATGGAGAGGTGCGGCGCGGTGCTGATGCGCTCGCCGACGAAGCGCGCGCCGATCAGGCCGGACAGACCGATGCCGAGGATGGTCAGCGCGAGGCCCGTCGCCACCTGGTTCACGGCGAGGCCAAGGGTCATGAACGCGAAGATCAACGACATCAGCATGCCGGCGACGATGCCGCACAGCGCGCCGACGATGATCGAGCCGGACAGCCAGGCCCCACCGAAGCCGCAGGCCGCGCCGACGATCATCATGCCCTCGACGCCGAGATTGAGGACACCCGAGCGCTCGGTGACCAGCTCACCGGTGGCCGCCAGCAGCAGCGGCGTCGATGCGGCGAGCACCGACAGGATGATTGCTTCAACCAGCACCACTTTGCACCTGCCGCGCGGCCAAGACGAGCTTGAAACGGTAGAGGATGAGCGAATCGCAGGCGAGCACGTAGAACAGCAGGATGCCCTGGAACACCTTGGTCACATCGAGTGGAATCTTCATTGTGATCTGGGCCTGCTCGCCGCCAATGAACGTCAACGCGAGGAAAAGCCCTGCAATGAATATTCCAACCGGGTTGAGCCGCCCGAGAAAGGCCACGATGATCGCGGTGAAACCATAGCCCGGCGAGATGCCGGGCTGCAGATGTCCGATGGGGCCCGCCACCTCGATGATCCCTGCGAGACCGGCCAATGCGCCCGACACGGCGAACGTCAGAAGGATGAGCTGGTTCGCATTGAAGCCGCCGAACCGCGCCGCACGCGGCGCCACGCCCACGACTCGGATCTCGAACCCCTTGATGGTGCGCTCGAGCAGCACGAAGGCGCCGGCAACGACAATCAGCGCGATGATGCTGCCGAGATGCAGGCGTCCGCCCTCGATCAGCACGGGTACGGTCGCGACCGGGTCGAACTCCGCCGTGGTGGGGAAGTTGAAGCCGGCGGGGTCGCGCCAGGGGCCGCGGACGAGATAGTCGAGCAGGAGATCGGCGACGTAGACCAGCATCAGGCTGGTGAGGATCTCGCTGGCGCCGAACTTGACGCGACACAGCGCCGGGATCAGCGCATAGAGGGCGCCGGCCGCGGCACCTGCGACCAGCATCGCCGGCAGCACCCAGTGTCCCGCCTCGGTGCCCTGCGTCTTCACCGCGATCCAGCTGCCGGCTACGGCCCCGATCAGGAACTGGCCCTCGGCACCGATGTTCCAGGCGTTGGCGAGGTAGCACAGCGACAGGCCGATCGCGATCATCACCAGCGGCGTGGCCTTCACCGCGATCTCCTGCAGCGAATACCCGTCGGTGAGCGGCGCGATGAAGTAGACGCCGAGCGCAGTGATCGGGTTCTTACCGAGCACGGCGAACAGCACGCTCATGGTGACGAGCGTCAGCCCGATCGCGATCAGCGGCGAAACCAGCGCAATGATGCGCGAGCGCTCGGCGCGCTTCTCAAGCACGAGCTGCATGCGCGGCCTCCTTCTCGATGCTGGCGCCGCCCATCAACAGGCCGAGCTTTTCGCGCGTCGCCTCCGCGCGTGGCAGCGCCTTCGAAAGCTGCCCGTGAAACATCACGGCGATGCGGTCGGCGATCTCGATGAGTTCGTCGAGGTCCTGGCTGGTCACGAGGACGGCAGCGCCCGCGCTGGCGAGATCGATCAGCGCCTGGCGGATGATCGCGGCGGCGCCGGCGTCGACGCCCCAGGTCGGCTGGTTGACGACCAGCACCGCCGGCGTGCGCAGGATCTCGCGGCCGACGACGAACTTCTGCAGATTGCCGCCGGACAGGCTCGCCGCTTCCGGATCGCGCTTCGCCTTGCGGACATCGAACGTCTCGGTGGTGCGATCGACGGTCCGCAGCGTCGCTGCCGCGTTGATGAAGCCGTGCCGGACCATGTCGCTGGCAGCGTGTCCCGTCAGCAGCGCATTCTCCGACAGCTTCATCCGCGGGGCGGTGCCGTGCCCCAGCCGCTCCTCCGGCACGAAGGCGGCTCCCATCTTGCGGCGCTGGCTGATCGAGAGATTGCCGCAGGCGAGGCCCTCGATGATGATCGTGCCAGGCTCCTTGACGAGGCGTTCGCCGGACAGCGCAGCAAACAGCTCGTCCTGGCCGTTGCCGGCGATACCAGCAATGCCGAGGATCTCGCCGCCCTTCAGTTCGAAGGAAATGTTCTTGAGGCCCACGCCATGCAGCTCGCTGGGGGCGAGGGTGAGATCATTGACGACCAGGCGCGGCACGGTGGTGCGCCGCTCGGCCGGCGGCTTCACTTCCTTGATCTCGGTCCCCACCATCATGCGGGCCAGCGAGGCAGCCGTCTCCAGCTTCGGATTGCAGGTCGCGACCTTCCTGCCGCTGCGCAGGATGGTGGCGGTGTCGCACAGCCGCTTCACCTCCTCGAGCTTGTGGCTGATGTAGAGGATGGCGCGGCCTTCTGCTTTCAGTCGCTCCAGCACGACGAACAGCTGGTCGGCCTCCTGCGGCGTCAACACGGCGGTGGGCTCGTCCAGGATGAGGAATTTCGGACTCTGCATCAGCGCGCGCACGATCTCGATGCGCTGCCGCTCGCCGACCGACAATTGCCAGACCTCGCGCTTCGGATCGAGCGGCAGTCCGTAGTCGCGCGCGACGTCCGCGAGCCGCGCTGACATGGCCTTGAATGGCTCTTTGCCGTCGAGCCCGAGCGCCACGTTCTCAGCCACGGTGAGGTTGTCGAACAGGGAGAAATGCTGAAACACCATGCCGATGCCGAGAGATCGCGCCTCGGCCGGGCCGGACAGCTTGATGGGCACACCCTGCCAGCGCAACTCACCGGCGCTCGGCTGCACCAGCCCGTAGATCGTCTTCACCAGCGTCGACTTGCCGGCACCGTTCTCGCCGAGCAAGGCGTGAATCTCGCGTGGCCGGATATCGATGTCGATCTCGTCGTTGGCAAGGAAGTCGCCATAGCGCTTGGTCAACCCGATCGTCTGCAGGAGCGGAGGCGTAGGGTTCGGATCGGCCGGCGCGGGTTCAGGCATTTGCTGCGTCGTGGGGCAGGGGAACGAAGATGCCTCAATTGTGATCTAATTTGCCGCGGCGCGTAAGAGGCGAAAAGCGCCATCCTCTGCCCAACTCTTGTCCAAGCGCCCATCGCGCGGCGATCGGCGGATGCAGCGCGCCCTTGGTTGCAAGCAGCGTACGCTGCAATCAGCTGTGATCGATAAAGCTCTGTGGCGCTTTTGAGACACTGGCCGGAAATCGATCCGCCGCAGCAAACTGCATGTTGGATGAGCAGCGTCATCCAATGCGCGTCAGGGGCGCGCTTGCGCGCAGGCTTGCTCGCGAAAGCGCGCGGAAGGCCACGCGGGGGTTTTCGGAAAAACTTCTGCAATGTGAAGCGGCAAGATCGGAATTTGGGAGCATCGCGGCCGCGGCCAATCGTCCCATGTTCAGGCCAGCGTCTGCTGTCGTCGCCGCTGCAATACGGCGGAACCTTGATCAAACTGCGGGCAAGTCCTGGAGAAAGTTGAGGCTTCTCCAGCCGGTGGAACGGCGCAACTGTGCATGCAAGTCCGGAATCGGCGCTTGTCAACTGGGGGTGTTCTGAATGTCGTTACGTCAAACAATCGCGGCGGCCGTCGCGCTGGGCGCGGCAGCGCTTAGCTCAGTCGGTGTCGCAGGGGCTGCTGACCTGCCCGCCAAGGCGATCGCGAAGAAGGCTCCGGCCGAGGTGCCGTTCTTCCTCGTCGTCGATAATCGCGTCAGCTACTCCTACATCTTCGATGCCAGCCAGCCTGGTGCATGGAGCGTCAACGGCAACGGCACGTTCAACGCCAAGACCGCCAAGCAGGTCTATTCGTTCACCCATTTCGACGTCTGGGGTTACGGCACTAACTTCTTCACGATCTCGCTATTCAAGTCGGACCACAACGACCCGGCGGGGCCCTGCACGCAGACCGGCGGCATCGTCTCGCCCAACGCGGGCTTCGCGTTCACGCCGGCGAGCTGCGCCGGTGCGACCGAGATCTACGGCCTGTTCCGCTCGACCTTCGGCTGGAACCAGATCTTCAACACCAAGGCCTTCACGATAGGGCCGCTGCAGAACATCTCGTTCGAGGTGGGCATGGATGCCAATACCGAGAACCGCTACTTCGGCGCGGCCAAGCGTGACGTCGTCGCCGGTCTGCAGTTCGCGTTCAACCTGCCTTACAAGGGCTACTTCAACGTCGCTCCCTTGATGTACTGGGAGTTCGCCAACCACAACTCGTTCTCGCAGTGCGGCGCCGGCTGGTCGAACCCCTGCATCTCCGACGGCAACACCTCGTTCAAGCCAACCTGGGCGGTCGAGACCAACTACTACATGGATCTCGGTTTCTTGCCTGAGAGCATGCAGTTCTTCTCGATCTCGGGTCGCGCCGGCTGGTACGGCAAGAAGGGCACCGATACCGAGCCGCTCCCGGCCAGCGTCGCGAACGGCGTCTATCCGACCAAGGTCGAGTTCAACTCCGAGCCGATCCGCCTGACCTTCGATGCGTCGAAGGCGATGTGGGGTGAGAAGCAGAGCCACATGATCGACGTCTGGGTGGCCTATCGCTACTGGCAGAACAAGTTCGGCCTCGACCACAACAACGCGGTCGGCTGTTCCGTCGCCGGTGGAGGCGGCACTCGCGTCGCCACGGGCGCTTGCACCGAGTCGTCGCTCTACTCGGGCGTGACCGTGAAGTTCTGATACGGATCGAAGCACTCGAAGAGGGCGCCGCGGCTCGGTCGCGGCGTCTGCTTCATTTGTCCCAGGCTCCTTCATGCAGCGCCGCGGCTTCCTCCTCCAACAAGGGGCCGACAATCTCGGTTGCGCGCTGGCCGCTCGCGAACACCTCGCGGCAGGGCAGGTCGAGCGTCGGGTTCTCCGGATGGTTGCCGGTAAGATCGCGTAGCCGCCGCTCGCTGAGGCCGTAGACCACGCGTCCGATGCCGGCCCAGTAGATGGCGCCCGCGCACATCGCGCACGGCTCTGCCGACGAATACAGCGTAGCCATAGCTCTGATCTCGGGGGCAATCGACGTGCAGGCCTGCGTCGCGACCAGTCGTTCTGCGTGCGCTGTGGCATCGCGCGCTGGCAGGTAGCCGTTTTCACTTTCGATCAGGACCCTGCCGTCAGCATCGACGAGAATGGCGGCGAACGGATGATTGCCGTGTGACCTCGAGCGGAGGGCGACAGCGAAGCTGTGGCGCAGGAAATGCGCGTCGCGCGCCTGTGTGTCGGCAAATCCGTCTTCGTCCGCAGGGGCCTCGCCATCGATCTCCATTAGACTGCTCCGCTGTCTGTCCGGCGATCCTGAGCCGTCCGGATGAGCTTCGCAAGGGAGGCGATGCCTGCAACCTGCGTTGCGGGGCGGCGCACGAAGCGGGGCAGGCGGGCAGGTTACGATGGCAGCGAACGCGGATTCCAGGATTGCCGTCTACGCCGCGCCGACGATGATGAGAATGAGAGTAACGATATTGGGTGTGCGCCCGATTCTGCTCTTGGCTGGGGCATGAGATGCGTATCAAAGCCAAGCACCGGGCTCGTTCCTAATTTGGCGCAGCTACGACGCGTGGTGCGCTCAGCAGCACAATGACGAGAAGTGCGGCCAACATCCAGAACGCGGCCGGCAGGCTGGTGGCCGCGGCGACGAAGCCGATGCCGGCGGGCCCAAGCAGTACGCCGGAGTAGCCGGCGGTGGTGACGGCGGCGACGGCCAGCCCGACCGGCATCGCGGTCTGCGCGCCGGTCCGGCGGAACAGCACCGGGACCAGGTTCGATGCACCCAAGCCGATCAGCGCGAAGCCGGCCATGGCAGCAACAATCCAGGGAACCGCGAGCAGCACGACGAAGCCGGTGATCGCGATGACGCTGCCCCCCAGTAACGTCGCGCGATCGCCGATCCGTGCAACCACGGCATCGCCGACGAGACGCCCGGCGGTCATTGCGATCGAGAACATGATGTAGCCCAGCCCGGCTTGCGCGGCCGGCAGGCGGCCCGACCCGGCGAGCAACAGCGCGCTCCAGTCGAGCATCGCACCCTCGACCAGGAACATGATCGCGGCGAGCGCCGCCAGCAGCAGCACTGCGCCGTGAGGAAGCACGAGCAGAGGGCCCGATTGCGCCGGTTTGCTCGCTATCAGTCGTGGGGCAGCCACGGTCATCGCGGTCAGGGCGAGCGCACAGCAGGCGAGCGTGCCGAGCAGCGGCGCGATATCGAACGCGAGCAGCGCAGTCATGACGCCGGAGCCTGCGAAGCCGCCGATGCTGAACTGCGCGTGGAAGCCGGACATCAGCGGACGCTCGCTCAGCCGCTCGACGTCGATCGCCTGGATGTTCACGGCGACGTCGAGCGAGCCGAGCGCCGCGCCAAAGGCGAACAGCGCAAGCCCGAGCGTGGCTGGCGTCGAGGCGATCGTCAGCGGGGGCAGCAGCATGCTCAAGGCGATGCCGCTGACGATGACGACGGGCTTGCTGCCGTAGCGGGCGCTCAGGAGACCTGCCGCCAACATCGATGCGACCGAGCCCACGCCGAGCGAGAGCAGCAGCAGCCCGAGCGTCGCATCGTCGACCCCCAGCCGCTGCTTGGCGAACGGCACCAGCGGAGCCCAGCAGGCGATGCCGAAGCCGGCGACGAAAAAAGCCAGGCGTGTCGCGAGCCGCGCCGCGCGGTGATCCGAACTCATCTGGAAGATTCCTGAAATTCTGAAGGCGCCGTCATCCGGGCGGGGTGGCGGTCATGATGGTAGCTCCCGCCCGTCTGAGCAGGGCGAGTCGGGCCGCCGGCGCATCATGCTCGACGGTGAGCTGGCTGATCGTCTTGGCGCCGGCGATACGGTGGGGGGCTCGGGTCTCGAGCTTGTCGTTGGTGACCATTGCGACGCTTACGCGGCTCAGCGACAGCAGCGTTCGCTTGAACGTTGCGTCAGTCGGATCAACCGCGCTGATGCCGCCTTGCGCCGATACAGCGCAGGCGCCGATGAAGCAGCGGTCGATGTTCAAGCGCTGTACCTGCATGATGGCGTCGGCGTCGACACAACCGCCGACTGCGGGGTGAACGGAGCCGCCGATCACGATCAACTGCAGGTCCTGCCGATGCAGCACGGTTGCGGCAATGTCGATGGCGTTGGTCGCGACGGTGAGATCGAAATCATCGGGCAGGACTTCAGCGAGGGCGAGATTGGTGCTGCCACTATCGAGGAAGAGAAACTCCCCACGCGCGATGCTGCGGGCGGCCGACCGGGCGAGCGCCAGCTTGCGTTCGCGATCTTGCCCGATACGCGCCGCCATCGGTGCCATGCCGCCGGCGATGGGCAATGCGCCGCCATACACGCGGCGGCAGCGTCCTTCGGCGGCAAGCGCGCGAAGATCGCGCCGGATCGCATCCTCGGAGACGCCGAATTCGTCGGCGAGGGCGGTCGCGATGACCGCTTGCCCCGCAGAGAGGCGGCCGGCGATCTGGTCGCGGCGCGCCAGTGGAAGGTCTGACATGCCGCTTGTTACCATGCATGAACAAGAATAACAACGTGCATAATCGTGCATGATGCAATTTGTTGTTTGCGTGGCCCGCCCGGCGTGCCATTGCCAGACGTGGAAGTGTTCGGGAGCAGGATGTGACCGCCGTCTATTCGTCAGCAACGCCGGCCTTTGTCGCCGTCGACTGGGGAACCTCCAGTTTCCGTGCCTGGCTTATGGCCGGAGACGGGACGGAGCTTGCCGAGAGCCGTGGTGGCGAGGGCATGCTGCATTGCGCGACATCAGGCTTCGCGCCGGTGCTGCGCGATCATCTGGCGAAGCTTGGCGCACCGGCCGATGTTCCGGTGCTGATCTGCGGCATGGCCGGCGCGCGGCAAGGCTGGGTCGAGACGCCGTATCTGCACACGCCCACCCGTCTGGATGCGCTGTATGCCGGAGCGATCAGTGTCGACGCCGACCGCGACGTCAGAATTCTGCCGGGACTGGCGCAGGTTCGCGCGGACCGGCCGGACGTGATGCGCGGCGAGGAAACCCAGCTGCTCGGCGTCACCGAGCCGGATTTCACCGGGATCGTCTGCATTCCGGGCACCCACAGCAAATGGATCCAGATCGATGCCGGCGTGGTGATCGACTTCGCCACCTACATGACCGGTGAGCTGTTCGCGGTGGTCTCTCAGCATAGCATCCTGATGCATGCCGTCGAACCGGAAGCCTCGACCGTCGAGCACGACACAGCGTTCCGCGAGAGCCTCGCGGCGGCCCTGGCTGCGCCGACGGCACTGACGAACGCGCTGTTCCGGCTGCGCGCGGCGCAGCTCCTCGGCTTCGAGCGGCGGTCCGATGGGGCTGCAAGGCTCTCCGGGATTCTGATCGGCAGCGAAATCGCCGATGCGCGCGCGCGGTTCGGCGCCGAGCTTCCACTCCGGTTGATCGGAGCGGGCCGGCTCGGCCGCCTCTATGGCGAGGCGCTGGCCGCTGCTGGTTTCGACGTGAATGAATGCGATGCCGAACGGGCGTCACGCCGCGGCCTGCTCAAGGCCGCGCGGCAGATCTGGGGAGCGCGTTTCTGAAATGACACAGTCCGTCGCCTGGCCGCATGTGAAGCGGTCGCTCGTTGCGATCCTGCGCGGTATCAAACCCGACGAGTCCGAGGCCATCGTCGATGTCCTGATCGAAGCCGGTTTCGAGCTGATCGAGGTTCCTCTCAACTCGCCGGAACCGTTCGTCTCGATCGAGCGTCTGGCATCTCGGTTCGGCAAGGACTGCCTGATCGGCGCAGGAACGGTCGTCAATGCCGCGGATTGCGTGCGCGTTGCGGAGGCCGGCGGGCGCCTGATGGTCAGCCCGAACGTCGACGTCGAAGTGCTGGCGACGGCGCAGGCCTATGACATGGTGACCATGCCCGGGGTCTTCACGCCGACCGAGGCCTTTCTGGCTTTGCATTGCGGCGCCTCGGCCCTGAAATACTTTCCGGCGTCAGTGCTCGGTCCGTCGGGGATTGCAGCGCAACTTGCAGTCCTGTCGAAAGGCGTCGTGGTCGGCGCCGTCGGCGGTGTATCGGACAAGACGCTCGCCTCCTACGTCGCCGTCGGCGTGCGCGCCTTCGGTCTCGGCTCGAGCCTGTACAAGCCGGGCATGAGCGCGAGCGATGTGCGGGAGACAGCTCGAGCCTCGGTCAAGGCGTATGACGAGGCTATTCGCGGTCAGGGCTGAGCTGGTAACTCGTGACAGTTTCGTGACTGTTCCCGAAACCCGTTGTGAGGGCTCGGCATTGTAGGTGAACATATTGTTCGTCCTTGGCAAGTGCCATGATCCGCGCCATCGGGAAGAAGATCACACCGGCAATTTCGGTGCCCTTTCGCAAGCAAAGTTCCGCCACGGCCATCCACGTCGAGCCGACCAAGGCGGACCGCATCATTGCGGACGTAGCTGCACGAACCACGGAGCCGTGGCTGCAAAAGCTAGCACGCGGCCTCGCGTGGGGGGCGGACGAGAAGGTGTGGTTGGCCCTGACATCGGTGGCTTGGCTGGTGACGCGCGGCCAAAGCAGCCGCGTTCGCGCGACGACCACTCATGCAGCGTCACCCTGATCGAGGCGCACGAGATCAGGCGTAAGCGCCAACAGGGATTCTTCGGCGAGCGGCGCGGACGCGAAGCGGCTGCGCTCGACACCGTAGGCGCGGTGCTCGGCAGCCTCGGCATGCTGGCGTTCGCGGCCGTATTCTCCACGCTGGTTCAGTTAAGCGTTGCGACCGCCTTCGCCGCCGCAACAACGGCGTGGCTCGTCGTCTCGGTGACAGCGTGGGCGATCCGACGCAAGCTGCGCGTCGCAGCAACGGCCCGCAAGGCTGCGGGCCGTTGCGATACTGCTCGGCCGCAGCCTCCGCTGGTCAGCTCGCGGCGGCGTTGAGCTCCAGCGATTCGCCTTCTTCCGCAGACTGGGTGAACGCCTGCAGCGCCTCCGCCATCCGCATGCGGCCGCCGACGCCGGTGATGACGACGTCGACCATCACGAACGACGAATGGAAGTGGCCGTGCGCCTTGAGCTGTCCGACCGGCACGCCCGCGGCGGCGAGGGCTTCCGCATAGGCAATCCCCTCGTCGCGCAGCGGATCGAACTCGCAGGTGACGATGTAGGCCGGCGGCAGGCCCTGCAGCTTGCCCCGCAACGGTGATGCGCGCGGATCGGTGCGATCCGCCGGCGAGCAGTAGATGTCCCAGAACCAGTACATCAGCGACCGCGTCAGGAAGTAGCCGGTCGCATTCTCCGTGTAGGACGGACGATCGAAGCTGCAGTCGGTGGCCGGGCACAGCAGCAGCTGGCCGCCGATATCAGGCCCGCCGCGATCTCGCGCGAGCTGGCAGGTGACCGCAGCGATGTTGCCGCCGGCGCTCCACCCTGCCACCAGCACCGGTCCCTCGCGTCCGCCGAGCTCGGCGGCGTGCTCGGCCACCCAGCGCGTCGCCGCATAGCCGTCCTCAGCCGCCGCCGGGAAGCGGTGCTCGGGCGCATGGCGATAGTTCACGCTGACGAAAATCATGTTGGAGCGGCGGCACATGTCGCGGCAGAACGGATCGTCCGACTGCTCGTCGCCGAGGACCCAGCCGCCGCCATGAAAGTACACCACGATCGGATGCGGGCCGGGCGTCGCCGGACGATAGAGCCGGTAGGCCAGGGGACCGTCAGCGCCCTGCAATGTGCCATCCTTGACTTCGCCAACGGGACGTCCAGGCGGCCTCGTCGCGTTGAACTGCGCGACGAATTCACGGGCGCCGGCCGCGCCCATCGATTCGATCGGCGGCAGGTTCATCTCGGCCAGCATGTTCAGCACCAGCCGGACATCCGGCTGCAGCCGCACGATCTCGCCGTCATTGCATTGGGACGCGCCGTTCGGACCTGACAGCTTGAAGCCGAGCATGCCGCGGCTGACGATCTCGTTGCAGATGCCGCGATAGGGGCCGACGCCGCCGGTGTAGGGCATCAGCGTCTGCGGCTTGCCCGGCACGTTGGCGCCGGTGTACCAGGTGTTGGCGAGCCGATGCAGCGTCACGGTCGCGCAGTCTGCCATGTGGCGCGCCCAGCCGGCCTGCGCGGTCTCCGTGGGCTCAATGGTGGTGAAGCCGTCCTCGCGAAGGGCGATGAGACGGTCGACCACCCAGTCGACATGCTGCTCGATCGAGACCGCCATGTTCGACAGCACTGACGGGCTGCCGGGACCCGTGATCAGAAACAGATTGGGAAAGTCCGCGATCGTGAGTCCGAGATAGGTTTGCGGTCCGTTGGCCCAGACATCCTCCAGTGATTTGCCGCCGCGCCCGGTGATCGGATGCACGGCGCGGATCGCACCGGTCATGGCGTCGAAGCCGGTCGCGAACACGATGACGTCGATGTCGAAGCTGCGCCTGTCGGTCTTGATGCCATCAGCGGTGATGGATGTGATCGGCTCCTGGCGCAGATTGACCAGCGTGACGTTGGGGCGATTGAACGTCTGATAGTAGTTGGTGTCGAGGCAGGGGCGTTTGGCGCCGAACGGATGGTCATGGGGCGTGAGCGCTGCGGCGGTCTCGGGATCCTTGACGATCTCGTGGATCTTCTCGCGGATGAGATCGGCGAGCAGCGCGTTGCCGTCGGGGTCGACGCCCTGGTCGGCCCAGAGCTGCGTCAGCATGCCGACGAGGTCGCCAGAGGCCCACAGCTTCTCGAAGCGCTCGCGGCGCTCGGCCTCGCTCATCTGCCAGCTGAACTCGGTGGCCGGTGGAATCGGCACGCCGGTCATCGACCAGCGCGCCTGCTGGCGCAGCCCGTTGCGATCCTCTGCGAGCTGCGCGGCGCGATCGGCCGGGAGCGGACCATTATGCGCAGGCAGTGCGAAGTTCGGCGTGCGCTGGAACACCGTGAGCTGCGCTGCCTGCTCGGCGATGAGCGGGATCGACTGGATGCCGGAGGAGCCGGTGCCGATCACGGCCACGCGCTTGCCGCGGAGGTCGACGCCGTCATGCGGCCAGCGGCTGGTGAAGTAGATCTCGCCCTTGAAGTCGTGCACACCGTCGATTTCCGGCGGCTTCGGCTGCGACAGGCAGCCGGTCGCCATGATGTAGTGGTGGCAGGAGACGGCGGGGCCCTTGTCGGTCGTCAGCAGCCAGCGCTCCTTGGCATCGTCCCAGGAGGCGCCGAGGACACGGGTACCGAAGCGGATGTCGCGGCGCAGATCGTAGCGGTCGGCGACGAAGCCAAGATAGCGCAGGATCTCCGGCTGGGTGGCGTATTTCTCCGACCATTGCCAGGCCTTCTCGAGCTCGGGATCGAAGGTGTAGCTGTAGTCGACGGTCTGGATGTCGCAGCGCGCGCCGGGATACCGGTTCCAGTACCAGGTGCCGCCGACGTCGTTTGCCGTGTCCAGCGTCACGGTCGAGAAGCCCGCCTTGCGCAGGCGGTGCAGCAGGTAAAGCCCCGCAAATCCGGCACCCACGACGGCGACATCGACCGTCTGCGTTTCACCGGCCGACACCTCCGACGCGCGTGTCTCGACAACCCCGTCTGACATGCTGACCTCCCGATGATTTTGTGATTGGAAGAAAGGCTAGCTCTGCTCGCATGGTTTGTCAGCAGCCAAAACAGCGATCTCCGGTTGTTGCAGTGCAGGCCGTGCGGTGCGGAAGGTATGCCAGGCGCTGATTTTGCATCGCCGGTCAAAATGCCGGTGCGGAGTGGACAAGACCCTGGGAAAGCGACAGAAAGCGTTCCTACCGCGTCGCATTCACCAAGTTTCAACGCATCGCGACTGTAACAACCGCTACACTACGCCACATCCACGACTGAATCAGGCCAGGCCCATGCCGCTATCGCTGCCCAAGCAAAAGATCCGCGTTCTGCTCCTAGAGGGCGTGAACGACTCGGCCGTCCGCATGTTCGAGGCCAATGGCTATACGGAAATCGAACGGCTGCCGAAGGCGCTCGGTTCGGCGGAGTTGAAGCGTATGCTGTCGGGCGTGCACATGCTGGGCATTCGCTCGCGCACGCATCTCACCGCCGACGTGCTGCAGGCCGCCGACCGGCTGATGGTGGTCGGCTGCTTCTCCGTCGGCACCAATCAGGTCGATCTCGATGCCGCGAAGCGGCTCGGCATCCCCGTGTTCAATGCGCCCTATTCGAACACCCGCAGCGTCGCCGAGCTGACGATCGCCGAAGTCGTGATGCTGATGCGCCGAATCTTCCCGCGCTCGGTGTCGGCGCATGCCGGCGGCTGGGACAAGTCGGCCAATGGCAGCCGAGAGGTGCGCGGCAAGACCCTCGGCATCATCGGCTATGGCAACATCGGCTCGCAGCTGTCGAACCTCGCCGAGGCCATGGGCATGCGGGTGATCTTCTTCGATCTCACCGACAAGCTCCGCCACGGCAACACCGAGCCGGTCGAGAGCCTTGATGAGCTGCTGGCGATGAGCGACGTCGTGTCGCTGCACGTGCCGGAGACGCCGGCGACCGCCAACATGATCGGCGAGCGCCAGATCCGTCACATGAAGGACGGGGCCTATCTGATCAACAATTCGCGCGGCACCGTGGTCGACATCGAAGCGCTGGCCAGCGCGCTGCGCGAGGGCAAGCTCGCCGGCGCCGCGGTCGACGTGTTCCCGGCGGAGCCGGCATCGAACGCCGATCCGTTCGTCTCGCCGCTGCAGGGCCTGCCCAACGTGATCCTGACCCCGCATGTCGGCGGCTCCACCGAGGAGGCGCAGGACCGAATTGGTGGCGAGGTCGCGCGCAAGCTGATCGACTATTCCGACGTCGGTTCGACCTTCGGCGCCGTCAACTTCCCGCAGGTACAATTGCCGGCACGCCCGACCGGCACGCGCTTCATCCATGTCCACCGCAACGTGCCGGGCGTGCTGCGCCAGGTCAACGAGGCGGTGGCGCGGCACAACATCAACATCCTCGCGCAATATCTTCAGACCGATCCTGAGGTCGGCTATGTCGTGCTCGAAACCGACGTGGTCGGCGGCGAGGGTGAGGCGCTGCTGTCGGAGCTGCGCGCGGTGGAAGGCACGATCCGCGTCCGCGTGCTGTATGATCACGACCGGCCTTGAGGCCGTGGAGGCTGCTGCGCGATGACCGGCCAGTCTGCATCGTCTTCAGCCTCGTCCGTCGTTCTCAGCACGACGGTTCCCGCGCGCGTGCTGCGCCATGATCCGCAATATGGCATGTCGACGCTGTTCTTTGCCGATGGCGAGTTGCGCGTGCCGATGGTGGACGCGGCGATCGACGCCGGCGTCTCGGTGACCATCGAGGCCCGCGACGTCTCGATCGCGCTGTCGCGGCCGATGGACGTGTCGATCACCAACCGGCTGCCGGGCCGGATCGAGCAGATCCTGCCGCTCGAGCCGCCCTACGTGCGCGTCACCTTCGATCTCGGCGCGACCAGGCTGCATGCGCTGGTGACGCTGGAGTCGGTCGAGCGGTTGGCGCTGGAGCCGGATCTGTCCGCCTGGGCGATGATCAAGAGCGTCGCGATCGGACCCGGCGCGGTTCGGCCTTCGGAGCTGCCTCGGCCGCGCCGCTGGCCCGCTTCTGATAGCGGGGATCCGTAGCCTTCTGCAGCTCGCCGAGCGCAGCGGCCGTGGCTGTGCGCGTGCGCCGCTCCATCGAGCGGTACAGCGCGATCAGCCGCTCGCCGAACGGCGTGATCTCCGCGCCGCCGCCCCGGCGCCCCGGATGAGTCTCGAACACCGGCGTCTCGAAGGTGCGGTTGAGCGCATCGACCATCAGCCAGCATTTGCGGTAGGAGATGCCGCTCGCGCGCGCGGCGCCGAGGATCGAGCGCTCCCTCCGGATGATATCGATCAGCAGCAGATCCTCCGGGCACAGGCTGCCGCCATTGCCGAAGTTGATGGTCAATGCGATCTGAGCTTCGCGCTTCATCCCATTCCGATCCGCTCGCGTTGAGAGCCAACCATGTCACGAGTGGCTCGCGATGTCACCCAGCGGCCGTACCGCGCCTCGATCCAGCCCGGCCGGCGCGCGATATCGGCGTCAACGTGCTCGGCGAACGCGCCGGCAAAGCGCGTCCACGCGTCCATCATCGCCGGTGAGACCGCCGTGATGACCGGGAGGCCGGCTGCGATGGCGGAGCCGAAGGCATCGGCAAGGCCACCTCCTGCCGCTTCCTGCTTGCCGAACTTGCTGAGGATCACGATGTCGGTGCCCCGCGAGATCGACTGCTGCACGGCGGCGCAGGCGAGCACGAGGCCCTCCGGGTCGAGATTGCAGGCCTGCGACTCCGGGCCGAGATCCTGAGAGATCGCGAACACGCGGCCATCGTCGAGGCTGCGCAGCATCATGGCCTTGCACGGCCTGGCCTTGTCGGCGCTGCTCTCGATCACGCCGGAGACACGCAGGCCATTCTCCGAGAGATGCTTGGCGAAATCGCCGAGCATCTCCTGGATCACGCTGGACGCTGCGCCCTGCAGCGCCACGATCTGACAAGTCCCGACGTCAGCGACACCCATGGCAGTCCTCCTCATACGTTGGCGGAGACGCGGCCCGCCGTCCGACCGGTTTGCATGATCAGGTGAAGGGCCGCGACGACGCTCGCCGCGATGGCCTGTCCGCGCTCGTCCATGCCGGTCCAGGCGGCTTGACGGCCGCGCGGATCGATCTCGAGCAGCTTGACGTTGGCCGGCACGCGTACGCCGTCGCGTGCGATGCCGCGCAGCGCGCCGTCGAGCGGTGCGAGCACCGGCGTGCCGCCGAGCGAGCCGAGCTGCAGGCCCTTGTAGACCCGGGTGCCGATGTCGAGCGGGGTATGCCAGACGGCCTCCTGGTCTGAATAGACGAAACGCTCGCGGCCGGCGCCGCCGAGATCGCGTGCCTTGCCGTCCGCATCGCGCGTCGTGCCATGGGCCAAGATCGTGCCGGTCTCGCGGGGATGAGTCTCGATCGCGACGTCGCAATTGTGCCCGATCGCGAAACGCGGCCCGATGCCGACGGCGATACCGGCGACGCCGCGCAGATCCGGCGTCAACAGATGCTTTTGCATGCGGGCGTCGACGATGACGGCCGGATAGCGGAAGGCGATGATGTCGGTCAGATGCATCCCGGTCACGGCGGCCTGGTCTGGCTCACGGTGAATCCGCACGACATCGGTGATGCTCTCGGCGCGGGAGCCGATCACGCCGTCGAGGTCGCGCGTCTCGCCGAACAGGACATCATGGAAGGCCATGCCGCGCCGGATCACCGGCGGGAAGGCGTCATGGCATAGTACGACCGCGAAGCGGGCATGATTGAGCTTGGCCGCGACGGCGGAGGCGATCTCGTTGGTGCCCAGCACCAGCGCAAGCGGCTTGGGCGCGTTCGGATGCCAGGTGACGGCGGCTTTCATGCTGATGACCTCTTGTTGCGAGATCCAGATAGCAAGCACCGGGCCAGACGATGTCATGCCGCTCAACTCGTTCATTGCATTGACGAAATCAAAGCGCCTGCCGCTTTGTCTCATCCGAAGTTGTATTGTTTGCGATATAACATCAGGGGGGCTATTGTCACGTATGCAACATCGCGCGATGTTGCCGAAGGCCAGGTGTTTGGATTCAGGCGATAGGCTCTTCGCGGCGGACGAGCGCGACACCCTTGACCTGGGCATAGACCGCAAGCCCCGCCCGCAGGCCGAGCTCGTTCCACGAGCGCTGGGTGACACGCGTCAGCAGCCGCGCGCCGTGACCATCCTCGCCGAGTCCGAGCAAGGCCGTGACGCGGTGGTCCGACTGGCTGCGGATCTCGAGTATTCTGGCGCGGAGCACGTTGACGATGGTGCTGCGGCTCGGCGTTTCCAGCGCGAGACTGACGTCGTCAGCGAGCACGCGCAGGCGGCGGCGCGCCCCCGGCGTGAGGGGCTCGGCCGGGAGCAGGAACTGGCCGCCGGGGACTTCGAGTGTCGCCATGCCATCGGCCGTATCCTGGGCGGTGACGGTGGCGTCGAGGCTCACGGCGGCGTCGCGCGACAGCGCGAGCGGCAGCGACAGGTCGGCCTGCAGCACGGACAAGGGGCCCGAAGCCAGGACCGCGCCATTGCGCATCAGCACCAGCTGATCGGCAAGCCGCTCGACCTCAGCGAGGTCGTGGCTGATATAGAGGATCGGCAGGTCGAGGGCGGCGTGCAGCCGCTCCAGATACGGCAGGATCTCATCCTTGGTCATCTGGTCGAGCGCCGACAGCGGCTCGTCCATCAGCAGCAGCTTCGGTTGGCTGAGCAGCGCGCGGCCGATCGCGACGCGCTGCCGCTCGCCGCCGGACAGGTGGCGCGGCGAGCGGTCGAGCAGCCGTCCAAGGCCGAGCAGCGCGACGACCTCGTCGAAGCCGATCGCGGCCGCGCTGCTCGAGCCGGGATGGCCATACATCAGGTTGCGGCGGACCGAGAGGTGCGGAAACAGATTGGCTTCCTGGAAGACGTAGCCGATCGGACGCTGATGCACGGGACGAAAATGCTTTTCGTCCTGCCAGACCTCGCCGGCGACGGAGCAGAGCCCGCCGGCGAGATGGTTGAGGCCGGCAATGCAGCGCATGACCGCGGTCTTGCCGCAACCGGACGGACCGAAGATCGCGGTCACGCCGCGCGCCGGAACCTCGAAGCGCGCGTTCAGCTCGAAGCGACCGAGCGTGCCGTGGAAATTGACCCTGACCGTGCTCATGACGCGCTGCGCGTCATCTTCTTCTCGATCAGCATCATCGTCAGAATGACGCAGAACGAGAACACGACCATGCCGAGCGCCAGCACGGAGGCCTCGGTCCATTGCGAGGTCTCGACATAGTCGTAGATCGCAACCGAGAGCACCTTGGTCTTGCCGGGAATGTTGCCGCCGATCATCAGCACGACGCCGAACTCACCGACGGTATGGGCGAAGCCGAGGATGGCGCCGGTGAGAAATCCGGGGCTCGCCAGCGGCACCGCGATGGTCCAGAATACGCGCCATGGTGAGGCGCGCAGAGTGGCGGCCGCTTCCAGCGGCTTTTCGCCCATGGCCTCGAAGGCGTTGCGGATCGGCTGGACGACGAACGGCATCGAGAACAGGACCGAGCCGATCACCAGGCCCGGAAAAGTGAAGGCCAGCGTGCGCGCTCCCCAGAGCGAAGCCAGAGCGCCGCCCGGACCGCTGGGGCCGAGCACGACCAGCAGGTAGAATCCGAGAACCGTCGGCGGCAGCACCAGTGGGATCGCCACCAGTGCCGCGACCGCCTCCTTCCACCACGCCCGCGACCGCGCCAGCCACCATGCGATCGGCGTGCCCACGATCATCAGGACAATCGTCGCGAGCGCTGCCAGTTCGAGCGTCAGCCGGATCGGTTGCCAGATATCGGCGGAGACGTGGAGGTTCATGAATCCTAATGCTCAGGTGCCCGACTTCGGATCCAGAGCATAGCCGAACTTTTCGATGACCGCACGGGCTGCCGGGGTCTTGAGGAAGGCCAGGAATGCGGTGGCGGCCTCGTTGCCGGCGGACGCCTTCAGCAGCACGGCATCCTGGCGGATCTCGCCGTAGAGATTCTGCGGCACCAGCCAGCGCGAGCCGCCGGCGTTCGGCATCAGCTGCGACAGCGCGACGAAGCCGAGCTCGGCATTGCCGGTGTCGACGAATTGGTACGCCTGCGAGATCGTGTTGCCCTGGACGATCTTGGGCTGGATCGTCTCATAGAGCTTCAGCGCCTTCAGCGTCTCGACCGCGGCGGCGCCATAGGGCGCCGCGGTGGGATTGGCGATCGACAGCTTGTTGAACGCGTTCGCCTTCAGCGTTTCCTCGCCTTTCACCGCGTTGGGGTCCTTGCTCCACAGCACGAGCTTGCCGATGGCGTAGGTGAAACGGCTCCCGGCGACGCCGAGGCCCTCGTCGACCAGCTTCTTCGGCCGTTCGTCGTCGGCGGAGAGCAGGATCGCGAACGGCGCGTTCTCCTTGATCTGGGTGTAGAACTGTCCGGACGCGCCGAAGCTCATCACCAGTTCGTGCCCGGTCTTGGCCTTGAACAGCGCCGCGATCTCCTTGGCGGGCTCGGTGAAGTTGGCGGCCACGGCGACGTTAGCGCTGCCGGCGAACGCAGTCGCGCAGGTCAGAAGAATGGCCGCCGCGCACAGAGCGGCGGTGAGGGAGCGTGTCGATCTCATCGCATTGTCCTTGTTCATATCCACCGAGGCGGGTTCGTTTCGGTGAATTGCAGGTCCCGTTCCGACGCATGGGCCAGTGCCGACGCCGAGCTATATCCATTCGTATACATCAAAATAGACAGGTCGGCCAGTTCCCGTCAACCCGAGGCGATCTCGAGCGAACGCGATGCGCGTCAGTGTTCGACTTTCGACAATCGATGCCGGGCAGTGTCGGAAACATGACGGCCCGAGGACCACGATCCTCGGGCCGCAGCGGGACTAAACCATCCGTTCCCAGAGCTGCCGCACCAGCATTCCTGCACGCTTCTCGATTGCTGCGGCGGCATCGAGCGCGAGGTCCTCGCGATAGCGGCCGGCGATCAGCTGCACGCCGATGGGCTGGCCGTCGTGGACCGTGACCGGCACGACGGCGCCGGGCAGGCCGAGCACGTTGATCGCCGAGATGAAGCGGATCTCGTTGAAGAAGATCTCGCGCACACGCTCGGGGCTGATGGTGTCGTCGCGCGGACCGGGCGTCGGCTTGACCGTGGTCGGCGCCAGCACGATCGGGTAGTCCTCGAAGAACAGCTGCCAAACACGGATATGCGTCGAGCGCTGCGCGGTCGCATTCATCCAGCCGGCGAGGTCGAGCATCTCGGCCTTGGCGCGCATCCCGCCCCAGGCCTTGTGGAAATCCTCCGACGTCACGGCCAGCATCTTGGCTTCCTGCATCACCACCACCTCGTTGGTGATGATGTCGCACCAGGTTTGCCAGACGCCGGAGATGTCGGGGACCTCGACCTCGCTGACCCGGTAGCCCGACCGCTCCAGATGATCCGCTGCCTGCCGCAGCGCCGCGTGCACGGACGGATCGACGTCCATGTCGTCAGGGATCTTGGCGAGCGCGACCTTGACCGGCCGCTTGGGCTTCACGCCTTCCAGTGGCGCTGGCACCCACCACGGATCGCGCGGATCGCGCCGGCTCATCACCTCCAGCGCCAGCCGGACGTCGGCGACGCTGCGCGCCAGCGGCCCCTGCGACGACATGAGATGTGCGAGCATCGGCCGCTCGGCAGCAGCGCTCTCATTGTAGGCGGGGATGCGGCCCTGCGTCGGCTTGATGGTCACGACGCCATTGCAATGCGACGGCCAGCGCAGCGAGCCGCCGATGTCGTTGCCATGCGCGATGGTGCCGATGCCCGCCGCGACCGCGGCTCCGGCGCCGCCCGACGAGCCGCCGCAGGTGATCTCTGGATCCCACGGGTTCAAGGTCAGCCCGTGCAGCGGGTTGTCGGTGAAGCCGCGGAACGAGAATTCCGGCGTGTTGGTGAGGCCGAGCACGATCGCGCCGGCCTTTTTGAGGTTGCGCACGACCGGCGCGTCCGACGGCGCGATGATCCCCATCTGCGATGGAACGCCGTTGGGATTCGGCCGCCCCTCGTAGTCGACGTTCTCCTTGATCGTGACCGGCACGCCATGCAGCAGGCCGCTCTTGTCCCGCGCCTTGTCGGCCGCACGCGCAGCCTTCAGGGCGTCTTCGGAGAGATCGACGACGACGGCATTGAGCTTCGGATTGACCTCATGCATGCGCGCGAGATGCGCCTCGGTCACTTCGACCGAGGAGACCGCGCCGGCGCGGATCGCAGCTGCCGTGTCGACCGCCGACCACTGCCAGACCGGTCCTTTCGGCAGCCGCGGTCTTGGCGCGGCTGCCTTCGCTTGTGGCCTGTGCTGCGGCTTGGCCTTCACGGGCTTCTTGTTGGCCGTGGCGGTCACGGCCGCGCGCTTCGGGGCAGGTTTGTCAGTCTTCGCCGCCGGCTTCTTCTTTGTTGCCGTTCTCGCCATTGTGTTTCCCCCCAAGGTTGACGTTTCAGGCGATCGACATCATCAGCGGCGGCTCCACTTCGGCAGGCAGCGGGCTGACATAAGGTGTGCGCATCGTCCGCTTTTTCAGGTCGGCCTTGGCAGCTGCAATCAAGGCGGGTTCGTTGAGCGCCTTGATGCCCAGGCCGGCCATGGCCTTGGCAGCCTGCACCATGGCCTTGTGCGCGGCTGGCGTCTTGCCTTGCGCGACGACCTGCCAGGTGTGGAACGGCGTGCCGATCGCTACGGTCGGTGCATGCACCTGCACCGTCGGCACCACCCAGCTGACGTCGCCGACGTCGGTCGAGCCGATCTGCGGATTGCGCTTGGCATTGAGCGGCACCAGGAAGTCGGCCAGCGGCTTGTCGGTCGGGTCCAAGCCGATGCTGTAATAGACCGAGGCAATGTCCTTGTCGGTCAGGGTCGCCTGGATCTGTCCGGCGAAATCCTTGTCGGTCGCGTCGAAATGCGGCGGGCCGAGTTCCTCCATGATCCCGTACAGCGCCTCTTCAAGCGGCGTGTTGGGCAGGATGTTGGAGACCGCGGAGATGATCTTCATCTCCACCTTGGTCTCGGTCATCAGCGCCGCACCTTGTGCGATCTTGTGCACACGCTCGACCAGTTCGTTCATGCCGGGCAGGTCTCGGGCACGGATCGAGTAGCGCACCCGTGCATGCGCCTGCACGACGTTGGGCGCGATGCCGCCGGTGTCCAGCAGCGCATAGTGCACGCGGGCGTCGCTCGGCATGTGCTCGCGCATGTAGTTGACGCCGACATTCATCAGCTCGACCGCGTCGAGCGCGCTGCGGCCAAGATGGGGCGAGGCGGCCGCATGCGAGGTGCGTCCGGTGAAGATGAAGTCCGCGCGCGTGTTGGCGAGAGAGGGCGTCATCACCACTTCCCAGAAGCTCGACGGATGCCAGGTGATCGCGATGTCGGCATCCTCGAACGCGCCCGAGCGCACCATGAAGGCTTTTGCGGCGCCGCCTTCCTCGGCCGGGCAGCCATAGTAGCGCACGCGACCGGGAACCTTGTTGGCGGCGAGCCAGTCCTTCACGGCGGTGGCCGCGAGCAGCGCCGCCGAGCCCAGGAGATTGTGGCCGCAGCCGTGGCCATGGCCGCCGGTCTCGACCGGACGGTGCTCCGCAACGCCGGCCTCCTGGCTGAGGCCGGGCAGGGCGTCGTATTCGCCCATGAAGGCGATGATCGGGCCGCCTTCGCCCCATTCCCCCATCAGCGCGGTCGGGATGCCCGCGACCTTCTCGGTGATGCGAAAACCCTGGTGCTTCAACTCGGCGAGGTGTTCGGCGGACGAGCGGGCCTCGGTGTAGCAGACCTCGGGCATGCTCCACACCCGGTCGCTGAGCTCGATGAAACGGGTCTTGATCGCGTCGACGCCGCGCCAGATCTCGCTGCGGTTGTCCATCTCCGGTCCTTGTCCTTTGCTGCCGATGGGAAGCCGATAGAGGTATCAGCTAAGTTCCCGGGCGCCTAGCGATCCCGGGCGGGAGCAGCCATGCGGCATGCACCAGGCCGAGGGCGAGCGCGTCATCCTTTGAGCAGATGATGCCGCGATTGGATGCAGCGCGGTGGTTGCGGCAGCGCAAGGTCAGGCGAAGCGCGACGACCCGTTCTCACATTTCGGAACTATCGCCGTGCGCCATTACCGGGATCGCCGAGGAACGATCGCGGGCGGGCTTGGTTCTCGCTGCCAGGAGCACGATCGCCATGCGTGCTGGACCGATCACAATCATCGTCGCATTGCTGCTGATTCTCGCAGCCGCCATCGTCTTTGCCTATCAGGGGCTGACCCTGCCGGGCGATCCGATGCCGCGAGAAGGATGGATCGCCCTCACGCTCGGCGTGGTGTTTTCGCTCATCGTGGGAATTGGGCTGATCGTGCTGTTGTTCTACAGCAGCCGCAAGGGTTACGACGAGCCGTCACAGTTCCGGGCTGATGATCATCCCGACTGAGACCGCTCAAGCCGGACGCGGCGGATGTTGCGTACGCGGATGCCGGTCGTGAAGCAGCTTGGCCAGCTCGTGCCTCAGATCGTCGTGACCGCGCATCGCCGTCTCGAACAGCGCCTCCTGGATGTCGCGCGGCATGTCGCCCCAGACGCCGACGGCGGCGTTTCCGAGCAGCTCTGCGAATCGCTTGTCGTCCATGCGGCACCTCCGCACGATCTGACGTGCGAGGACGGCAAAGGTTCCAGGCCGGCTATTGCGTGGTGAACAGGACCAAGGCGATCGCGACGGAGAGCGCGACCGCGGACACCGTCCCCGTGGTCGACAGCACGCCCATGCGCCACAGCGCGCCGGCAAAGACGATGATGATCGGCGTCGCGGTGAGGAGGCCGAGCTGCGCTTCGGTCATGGGATCTGCTCCTGACGATGCCGGCTCTTAGCGTGCCTCGCCGGTCCGCTGTTTGCGCGCCGACAAAGAGTCAAACCGACGGTCCGACTAGCCTCTCGACGTTCAACTCGGAGGCAGGGATGTCGGCGCTCGCTTGTGAGCCGGAGCAGGAGGAACGTTGGGGCGTGCTGGATGGTCTGCCCGGCGACGCCATGATGTGGGTGCTGATCCTCAGCGAGCTCGTCGCCTTCGGCCTCCTGCTGGGCGGTTTCGTGGTGGCGCGGGCCCTCAACCCCGTCGTGTTCGCGGTCGGGCAGGCGATGCTCGATAGCCGCCTGGCCGCTGTGAACACGGCCGTGCTGGTCACCAGCGGCTGGGCCGCCGCGCGAGCTGCTGCTTCGGCGCGGCACGCCTCGACCGGGAGCGCCCGGCGCTGGCTCGGGCTCGCCACGTTGCTGGGTGCCGTTTTCATCGCCGTCAAGCTGACGGAATATGGCGGCGAGATCGCCGCCGGCGCGGGCATGGAGACATCACCGTTCTTCACCCTCTACTTCCTACTGACGGGCTTTCACCTCCTGCATGTTCTGCTCGGCATCGTCATCCTGGCCGTCGTCGGCCGCAGCGCCACCGCCAATGGCGTCGAGACCGGGACCGCCTTCTGGCACATGGTCGACCTGGTTTGGATCGTCATGTTTCCGGTCCTCTATCTGGTCGGTTGAGCCATGTTCCGTGACCGTTTCGATCGAGCCTGGCTTCAACTGCTGGCCCTCGCCATTGCGACGCTTGCAGGGTCGCTGCTGCTGCCGAGCCGATGGCTCGTCGATGCGGCCGCACTGCTGCTCGCATTGGCAAAGGGCAGGGTGATCGTGCACGATTTTCTCGGCTTGCGCGATGCGCCCGCGCTGTGGCGCGGCCTGCTCACCACGTGGCTCGTGGCCCTCGTTGCGCTTGCCGGGCTCGCGGTCGCAATCCGCGCACTCATCTGATCGGTCCATCGCCGCGCTCGTTGCGCTCCGACAAAGAGCCCCTCGGCATTGCCGGTAGATTGCTTTCACACCATCGAACTTCACCAAACGGAAAGGACGTGTCATGGCGGAACGCCTGACCAAGTCGGCCGCGCGGAACGTCTTTTACGGCGGTTCGGCCTTCTTCTTTGCGATCTTCCTCGGGCTCACAGCGCACAGCCACTACTACATGGTCACGACCTCGACCAATGCGTCGACGCTGTCCGACGGCGTCGCACGCGGCAAGCACGTCTGGGAGAAGAACTCCTGCATCAATTGCCATACCCTGCTCGGCGAGGGCGCCTATTTCGCGCCCGAGGTCGGCAATGTCTGGGACCGCTGGGGCGGCAGACAGGACCCGGCCGTTGCGCGCGAGATGCTGAAATCCTGGATGCAGTCGCAGCCCTCGGGCGCTCCCGGCCGCCGGCAGATGCCGCAGTTCAATTTGTCCGACCAGGAGCTCAACGACCTCGCCGACTTCCTGCAATGGGCCGACACGATCAAGCGTCAGGACTGGCCGCCGAACAAGGCCGGCTGAGCCGGCATCCCGCCCCCCGTCATGAGAGAGATCCGCGATGAGATATGAGACCCAGAAGGTCGCGATGCTGTATTTCTACGGCGCGCTGACGCTCTTCCTCGCCCAGGTCATCTTCGGCCTGCTCGCCGGCACCATCTACGTGCTGCCGAACACGCTGTCGGTCCTGCTGCCCTTCAACATCGTCCGCATGATCCACACCAACGCGCTGATCGTGTGGTCGCTGATCGGCTTCATGGGGGCGACCTACTTCCTGCTGCCCGAGGAGACCGAGACCGAGCTCTACAGCCCGCTGCTCGCCAAGATCCAATTTTGGATGTTCTTCGGCGCGGCAGGGGCTGCCGTTGTCGGCTATCTCTTCCACTATCATGAGGGCCGAGAGTTTCTCGAGCAGCCCTTCATCATCAAGGTCGGCATCGTCATCGTCTGCCTGATGTTCCTGTTCAACGTCACCATGACCGCCCTGAAGGGCCGCAAGACCACAGTGACGAACATCCTGCTGTTCGGCCTCTGGGGCGTGGCGATCTTCTTCCTGTTCGCCTTCTACAATCCGGCCAATCTCGCCGTCGACAAGATGTACTGGTGGTACATCGTCCATCTCTGGGTCGAGGGGGTCTGGGAGCTGATCATGGCCTCTATCCTGGCCTTCCTGATGATCAAGCTCAACGGCATCGACCGCGAGGTGGTCGAGAAGTGGCTCTACGTGATCATCGGGCTCGCGCTGTTCTCCGGCATCCTCGGCACCGGCCATCATTTCTACTGGATCGGCGCCCCCGGCTACTGGCAGTGGATCGGCTCCTTGTTCTCCACCCTCGAGGTCGCGCCGTTCTTCACCATGGTGATCTTCACGGTGCAGATGACCTTGAAGGCTGGCCGCAAGCACCCGAACCGCGCTGCGTTGTTGTGGTCCATCGGCTGCTCGGTGATGGCCTTTCTCGGCGCCGGCGTCTGGGGCTTCCTGCACACGCTGTCGTCGGTGAACTATTACACCCACGGCACCCAGGTGACCGCCGCGCACGGCCATCTCGCCTTCTTCGGCGCCTATGTGATGCTCAACCTCGCGGTCATGGCCTATGCGGTGCCGCAACTGCGCCAGCGTGCGCCGTATAACCAGTGGCTCTCGATGGCGAGCTTCTGGATCATGTGCACGGCGATGATGACGATGACCTTTGCGCTGACCTTCGCCGGCATCATCCAGGTGCATCTGCAGCGCGTGCTCGGCCAGAGCTACATGGACGTGCAGGACCAACTCGCGATGTTCTACTGGGTGCGGCTCGGCTCCGGTGTGTTCGTGGCGATCGCGGCGCTGATGTTCGTCTGGGCCGTGCTGGTGCCCGGCCGCGCCAAGGAGCCCGTGATCCCCGGCGCGCTGCAGCCGGCGGAGTGAAATCCCGCAAGCGGCGGCCTCGATGCCGCCGCCTGCATCCCCCGATATCGGAGAGTGACCATGAAAGCCGCGCTGCACGCGATCGATACCGCCCCGTCGTTTCCCTCGTACACGCCGTCCGGCAATGAATGCGCGCTGTTCGAGCATGCGTTCCGGCATCGCCTGCCGGTGCTCCTGAAGGGCCCGACCGGCTGCGGCAAGACCCGCTTCGTCGCGCACATGGCGGCGCGGCTGGAACTGCCGCTGCACACGGTGGCCTGTCACGACGACCTCACCGCCGCCGATCTCACCGGACGCTATCTGCTCAAGGGCGGTGACACCGTCTGGACCGACGGCCCGCTGACCCGCGCGGTGCGCGAGGGCGGCATCTGCTATCTCGACGAGGTGGTCGAGGCCCGCAAGGATGTGACCGTGGTGCTGCATCCCCTCACCGACGACCGCCGGATCCTGCCCTTGGAGCGTACCGGCGAGGAGCTGATCGCGCCCGACGGTTTCATGCTCGTGGTGTCCTACAATCCTGGCTATCAGTCGCTGCACAAGGCGCTCAAGCCGTCGACGCGGCAGCGCTTCATCGCCATCGAATTCGGCTTCCTGCCCGCCGAGCAGGAGATCGCGGTGGTTGCCGCCGAGAGCGGGCTGCCGCCGGAGCGCGTTCGGCCGCTGGTGGCGCTCGCGCATCGCCTCCGCGCGCTGCAGGGCCATGACCTGGAGGAGGGCGTCTCGACGCGGCTCCTGGTCTATTGCGCAACCCTGGTTGCGGCTGGCACGCCCGTCGCCGACGCCGTGCTCGCCGCGATGATCGAGCCGCTCACCGATGACGCCGACGTCAAGGCCGCTTTGCGCGAGGTCGCGCGTGCCGTGATCGGGTGAGCCATGCTCGACTTTCTCGAACTGGAGGAGACCGTCGGCCGCGCCTGGCACCGCATGGTCGGCAAGACCTCGAGCTATCCGGTCCATCCGGATCAGGCCGTCGCGCTGAACGAGATCAGCGGCCGCATCGCCGTGATGTTCCGCGCGCTGGGCGGCGAGAGCGGCGTGCAGGTCGCCGGAGCCAAGGCGCGCAAGTCGGGCCATCGGCTCGGCTGGCGCCAGCGCATTGGCCTCGGCGACGAATGCCTCGATCAGGCCGGGCGCGACGGCGCCACCGTGTTCCTGCCGGAGACCATCGCTTTGCTGCCGGATCGCGCGCTCAATGCGCAGCTCTATCACTGGCTCGCGGCGTGGTTCGCGACCATGGCGGTCGAGCCGATCGCGGAGCGCGATCCGCTGCGGCATGATCTGCTGGCGCTGCGCCGGGCCTGTGAGACGACCTCGCTGGTGCTGGCGCGCTTTCCGGGACTGGCGCGCACGCATGCGCAACTCGCCGAAGCGCTGGCTGCGGCGCGGCCGCGGCGGCCGCTGCCTCGGCTCGAGCAGCAGGTCGAGCATATCGTCATGGCGCTGCTCGGCGTCGGCGTGCCGCCCAAGGGCGCACTGTGGAATGCGGTCATCGCCGGCGGCGCGTTGCCGGAGGCCGCCCCGCCCGGCTATCGGCCGATGCTGCCGTGTCCGCTGTGGGGCGATTGCTGGAGCCGCGATGCCGTTGCCGCGGCGCGCGAGGACGACGAGACGCAGACGCCCGCAGAGCAGGAGGGGGCACCCGACACCCGCAAGCGCTTCGCGCGGCGCGAGCGCGACGACACGGCCAAGCGCGATCCATTCATTCTCAACCGCTTCGAGAAGATTCTGGCGATGGCGGAGATGGTCAATGTCGATCGCCCTTCCGACGATACCGACGATGACGATGCCCGCAAGGCCGCCGACGATCTCGATGAGCTCGCGATCGCCAGGCGCAAGGGGCGTCCGGCGAGCAAGCTGAAATTCGATCTCGACCTGCCGCCCGAGGCGGTGGACACGGCCCGGCTCGACAGCGGCCGGCTGTATCCCGAATGGAATTATCGCAGCGGAGCCTATCTGCCGGATCATTGCCGCGTCGTGACCGGCGACGCCGCCGAGGCGGGCGAGGCGTGGGCTCCGGACGATGCGATGCGCCGGCGCATCCGCAGCGTACGGCGCAGGTTCGAGACCTTGCGGCCGCGTCATGAGGTGATGCGCGCGCAGGCCGATGGCCACGACCTCGATATCGACGCGCTGGTGCGCGCGCGCAGCGATCTCAATGCCGGCCATGGCGGCATCGACCGCGTGCACTTGGCGATGCGCCCGCTCGCGCATGATCTTGCGGTGACCCTGCTGGTGGACGTCTCCCTGTCCACCGATGCGTGGATCGACGGCGTGCGCGTGCTCGACGTCGAGAAGGAGGCGCTGCTGGTGCTGGCGCATGGGCTGTCGGCCTGCGGCGACAGCCACAGCATTCTCACCTTCACCTCGCGGCGCAACTCATGGGTCCGCCTGGAGACCGTGAAGGCATTCGGCGAGCCGATGAACGGGCGGGTCGAGCGCCGTATCGGTGCGCTCAGGCCCGGCTACTACACGCGCATCGGCACGGCGGTGCGTCACGCCGCCGGCGAGCTCGCCGAGCGACCCGAGCGCAAGCGACTGCTGCTGGTGCTGACCGACGGCAAGCCGAACGACGTCGATCACTATGAGGGACGTTTCGCGATCGAGGACACCCGCAAGGCGGTACAGGAGGCGCGACGCGGCGGCGTCGCCGTGTTCGGCGTGACCATCGACGCGTCGGCGCAGTCGTATTTTCCGACTCTGTTCGGCCGCGGCGGCTACGGCATCGTCGGCAACATCAGGCGACTGCCTGCAGCACTGCCCGCGCTGTATCGGCAGATTGCCCATTGAGGTCGGACGCTGGTTGCGAGTTGCGAGCTATTTCTCACCTTTCGGGAGCTTGCCCCCCTTCAGGTCGCCGGCTCGCGCAGATTTCGCAACGGCACCGGCAAATGACCCATCAGCTTGTCGAACTCGCCGGGGTCGAGCTTCTCCCAGAGAATCTCGAAGATGCCGCGTGCGGCCCTGAGCGGATCGACCGGAAATTGTGGCGGCAACTGACGGAAGATGTCATCGACGAAATATTCGAGATGGCGGTCCTTGGTCGGCGTCGCCGCGTGATGCCAGCCTTCGTAGTAGATGCCGCGAATGAGCAGCGGCAGCTGCGCGCCGAAGTTCACGGCGGTCGCCATCGGCAGGCGGTCGCGCAGCACATGCAGCACCGCGCGCAGCGCGTTGTAGGCCTGCTGTCGGCTCGAGAGCGCGAGGCGCTGCTCGATGGCCTTCAGCCAGATGTTGGTTTCCTGGACGGTGTGATCCAGAGCCGTCACGCCGATCTCGCTCATGTGATTCTCCGTGAATGCTCCACAAGATGAATGCTGCACAAGGACCGTTCGCGGGACGCCGAACGAGGCAACAGCGACGACTGATTCGCTAGGACGCCTTGTGAGTAGGCGGCGCGTTCTCAGCGAGGATGTTGATCTGCATCAACGCGAGTGTTATGGCCGATCGTGAGGTAAATGGAGGGGCAACCGCGCCGGGCCGCCGTTGACGGTTCCCGCTCATCTGCGCCGAGCTGCCGACAGGGATACCGGGCGGCGGGGGCGGCATCCGTGATCTCACGGGGATCACGGGGTTCACACTGACAAACAGCAGGACAGCACATCGCGATCTCGCGGCGCAGGTTACGCCCGAGGCTTGCATGACGTCACCCTCATTGAAGTGAGAGGGCGCAGGGAAGGCCGGGAGCTCGCCGCCCCCATGGCCCCCGTGCGGAAAGAATGCACGGGGCAGGAACCACAGGTTCGGCTGAGACATCCCGGCCTTCCCTGCGCGATGGTGTTACGGCTTATACGCATTCTCCCCGGTGAACGGGCTGTCTTGCCACCGTCACCCGCGTGAGGCTGATACCTCATCACGAGCTTGACGCCAGCGTCGCGGCGCCAGGACCATGCGACTTCGCCGTCCGCGCGGTGCCGTTCGTCCGCAGGCATGACACCCGCTGCGACACGTCGCGTCCATCGCATCCCGCACTCCACGTCTCGTGACGTTCGCGACACGCCCCTCTTCATGAGGCGGGATGCGCGGAAATGTCGTCCTGATTTGCCGACGGTGCAAGCTGTTTATCTGCGGCAGACTGGCACGACGGGCAATTCGCGCTTGGCGGTCATGCTGAGTCATTCATTCGATGCGCCGGGATTTTGCGTGACCTCGCTCAGTTGGAGCGCGCATCTCATGCTGGAATCGGGCTCCTGCCTTGGAGGCGGCGCGAGGTGAGCGCTGCGGGCAGTGAGAGACATGCGACCACAGCGCTCGTCGTTCGCGGTGGCGAGCATGACTCCGAGCGTCCGAAAAGCTCGCAAATCTGGAACTCGCGCGACTCGTTCGCAGTGAACATCCCGAGATCATCGCGGACCGGCGTTGCTCCGTCAGGTTGAACCGTAATCGTCCTGCTTGTGAAGAACACGTCTTCGCTTGCTCGTCGCGACAGACTCACCTTACATCGGAGTCGTCCGAGGCGGAGAGATCGCGTCTCGACACCCCTTCAACTCACGAATCGACGTCGGCTCGCAATGCTCAAGTCTGCCCAAGAGAAGTCTGTTCACAACAAGCCTGCTCAAGACAAATCCGGCAAAGACCTTCCGCTGACCGGCTATGCCGTCGTGGTCGATGGTCAGATCAAGACCGAGTTCAAGACAAAAGAGGGCGCGCACAACGGCGCGCATGATCTGAAGCGCCGGTTTCCGATGTTGCAGATCAGGGTGTACGACGCGGAGACGAAGCAGACCCACGACATCGAGTTGGCGCGGGCGTGAGTCGGCCTGCCGTGCGGGTCCTGGTGTCGTGAGGACGCAAGGCCGTTGCACCTCGTTGAGGTCATCGCAATCGTTGTCGATGTTTGAGTGTATGGAAAGCATACTCCTGATCTAGCCGAGGGTGCGGTGCCCGCTACTGCGCCCTCGCCCCTTGTGGGAGAGGGCGCTGTATCGTGCAGCCGCGTCGTGGCTGGAGTGCACGGAGACGGCTGTCGCGGCCTGCGCGCAAGATGCGCCGTTGCGGTGTCGGGTGGTATGAGCCAAGCTTCCTCATCTCCGACCATGCGAGCAGCCGTCATGACAGAAACCGCCTGGAACAGACTTTCCGCCGCAGCGCTTCGCGCGCTCGCGGCGCGATCGTACTGTTGCCGGTGGCCTCGACCGAGCAGCATGGTCCGCATCTGCCGACGGGCGTTGACGACTTCCTGTGCAGCGAGGTCTGCCGTCGCACCGCGCTGGAGCTGGCTCCAGACTATCCCATCGTGGTCGCGCCGACCGTCTGGTGCGGGCTCGCCGACCATCACGTTCCGTTCGGCGGCACCTTCACCCTCGGTCTCTCCACCTACCACGCCGTGCTCAGGGACCTGTGTCGCTCGATCCTGAATGCCGGCTTCCGCCGCATCGTGATCGTCAACGGCCATGGCGGCAACATCCAGGCGCTGGCCACCCTCACCGGCGAACTGACGCGCGAGCTCAATGCGCCGATCGCGACGACGACCTATTTCATGGAAGGGCGCGAGGTGATGGCCGAGGTCCTCGAGGATCAGGAGGGCGTGATGCATGCCTGCGAAGCCGAGACCTCGATGATGATGGTGGTTCATCCCGGCCTCGTCGATGCGGCGAGGCTCGACGCGGCCTTTGGGCCGAGCTTCGACATCATGGGCTCGCTGGTGCCGTCGCTGAAAATGTTCAGATCGTTCGCCGACATCACCACCTCCGGCGTCGCAGGCGATGCGCGCAAGGCATCTGCTGCAAAGGGCGAGAAGCTGCTCGCCGGCTGCGCGGCGGCGCTGGCGGCGCGATTGCGGGCGGGCGAGCCATGGTCTACTGCAACAACTCCGCCGCCAGCCGCAAGATGACAGCGACGCAGAGCATCATCCCGGGAAGCCCGCCGCAGGCAGGCGTTTCGGATGATGGGCCGCAAACGATACGTCCACCGGTTTAATCATAGACGGCAAGCTCAGCCGCGTTCCGCGGAAGCGGCGAGACTCGGAGCCCCGATCGCGTCGACGCAACCGGCGAGACTCCGGCTCGCGTTGCGCACCTCGTTTCGAAACGTCTTCGCCAGATTCGACAGCGGCCTTGCCTCGGACCACAGCACATAGGCCGACACCGTGGTGCAGGGCGTGAACGGCCGGACCACGAGATCATGCCCGCCCTGACGCGGCGAGAACGGATCGACCACGGCGACACCGACGCCGGTCGAAGCCAGCACGCAGGCCGTGTTGCAGTAACGCACTTCGACGGTCGGCTGGAAGTCCGCATCGGCTTGCCGGAAGCTCTCGCGCACGGCTTCGCCGAGGCGGGTGCCGCGTTCGAGGCCGATCAGCGGGAACCCGGCGAGATCCCGCGCTGAAATCACGTCGTGGTCCGCAAGTGGATGCCGGGCCGGCATCACGCACACCATTTCGCCGGTGTGCACGACCTCATGGGCGATCCCGGGATGGTCAGACAGTCCGAGCGCGAAGCCGAGCTCGGCGACATTGCCGAGCACGCCCTCGATGATGCCCTCGTAGCGCCTGACGTCGAAGAACATCCGCGTCTGCGGCCGGCGCCGCAGGAAGCCCGACAAGGTCGGCGGGATGATGCTGTAGGCGAGCGGCGGCGTGGCGACGATCGACAGATGACCCGTCTTCTGCTCGCGCAGGTCACGCACGCGGTTTTCCAGCCGGGCATGCAAGGTGAAGATCGCCTCGCTCTCCTCATAGAGCGTCATCGCCTCGGGTGTCGGGAACAGCCGGTTGTTGACGCGCTCGAACAGCGTGAAGCCGGCCTGGGCCTCCATCGCCTTGAGCGCGTTGCTGATCGCGGGCTGCGACAGCGCCAGCTCTTCGGCGGCGGCGACGGTGGTGTGATGGCGGATGACGGCCCGCAGGATCTCCAGCTGGCGCAGGTTCATGACATGGTCGCCCTATAAGCCCCGGTGATGGTCTTGGCCAAAATATCATAGCGCGCGGCTGTGTGGGCAGATTGCAAATCCCGCGCCGCTTTCGCCAAATGATCCCTTCTTCCAGTGCGCGCATCCAGGCGGCGTTCCGCCTGATCGTTCGGCATGGCGCACAGATCGGAGGCACTATTGAGCCGTATCTTCCGCGCCGCCGCCGCCCAGATGGGACCGACCCAGCGCGCCGACAGCCGGACGCACACGCTGTCCCGCATGATTGCGCTGCTGGATCAGGCCGCCAGCCAGGGCGCGAAGCTGGTGGTTTTCCCCGAGCTCGCCTTCACGACGTTCTTTCCGCGATGGATCCTCGAAGACGAGGCGCTCGACGACCATTTCGAGCGGTCGATGCCAAACCCGGCCGTCGCCGCGCTGTTCGACCGGGCGCGAGCGCTGGGTGTCGGCTTCTATGTCGGCTATGCCGAGCTGACGCCGGACGGACGCCGATTCAACAGCTCCATCCTGGTCGATCCCGACGGCGAGATCATCAGCAAATATCGCAAGGTGCATCTGCCGGGCTCGGTCGAGCCGCGGCCGGGCGCCAGGTATCAGCAGTTGGAGAAGCGCTATTTCGGCTACGGCGATCTCGGCTTTCCGGCGGTGCGCGCCGGCCGCGAATGGGGCGGCGCGATCATGGGGATGATGATCTGCAACGACCGGCGCTGGCCGGAATCGTGGCGCGTGCTCGGGCTCCAGGGCGTGGAGCTGGTCTGCGTCGGCTACAATTCCGCGGCCTACGATCCGAATGGCGGCAACACCGAGGATGCCTCGCTGCGCACCTTCCATTCCACGCTGGTGGCGCAGGCCAACGCCTACATGAACGCGACCTGGGCGATCGCGGTCGCCAAGGCGGGCGACGAGGACGGCAGCGGGCTGATCGGCGGCTCCTGTATCGTCGATCCCAATGGCTGCATCGTGGCGAAGGCGACGACGCTCGCCGATGAGGTCATCGTCGCCGACATCGACCTCGATCTGTGCCGCCAGGGCAAGGACAAGATGTTCAACTTCGCGGCGCATCGCCGGCCGGATCAGTACAAGGTCGTCACCGAGCGCGCCGGCGTGGTCGAGCCGGTCGCGGTCGATTAGCCGTTCACATGGGGGAGTGTCGCAGGATGCGCCGTTCGTCGTTCGCAGGTTTCGTCATCCTCGCCTCGCTTGCTCCGGCGGGAGCCGCGGAGCTGCCCGCCGAGATCAAGCAGGCTGGCGTGCTCAAGCTCACGGTCAACTCGACCTACGCGCCGATGGAATATCACGACCCCGCCACCAACGAGCTGAAGGGACTCGACATCGACCTGGCCAACGAGCTGGCGAAGCGGCTTGGCGTCAAGATCGTCTGGAGCGAGACGCCGTTCGCCGAGCTGATCCCATCGCTGCAGACCAGGCGCGCCGACTTCATCATCTCCGGCATCTCCGATCGCGCCTCGCGGCGCGAGACCGCCGACTTCGTCGACTATCTGGTCACAGGCCCGCAATTCTTCGTGCTGGCGGAGAGCGATGCCAAGGTCGCGACCGATCTGTGCGGCAGGAAGATCGGCACCACGCGCTCGACCAGCTTCCCGCAGGAGATCGAGAAATGGAGCAAGGCGGTCTGCGAGGCCGCCGGCAAGCCGGCGGCGCAATATGTGCCGGGGGAGAACTCGATCGATGTCCGCAACCAGCTGAAGCAGGGCCGCATCGAGGCCGCCGTGCAGGGCAGCGAAACCTTGCCCTATGCGCAGTCGCAGGAGGCCGGCAAGTATCGCATCGTCGGTGATCCCATCGCCTTCGGCTACCAGGGCATCATGTTCCGCAAGGATGATGCGGGGCTTCGCGAAGTCGTGACCGAGCAGATCAAGGCGATGATCGCCGACGGCAGCTACAAAGGCATTCTCGACAAATGGGGTCTCGGCGCCAATGCGGTGCGCGAGCCGATGCTCAACGCGGCGCCGCAATGAGCCGCGCCGACGTGCTGGCCGATGGCTTTCCCGACCTGTCGGCGCACAGGATCGCGCGCAAGGCGCATTGGGGCCGCTGGCTTACGGCTGCCGTCATCGTCGTGATCCTGCTGGCGATCGGCCGCGCCTTCGCCAGAGGCCAGATCGAATGGTCTTACGTCGAACGTTTCCTGACCGCGTCGGTGATCCTGCGCGGCATCGTCAACACCATGGTCATGGCTGTCGCGGCGATGGCGCTGGGCATCGCGCTCGGCGTGGTCGTCGCGATCATGCGGCTGTCGCCCAATCCGGTGCTGCGGTCGGTCGCCGCCGGCTACACCTGGCTGTTTCGCGGCACGCCGCTGATCCTGCAGCTGCTGCTGTGGTTCAACCTCGCGCTGGTGTTTCCGACCATCGGCATTCCCGGCCTGTGGAGCGCGCGCGCCGTCGACGTGATGACGCCGTTCCTGGCTGCGCTGCTCGGGCTCGGCATCAACCAGGGCGCCTACACCTCGGAGGTGATGCGGGCCGGGCTGCTGTCGGTCGACATCGGCCAATACGAGGCGGCGCAGGCGATCGGCATGGGACGGCTGCAGGCGCTGCGCCGGATCATCCTGCCGCAGGCGATGCGGGTGGTGATCCCGCCGCTCGGCAACGAGTTCATCGGTCTGGTCAAGGCGACCTCGCTCGCCAGCGTGATCCAGTACCCGGAGGTGCTGCACTCGGCCGAGAACATCTACTACGCCAATTCGCGCGTCATCGAGCTCCTGATCGTCGCCGGCCTCTGGTATCTGCTCGTGGTCTCGATCCTGACGCCGCTGCAGATGCTGCTCGAACGCCGTTTTGCCCGCGGCATCGCGCGGGGACGCTGATGACGCCGCTCGTCGCCATCCGTCAGGTCAGCAAGCGCTTCGGCGAATTCCAGGCGCTCAAACAAGTCTCGCTCGATGTGTTCGAGGGCGAGGTGGTCTGCATGATCGGGCAATCCGGCTCCGGCAAGACCACCTTGCTCCGTTGCGTCAACCAGCTGACCACGGCCGACAGCGGCGGCATCTGGCTCGACGGCGCGCTGCTCGGTTTCCGCGAGCAGGATGGCCGGCTGCATCGGCTGTCGGAGCGCGAGATCGCGCGGCAGCGCCTCGCCTGCGGCATGGTGTTCCAGCGCTTCAACCTGTTTCCGCACATGACGGCGCTGGAGAACGTCATCGAGGGGCCGGTGCAGGTGCAAAAGCGTGGACCGGCCGAAGCGAAGGACGAGGCCATGGCGCTGCTGCGGCGGGTGGGCCTCGCCGACAAGGCGGGCTCCTATCCATCGCAATTGTCGGGCGGCCAGCAGCAGCGCGTCGCCATTGCGCGCGCGCTCGCCATGAAGCCGCGGCTGGTGCTGTTTGATGAGCCGACCTCGGCGCTCGATCCCGAGCTGGTCGGCGAGGTGCTCAGCGTGATGAAGGAACTCGCGACATCGGGCATGACCATGCTGGTGGTGACGCATGAGCTCGGCTTCGCGCGGGAGGTCGCCGACCGGGTAGTCTACATGGATCAGGGTGTGATCGTGGAGAGCGGCCCGGCCCGTGAGGTGCTGCGCGCGCCGCGCGAGGCGAGAACAAAAGCATTTCTGGCAGCTGAAGTGGGGTGAGGTGATGGATTTGAAGTCGATCATGTTGGCTGGGTTCATGAGCACGGTCGTGGCGGGCGTGGCTCTCGCCGCCGAGCTGCCGGCCGAGATCAAGCAGAGCGGCCTGCGCATCGCGGTGGTGCCGAACTATCCGCCGATGGAGTTCAAGGATCCGGCCACCGCGACCCTGACCGGTTTCGACGTCGAGCTCGGCGAGGCCTTGGCCAAGAAGCTCGGCGTCAAGGCGGTGTGGCAGGAGACCAGCTTCGACCAGTTGATGCCGGGCCTCGCCACGCAGCGCTTCGACATCATCCTGACCGGCATGACCGACTACAAGAGCCGGCAGGACACCGCGACCTTCCTCGACTATCTGCGCAGCGGTCCGCGCTTCTTCGTCCAGGCGTCGCGCGCGGCCGAGCTCAAGGAGCCGGCCGCGCTGTGCGGCAAGAAGGTCGGCGCCAGCAGGCGCACGATGTTCCCCAAGGACATCGCCGCCTGGAGCGAGAAGAACTGCGGCGCGAGCCCGATTCAGTTCGTCGGCACGGAAGGCTCGGCCGATGCGCGGACACAGCTCAAGCAGGGCCGCATTGACGCCGCCGTGCAGGGCAACGAGACCTTGCCCTACATCATGGATCTCGAGCCGAACACCTATGTGCCGGTCGGCACGCCGATCGCCTACCAATATACGGGGCTGGCGACGCCGGTGAAGGCGGAGGAGCTGCGCGAGGCCTTGCGCGCCGCGCTGGAGGGCCTGATCGCCGACGGCAGCTACAAGGCGCTGCTGGCCAAGTGGAAGCTCAGCGACAATGGAATCGAGAAGGTGCTGATCAATGCTGGACAGTAAGGCGCTCGCAGGCATTCCGCTCATTCCCGCCAACACCGCGCCGCCGGCGCCGGACTATCCATGGCCTGCACCGTATCACGCGGCCATGTTCCTGTCGTTCGACATCGACGCCGAGAGCGCCTGGACCTCGAAGGATCCCGCGCACGCCGCGCGTCTGGTGACGATGAGCTTCGGTGGCTTCGAGGCGCGCGTCGGCACGCCGAAACTGCTCGAGCTGCTCGCCGAGCTCGATCTCAAGGCGACGTTCTTCATCACCGGCTGGGCGGTCGATGCGCATCCGGCGATGGCGGAAGCGGTGCTGAAGGCGGGGCACGAGATCGGCCATCACGGCTATCACCATCTGCTGCCGGATCCCGGCGATCCCTTCATCATCGAGGAGATCGAGCGCGGCTTCGAGGCGATCCAGCGCCGGCTCGGCGTCCGGCCGATCGGCTACCGTGCGCCGTTCGGCGAGTTCTGCGAGGAGCTGCTGACAGCGCTGGTGCGCCAGGGCATCGTCTATACCTCGTCGTTCCGCGATGACGTCAGGCCGTATCGCCATCGCCTCGCGGACGGCAAGCCGGGCACGATCGAGATCCCGGTGACCGCGAGCTATGACGACTGGATGCACGGCCTGTCGGCGCGGTTCTCGCAGCGCTCGATCTTTCCGAAAGAGCATGTGCTGTCGATGTGGAAGGACGAGCTGGACGAAGTCCGCGATTGGGGCGCGATGGTGACCACCGTGCTGCATCCGCAGGTCTCTGGGCGGCCAATGCGTTTCCGCCTGTTGCGCGAGTTCCTGACCTACGCGAAGTCTTGCCGGGACGTGTGGATCACGACCGGGGCCGAGATCGCGGCGAACTATCAGCGTCATGAGGCGGCGGAAGCGAAGGACGCATGAGCACGACCGCGATCTTCGGCAGCTACGTGCTGACGCGCAAGGACGGCGCGCAGGACGTGCTGCGCGATCAGTGGGTGCTGGTCGAGGGCAGGCGCATCGCTGCCGTGACGCGCGATCGGCCGGCGGCGGACGAGGTGTTCGATCGTCCGGGCCGCTTCGTGCTGCCGGGCCTGTTGAACCTGCACAACCACATCTTCAGCGAGGCGATCGCACGCACGCTCACCGAGGACGGCAACGGCCGGCGCAACAACAAGAGCATCGTCTACACGGTGCTGCTGCCGCTGTCCAAGCGCGGGGCCGAGATCCTCTCGGTGGAGGAGCGGCTGGCGATCGGCCGCATGGGGGTGCTGCAGCTCCTGAAGGGCGGCGCCACCACGGTCATGGAGCCGTTCCGCAACACGATTCCGGAGCTGTTCGATGCGGCTCTCGAGATGGGCCTGCGCTTCTATGGCGCGCCCTATCTGTTCTCGACATCAGATGCCAAGGCGGATGCCTCTGGCGTCGTGACTTACGCCGGCGATGACGGCGAGGCCGACATGGCGGTCTGGAATGCGCTCCACCAGCGCTGGCACGGCCAGGGCGACGGTCGCATTCGTCTCGCGATGAGCCCGCACGCGACCGATACTTGCGGACCGGATCTGTTGCGCGCGGCTGCGAGCCGGGCGCACGAGCTCGACATTCCCATCACGACGCACATGGCGCAGAGCGCAGGCGAGGTCGCGACCATCGCGCAGCGCTACGACGGCCGCACCCCGGCCGAATATCTCGATTGGCTCGGCCTGCTTGGTCCCGATCTGCTGGCCGCGCATTGCCACGCCTCGACCGATGCGGACCTTGCACTGATGGCGGCGCGTGGTGCCGGCGTGCTGAACTGCCCGCGCGTCTTCGCACGCGCCGGCGTCACCGCCGCCTTCGGCCGCTTCGCCGCGCATGGCGTACGCACGGCGGTCGGCACCGACGGCTACAACATGGACCTGCTCGGCGAGCTCAACGCGGCATCGATGATCTCGAAGATCGCGCTGGGAAGCGCCGAGACCGCGAGCGCGCCGGAACTGATCGACGCGGTCACGGCGACCGCCGCCGCGATGATCAAGCGGCCTGATCTGGGCGTAATAGCACAGGGTGCGACCGCCGATCTCACCGTCGTCGACATGACCCATCCGCATCTCCAGCCGCTGCACGATCCCCGCCGCGGCCTGATCGCCCTCGCCAACCGCGCCAACATCGACCAGGTGATGGTCGACGGCCGGCTGCTGATCCACGACGGTCGCTATCTCCACGGCAACGAGGCGGCCATCATGGCCGCAGGTACTGCTGCGATCGAGAGGATCTGGGCGCTGCCGGAGGCGCAGGCCGCGTTCGCTGGCTGACCGCTGCTACCTCGTGCCGTAGGCGCGGTCGCCGGCATCGCCCAGACCCGGCACGATGAAGGCGTCTTCGTCGAGGCCCTCGTCGATCGCGGCGGTCCACAGCGCAACATCTGGATGCAGGCCGCGCACGCGCTCGACGCCTTCGGGGGCGGCGATCATGCAGACCATGCGGATGTCCTTGGCGCCGCGCTCCTTGAGCCGGTCGACCGCGGCGACCGCGCTGTTGCCGGTCGCGAGCACCGGCGTGACGACGACGGCCAGGCGCTCCTGCAGGTCGGACGGCGCCTTGAAGAAGTACTCGACGGCGGTGAAGGTCTGCGGCTCGCGGTAGAGGCCGATATGGGCAACGCGCGCGGTCGGCACCAGGTCGAGCATGCCGTCGACGAAGGTGACGCCGGCGCGCAGCACCGGCACGAACACCAGCTTCTTGCCGGCGATCTTGGCCGACTGCATCCGCGCCAGCGGCGTCTCGATCTCGACCTCCGTGAGCGGCAGGTCGCGCGTGACCTCGTAGCACAGGAGCATGCCGATCTCCTTGAGCAGCTCGCGAAACGACTTGGTCGAGATCGACTTGTCGCGGATCAAGGTCAGCTTGTGCTGCACCAGGGGATGATCGACGACCGTGACGCCTTCCATGGCTTTCATCTCCGAAGCGTAGGGTGGGCAAAGGCGCGAAGCGCCGCGCCCACCTGATATTAGCTCAGCTTGGAATGGTGGGCACGCTGCGCTTTGCCCACCCTACAGGCACTTCATCAGTTTCGTCATTGCGAGCGGAGCGACGAAGCAATCCAGACTTCCTTCCTGGCCCTGGATTGCTTCCGCCGTCGCCCTTCGGGCTATGGCGGACAAGTCGCTTCGTTCGCAATGACGGAGGCGCAAGATCGATGAGTTTAACCTCAAGCCCCCTTAAAACACCGTGCCGTCGCTGATGATGGTCAGCGGCGGCGAGCCGTCCGGGCGGCGGGCGAAGGCGAGCTTGCGGCCGGCGGCCCAGCTGCCGCCTTCGAGGATTCGCGCCAGCGGCAGCTGCTCCGCGGTCTGGCCGGTGCGCTGACGGATCAGCAAGGTCAGACGGTCGAGCAGGGCGACGGTCAGCGCGCGCCATTCCACCACCAGCGGCGAGTCGACTGCATGGGCGCGCGCGGCATCGGCAGGGTCGCGCAGCACCAGCACGCCGCCATCGACGAACAGGCCGCCATTGCGGTATTCGGCAAGGCCAGTGAGGCCGTCGATGTTCTCGACCACCAGGCCCGCGCGCTGCAACGGTTCGATCAGCGAATAGCTCAGCCATTGCGATAGCTTGTGCAGCGGGACGAGGTTGCTGATGCCATCGTCAGTCGGCAGTGACGGATGACGCCAGCAGTCCCCGAGGCTGGTGCCGTTCAGCAGGATGCGCGAGGGCCAGATCCGGCCGAACTGACGCAACACCGATTGCAGGATCGCGTCTGCCTGAATGCGGCCGTCCTCAGCACGCGCGGCGAGGTCATCGAACAAGCCGCCAGGTCTTGGCGTATCACGATTTGGGAAGATGCTCCGATCGGAATGGGGATTGACGACGACGCCCAGCCTTCGCAGCAATTCGACCCGGCCTTCGAGCCCGACCAGCGGATTGTCGGCACCGACCTGAAAGCCGCGTTCGAGATCGCCGACGGTGAGCTGCTTCAGCTTCGCCGCATCGGCCCGCAGCGGATCGCTCGCGTCGGCCGAAAACGCGCCGCTTGCGAACATGTCGAGGCTGGCCAGCGCCAGTCCCTCGGAGCGGCCGATACGCGTGTCGCTTATGACATCATGGTAACGCCACGCCGCGCCGGCGCCCGCGTCGAGCAGCACGCTGGTGATGGCGAGATCGAACTCGGCGCGCGCCCGTGAAGCCGCATTTGGCCAATTCACTTTGTCGGCGATCGCAGCCCAGCGATCGACGCCGCCGACCACGAAATGCCGCCAGCGCGAGTGGAACGGCACCTCGCCATCGGGATAGGCCTTGCGGGTCACATCGAGCACGAGGTCGGCGATCGCATCGAGCTTGCCGACCTCGACCCGAAAATGCGGCAGCTTGTCGGCGAGACCGAGCACAAGCATCTGATGCGCCCGCTCGCGCACTGCGCGGGCTGAGAGGAGATAGGCGACGTCGTCCATGATCTCGGGCTTCGCTCAGTATTTCTCGAGCGGTCGGCCGACGGTGTCGCCGAGCGCTTCGGGCTTCTGCGGCTCCAGCGAGAAATAGCCGGCCGCCTTCTTGGCCGCGATCTCGACATGGGCGTCGGCGGGAATCAGCTCGTCCGGGATCGGCACGCGCTCGACGATATCGACGCCTTGGCCCACCAGCGCGTCATGCTTCATGTCGCTCATCGAGATGAAGCGGTCGATGCGTTTGATGCCGAGCCAGTGGATGACGTCGGGCATCAACTGCTGGAAGCGCGCATCCTGCACGCCGGCGACGCATTCGGTGCGCTCGAAATAGGCCGCCGCGGCGTCGCCGTCCTCCTGGCGCTTGCGCGCATTGTAGACCAGGAACTTCGTCACCTCGCCGAGGGCGCGGCCTTCCTTGCGATTGTAGACGATGATGCCGAGGCCGCCGTTCTGCCCGGCCGCAACGCATTCCTCGATGCCATGGATCAGATAGGGGCGGCAGGTGCAGATGTCGGAGCCGAACACGTCCGAGCCGTTGCACTCGTCATGCACGCGACATGTGATCTTCGTCCGGCTGTCATTGAGCTTGTCGACGTCGCCGAACAGATAGACCGTGGTGCCACCGATCGGCGGCAGGAACACCTGCAGGTCGGGCCGGGTCACCAGCTCCGGATACATGCCGCCGGTCTGCTCGAACAGGCCGCGGCGCAGATTGGTCTCGCTGGTGCCGAAGCGCGCGGCCACGCCGGGCAGGTACCACACCGGGTCGATCGCGATCTTCACCACAGACACGCTGCCATTGGCATGCACGACGTCGCCATCATGAACGAGGCGCTTGGCCGCGAGCGCCGCATGCAGCTCCGGCAGCTCGATGCGCGCCTTGGTCACGGCGATCGTCGGCCGGATATCGATTCCTTCCGCGATCTCGCCGCCGAAATTCTCGGCGACCAAATGGCCCCAGGGATCGAGCGCGACGATCTTCGCCGGATCGCGCCACTGCGCGAACGGGCCGATGGTGGCGGCGGGATGGGTGTTGGTGAGATCCGGACGACGGATCGGATCGAGCGCACCAGATGATACCGCGAGCGCGCGGTAGACCGTGTAGGAGCCGCCATGGCTGCCGATCACGTTGCGGTCCTGCGGACGCGACACCGTGCCGATGATCGGGCCGCGCTCGCGCGCGCTCTCGGCGCCCCAGTGGAGCGGGAAATTGTGCTTGGCGCCTGGCACCGGGTGCGAGGTCAGGCGAATGTGATCCGTACGGTTGGAGCGAGTCATCGGACAGCTACCCCCAAAACGGCAACGGCCCGCCTTGACGACGGGCCTGAGCAGAACGAGTTCACGTTTTCCATGCATCTATATAGCAGTTTTTCCCCCGCAAACAAGTGGTTCCCGGCGGCCGTCTATTTGTAAACGAATGGTATCGACCGCTGGCCGCGCGTTGCGGCGGACGGGCCTTGGCATGGTGCTTGCCTTTTCGCAGCCGGGCCGCCAGCTTGGCGCGCGTATGGAATCCCTGGCGGCAGCATGGACCTGATCATTCGCAACGCGGTGCTGGCGCAGCAGGGCGAACTGCGCCGCGCCGATATCGGAATTTCCGATGGTGTCATCGCGGCGATCGCGCCGTCGCTGCCAGCCGACGGCGCGGAGCGCGACGCGGAGAATTGCCTCGTCGTTCCCGGCTTCATCGAGACGCACATCCATCTCGACAAGACTTGCATCCTCGACCGCTGCACCATCCGCGACGGGACAGTCGCCGAGGCGGTGCGCGAGACCGCGGCCGCGAAGCGCAACTTCACCGCTGATGATGTCTACGCGCGAGCGAAGCAGACGGTGGAGCGCTGCGTCAGCCATGGCACGATGCGCATGCGCACCCATGTCGAGCTCGATCCCGGCATCGGCTTCATCGGCTTCGAGGCGATCCGGCGGCTCGCGCAGGATTATGCCTGGGCGCTCGATCTCGAGATCTGCGTGTTTCCGCAGGAAGGCCTCACCAACTATGCCGGCACCGAGGAGCTGCTGATCGAAGGCCTGCGCCGCGGCGCGCGAACCGTCGGCGCCGCCCCGTATTTCGACACCGACCCGCCGGCGCAGATCGACCGCATCTTCGCGATCGCGCGCGAGCACGACGTCGACATCGATATGCATCTCGATCTCGCCGAGACGCTCGATCACATGCAGATCGAATATGTCTGCCGCAAGACCGAGGAGTATGGCTGGGGCGGCCGCGTCGCCGTCGGTCACGTCACGCAGCTGTCGCTGCTGCCGCCGGAGCGCTTCAAAGCGATCGCCGCGCAATTGGCCAATGCCGGGGTCGCCGTCACCGTGCTGCCGTCGACCGACCTGCATCTGATGGGCCGCCGCCACGATCATGCGATCCCGCGCGGCGTGGTCCCCCTGGAGCCGCTACGCGCTGCGGGTGTGACCTGCTCGCTCTCGACCAACAACGTGCTCAACCCGTTCACGCCCTATGGCGACGGCTCGCTGATCCGCATGGCCAATCTCTATGCCAATGTCTGTCACGTCTCGCGTCCCGATCATCTGGCCGGCTGCCTCGACATGGTGACGCATGATGCGGCGAAGCTGATGCGTCTCGCCGACTATGGCATCAGGGTCGGCGCGCCGGCCGATCTGGTCTGCATCGATGCGTCGACGCCGACCGAGACGGTGGCGACCCTGGCGCAGCCGCTGTGGGGGCTGAAGCGCGGCCGCCCATCGTTCTCGCGGACGCGGCCCGTGCTGCATCGGCCGGGGTGACGCCAGAGTTAGAATAGGAGACCAACCATGCGCGTGATCAACGTTGCCGCCGCCCAGATGGGGCCGATTCAGCGCGCCGACAGCCGCGAGGCGGTGGTGGCGCGCATGATCGCACTGCTGGACGAGGCCAAGCGCCGGGGGGCCGATCTCATCGTCTATCCAGAGCTGGCGCTGACGACGTTCTTTCCGCGCTGGTACATGGAGAATCAGGTGGAGGTCGATAGCTGGTTCGAGCTGATGATGCCGAACGCCGCCGTGCAGCCGCTGTTCGATCGCGCGGCGCAGCATGGTATGGCGATGTATCTCGGCTATGCCGAGCTGACGCCGGATGGGCACTACTACAACACCGCCATCCTCACGGATCGCAGCAGCACCATCGTCGGCAAGTACCGCAAGGTGCATCTGCCCGGCCACGAGGAGTTCGAACCGGAGCGCAGCCACCAGCATCTGGAGAAGCGCTATTTTGAGCCGGGTGATCTCGGCTTTCCGGTGTGGCGCGATCTCGGCGGCATCATCGGCATGGCGATCTGCAACGACCGCCGCTGGCCGGAGACCTATCGCGTGATGGGCCTGCAGGACGTCGAGCTGGTGCTGATTGGCTACAATACGCCGTCGGTGAACTCATTGAAGAGCGCCGAGGGCCTGCAGCAGCGCCTGTTTCACAATCGCCTCTCGGCGCAGGCCGGCGCCTATCAGAACTCGTGCTGGGTGGTGGCGGTCGCCAAAGCCGGCGTCGAGGACGGCCATCACCTGATCGGTGGCAGCTTGATCGTCAATCCCGACGGCGAGATCGTCGCGGAAGCCGCGACGGAAGGGGACGAGGTGCTGGTCGTGCCGTGCGATCTCGATGCGACGCGGTTCGGCAAGCAGACGATCTTCGACTTCGCAAGGCATCGGCGGATCGAGCATTACGGGCTGATCACCAGCCGCACGGGCGCGGTGCCGCCGGAGTGAACAACGAGTTTTTTAGCTGCCGGAGCTAAGCAGATCGCAGTTATTGTGCTCGATTCCAGCGACGACAATGGTGTCGTCCCGGCGAACGCCGGGACCCATACCGCGGAAGCTATCGAGGAACGTGACTGTTAGTTGCCTGCCTCACCGCAACCGGTGGTTATAGGTCCCGGCTCAAGGCGGGGACGACAGCCGTGTGTGAGGCGACCGGTCGGGCAGATCAGCGAATGCAGAGCGCAAGGCTCAGCGCCACTCACCCGGCAAACGCCACCGCGCCGAGCGCCATCGTCACCGCAGCCTGGGTCGGATCGATCACCGGAATCCCCAGCGCCTCCTCTAAGCTCTTCCGGTGCCGCGCCATGCCGGCGCAACCCATCACGATGGCGCCGGCGCCGTCCTCGTCCTTCAGCGCGCGGCCGACCGCGATCATCTTCGCCAAGGTGCCTTCACCTGACGCCGTCTCCGCCACGGTCATGTCCAACGGCCGTTCCGCGGCCAACCGATCCATCAAGCCCATCTGGCGGAGATAGCGGATGTGGCGGCGGATCGAGCGCTGCGCGATGGCGAGCACGCCGAACGTATCGGCGCGGGTCAGCGCGGTGAGCACGCCGCATTCGGCGATGCCGAGCACCGGCCGTGCCGTGGCCTCGCGGCAGACATGCAGGCCAGGGTCGCTGTAGCAGGCGATCACGAACGCGCTGGACGCGTTGTCGCCCTCGACGAAACGCCGCAGCGGCAGGGTGACGCTGTCGGCATCCTTCTGGCTCTCGATGCCGTATGGACCTTCCTTCAAGGTCTCGCAGACGATCTCCGGCCCGTCGGCGAACATCAGCGGCTTGAGCGCCGCCGCCAAGCCGTCGGTGACCACCTGGTTGGAGTTCGGATTGATCACGGTGATGCGCGGGCGGGACATGGGAGCTACCTGCTTCTTCAGTGTTGACGGCGCGTGACAGGCAACCACTATGCCATGGCTGACGCAATGGGGCCGATGCGGTCACCGCGCGTCCACGGCGTTCCATCTGGCAGAACTAGGAGATCGCGATGACCGAGCCGGACTATGACCTGATCATCCGGGGCGGGCGCGTCGCCACCACCACCGATACGTTCGAGGCCGATGTCGCCATCACAGGCGAGACCATCGCGGCGATCGGCCGCGGGCTCGGCCCGGCCAAGCGCGAGATCGACGCGCGCGGCAAATATGTGCTGCCCGGCGGCGTCGACAGCCATTGCCATATCGAGCAGCTCTCGGCGGCAGGGATCGTCAATGCCGACACCTTCGAGAGCGCGACCACGTCGGCCGCCTTCGGTGGCACCACGTCCGTGATCTCCTTCGCGGCCCAGCATGTCGGCATGCAGTTGCCGCAGGTGGTCGAGGACTATCACGCGCTGGCGCGCAAGGGTGCCGTGATCGACTACGCGTTCCACATGATCGTCGCCGATCCGACCAGGGAGACGCTGGAGCGGGACCTGCCGGCGCTGATCCGCCAGGGCCACGGCTCGATCAAGATCTTCATGACCTACGACCGGCTCAAGATCGACGATGAGCCGCTGCTCGACATTCTCGTCGCCGCGCGCGAGGGCGGCGCCATGCTGTGCGCGCACGCCGAGAACCATGGCATCATCTCCTGGATGGTGAAGCGGCTGCTGTCGCGCGGCTATACCGCGCCGAAATACCACGCCATCAGCCACGCCCGCTTCTCCGAGGCCGAGGCGTTCAACCGCCTGATCGGCATGGCCGCCCTCGTCGATCAGCCGATCATGATCTTCCACGTCTCGACCGCGGAAGGTGCGAAAGTGATCCGGGATGCGCGCGGGCAGGGGCTGAAGGTGTTTGCGGAGACCTGTCCGCAATACCTGTTCATGACAGCCGAGGATCTCGACAAGCCCGGCATCGAGGGTGCGAAGTGGATGTGCAGTCCGCCGCCGCGCCGCGCGCCCGATCAGGAGGCGCTGTGGCAGGCGCTGTCGCTCGGCGACCTGCAGACGATCTCTTCCGATCACGCGCCGTATCGGTTCGACGAGACCGGCAAGCTGCGCGCCGGCCCCAACCCCAACTTCAAGCAGATTGCCAACGGCCTGCCGGGCCTGGAACTGCGGCTGCCGCTCTTGTTCGACGCGATGGTGTCGAAGGGGCGGCTGGGCCTCAACAAGTTCGTCGAGCTCACGGCGACGGCGCCGGCCAAGATCTACAATCTGCATCCGAGAAAGGGCGCGATCGCGATCGGCGCCGATGCCGACATCGCGCTGTGGGATCCGGACAAGCACGTCACGATCAGCGATGCCGCCATGCACGACCTCGCCGGCTACACGCCGTTTGCGGGGCGCAGCGCGCAGGGCTGGCCGGTGACCGTGCTGTCGCGCGGCCGCGTCATCGTTGACGGCGGCAGACTGTCGGCCCAGCCCGGCTCCGGCCAGTTCCTCGCCCGCAGCGGCGGCGACGCTGCGAAGCCGACGGGGCGCCTGGTCGCGGATATGGACCCGGAGCAGAATTTTGGGGCGAAGCTGCTCTAGGCGCGAAGAGCTGTTGGAGTAGCTGATCATGTCGACGCGGTCGCTCCGCTGTCCGCCGTCCTGCCCGGGCTCGATCCGGGCATCCACGTGCTTCCCGGGATGCCGCCGGACGTGGATGGCCGGGACGGCGCTAGGCCATGATGTGGGGAGAGAGCTGAATGCCCTTCGTCGATCGCTGTCCACGCGAGGACCTCTTTGATGCATGTCCTGATCTTCGGCGGCGCCGGCTTCGTCGGGCTCAACATTGCGCAAGGCCTGCTGGCGCGCGGCCATGCCGCGACGATCTTTGACGCAGCAGGTTTGCCGGCGGCAGCGCAGCGCGCCCTTGCGCCGTATCGCGCGCGTCTGCACCTGGTGCAGGGCGACGTCACCGATGCGAGCGCTGTGGCGGCCGCGATCGGCAATGGTTGCGATGCCGTCGTGCTCGGCGCCGCGATCACTGCCGGGCCCGAGCGCGATGCGGCTGACCCGGCGCGCATCCTCGCGGTCAATCTGCTTGCGCAGGTGCCGATCCTGCAGGCGGCGCGCGGCAGCGGCATCCGCCGCGTCATCAACCTGTCCTCGGCGGCGTCCTATGGCGCCAGCGGTCAGCGCTTTGCCGTGCTGGAGGAGACCACACCGTGCGAGCCCGTGTCGCTCTATGCGATCACCAAGTTCGCCTCCGAGCGCGTCGCGGCGCGGCTGTCGGACCTGTGGCAAACCGACGTGATCAGCGTGCGCCTGTCGGCCGTGTTCGGCCCGTTCGAGCGCGGCGGCGGCGTGCGCGACACGCCATCGCCGCAGGCGCTGATCGCGGCCTGTTGCGCGCGCAATGCGCCGGCGCTGCTGAACGAGCCGGGCGACAAGGACTGGGTCTATGCGGTCGACGTCGCCGACGCCGTCTGCCGGTTGCTGGAAGCCGAGAGGCCGCAGCACACGCTCTACAACATCTCCAGCACAGCCACGTTTACCGCCGAGGCCTGGGGTCGCGCCTTCGCGCAAGGCCGCTCCGGTTTCGTCTGCCGGCTCGCGGAGCAGGGCGAGGCGCCGACGGTGCCGGTGTTTGCTTCGAACCGCGGCCGGCTGTCGACGACGCGACTGGCCGAGGAGTTCGGCTGGCGCGCTCGCTTCGACTGCGCGGCATCGGCCGAGCATTTCGGCCGCTGGTTCGATCAGTACGGGAGAGACTGAGATGAGGCTCAAGGCGAAGGTCGCGGTCGTCACCGGCGGCGGCTCCGGCATCGGCCGCGCCAGCGCCGTCATGTTCGCGCGCGAGGGCGCTTATGTTGCGCTGGTCGACCGCGACGCGGCAGGCGCGGAGGAAACCCTGTTGCTCCTGGCCAAGGCCGGAGGCCAGGGCCGCGTGTATGTCGGCGATGTCGGCGAAGCGGATTTTGCAAAGGCGACGGTCGAGAGCGTGGCAGCCGCGCGCGGCAGGCTGGATGTGCTGATGACCGCTGCCGGCTTCTCCTGCGGCGGCACCGTGGTCACGACCGATCCTATGGATTGGGACGCGGTGTTCCGCACCAATGTCGGCGGCACCTGGCTGTGGGCCAAGGTCGCGGTGCCGATCATGCAGAAGCAGAAGGCCGGATCGATCATCACCGTGGCGTCGCAGCTTGCGGTCGCCGGCGGCAAAGGCAACAGCGCCTATATCGCCGCCAAGGGCGCGATCATCAGCCTGACCCGCACCATCGCGGTGGACTTCGCCGCCGATGGCATCCGCGTCAATGCGCTGGCGCCGGGCGCGATCGACACGCCGCTGCTGCGCCGGAGCTTTGCGCGCCACGCCGATCCCGAGCCGGTGCGCGAGGCCTCGCGCCAGCGCCACGCCATGAAGCGTTTTGGCGCGGCAGACGAGGTCGCGGCCGCCGCGCTGTTCCTCGCCAGCGACGAGGCGTCGTTCACGACCGGCATCGTGCTGCCGGTCGATGGCGGTTGGCTGGCGGCTTAGCTCAACGCCTCGCAGTGCCGGATTTCCGATCGCGCCCGCGCAAAATGTCCGCAAGCGCGGCCGCGTTGCGAGACAGTGGCTCGAAGCGTGGCGTCAGGAGATACGCGCGCATCGGAACCTTCGGTGCGAGTGGCCGTGCCGCGAGGTCGGGCCAGGCGCGGCCGCGCAGCACGAATTCGTCGACCACGGCAAGGCCCGCGCCGGCGCGGGCCATGGCGCAGGCGTCGGGCGTGTAGCGCACGATGGTGGTCGGCTCCGGGCCGTCGGCGAGGGCCGATGTGACGATGTGGCCATAAGGCGTCTGCGGGCCGAAGCCGACCAGCGGATAGGGCAGCATGTCCTTCGGCCTTATGCTGCGCAGCTTCGCCAGGGCATGATTGGCCGGCATGATTACGTGCAGCGCGCCCTCCGCGATCGTCTCGACCGCGACTGTCGGCTCGTCGACCGGCAGCACGGTGATGCCGAGATCGGCGCGGGCTGTGCCGACGCGGCTGACGATCTCCAGCAGGGTCAGCGACTCGAACTCGACGCGCAGATCGGGAAAGCGGTCGCGCAGCCGCGCCAGCGCCTCCGGCACCATGCTGTGTCCCGCGCTCGGGCTCGCCACCACGCGGATCGTCCCGGTGCCGCCCGCGCGCAACTCGTCGGCGAGATCGTTGATGCGCGCGACGCCGCGATGGACGTGCTCGACCTCGGCGAACAGCCGCTTGGCCTCCGGCGTCGGCTGCACCCGGCCGCTGATGCGCTCGAACAGCTTGAGCTTGAGGCCATCCTCGGTATAGGCCAGCAGCCGGCTGATCGCGGGCTGCGACACTGACAGCAGCCGCGCAGCGCCGCTGATCGAGCCTGTCATCATAATGGCGCGGAACACCTCGATCTGGCGCAGATTGAGCGGCATGCGACCTCTTGTCTCGCTGCGGATGGCTGTCGATTCTAGCTGCCGCTGCCGTCCCATAACAAGCTGTTATGGGCGGCGGACAAATCGGTATGGTCGGCTCCAGACTCGCTTTGCTAAGCTTCGCTCGCCGGGTGACATGACTGATGGAGAGAGCGTGAGCGACAGCGAGCGTGTCGATCGCGATTGCGCGTGTTTCATCCGGTGGCCGGCATGAGCGACGGTCTCGCCGCGCTGACGGCCCAGGTCCGCAGCGATCTTGCCAGGATCGCGCATCCCAGCATGCCATGGTTGACGCCTGTCATCGGTCCCGATGGCCGACCTGCGCGCGATGTGCTGATCGTCGGCGGCGGCCAATCGGGTCTTGCCACCGCCTTCGCGCTGCTGCGCTCCCGCGTCAGCAACATTCTCGTGCTCGACAAGGCCGAAGCTGGCCGCGAAGGACCGTGGCTCAGCTATGCGCGCATGCCGACCCTGCGCAGCCCGAAAGATTTCACCGGACCGGATCTCGACATACCCTGTCTGACCTATCAGGCGTGGCACGAGGCGAAGTTCGGCGGCGAGAGCTGGCGCAATCTTGACCTGATTCCGCGCGAATATTGGGCAGACTATCTCGCCTGGTATCGCGAGGTGCTCGACCTTCCCGTGCGCAACGGCTGCGAAGTCGTCGATATCGCGCCGGCCGCTGATGGACTGCTGCAGGCGACCGTGCGCAGCAAGGATGGTGAGGCGACGATCTACGCCCGCAAGATCGTGCTGGCGACCGGGCAGGAGGGGATGGGCGACTGGAGCATTCCGGAGCCGCTGCGCGATCTGCCCGCAACGCGCGGCGCCCATTCCGGCGCCGAGATCGATTTCGACAGCTTGCGCGGCCGCCGCGTCGCCGTGATCGGCGCCGGTGCCTCGGCGTTCGACAATGCGGCGGCTGCACTCGAAGCCGGTGCGGCGCGCGTCGATCTGCTATGCCGCCGCACGGAAATCCAGCTGATCCAGCCCTATCGCTGGCTGACGTTCCGCGGTTTCCTGCGGCATTTCTCCGAGCTCGACGACGTCTGGCGCTGGCGTTTCATGCGCGCGGTCCTCGAGTTGCGCGAGGGCTTTCCGCAGCACACCTATGATCGCTGCGCCCGTCATGCCGCGTTCCATCTACACGAGGGCGCGCCGATCGTGGCCGCGTGCGAGACGTCCGACGGGGTCGTGCTGCGGACACCGCAAGACGAAGTCACAGTCGATTTCGTAGTCAGCGCGACGGGCATCTCGATGGACTTCGCAAAGCGTCCGGAGCTGCAGCGCTTTGCCGCCAACATCGCACGCTGGTGCGATCGCTACACGCCCGACGCCAGCGAGCGCAACGACCGGCTCGGCGCCTTTCCCTATCTCGCCGACGACTATGCGCTGTGCGAGCGTGTGGCTGGCGCAACGCCGTGGATCCGCGACGTCCATGTTTTCGCCATTGCCTCGACGATGAGCTTCGGCGCGTCGGGTTCTTCCATCAATGCAATGACCACAGCGGTGCCGAAGCTCGTGCATGGGCTGACGCGCGGGTTGTTCAAGGCCGACATCGACAAGCATTGGGCCAGCTTCCAAGCCTACGATGTGAAGCAGGCCGAGGTGCGCCGTGGCACGTGAATTGCTGCTGCGCTTCCATCTGATGCGCTTCCATCTGATGCGCTTGCGTCGCCGGTGACCGCTGGCAGGGTATTTCAGTCCCGGATTTTGAGACCAATGAGGGAGCAAAGGCGATGAGTTTCGAGATGTCCAAACGTTCGTTGTTCGCTGCGACCGCCTTGCTCGCGGTGATGCTGGCTGCGCCATCGGCGCATGCGCAGAGCCGCGCCGAGACTCTGCGCTATGTCACCGGTGCCACCGTCAACACGCTCGATCCGAACATTCCGGGCTCGACGCGCGAGGCCTTCGCGCTGTCGATGTCGAGCTACGACCGGCTGGTGTCGTTCGGTCGCAAGCAGCTCAATGGTAAGTGGGTGTTCGATCTCGACACGATCACCGGCGAGCTCGCTGAATCCTATCAGGTCAGCGCTGACGGTTTGAAGATCACCTTCAAGCTGCGCCCCGACGCCAAGTTCCAGGACGGCTCGCCGGTGACGGCCGAGGACGTCAAATGGTCGCTCGACCGCTGCGTCACCGCGCCAATCCTCGGCAAGGCGCAACTGCTGACGGGCTCGCTGACGTCGGCCGATCAGTTCAAGGTCATTGATCCCCTGACGTTCGAGGTGACCTTGCCGAAGCCGGACAAGCTGGCGCTGCCGAATCTCGCGACCGTCTATCCGATCATCATCAACTCCAAGCTGGCCAAGGCGCATGCGACGGCTGAAGATCCCTGGGCGCTGAACTGGACCAAGGAGAACGCGGCCGGCAGCGGCGCCTACATCGTCGAGACCTTCAAGCCCGGCGAGCAGGTCATCGCCAAGCGCAACGAGGCCTGGAATCGCGGCACGCCGGACAAGCCGGCGGCGTTCAAGCGCCTGATCATCCAGTCGGTGCCTGAACCGGCGACGCGCGCCAACCTCGTGGAACGCGGCGACGCCGACCTCGTCATCGACCTGCAGGCGAGCGACGTGCAGTCGCTCGAAGGCAAGGGCAAGCTGAAGGTGATCTCGACGCCGCAATACAATGCGGTGACCTTCATCTCGATGAACAACACCATCCCGCCGTTCGACAACGTCAATGTGCGTCGCGCCATCGCCTACGCGCTGCCCTATGACGACATGTTCAAGGCGGCCTTGTTCGGCCGCGGCGCGCCGCTCTACGGCGCGACCTGGGCCGACGGCAAGCCGCCGAGCGGCGGCTATCCGATCCCGCAGCCGATCAAGCTCGATCTGGAGAAGGCCAAGGCCTATCTGAAGGACGCCGGCATGGCGGACGGCTTCTCCACCACCTTCAGCTTCAATGTCGGCCAGGCCGCGACCGCCGAGCCGATGGCCGCTTTGGTCAAGGAATCGCTCGCCAAGATCGGCATCAAGGTCGACATCCAGAAGCTGCCGGATGCGCAGATGTCGACCGCGATCAACGAGAAGAAGCTGCCGTTCTTCACCGAGGGCATCGTCGCCTGGCTGCCCTCGACCGACTACTTCTATCGCAACTTCTACACCGGCAAGCAGCGCTGGAACTACTCCTCGACCGACAATGCCGAGCTGGAGAAGATCGCGCAGGAGGCGCGCTTCGAGGCCGACAAGGCGAAATATGAGGAGCAGGGGAAGGCGCTCAACGCCGTCCATTTCGACCAGATGTTTCAGATCCCAATCTGGCAGGCGGCGCAGGATGCGGTGATGCAGCCGACGGTGGATGGCTATGTCTACCAGTTCACGCGGCAGGTCGATTATCGTAACCTGAGCCGCAAGTAACGGGGACGGCTGATGACCATGGGCACGATCGGCGCAACCTTGGCTCGGGCGGGACGACGCTTCGTCTCGTCGCTGCCGGCGCTGTTCGGCGTCCTGGTGTTCACCTTTCTCTTGATGCGCGTGCTGCCGGGGGACCCGGCCGTGTTCTTTGCCTCCGGCCCCAATGCCGGCCAGGAGGAGATCGAGGTGATCCGCCGGCAGCTCGGGCTCGACAAGCCGCTGCCGAGCCAGCTCGCGATCTATCTGTACGACGTCGGCCGCGGCAATCTCGGCCGTTCGATGATGACCGGGCAGGCCGTTGCCAAGGACCTCAAGGAGCGGCTGCCGGCCTCGCTGGAGCTGACGTTGACCGCGTTGCTGATCGCGCTGGTCTCGGCGGTGCCGCTTGGCGTGCTCGCAGCGCTCCGGCCAGGGTCGCTGGTCGATCACGGCGTGCGGCTGTTCTGCTCGCTCGGCGTCTGCGTGCCGACCTTCGTCTCCGGTCTGCTGCTGATCTACGTGTTCTATTATCTGCTCGGCTTCGCGCCGGACCCCACGGGCCGCATCGACATCTTCGCCACGCTGCCGCCGCAGCGCACCGGTTTCCTGATCATCGATTTCCTGCTCGCCGGCGATTTCGAGGGCTGGTGGGCGGCGGCGCGGCAATTGATGCTGCCGGCGCTGACCATGGCGCTGTTCGTGATCGCGCCGCTGGCGCGGATCACCCGCGCCTCGATGCTGGTGTCGCTCGGCAGCGACTTCGTGCGCACCGCGCGCTCGGTCGGGCTGTCGTGGTGGCGCATCGTCGTCACCTATGCGCTGCGCAACGCGATCCTTCCGGTGATCACCATCGCAGGCATCGTATTCTCGACCATGCTCGGCGCCAACGTGCTGGTGGAGAAGGTGTTCTCCTGGCCGGGCGTCGCCTCCTACGCGCTCGATGCGCTGCTGGTGTCGGACTACGCGCCGGTGCAGGGCTTCGTGCTGCTGATGGCGACGATCTTCGTGATCGTCAATCTCCTGGTCGATGTGCTCTATGGCATCGCCGATCCCAGGGCGACAGTGGCGTGAGCATGAGCACGATCGAGACCGCGTCGACCCTGCGCCATACCGCGTTCGTGTTGCGCGGCAATCCGGTCACCGCCGTCGCGGCCGGCGGCGCGCTGCTGCTGGCACTGATCGCGATCTTTGCGCCGTGGCTCGCGCCTTATGATCCTGTCGCGTCCGAGGTCTCCGCCGCACTGCAGCCGCCGAGCGCGGCGCACTGGTTCGGCACCGACCAGCTCGGCCGCGACGTGCTGAGCCGCCTGATCGTCGCGAGCCGGCTCGATCTCACCATCGCGGTGACGGCGGTCGCCGTGTCCTTCGCGCTCGGGTCGGTCGTCGGTGCGCTGTGCGGCTATGCCGGCGGCCGGCTCGACAAGGCGGTCGGCCGCTTCGTCGACGTCCTGATGGCGTTCCCGCTGTTCGTGCTGGCGATGGCGATGGTCGCCGCGCTCGGCAACCGCGTCGAGAACATCGTGATCGCGACCGCGATCATCAATCTGCCGTTCTACATCCGCTTCGCCCGCGCCGAAGTGAACATCCGCCGCAATCTCGGCTGGGTCGAGGCCGCGCGGGCCTGCGGCGAGAGCCACATCGCCGTAGTGCTGCGCTTCCTGCTGCCGAACGTGCTGCCGGCGATGGCGGTGCAGATCTCGCTCAATCTCGGCTGGGCCATTCTCAATGCCGCGGGCCTCTCCTTCATCGGCCTCGGCGTCAAGCCGCCGACGCCGGAATGGGGCATCATGGTCGCCGAGGGCGCACGCTTCATCTCCACGGGGCGCTGGTGGCTGGTGGCGTTTCCCGGACTTGCGCTGATGAGCGCGGTGCTGTGCTTCAATCTGCTCGGCGACGGCCTGCGCGACATCCTGGATCCGAGGATGCGCACGTGACGGCGCCGTTGCTCAAGGTCGAGAACCTCAAGGTGACCTTCTCGACCCGCCGCGGCCTCGTCGAGGCGGTGCGTGGCGTGTCGCTGTCGCTGCAGTCCGGCGAGATGCTGGGCCTTGTCGGCGAGAGCGGCTCCGGCAAATCGGTGACCGGCTTTGCCATCACTCATCTGCTCGACAAGGCCGGCCGCATCACCGATGGCTGCATCCGCTTCAAGGGCCAGGACATCACCCGCGCCGGCGGCGCCGATCTGCGCAGCCTGCATGGCGCAGCCATGGCGATGATCTTCCAGAACCCACGCGCCGCGCTCAACCCGATCCGCACCGTCGGCCAGCAGATTGCGGATGCGATCCTCGCCCATCGCCGTCTGTCGCGGCAGGAGGCGCAGGCCGAGGCTCTGAGCTTGCTCAAGGCGGTGCAGATCCGCGATCCCGAGCGGCGCATGGGCGCCTATCCGCATGAGCTGTCCGGCGGCATGTGCCAGCGGGTGATGATCGCGATCGCGATCTCCTGCAGCCCGCAGCTGCTGATCGCGGACGAGCCGACCACCGGCCTCGACGTCACCACCCAGAAGGTGGTGATGGATCTGCTCGCTCATATCGCCGCCGACCGCGGCATGGCGACGATCCTGATCACGCATGATCTCGGACTGGCCGCGCGCTACTGCGCGCGCGTCGTGGTGATGGAGCAGGGCAGGCTGGTCGAGCAGGCCGAGCCGCTCACGCTGTTCCATCGGCCGCAGCACCCCTACACCAAACGGCTGGTCGCGGCATCGCCGACGGCGACCTCGCGCATCGAGGATCTGGTGCCCGATGGCGAGAGGATTCCGTTGGTCGAGATAAGCGAGCTGCCGCCTCCGCCACACGGCACGCCGCTGCTGCTCGACGTCAAGAACATCGTCAAGCGCTTCGACGACGGCACCGTTGGGGTGGCCGACTTCTCGATGACGATGCGCGGCGGCGAGAGCGTCGGCCTGGTCGGCGAGAGCGGCTCGGGCAAGAGCACGACCTCGCGCATGATCTGCCGCCTGATCGACCCCAGCGAGGGCGAGATCCTGTTCGACGGACGGCCGATCGGCCAGATCCCGGCACGCGACTTCCACGCGAGCGAGCTGCGCAAGGACATTCAGATCGTCTTCCAGGATCCGAACGACAGCCTCAATCCGCGCTATACCGCGTTCGACTGCATCGCTCATCCGTTGTTTCGGCTGATGAACATGCGCAACGGCGACAGGCTGCGCCAGCGCGTGGAGGAATGCGCAGACCGCGTCGGGCTGCCGCGCGAGCTGTTGTTGCGCTTCCCGCATCAGCTCTCCGGCGGGCAGAAGGCGCGCGTCGGCATTGCGCGGGCCATCGCCTGCCGGCCGCGGCTCCTGGTGCTGGACGAGCCGACCGCGGCGCTCGACGTCTCCGTGCAGGCGGTGGTGCTGCAGCTCCTGAACCGTCTTCGGCGCGAGGATAATCTCGCCTTCCTGTTCGTCAGCCACGATCTCAACGTCGTGCGCATGATGTGCGACCGCACCATCGTGCTGCGTACCGGCCTCATCGTCGAGCAGGGCGAGAGCCGGGCGCTGTTCGCCAACCCGCAGACCGACTACACCCGCGAGCTGGTCGCCGCCGTCCCGCACATCGCCCCGCCGATGGCGCTGGCACCGGCCTGATCCACCCATAACAATCGATTATGGACGCCGGACAACTTGGTATTGGGGCCGCGATCGGCCGACCTGTTAGTTTGCGGGCACCGGCCTCTCAAGCCATCAAAGGGTCAAAGCGCTGATCATGACGGAGCTGATCGAAAGGCTGCAGGGCGCCATCGGCGCGGCGCATGTTCTCGTCGCGGCCGAGGATCAGGCGCCATATCTGCGCGACTGGCTCGGCAAGTATCATGGCACTGCGATTGCGGTGGTGCGCCCCGGCTCGACCGCGGAGGTTGCGGCCGTCATGGTGGCCTGCGCCGAGGCGCGCTCCGCCGTGGTGCCGCAGGGCGGCCACACCAGCCTGTCCGGCGGCGCGACGCCGGATGCGGGCGGAAGGGCGGTCGTGCTGTCGCTGGCGCGGATGAACCGTATCCGCGCGGTCGATGCCATCGGCCAGACCATCGTGGTCGATGCCGGCGTCGTACTGGCCAAGGTGCAGGACGCCGCGCGCGCGGCCGGCTTGCTGTTTCCGCTCAGTCTCGGGTCCGAGGGGAGCTGCACCGTCGGCGGCAATCTCGCGGCCAATGCCGGCGGCGTCGCCGTGCTGCGCTATGGCGTGATGCGCGAGCTGGCGCTCGGCCTCGAAGTGGTGCTGCCGGACGGCCGCATCTGGGATGGACTCCGGGCCTTGCGCAAGGACAACACCGGCTACGCGCTGCGCGATCTCTTCATCGGTTCGGAGGGAACGCTCGGCATCATCACCGGCGCCGTGCTCAAGCTGTTTCCGCAGCCGACCGCGCGTGCGACCGCCTTCGTCGCCGTGGCCGATGCAGCCGCCGCACTCGCGCTGCTGCGGCTGTCGCGTGCGCACTGCGGCGACCGGCTCACCGCGTTCGAGTTCCTGACCTCGGCGACGCTGGAGATGATCCTGCGCCAGATCTCGGACACGCGGCTGCCATTCGCGGCGCTTCCCGGCGCGGCAGTGCTGATCGAACTGAGCGACATTGGTGACGAGAGCGCGCTGACCGTGCGGCTCGAAACTGCGCTGGCCGAGGCGATGGCGAACGGGATCGCCTCAGATGCCGTGGTTGCTCAGGACGGCACGCAGGCGAAGGCTTTCTGGCGCGTGCGCGAAAGCGTGTCGGAGGCGCTGGTGCGCGAGGGCAAGGCGCTCAAGCACGACATCGCCGTCCCCGTCGCCGAGATCGCCGATTTCGTTGATGTGATGGATGCAGCAGTCCGTGCGGCGCTGCCGGGCGTCCGGCCCATGGTGTTCGGCCATCTCGGCGATGGCAACCTGCACTACAACCTGATGCGTCCGCTCGATATGAGCGAGGCGCAGTTCTACGAGCACGGTGCGCGGATCACCCGTATCGTCCACGACGAGATCACCCGCCGCCGGGGCTCGATCAGCGCCGAGCACGGCATCGGCCAGCTCCGCATCGCCGAGATGCCGTTGTGCAAGCCGCCGCTCGAGCTGGAACTGATGCGACAGCTCAAGGCTACGCTCGATCCGCATGGGCTGATGAATCCGGGCAAGCTGTTGCCGAACGTTTAGTTCGATGCTGATGTCGCCCGTTCGTCCGGCCAGAGCCGACGTGACGTCAGCCTACGTCTTGCCGGATCCGCGCGACAGTCGCACGGGTTCCATTCAGGAAGAGACTACCGAGTGCTGTCTCAACCGCACGCGCGAAACGAGGATCGTTCGGCAACTCGTGGCCGAAGACTGACGTAACCGACAACAACGCCGGCGCGAGCCGGCTCGCGACCGGGCCGGCCTCATCCGCCAGTGCACGCAGCTTTGCCGCCAGCGGGTCGCGCAGCGCGATCGGCTGGCCGTGCTCGTCGGTGCCGCTGACGTAGCGCATCCATCCCGCAACGGCGAGCACGAGCCGGGTGATCGGCAGGCCGCGCGCCAGCCGGTCACGGATCGTGCCGAGCAGGCGCTGCGGCAGCTTCTGCGAGCCGTCCATCGCGATCTGCGCTGTCCGGTGCTTGAGCGCCGGATTGCGGAAGCGCTGCAGCAGCGCGGCGCGATAGGCTGTCACGTCGAAGCCGCCAAGCGCGGGCAGGGTCGGCGTGATCTCCTCGCGCATCATGTCCTCGACGAGACCGGCAAGATCAGGCTCGGCCATCGCTGCGGCGACCGTCTCGCATCCCATGAGATAGCCGAGATAGGCGATCGTGGAGTGTGCGCCGTTGAGCAGCCGGAGCTTCATCAGCTCGAACGGCGCGACGTCGCGGACGAATTGCGCGCCGCTGACGTCCCATGCCGGACGGTCACCGCCAAAATCATCCTCGATGACCCATTGGCTGAACGGCTCGGTGACGACGGGCCAGGCGTCGTCGAGGCCGAGCGCGGCGCTGACATCACTGCGGTCGGCGTCGGTGGTGGCCGGCACGATGCGGTCGACCATGGTCGAGGGAAAGCGGACATTGTCCGCGATCCATTCGGCGAGGTCGCGGTCGGTCAGCCCGGCGAAGGCGATGGCAAGGCCGCGCAAGGTGTGGCCATTGGCGGGAAGGTTGTCGCAGGCGAGCACGGTGTAGGGCGGCAGGCCCCGCTGCCGCCGCAGCCGCAGGCCGCCGACGATGAAGCCGAGCGTGCTTCGCGGATGCGTGAGATTGAGAGCGTCGTGACGGATGTCGGGATCATCGGCGCGCAACGCGCCGGTGGCCGGATCGTGGCTGTAGCCCTTCTCGGTCACCGTCGTCGAGACGATACGCACCGCGGGATCGGCCAGCCGTGCGATCAGGCCCGCAGGATCTTCCGGCGCGACCGCAACGCCGGTGAGCGCGCCGATGATGCGCCGCGCATGGCCGGCGCCGTCGCTGGCCGTCACGCTGTAGAGGCCGCCTTGCGGTTCGAGCGCATCGCGGGTGTCGGGTGAGCGTAAGGAGACGCCGAGGATGCCCCAGCGCGGATCGTCCTTGAGCAGCGCGTCGGTGTAGACGGCCTGGTGGCCGCGATGGAACGCGCCCAGTCCGAGATGGACGATCCCGGTCGCGACCGTCGTACGGTCGTAGTCCGGCCTGACGATGCCGGCGGGCAGGCGGTGGAGCGTGGCGGTGCCGAGACGGTCCATGTTTTGGATCAGATGGTTTGCATCAGAAGATCAGCTGCACTTTGCAGCATTCAGTCTGATTGTGCTCGAACGTCTCGAACGCGGTGGCGTAGGCGTCGAGCCTGAAGCGGTGGGTGACGAGGCGCTCCGGCTGCAAGGTGCCGCTGGCGAACCAGTCGATCACCTTGGCGAACTTGCCGCTGTTCAGCCGCGAGGCGTGGATCGAAAGCTCCTTCGCCGTGACCTTCTGCTGCACGATCGTCGAGGGCTCGGCCGAGAAGCCGAGCAGGCCGATCCGCGCGGCGGGCGAGGCGATCTCGATCGCTTCAGTGAGAATGGCGGGGTGGCAGGCGGCATCGATGATCAGTGTCGGCTTCACACCGGCGTCGGCGAGCGCTGCGGGCAGGGCGGTCTGGGCAGTGTTGATGATGCGGTCGGCGCCATTGTGCCGCGCGGCTGCGAGCCGCTGATCGATGCGGTCGGTGACGATCAGCTCCTTGACGCCATAGACGCGCTTGAGCACCTGGATCACCGTCAAGCCAATGGGCCCGGCGCCATAGACCAGCGCGATGTCGGAGGCGAATACGCTTGTGTGGTCGGAGATGTTGGCGGCGATCGAGAACGGCTCGACCAGCGGCGCCTTGTCGTCGTCGACGCTGTCCGGCAGCAGATGCGCGTTTTCGGCCGGCACGCAGGAATATTCGGAGAAGCCGCCGTCGCGGTGCACGCCGAGCACGGCGAGTTGCGCGCAGACATTGGGACGGCCGACCGAGCAGGGATAGCAGTGACCGCAGGCGACGACGGGATCGACGACGACGCGGGCGCCGAGCCGCGCATGGACGCCGTCGCCGAGCTTGTCGATGCGGCCGAAGAACTCATGGCCGATGACGCGCGGATAGCGCGCGAACGGGTTGCTGCCGTGGAGGATGTGGATGTCCGAGCCGCAGATGCCGGCGCGCTCGACCTTGATTCGGATCTCGCCGACGGCGGGCTCGGGGATGGCGCGGGTTTCAATCGACAGGCGGCCGGGCCGCTCCACCACGAGGCTCTTCACGCGTTCCTCCATCCCCTCAGTGCTCATCTCGACAGTGAGCCGCCGTCATATACCAACCTCGATACTTGGATACAAGTTATCTATTGAAAGCAGAGTTGGTATCCATTATAGGCTAACGTTATAGGAATGACATACAAAAGGCCCCCAAGCGGGCCGGCAGGGGAGGTTTGCCAATGTCTTTGCCCACATCCATGTCCCGTCGCTGCTTCGTCGGCACCGCACTCGCGGGGGCGTCTGCCCTGGCGTTCGGGCCAGCCCGGGCGCAGTCGGCCAAGTATCGCCTGCGTTACGGCACGGCGTTTCCCGCCACCCATCCCGGCGTCATCAGAATCATCGAGGCGTCGGAGGTCATCAAGAAGCAGACCAATGGTCTGGTCGACCTGCAGGTCTATCCGAACAGCCAGCTCGGCAGCGAGCCGGACATGTTTTCGCAGGTGCGCAGCGGCGCGCTCGACTTCATGTCGACGTCAGGTGTGAACCAGACGGTGGTGCCGATCGGCGGCATCAATGCGGTGGCGTTCGCGTTCGAGAGTTACGACCAGGTGTGGTCGGCGATGGACGGCGATCTCGGCAACCATGTGCGCGGCGAGTTCGCCAAGGTCGGCCTGCACGTGCTCCCGAAATGCCTCGACAATGGCTATCGCAACATCACCTCCGGCGCCAAGCCGATCGCCTCGCCCGACGATCTCAAGGGCTTCAAGATCCGCGTGCCCGGCAATCCGCTGTGGGTGACGCTGTTCAAGACGCTCGGTGCTGCGCCGACGCCGATCAATTTCGGCGAGCTTTATGCGGCGCTGCAGACGCACATCGTCGACGGCCAGGAGAATCCGCTGGCGCTGATCCAGAGCGCCAAGCTCTACGAGGTGCAGAAATACATCGCGCTATCCGGCCATATCTGGGACGGTCACCACATCTTCGCCAATGCGACGCGCTGGAACGGTCTGCCCGCCGACGTGCGCGACGCCATCACCGCGGCGCTGTCGGAGGCCGCCGTGAAGGAGCGGCAGGACATCCAGAGCTTCAACGAAAAGGCGCAAGCGGAGATGCAAGGCGCCGGAATCACCTTCAATAGGGTCGATACCAAGCCGTTCCGCGATGCGCTGCGCTCCGCGGGCTTCTACACCGAGTGGAAGACCAAATTCGGCGCCGAGGCCTGGGGCCTGCTCGAGAAGTCGGTCGGCCAGCTCTGAGGCCACGCCCAGTCAAGCGCTGTGGAATGAGACGAATTCGTGGAAGCCCGTCATAAACCGCCAAGCCGTTGCATGCTCATCGTCATTCCGGGGCAATCGACAATGCGCAGCAGCGCATTGGCGATTGAACCCGGAATCTCGAAGTTATCGAAGACGGCCGCAAGACAATGTCGAGATTCCGGGTTCATGGCCTGCGGCCTTGCCCCGGAATGACGGCGGTCGCGATGAACAAGGAACGAGCCGGGGAGGATGCAATGGCCGTTGACATCACAGCGACGACCTCCGTGCCGTCACATGGCGCGTTCGCGCGGTTCGACCAGATGCTCGGCCGCACGGTCGAGGCGTTGGCCGCGGCCATCGTCGTCGCCGAGTTGGTGTTGCTCGGCGCAGCAACGGCTGCGCGCTACGTCTTCAATGCACCGCTGATCTGGTCGGACGAGCTCGCCACCGTGCTGTTCGTCTGGCTCGCCATGCTCGGCGCCGTCGTGGCGCTGCGCCGTGCCGAGCACATGCGTCTCACCGCTTTCGTGCGCAACCTCTCGCCGGTGTGGCGGGCGCGCACCGACGCGCTGGGCCTGATGCTGGTCTGCACCGTTCTGGTCGCGTTGGTGATGCCGTCTTGGCATCACCTCGAAAGCCATCTGATCAGCAACATGCCGGTGCTCGAGATCAGCGAAGGCTATCGCGAGGCGGCGATGCTGGTCGGCGTGCTCCTCATGCTGCTCACGGCCGTCGACCGGTTGGTCCAGCAGGCGAGCCTTCCGCAGATCATCGGCGCGCTGGCGCTGGTACTCGCCGGCGCAGGGGCGCTCTATGCGGCCGCACCGGTGCTGGAGGATCTCGGCAACTACAATCTGTTCATCTTCTTCTTCGTCCTTGTCGCGGGCGCCATGGTGATCGGCACGCCGATCGCGTTCACCTTCCTGCTCGCCACCGTGGCTTACTTGCATTTCAGCACCACGGTGCCCGTCTCGATCGTACCCGGCCGGGTCAGCGAAGGCATGTCGCACATGGTGCTGTTGGCGGTGCCGATGTTCGTGCTGCTGGGAGCGCTGATCGAGATCGCCGGGCTGGCGCGGGCGATGATCCTGTTTCTCGTGTCGCTGATCGGCCATCTCCGCGGTGGCCTGCAATATGTGCTGCTCGGCGCGATGTACCTGGTCTCGGGCATCTCCGGCGCCAAGGCGGCCGACATGGCGGCGGTCGCGCCGGCGCTGTTTCCGGAGATGAAGCAGCGCGGCAGCCGGGAGGGCGATCTGGTGTCGCTGCTGTCGGCCTCGGCCGTGATGTCGGAGACCATTCCGCCCTCGATCGTGCTGATCACGGTAGGATCCGTCACGGGCGTATCGATCGCCGCGCTGTTCACCGGCGGGCTGCTGCCGGCGGTGGTCGGCCTGATCGCGCTCTCCGTCGTGGTCTTCATGCAGACCCGCAAGGAGGACATGAGCGGCGCGCAGCGCTTCGATGCCAAGACGCGGCTGAAGCTGTTCGCGATCTCCATTCCGGGCCTCGGCCTGCCGATCGTGATCCGCTCGGCGGTGGTCGAGGGCGTCGCCACCGCGACCGAGGTCGCTGCCATCGGCGTCATCTACACGGTGCTGGTCGGCATCTTCGTCTATCGCCAGTTCGACTGGAAGCGGGTCTATCCGATCCTGGTCGATACCGCCTCGCTGTCCGGCGCGATCCTGCTGGTGGTGGGTGCGGCCACCGGCATGGCCTGGGCGCTGACCCAGTCCGGCTTCTCGCAACAGCTCGTCGATCTCATGGTCGCCGTACCCGGCGGCCGCTGGGGCTTCCTCTTGATCTCGGCCCTCGCCTTCGTCGTGCTCGGCAGCGTGCTGGAAGGCGTGCCGGCCGTGGTGCTGTTCGGGCCGCTGCTGTTCCCGATCGCGCGGATGATGGGCGTGCACGAGGTGCACTACGCCATCATCGCGGTGTTCGCGATGGGGCTCGGCCTGTTCACGCCGCCGTTCGGCGTCGGCTTCTATCTCGCCTGCGCCATCGGCCGCGCCTCGCCCGACGAGGTCATCCGCCATGTCTGGCCGCATCTCGCCGCGCTCGTGGTTGCGCTGCTGCTGATCGTGTTCCTGCCATGGATCTCGATCGGCTTCCTGTGAATCGGATAGACTGCCGTCATGGATGACGATCTGACACCGCTGACGCGAATGGACGGCAAGGCCGGGCGGCGGCTCGCCGACCAGGTCTATGAGCGGCTGCTCGAGGACATCGTCTCCGGCGCGCTGCCGCCGGGGACGCCGATGGCCGAGCTCGATCTGTGCGAGCGACTCGGCGTCAGCCGCACGCCGGTGCGCGAGGCGCTGATCAAGCTAGCCGATGTCGATCTGGTCCGAATCTATCCGCAGAGCGGCAGCGTCGTCGCGCCGGTGTCGCGCGAGGCGTTCGGCGAGGCCCAGTTCATCCGCGAGCATCTCGAATGTGCGCTGGTCGCCGAGGCCGTGCGCTACATGGATGCAACCTCGCTGCGCGAGCTGAACGAGCTGATCGAGAAACAGAAGGCGGCGGTGACGCCGGCGGAGTTCTACGCCCATGACGAGGCGTTCCACCAGACCATCGCCCGCACCAGCCGGCATCCGCATGTCTGGCAGGTGATCCGCCAGACCAAGATCCATTTCGACCGGGTGCGCCATCTGACCCTGCTGGAGGACGCCGGCCATATTCCGCTCCTGATTGCGCAGCATCAGGAGATCCTGGACGGGCTCGCGGCCTGCAACGAGGCCCAGGCGGTGGCGGCGATGCGCCGTCATTTGCGCGAGGTGTTCCGCCGCGCCGACGGCATTTTTGCGCGGCAGGAAGAGTTGGCGCAGGCCGAGCCGCGCACAAGGACACGGCGGCGGCGCTGACCGCACGCGTTTTGGAAGGTGGACGACATGGAACAGACGTGGCGCTGGTTCGGACCGGATGATCCCATCACTTTGCCGCAGGTCCGCCAGACCGGCGCGACCGGCATCGTGACCGCGCTGCACCACATTCCCTATGGCGTGGTGTGGAGCACGGACGAGATCGTCAAGCGCATCGGCATGATCGAGGGCGATTCATCGCTGCGGTTGCGCTGGAGCGTGGTCGAGAGCCTGCCGGTGTCGGAGGCGATCAAGCTCGGCGAGGGCGACCTCACTGACCTGTTCGACAATTACCGGCAGTCGCTGCGCAACCTCGCGGCCTGCGGCGTCACCACCGTCTGCTACAATTTCATGGCCGTGCTGGACTGGACCCGCACCGAGCTCGCCTTCCGCCTGCCGGGCGGCGCCACCGCGCTGCGCTTCGATCAGGATCGCTTCGCCGCGTTCGACTGCTACATCCTGCAGCGCCCCGGCGCCGAGGCCGAGTTCTCCTCCGACGTGCTCGACCGTGCCCGCGCGTGGGTGGCGCAGGCATCGGAATCCGACAAGGACCGTCTGCTCGCGACCATCATGGCCGGGTTGCCCGGAGCCTATGATCGCTATGACGTGCCCGGCCTGCGCCGCATGCTGGAGAAATATCGCGGCATTGGCCATGCCGAGCTGCGCGCCAACTACGCGCGCTTCCTGCGCGAGGTGGTACCCACGGCGGAGGAGTGCGGCGTCAGCCTGTGCGTCCATCCGGACGATCCGCCGCGGGACCTGTTCGGCCTGCCGCGCGTGGTGTCGTCAGCCGATGATCTGCAGTTCATCGTCGATGCCGCCCCGTCCAAGGCCAATGGCATCACGTTCTGCACCGGCGCGCTCGGCGCCGGCGGACAGAACAACGTGCTGGCGCTCGCCGAGCGCTTCGCCCCGCACATCCGCTTCGTGCATCTGCGCAACGTCACCAAGATGCTCGACGGCTCGTTCATGGAGGCGGAGCATCTGCGCGGCGACGTCGACATGGTTGCGGTCGTGACGACCTTGCTGAAGGAGCAGGCTCGCCGCAAGGCCGAGGGTGAGCCGGACTGGCGGATTCCGTTCCGGCCCGACCACGGCCACGAGCTGGCGGACGACATCGGTCGCGGCACCCATCCAGGCTATCCGCTGGTCGGCCGGCTCAAAGGTCTTGCCGAGATCCGCGGCGTCATGACCGCGGTAGCGGCCATTAACCGTCTCCCGGTTTGATCGGCAGGGCAGGATAACGCGCTTGTCAGGGCGCGTCGCGTGACCGAGGATGCCGGCCCGAAGCCTTCCACGAGTTGAACCGATGTCGACCTCGCTCTTCGATCTCTCCGGCAAGACCGCGCTGGTGACCGGGTCCTCGCGTGGCCTCGGCCGCGCCATCGCCGAAGGCTTCGCCAAGGCTGGCGCGCGGCTCGTCATCAACGGCACCGACCCGGCGCGCACGCTGGCAGCCGTGGAGGAATTCCGCGCCGTGGGCCATCAGGCCGAGGCCTGTCCGTTCGACGTGACCGACGAAGAGGCCGTCGTCCGCGCCTTCGCTCGCTTCGATGACGAGGGGATTGCGATCGACATCCTCGTCAACAATGCCGGCATCCAGCACCGCAAGCCGCTGGTCGAGTTCACGACCGACGAGTGGCGCCGGATCATCGAGACCAATCTCACCAGCGCCTTCGTGATCGGGCGCGAGGCCGCCAAGCGGATGATCCCGCGCAAGAGCGGCAAGATCATCAACATCGGTTCGCTCGGCAGCGAGCTGGCGCGGCCGACGATCGGACCCTACACCACGGCCAAGGGCGGCATCCGCAACCTGACCCGTGCGATGGCGGTCGAATGGGCGGCGCACGGCATCCAGGCCAATGCGATCGGTCCCGGCTACATGCTGACCGACATGAACCAGGCGTTGATGAGCAATCCCGACTTCAACAATTGGCTGATGTCGCGCGTCCCGGCGAAGCGCTGGGGCCGTCCGGACGAGCTGGTCGGCACCGCAATCTTCCTGGCCTCCGAGGCCTCCACCTATGTCAACGGCCAGACCATCTATGTCGATGGCGGCATGCTGGCGTCGATGTAGGATCGGCCGGGACAACGAGCCAGGGAGAACAGCCGATGCGAGCCGTCGTCATTCATGCGCCCAAGGATCTGCGCATCGACAGCTACCCCGATCCGGCGCCCGGAGCAGGTGAGGTCCGGGTCAAGATCGAAGCCGGCGGCATCTGCGGCTCGGACCTGCACTACTATCATCACGGCGGCTTTGGCACCGTCAGGATCAAGCAGCCGATGGCCCTGGGCCATGAGATCGCCGGCATCGTTGCCGCGGTGGGCAGCGGCGTCACCGGCCTTGCCGAAGGCGCGCGCGTCGCGGTCAATCCGAGCCTGCCTTGCGGCAGATGTGTCTATTGCCGCGAGGGGCTGCGCAACCAGTGCCTGGACATGCGCTTCATGGGCAGCGCGATGCGCGATCCCCACGTGCAGGGCGGCTTCCGCGAGTTCGTCACCGTCGATGCCGCGCAGGCCGTGCCGATCGCTGAGTCGCTGTCGCTCGGCGAAGCGGCGATGGCCGAGCCGCTGTCGGTCTGCCTGCATGCCGCGCATCAGGCCGGCTCGTTGCTCGGCAAGCGGGTGCTGGTGACCGGCTGCGGCCCGATCGGTGCACTGTCGATCCTGGTCGCGCGTTACGGCGGCGCCGCCGAGATCGTGGCCACTGACGTCGCCGATGCGCCGCTTGCGGTGGCGCGCGCGCTGGGCGCCAGCCATGCGTTCAATGTCGGCGCGGAGCCCTCCGCGCTCGATCCGTGGCGCGCCGGCAAGGGCACGTTCGACGTGCTGTTCGAGGCGTCCGGCAACCAGGCCGCGCTGCGTGCTGCACTGGATGTCATCAGGCCCGGCGGCATCATCGTCCAGCTCGGGCTCGGCGGCGAGATGACCCTGCCGGTCAACACGCTGGTCACGAAGGAGCTGCAATTGCGCGGCACGTTCCGGTTCGACCGCGAATTCGAGCTGGCGGTGCGGCTGATGGGCGAGGGGCTGCTCGACGTCAAGCCATTGATCTCGGTCGCGCTGCCATTCGAGCAGGCGGTTGCCGCCTTCGAGCTCGCCAGCGATCGAAGCCGGTCGATGAAGGTTCATTTGACGTTTTGATGGATGGATCGACGCCGATGAAAGTCGCCTGCATCGGAGAGTGCATGGTGGAGTTCGCGCAGGAGGACGGCAGTCTGTTCCGGCGCGGCTTCGGCGGTGACACGCTCAACACGGCGCTCTATCTGGCCCGGCTCGGCGTGCCCACCTCCTACGTCACCGCGCTCGGCGACGATCCCTTGAGCGCTGCGATGCTGGCGGCGTGGCAGGCGGAGGGCATCGATACCGCCGAGGTGTTGCAGGTCGAAGGCCGCGTGCCCGGCCTTTACATGATCGAGCGCGATGCCAAGGGCGAGCGCAGCTTCCTCTATTGGCGCGACCGCGCGCCGGCGCGCGAGCTGTTCGATCGCGCCGACAGCGACATGCTCGACAGGCTTTCGCGCTTCAACTGGATCTATCTCTCCGGCATCAGCCTCTCGCTGTACGGCGAGACCGGCAAGGCCAAGCTGCGCGAGCTCTTGACGGTGGCGCGCAAGCGCGGCGCGCGTGTCGCCTTCGACGGCAACTATCGGCCGCGCGGCTGGGCCAGCCGCGAGGCGGCGCAACGCGCATTCCGCGCGATCCTGCCGCTGGTCGACGTCGCGCTGCCGACGCTGGAGGACGAGCAGATGCTGTTCGGCGATTCCGATGCGTCGGTCAGCCTGCGCCGCTTCAAGGATGCCGGCGTGGGCGAAGTCGTCGTCAAGCGCGGCGCGCGCGGCTGTCTGATCCATGCCGATGGCGTACTGGTCGACATCGCGCCGCCTGCGGTGCTCAAGCCGATCGACACCACGGCGGCCGGCGATTCCTTCAATGCGGGTTATCTCGCCGCGCGCATCAAGGGCGCGCCGCCCCGCAAGGCGGCGTTGGCCGGCCACCGGCTTGCCGGCGCCGTGATCATGGCGCCGGGAGCCGTGATCCCGGCCACCGCGATGCCGCGGGACATTCTGACGATGAGCGAGACATGATGAACAATTTGGACAAGCGTGCGAAGCTCGATGCGGTGTTCGCTCTGGCGCCGGTGATTCCGGTGATCACGATCGAGGACGCCGCGCATGCCGTGCCGCTTGCGCGCGCGCTCGTTACCGGCGGTCTCCGCGTCATCGAGATCACCTTGCGGACGCAGGCGGGGCTCGATGCCGCACGCGCGATCATCGATGAGGTGCCGGACGCCGTTGTCGGCATCGGCACGGTGCTGACGCCGGCGGACTACGAGCGCGCCGCCAGGCTCGGTGCAGCCTTCGCGATCAGCCCGGGCCTGTCGATCGGCCTGCTCGATGCCGCGAATGCGGGCGAAATGCCGTTCGCTCCGGGCATTCAGACCGCCTCTGATCTCATCGCCTGCGTGACGCGCGGCTATGAGCTGGTGAAGTTCTTTCCTGCGGTGCCGGCCGGTGGGCTCGCCGCGCTGGATGCGCTGGCCGGGCCGTTCCCCAACGTACGCTTCTGCCCGACGGGCGGCATCAATGCCGGCAACGCTGCGCAATGGCTGGCGCATAAGAAGGTCGTTGCGATCGGCGGCTCCTGGGTCGCGCCCGCGGCCGACATCAAGGCCGGTGCCTGGGCTGCGATCGAGCAGCGCGCCCGCGAGGCGACGAAGCTGCGCTGATCTGGCCTATCCACAACTTCAAATTTTGTTTGTGTCCGACGCTCATCTTCGGCAGCGTGGGGCTCCGTCGGCGCCTGTCATTCTCAAAAAGTATTACAGTCAAATAATATGACTAGTCATCCCAAATGTTCCGTGGAATAACGGACGTCACCGGCCGTCGAGGCGGGTGAATAGGTGCGTCGGCACCGCTGGTCGCGGCGGCGCATCAAAAAACAGTACCTTTTTGGGAGAGAACGTCTGATGACCCTGAAAGCCCTCTTTGCGGCCTCGGCAACGGCCGCCTTGTTGCTTGCCACGTCCGCTGGCGCCGCGGAGCTGACCGTCGGCTTCTCGCAGATCGGATCGGAGTCCGGTTGGCGCGCCGCCGAGACCTCCGTCTCCAAGTCGGAAGCCGCCAAGCGCAAGATCAACCTGAAGATCGCCGACGCGCAGCAGAAGCAGGAAAACCAGATCAAGGCGATCCGCTCCTTCATCGCCCAGGGCGTGGACGCGATCTTCCTCGCACCCGTCGTGGCCTCCGGCTGGGACGCGGTGCTGAAGGAAGCCAAGGAAGCTAAGATTCCGGTGGTGCTGCTCGACCGTGACATCGATCCGTCGGGCAAGGACCTCTATCTGACCGCCGTCACCTCCGACAGCGTGCATGAAGGCGAGGTCGCCGGCGAGTGGCTCGCCAAGACCGTCGGCGGCAAGGCCTGCAACGTCGTCGAACTGCAGGGCACGGTCGGCGCCAGCGTCGCCACCAACCGCAAGAAGGGTTTTGACGCGGTCGTCGCCAAGAACGCCAACCTGAAGGTCGTGCGCAGCCAGACCGGCGACTTCACCCGTGCCAAGGGCAAGGAGGTGATGGAGAGCTTCATCAAGGCTGAGAACGGCGGCAAGTCGATCTGTGCGGTCTACGCCCATAACGACGACATGATGGTCGGCGCGATCCAGGCGATGAAGGAAGCCGGGCTCAAGCCGGGCAAGGACATCCTGACCGTCTCGATCGACGCCGTGCCGGATATCTTCAAGGCGATCGCCGCAGGCGAAGCCAATGCGACCGTCGAGCTGACGCCGAACATGGCGGGCCCGGCGTTCGACGCCATCGTTGCCTACAAGGAAAAGGGTACCACGCCGCCGAAGTGGATCCAGACGGAATCGAAGCTCTACACGGCCGCTGACGAGCCGCAGAAGATCTACGACAGCAAGAAGGGCCTCGGCTACTGAGTCTGGCTGTTGAGCCGTCGTCCCGGCGCTCGCCGGGACGATGGACGACAAGTCGCTGGCGTCCGCACATCGTGCGGACGTCAACCTTCCTGGTGATCGCCAAGTAGTTCGTCATGCATGATAGTTCAGCTCCGCCGGCGATGCGTCCAGCCCTGCTGGAAATCCGCGGCCTGGCCAAGAGCTTCGGTGCGCTGAAGGCGCTGCAGGATGTCGACTTCACGCTGGGTGAGGGCGAGATTCACGCGCTGCTGGGCGAGAACGGCGCCGGCAAGTCGACCCTGATCAAGGTGGTCACCGGGGTGTTCGCGCGGGACGCCGGCACCGTGCGGCTGGCGGACCGCGAGATCGCGCCGCGCTCGGCCAAGGACGCCGTCGATGCCGGCATCGCGACCGTCTATCAGGAAGTGAATCTGCTGCCGAACCTCTCGGTGGCGCAGAACCTCTATCTCGGCCGGCAGCCGACTCGGTTCGGCGTCGTGCGCGAGGCCGAGATGCGGCGGCGCGCGCGTGCGCTGCTGCTGGATTATGGGCTGGACGTCGACGTCGGCGCACCGCTTTCGAGCTACTCGGTCGCGGTCCAGCATATCACGGCGATCGCGCGCGCCGTCGATCTGTCGGCGCGCGTCCTCATTCTCGACGAGCCCACGGCGAGCCTCGACCGCCACGAGGTCGAGATCCTGTTCAAGGTGATGCGAAAGCTTGCGGCTGATGGCATCGGCATCATCTTCGTCAGCCACTTCCTCGACCAGGTCTACGAGATCTGCGACCGCGTCACCGTGCTGCGCAACGGTCGGCTGATCGGCTCGCGCGAGATTGCCGATCTGCCGCGGCTCGACCTGATCCGCATGATGCTGGGCCGCGAGCTCGCCGAGACCACCGGCGAACGTGCCGCCAGCCAGCCCGAGACCGCACGCGAGGTCTGTGTCAGCTTCAAGGGCTACGGCAAGCAGGGCTATCTTGCGCCGTTCGATCTGGAGCTGCGCCGCGGCGAGGTGGTCGGGCTTGCCGGCCTGCTCGGCTCTGGCCGCACCGAGACGGCGCGGCTGGTGTTTGGCGCCGAGCGCGCCGACAGCGGTGCGGCCACCCTCAACGGCGAGATCGTGCGGCTGAATTCGCCGCGCGACGCCGCCGGGCTCGGCTTCGGCTATTGCCCGGAGGAGCGCAAGACCGAGGGCATCGTCGCCGATCTGACCGTGCGCGAGAACATCATCCTGGCGCTGCAGGCCCGGCGCGGCCTGCACCGGCCGCTGTCGCGGCGCGAGCAGGATGAGATCGCGATGCGCTACATTCGCCTGCTCGACATCAGGCCGCCCGACCCGGAACGGCCGATCGGGCTGTTGTCGGGCGGCAATCAGCAGAAGGCGCTTCTGGCGCGCTGGCTCGCCACGTCGCCGAAGCTCCTCGTTCTGGACGAACCGACCCGAGGCATCGATGTCGGCGCCCATGCCGAGATCATCCGGCTGGTGCGCGAGCTATGCGAGCAGGGGCTGGCGCTGCTTGTAATCTCCTCCGAGCTCGACGAGATCGTGACCTATTCCAACCGCGTCATCGTGCTGCGCGACCGCGCCCATGTCGAGGAGCTGAAGGGCGACGCCGTCGAGGTCTCCAGCATTCTTGCGGCGATCGCGGCCGATAGCGAGCCCGTGCGCGAGGCCGCATCATGACGCTTCGCATTCCCCGCCGTGGCCTGGCACAAGCGCTCGCACTGATCTTGATCCTGATCATCGATCGCGCGGTGTCGCCACAGTTCTTCAATCTCCATCTGCAGGACGGCCGGCTGTTCGGCAGCGTCATCGACGTCCTCAACCGCGGCACGCCGGTGGCGCTGCTGTCGCTGGGCATGGTGCTCGTGATCGCGACCGGCGGCATCGACCTCTCGGTCGGCGCCGTGATGGCGATCGCAGGCGCCACTGCGGCGAGCCTCGCCGATACGCAGCCGCTGCCGGTCGCGATCGGCTCGGCGCTCGCCGTCGGCCTCATCTGCGGGCTGTGGAACGGCATCCTCGTCGCCGTCCTGCGCATCCAGCCGATCGTCGCCACGCTCATTCTGATGGTCGCCGGGCGCGGCATCGCGCAGCTCATCACCGAGGGACGCATCGTCACGTTCACGTCGCCCGACCTGGTGTGGATGGGCAACGGCGCCGTGCTCGGCCTGCCGACGCCGATCGTGATCGCGATCGGCATGCTGCTGGTGACGGGGGCGGTCGTGCGCGGCACCGCGCTCGGGCTCCTGATCGAGGCGACCGGGGGCAATGCACGCGCGAGCGAACTCTCCGGCGTCGGCACCCGCGCCATGATCCTGTCGGTCTATGTCTGGTGCGGACTGTGCGCCGCGCTCGCGGGCGTCATTGTGGCCGCCGATATCATGGGCGCCGACGCCAACAATGCCGGGCTGTGGCTCGAGCTCGATGCGATCCTCGCCGTGGTGATCGGCGGCACCTCGCTGTTCGGCGGGCGATTCAGCCTGGTGCTGGCGGTCGCCGGCGCCCTGATCATCCAGGCCATGAACACCGGCATCCTGCTCTCGGGCTATCCGCCGGAGCTCAATCTGCTGGTCAAGGCCGTCGTCGTGCTCGCCGTGCTGCTGGCGCAGTCACCGCGGCTCGGCGATCTCTCGCGCTTCACGGCGCGCTGGCGGAGGACCAAGCCATGAGGGCATCGACCTCGATTGCGATCACCGCCTTCGTCCTCGTCGCCGGCTTCGCGCTGTGCGCGCTGCAGTTCCCGAACATTGCCTCGACCCGCGTCGTCGCCAATCTGCTCACCGACAACGCCTTCCTCGGCATCGTCGCGGCCGGCATGACCTTCGTCATCATCTCCGGCGGCATCGATCTGTCGGTCGGCTCGGTGATCGGCTTCACCACCGTGTTCGTGGCGCTCGCGGTCGAGCGCTGGGGCATTCCGCCGTTCGCTGCGTTTGCGCTGGTGCTCGTGCTGTGCGCGCTGTTCGGCGCCGCGATGGGCGCCGTCATCCACGTCTTCGACCTGCCGCCCTTCATCGTGACCCTCGCGGGCATGTTCCTTGCGCGCGGCGTCAGCTTCCTGCTGTCGACCGAGTCGATTCCGATCACCGCCCCGATCTACAGTGCCGTCTCCGACTTTGCGATCCGGCTGCCAGGCGGCGGACGACTCACCGCGATCGCGATTGCGATGCTGGTGATCCTGGTCTTGAGTGCGCTGCTGCTGCACCTCACCCGTTTCGGCGCCAACGTCTATGCGCTCGGCGGCAGCCGCGCCGCGACGGCCCTGATGGGCATTCCGGTCGGACCGATGACGATCCGCATCTATATGCTGTCGAGCGTGCTTGCGGGCCTCGCCGGCATCGTCTTCTCGTTCTACACCGCGGCCGGCTACTCGCTCTCGGCCGTCGGCGTCGAGCTCGATACAATCGCGGCCGTGGTGATCGGCGGAACATTGTTGACGGGCGGGCAGGGCTCCGTCATCGGCACCTTCCTTGGCGTCCTGATCCAGGGCATGATCCAGACCTACATCAACTTCGACGGCACGCTGTCGAGCTGGTGGACCAAGATCGCCACGGGGGTTCTGTTGTTCGTTTTCATTGCGCTGCAGCAAGGTCTGATGGCGCTGGCGCGCCGCTCGTCCATCAAACCGGCGGGGGCGAGGACATGACCTCGCAGCTCGTCTCGATTCCGACACGGCGCGCGCATTCCAACCATGCCGAGGTCGCCCGCAGCATCGGCATCGACATCATCTCCGGCCGATTGGCCGAGGGGGCGCGGCTGCCGGGTGATGCCGAGCTGACCGCGACCTTCGGCGTCTCACGGCCGGTGCTGCGCGAAAGCGTGAAGACGCTCGTTGCAAAAGGGCTGCTGTCGACCAAGGCGCGCGTCGGCACCGTGGTGCGCGGACGCTCGGACTGGAACATGTTCGATCCCGACGTGCTCGCCTGGCACCTCGACGCGGGCATCGACAAGCGCTTCCTCGCCGACCTCGCCGAGATCCGGTTGGCGATCGAGCCGCGCGCCGCGGCGCTCGCGGCGGAACGCCGTACGGATGACGACGTCGCGGCGATGCGCAAGGCGATGGCGCAGATGGAGCGCGAGCCATCGACATCGGTGGCTTTCGCCGAGGCTGACCTTGCGCTGCACATCGCGGTCGCCAATGCCTCGGGCAATCCCTTCATGCGCTCGATCGGCGCTGTCATCGAGGCCGCGTTGCGCGCCTCGTTCGTCCTGAGCGCCCCGATCGAGACCGCCGATCGCGACACCGTGCTGGTCTGGCACCAGCGCATCATCGATGCGATCGCGGATGGAGACGCCGAGGGCGCCTCCGAGGCCATGATCGAAGTCATCTACAACGGCCGGCGGCGCCATGCCCAGTCGGCTGCACGAACGGACCGGGAATGAGCAACGACAACGAGAAGAAGACGCTGCGGAGCCAGGCGTGGTTCGGCCGCCAGGACAAGATGGGCTTCTATTATCGCTCGTTCCTGAAGAACAGCGGCACGCCGCAGGATCGCTTCGAGGGCCGTCCGGTCATCGGCATCTGCAACACCTGGTCGGAGCTGACACCCTGCAACGCGCATTTCCGCGTCATCGCCGAGCATGTCCGCCAGGGCGTGCTCGATTCCGGCGGCTATCCGCTGGAGTTTCCGGTCTCCTCGCTCGGCGAGGTGACGATGCGCCCCACCGCGATGCTGTTCCGTAACCTCGCTTCGATGGATGTCGAGGAGGCGATCCGTGCGCACCCGCTCGACGGCGTCGTGCTGCTGATGGGCTGTGACAAGACCACGCCGGCGCTCTTGATGGGCGCCGCCTCGGCCAACCTGCCTGCGATCGGTGTCTCAGGCGGGCCACAACTGCGCGGCGTCTATCGTGGCCAGATCATCGGCTCCGGTACCAACATCATCTCGATGAGCGAGCAACTGCGTGCCGGCGAGATCACGCTGAAGGAATTCCACGAGGCCGAGGCCGGCATGAACCGCTCCGCCGGCAGCTGCATGACCATGGGCACGGCCTCGACGATGGCCTCGATGGTCGAGGCGCTCGGCATCGGCTTGCCGGAAAATGCGGCGATTCCGGCTGCGGATGCGCGGCGCAACCTGCTGGCCCGCATGGCCGGACGGCGCATCGTCCAGATGGTCGGCGAGGATCTCAAGCCGTCGGATATCCTGACGCGCCAGGCGTTCGAGAACGCGATCCGCACGCTGGCGGCGATCGGCGGTTCGACCAATGCCGTGGTGCATCTGCTCGCCATCGCCGGCCGTGTCGGCGTCGAGCTGACGCTCGACGATTTCGACCGGCTGTGCCGCGACGTGCATTGCCTGGTCGACCTGATGCCGTCGGGCCGCTTCCTGATGGAGGACTTCTACTACGCCGGCGGCCTGCCGGCCGTGTTGCGCGCGCTCGGCGAGCGCGGCCTTCTGCACAAGGACGCCCGCACCGTCAACGGCAAGACGCTATGGGACAACGTCGCCGCCGCGCCGAACTGGAACGCCGACGTCATCACCCCGTTCGACACGCCGTTCAAGACGGAAGCCGGCATCGCGATCCTCACCGGCAATCTCGCGCCCAACGGCGCCGTCATCAAGCCGTCGGCGGCCTCGCCGGAGCTGATGAATCATACGGGACGGGCGGTCGTGTTCGAGAGTGTCGAGGAGATGCATGACGCCGTCGACGACGACAATCTCGACATCGATGCGTCCTGCATCATGGTGCTGAAGAACTGTGGACCGAAGGGCTATCCGGGCATGGCCGAGGTCGGCAACATGCCGCTCCCGGCGAAGCTCCTGCGCCAGGGCGTGCGCGACATGATCCGCATCTCGGATGCGCGCATGTCGGGCACCGCTTACGGCACCGTCGTCCTGCACGTCGCGCCGGAGGCCACCGTCGGTGGACCGCTGGCGCTGGTGAAGAATGGCGACATGATCACGCTCGACGTCGCCGCCCGCGCGCTGCATCTGCATGTCAGCGACGAGGAGCTGGCGACGCGCCGCGCCGCATGGACGCCGCCGAAGCCGCATGCAGCCCGGGGCTATCAGAAGCTCTACATCGATCACGTGCTGCAGGCGGATCGCGGCGTCGATTTCGATTTTCTCGTTGGCCGCAGCGGCTCGCCGGTGCCGCGCGACAATCACTAGAGGTGCCGCATGACCGCTTCCGCCAAAAAGCTCTACAAGGGCGTCTTCCCGGTCGCGCCGACCATCTTCGACGCTGACGGCCGCCTCGATCTCGAGGGCCAGAAGCGCGCGATCGACTTCATGATCGATGCCGGCTCGCACGGCATCTGCATCCTCGCCAATTTCTCCGAGCAGTTCGTGCTGACCGATGACGAGCGCGATCTGGTGATGACCACGGTGCTGGAGCATGTTGCCGGCCGCGTGCCGATCATCGTCACCACGACGCATTTCTCGACCTTTGTCTGCGCCGAGCGTTCGCGCAGCGCGCAGGAGAAGGGCGCGGCCATGGTCATGGTGATGCCGCCCTATCACGGCGCCACCTTCCGCGTGCCTGATAGCTCGATCTACGAGTTCTATCGCGGCGTGTCGGACGCGATCTCGATCCCGATCATGGTGCAGGACGCGCCGGTCGCGGGCACGCCGCTGTCGGTGCCGTTCCTGGCGCGGATGGCCAAGGAGATCGAGAACCTCGCTTATTTCAAGATCGAAGTGCCGCGCGCGGCCGACAAGTTGCGCGCGCTGATCGAGGCCGGCGGCGCGGCCATCGAGGGGCCATGGGACGGCGAGGAAGCGATCACGCTGATGGCCGATCTCGATGCCGGCGCCACCGGCGCGATGACCGGCGGCGGTTATCCCGACGGCATCCGCAAGATCATCGATCCCTATTTCGCGGGCGACCGCGAGGCCGCGGCGGCGGCCTATGAGCGCTGGCTGCCGCTGATCAACTACGAGAACCGGCAGTGCGGGCTTGCCACCTGCAAGATCCTGATGAAGGAGGGCGGCGTGATCCGCCACGACACCTTGCGCAGCCCGCAGCCGGCGATTCATCCGGCGACGCAAAAGGGCCTGATCGAGATCGCGCGCCGGCTCGACCCGGTCGTGCTGCGCTGGGGCCGCTGAGATGGTCGAGCTTCGTGTCGCCATCGTCGGCTTCGGCAAGATCGCGCGCGATCAGCACGTGCCGGCGATCGCCGCCACCGAGGGCGTGACGTTGACGGCGGTGGCGAGTCGCAATGCCTCGCTGCCCGGCCTGCCGCATTTCGGCACGATCGAAGAGCTGCTGCGCGACGGACCCGAGATCGACGCGGTCGCGCTGTGCACCCCGCCGCAGGTACGCCGTGCGCAGGCGCTCGCCGCGCTCGAGGCCGGCAAGCATGTGATGCTGGAGAAGCCGCCGGGCGCCGCCGTCAGCGAGCTCGATCCGCTGGTCGCGCTTGCCGCCGCGAAGCGGCGCACGCTGTTCGCGACCTGGCATTCACGTTACGCGCCCGCCGTCGAGCCGGCGCGCGCGTGGCTGTCTTCCCGCCAGATTCGCAGCGTGCGGATCGACTGGAAGGAGGACGTGCGCGTCTGGCATCCGGGGCAGGGCTGGATCTGGGAGCCGGGCGGGCTCGGCGTGTTCGATCCGGGGATCAACGCGCTGTCGATCCTGACCCGCATCCTGCCCGAGCCGGTGTTCCTGACCGAGGCCGAACTGTCGTTTCCGTCCAACCGCCAGGCGCCGATCGCGGCCAACCTGTCACTGTCGACAGCCAGCGACCTGCCGATCGCGGCCGAGTTCGACTTCCGCCAGACCGGGCCGCAGAGCTGGGACATCCGGATCGAGACCGACGCCGGGCAGTTGAAGCTGTCGCTCGGCGGCGCGCGGATGACCGCGGACGATCAGCCGATGGTCGACGAGAAGGAGCGCGAATATTCCGGCCTCTATCGTCGCTTCGTCGAACTGACGAAGACCGGCGCGAGCGACGTCGATCTCGCGCCGCTGCGGCTGGTGGCCGATGCGTTCCTGCTCGGCCGCCGCCAATTCGTCGAGCCGTTCGAGGACTAGAGCGATGGCAGAAGCGCGGATCACCAGGGACGTGTTTGGCTGCCTGCCGGACGGCCGCGAGGTCGAGCGCGTCACCTTGCGTGGCGCTCACGGCTTCGAAGCGCGGATCATCACCTACGGCGCGGCGCTGCAGACGCTGCTGGTGCCGGATGCGCAGGGGCTCGTCGATGACGTGGTGCTCGGTCATGACGACTTGCTGAGCTACGTCAAGCTCCGAAAGTTCTTCGGTGCGACGGTCGGGCGCTACGCCAACCGCATTGCCAAGGCGCGCTTTTCGCTCGACGGTCAGGACCTGCGCCTCGACGCCAATAGTGGTGCACATGCATTGCATGGCGGCCCCGACGGCTTCGACCGCAAGCTCTGGCAGATCGTAGCCACCGAAGATAGGGCCCAGCCTTCGGTCACGATGCTCTATGTCAGCCCCGACGGCGAGGCCAACTATCCGGGGCGGCTCGACGTTCGTGTCACCTATCAGTTGACCGGGCCGATGGAGTTGGCTGTCAGCTTCAGCGCCCGGACCACCCGGACGACGGTGGTCAACCTGACCAACCACAGCTTCTTCAATCTCGATGGCCTGGCCGCCGGCACCGGCATTCTCGATCATCGTCTGACAGTCGAAGCCGACCACTATCTCGCGATCGACGAGACCGCGATCCCGCTGGAAGGGCCGCCGCACGCCGTGGCCGGCACGCCGTTCGATTTCCGCGAGCCGCATGCGGTCGGTGCCCGCATCCGCGCTGACGACCCGCAGATCAAATGCGGTCGCGGCTACGATCATAATTTCTGCCTTCGACAGCAGGCGGGGGTGCGCTTGGCCGCCCGGCTGGCGTCCCCGCGCTCGGGGCGCGTCATGGAGTTGCTCACCGACCAGCCGGGCCTGCAGGTCTATTCCGGCAACTATCTTGACGCGACCGTGACCGGAAAGGGGCGTGTCTATCGTCAGTCCGACGCGCTCTGCCTGGAGCCGCAGGCCTGGCCGGACAGTCCGAACCGTCCGGATTTTCCCAGCGCGCGTCTTGCGCCCGACGACGTCTACAAGCACGAGACGGTGTATCGCTTCTCGACCGCGGGAGCGTCCGCATGATGGAGCAGGTGCCGACCACGATCCTTTGCGACGAGCGCTGCCATCTCGGCGAGGGGCCGACCTACGATCCCCACACCGACACCGCCTGGTGGTTCGACATTCGTGAAGGCCTGCTGTTCGAGGCCAAGATCGGCAGCGGCGAACTTCGCCGCCATGGCCTCGGCAGGATGGCGAGCGCGCTCGGCCGTATCGATGCCAACAGGCAGTTGATCGTGGCCGAGGACGGGCTCTACATCCGCAGCATCGCCGACGGCGCGCTATCCCTGTATCTCCCGCTCGAAGCCGACAATCCGGCGACGCGGTCGAACGACTCTCGGGTTCATCCCTCCGGGACGTTCTGGATCGGCACCATGGGCCGCAACGCCGAGTGCGGCCTGGGCTCGATCTACGCGCTGCATCGCGGCGAGATCATCCGCCTGTTCCCCAACGTCACCATTCCCAACGCGATCTGCTTCTCGCCGGATGGCACGATCGGCTATTTCGCCGACACCGACGAGAACGTCCTCTACCGTGTCGCACTCGACCCGGAGACGGGCCTGCCGCGTGGTGAGCCGGAGGTCCTGCTGCGCCATGCCGGCGTCGGGGGGCTGGATGGCGCTGTCGTCGATGCGGAGGGACGGATCTGGAACGCGCGCTGGGGCGGCGGTTGCGTCGACGTCTACAGCCCGCAGGGCGAGCATCTCCGCAGCATCGCGGTTCCGGCCAGCCAGGCGAGCTGCCCGGCGTTCGTCGGTCCCGATCTGTCGCGCCTGCTGGTGACGTCGGCCTGGCAGGACATGGACGAGGCGGCCAAGGCGGCCGACCCCGGCCATGGCCAGACTTTCCTTCTTGACGTCGGCGCTCACGGTCGCGCCGAGCCCGACGTCAAGCTGTCGATCTGAGAGGAGGAACAATCAGTCAAGCGTCGTTCAGCCTAACAGCTAACTGGTATCAAGATACGCAATCGCGTATTCCTAGTTCAAATCTGAAAATCTTAAAGGGAGTGAAGCATGCTGAATTTCAAGACCATCATGGCCGCCGCGCTGGCCGGCCTCGGCGCCGTGGCGCTGTCCAGCGCCGCAATGGCCCAGAGCAAGGCGACCATCGGCATCGCGATGCCGACCAAGTCGTCGGCGCGCTGGATCGACGACGGCAACAACATGGTCAAGGTGCTGAAGGAGCGCGGCTACAACACCGACCTGCAATATGCCGAGGACGACATCCCGAACCAGCTCTCGCAGGTCGAGAACATGGTCACCAAGGGCGCCAAGGTGCTGGTCATCGCCGCGATCGACGGCACCACGCTGTCCGACGCGCTGAAGCAGGCCAAGGACAAGGGCGTCACCGTCATCGCCTATGACCGCCTGATCCGCGACACGCCGAACGTCGACTACTATGCAACGTTCGACAATTTCCAGGTCGGCGTGCTGCAGGCGCAATCGATCGTGGACAAGCTCGGCCTGAAGGACGGCAAGGGCCCGTTCAACATCGAGCTGTTCGGCGGATCGCCGGACGACAACAACGCCTACTTCTTCTACAACGGCGCGATGTCGGTGCTGCAGCCCTATCTCGACTCCGGCAAGCTGGTGGTCGCCTCCGGCCAGAAGGGCATGGACAAGGTTGCGACCTTGCGCTGGGACGGCGCCACCGCCCAGGCCCGCATGGACAACCTGCTCAGCGCCTATTACGGCAACAAGCGCGTCGACGCGGTGTTGTCGCCCTATGACGGCCTCTCGATCGGCATCATCTCGTCCCTGAAGGGCGTCGGCTATGGCAGCGGCAACCAGCCGATGCCGGTCATCTCCGGCCAGGATGCCGAGGTGCCGTCGGTCAAGGCGATCCTGCGTGGCGATCAGTACTCGACCATCTTCAAGGACACCCGCGACCTCGCCAAGGTGACCGCCGACATGGTCGATGCTGCGCTGAGCGGCAAGCAGGTGCAGGTCAACGACACCAAGACCTACAATAACGGCGTCAAGGTCGTCCCGGCCTACCTGCTCAAGCCGGTCGTCGTCGACAAGAGCAATTGGGAGAAGGTCCTGATCGGCAGCGGCTACTACAAGAAATCGCAAGTCGAGTGATCTCAATTGGCCGGCGAGCGCAGCCATGCGCTCGCCGGCCACTCACATCGAAGCGAGCTCAAGTGTTGCGGGATACAAAGCGATGACAGCAATTCTCGAGATGCGCAGCGTCAGCAAGAGCTTCGTGGGCGTGCAGGCGCTCCGCGACGTCAGCTTTACGGTCGAGGCGGGCGAGATCCACGCCCTGGTCGGCGAGAATGGCGCCGGCAAGTCGACCCTGATGAAGGTGCTGAGCGGCGTCTATCCGTACGGCCGCTATGAGGGCCAGATCATCTTCGAGGGCGAGGAGCGGCGCTTCCGCGACATCAACGATTCCGAAGCGCTCGGCATCATCATCATCCACCAGGAGCTCGCGCTGATCCCGCTGATGTCGATCGCCGAGAACATCTTCCTGTCGCATGCACCGTCACGCTTTGGTGTCATCGATCGTGACGAGATCTACCGCCGCACCCAGCAGTTGCTGGCTCAGGTGGGCTTGAAGGAATCGCCGGATACGCTGATCACCGATCTCGGCGTCGGCAAGCAGCAATTGGTCGAGATCGCCAAGGCGCTGTCCAAGCGTGTCAAGCTCTTGATCCTGGACGAGCCGACGGCGAGCCTGAACGAGGCCGATAGCCAGGCGCTGCTCGACCGCCTTGTCACCTTCCGCGAGCAGGGCATCTCCTCGATCCTGATCACGCACAAGCTCAACGAGGTCGCCCGCGTCGCCGATCGCATCACGGTGCTGCGCGACGGGCGCAGCGTCGACAGCATCGATTGCCGCGCCGAGCCGGTTCTGGAGGACCGGATCATTAAGAGCATGGTCAATCGCGACATGGCGCACCGCTTCCCCGAGCGGCAGCCCAAGATCGGTGAGCCCGTGTTCACGGTCGAGAACTGGTCGGTCTATCACCCGCAGCATTCCGACCGCCAGGTAATCAAGAACGTCGACTTCCAGGTGCGCCGTGGCGAGATCGTCGGCATCGCCGGCCTGATGGGCGCGGGGCGCACCGAATTCGCCATGAGCCTGTTCGGCCGCTCGTGGGGCGTCAACATCACGGGCCGCGCCCGCCTCGAAGGCCACGACGTCAATCTCAACAGCGTACCGGCGGCGATCGATGCCGGCCTCGCCTATGTCACCGAGGATCGCAAGCAGCTCGGCCTGATCCTGGCCGACGACGTGCGCAAGAACATCACCCTGGCGAGCCTATCTCAGGTCGCGCCGAACGGCGTGATCGACGACATCGCCGAGCTCAAGGCGGCGTCCGGTTACCGCGGCCGGATGCGCATTCGCTGCTCCGACGTCTATCAGGAGGCCGGCCAGCTCTCCGGCGGCAACCAGCAGAAGGTCGTGCTGTCGAAATGGCTGATGACCGATCCCAAGGTCTTGATCCTCGACGAGCCGACGCGGGGCATCGACGTTGGCGCAAAGTATGAGATTTACTGTATCATCCAGGAGCTCGCGGATGCCGGCCGGGGTGTCGTCGTGATCTCATCGGAGATGCCGGAGCTGCTCGGAATCTGCGACCGCATCTGCGTGATGAATGACGGCGCCTTCGTCGGCGAGTTCGCCGGACCGGAGGCGACGCAGGAAAAGATCATGCGCGCCATCATGCGCAACGAAACCATCAAGAACCAGGAGACGGCCGCGTAAGCGGTCGGGAGGACGCCAGCAATGACCGACAAGACGGTTTCGCTCCCGGAGGAGAAGTCGCATAGCGGCTTCCTGAAGAACAATCTGCGTAGCTACGGCATGCTGCTGTCGCTGTTCGTGATCATGCTGTTCTTCCAGTTCATGACCGACGGCACGCTGCTGCAGCCGCTCAATCTTACCAACCTGGTGCTGCAGAACAGCTACATCGTCATCATGGCGCTGGGCATGCTGCTGGTGATCGTGACCGGGCACATCGACCTGTCGGTCGGCTCGGTCGCTGGCTTCGTCGGTGCGGTCGCCGCCGTGCTGATGGTGCGCTATCACGTCGACTTCCCGCTCGCGATCATCGCCTGCCTGATCGTCGGCGCCGCGATCGGCGCCGCGCAGGGCTATTGGGTGGCCTATTTCGGCATTCCCTCCTTCATCGTCACCTTGGCCGGCATGCTCGTGTTCAAGGGTCTGGCGCTGGCGCTGCTGCAGGGGCAATCGGTCGGGCCGTTCCCGGGTACGTTCCAGAAGCTGTCGTCCGGCTTCATCCCTGAGTTCATGCCGAGCGCGGCGCATCTTTATCCCACGTCGCTCGCGATCGGCGCGGTGCTGACGCTCATTCTGGTCTATGCCAGCGTCAAGGGCCGTGCGCGCGAGGTGGAGCACGGCATCGAGGTCGAGCCGTTCGGCTTCTTCGCTGCCAAGAACGTCGTGCTGGCCGGCGCACTGATGTATTTCACCTATCTGATCGCCTCGCATCGCGGCCTGCCCAACGTGCTGGTCATCATGACGGCGCTGATCGCGCTCTACGGCTTCATGACACGCCGCACCGTGGTCGGCCGGCAGATCTATGCGGTCGGCGGCAACGCCAAGGCCGCCAAGCTGTCGGGCATCAAGACCGAGCGGCTCGTGTTCATGACCTTCGTCAACATGGGTGTGCTGGCGGCGCTGGCCGGCCTGATCTTCGCCGCCCGGCTCAACACCGCGACGCCGAAGGCCGGCCTCGGCTTCGAGCTCGACGTCATCGCGGCCTGCTTCATCGGCGGTGCCTCGGCCTACGGCGGCGTCGGACGGGTCGGCGGCGCTGTCATCGGCGCCATGATCATGGGCGTGATGAACAACGGCATGTCCATCCTCGGCATCGGCATCGACTATCAGCAGGTCATCAAGGGCCTGGTGCTGCTCGGCGCCGTCTGCATCGACGTCTACAACCAGCGCCGTTGAGTTCGGCGCGCAGCTCCCGGTGACGCTGTAACGACCTAGGGTAGGCAAAGCGACGCCGAAGGCGGCGCCTGCCCACCACGTCTAGCGACCCGCGTGAAAGCGGTGGGCACGCGGCATTCGCGTCGCGAATGCGGCTTTGCCCACCCTGCGCATTCACCAGAACTACACCACGTGGAAATTCGACACGCTGTCATTGGCGAGCTGAGCGACGAGCTGCAGCTCCCAGTCGATATAGGCCTGCATCGCTTCGGCGGCGTTGTCGGTGCCCTCATAGGGACGCTTGTAGACGTCGTCGGCAAGCGAGATCCATGAGGACCGATCGCTCTCCAGCACATGCCCGGCAGCCGTCCAGGCGCGCGTGCCGCCGGTGAGCACTCGGAGCTCACGCGTCGTCGCGGCACGTGCATCCGCAAGCGCAAACGCGGCTTCGCTGCCGTCGTTGCTGGTCAGCACGATCGGACCGTCGCCGGGCAGCTTGGCGAGATCATCCGCAAAGCGCGACGCCAGCACGAAATGTGCGCCCGGAATGTGTCCGGCCTTGTAGCTCGGACTGCGCGTGAGATCGACGATCGTCCACGCAGCGGGATCGGCCGCGAGTTGCTCGGCGCTGATTGCCGTGTCGCCAAGCTGCGGCAGCGGCGGTCGGCGTGCGGCGCGGATTTCCGTTTCGGTCGCTCCAACGACATCCGGTCCCACGACCGCCACGTCCCAGCCCATCTGCTTCAGCCATGACGCCGTCATGCGCGCGCGCACGCCGTCATCGTCGAACAGCACCAGACGGGCGCCGCGCACGCCCACCCACTCGTCGGTCGCCTGCACCAGCTGGCCGCCCGGTGCCGACGCGAAGCCGGTCGGATGGCCGGCGGCATGTTCCTCGGGCGTGCGGACGTCGAGGCAATACAGCGTGCGCACCCCGGCTTCGGCCTGATGGCGCGCGAATGTCGCGGCATCGAGCACGCCGACGCCGACGCGCTCGGCCCAGGCCTTGGCATCAGCCAGCGCGGTCGCGTAGCTCGTCCGTGGCCGCTCCAGGACGCGCGCGGTCTTGCCGCGCTCGACCTGATGGCCGGCAAGTGTCCAGCCGATCGTGCCGTTGCGCAACGCATAGATCTTGTTCGGCAGCCCGGCATTGATCAGCGACTGCGTGCCGATGATCGAGCGCGTGCGTCCGGCGCAGTTGACGATGATCGTGGTGTCGGGCGACGGCGCGACCTCGCGCGCCCGAAACGCCAGCTCGCCGCCGGGGACGCTGACCCCGCGCGGGATGCTCATGGTGCGATATTCCTCGAAGCGGCGGGCGTCGAGCACGACCAGATTCGACTCGCGCTCGATCAGCGCCTTGGCTTCGTCGGCCGACAGCGACGGCGTGTGCCGGATGGCCTCGACCAATTCGCCGAACGCCTTGCTCGGCACGTTGACGTCCCGGAACACCTCGCCATGGCGCGCATAGCCCGACAGCCCTCCAGCGAGCATCGCGACGTCGGTGTAGCCCAGTGCATGAATGCGCGGCACCGCGCGGGCGGCATAGCCTTCGCCATCATCATAGACGACGACGGGTACATTCAGACGCGGCACGAGGTCGAGGATGCGCAGCTCGATCTGCGACAGTGGCAGCGACACCGCGAAGAACGGGTGCGACAGCGAATAGGGGCCTTCCTCGCGGACGTCGAGCAGTGCCACCTCCTCGCCGGCGCGCCAGCGCCGCCGCAACTCGGTCGGTGTGATGATGCGGAAACCGTCAGGCGGCGGTGCGGTCGGGCCAGAGGTTGGGGACGGTGTCATTCGAATATCCGGAAATGAAGTCTCGGGCGGCGCCGGTCTCCGCATCGTACACCGCGCGGCGGATGCGGCCGATATTGCCGCCATAGACGTGGATGCTGATCGAGGAGCGGTCCGCCAGACCGTTGGAGATCGCGTGGATGTCGCCAATGTGTGGCGATACCGCGGCCGTTTGTCCAGCCCGCAGCCGCTCCGGCGCAGTCGCGCGCAACGTGCCGTCCGGCTGCCGCGCATAGGCGACCGAGAGTTCCTCGCCGCGCAGCACGCCGACGAGGCCCCAGACGCGATGGTCGTGCACCGGCGTGCCCTGGCCGGGGCCCCACACGAAGCTCACGATGGAGAACCGATCGAGCGGATCGGCATACAGCAGATATTGTCGGTAGCGGCCGCCGTCGGCGGCCGCAAAGGCCTGAGGCAGCCAGTCGTCATGCGCGACCAGCTCCTTCAGTTTCGGTGCGAGCGCGGCGAGCAGCTCCGGCTCGTTTGTCGTGCTTGCGACGAGGCGTGCCGTATCGGCGACGAAGTCGCGGAAGCGCGCAATGTCAGTCATGTCGGGCTCGTGTCGTATCGAGGCGGGAGGCCGCCGATGGGCGGCGCGATGGGCGAGGGATCTGGTCCCACTCAGACGTGAGGGCCGAGCATCGCGATGTAGAACAGGTCCTCATTGGACAACTCGGCGGCCGGGCGCCGGGTGAGGATGTCGTGCGCTTTGAGACGGCTGTCAGCGCGCCCTTGCGGCAGCAAATGACCGAGCCAGCCTCCGAACCATGAGACGTAGCGCATGAGAGCCTCCGCGCGGTTTGATCACGTCCTTGATATCACGCCACGACCGGCATCGAACAGAGCCCGGCACGGCTCCGCATCACTTTGGCAGATCATGCCTGTTGAAGCACCTCGCCGGCAAATTCCTTTTCCGCATCGTACGCGTCGCGCTGCTCTGCTTCTCCATCGGTCGCGTCTGCGCCGGCATTCCGGCCCGTCAGGCTTTCGTGCCAATGGGTGCGGAATGCCATCCATGATGCGTGATCCTGGAAGGCAACCTCGGCGAACCACTCGACCGTGACGGCGCCGCTCGGCCAGTAGCGTTCCTGGTCATGCCAGCACACGACAGGCCAGCGCGGATTGCGGTAGGAGCGGCCGGTCTCATCATGCAGCGATGGCCGGCCGAGATGATCGATCAGCCATGACATCACCTCGGGCAGGAACGTGGCGGCAAACGACACGCCATGGCGGCCGAGCCGCTGCGGCATGCGCATGACGCGCTGATCGATGATGGCGAAGGCCGGCGGCACCGCGCCGACATTGAACTGGCGGATCATCAGCAGGCGGAAGCCGCATTCGCAGAGCTCTGCAGGCACGGCATGGATCGCCGTCGGCTGCAGCGGAGCCGTCATGTTCATACCAGTGCTCCCTTCGCCCGTTCGAGCATGTCGTCGGATGAAAGCTGCGCGCCGTCGCGCTGGACGGTCGCGCCGAAGGTGCACGCCAGCGCCGCGCACACCGCAAGCGCCGCGGCCTCCTCACGCGGATCGCCGCCCCATTTCAATGTCATCACGACGTCGCCCCCGTGCTGAGATGAATCGGCGAAGCGCAGATCGAATCCGGCGTCCTCGCCGTCGAGCGTGCAGGGCTGGTAGCCCGACGTCGCGAGCGGCACATAGCCGTCGTCGAGCGTCAGCGCGAAGGGCAGGCGGTCGATGGCGTGCTGCAACGCTGTGCGCGTCGGCACATCGCTGCGTTTCAGATAGGCGGTCAGAACGCGTGCCATCCCTGTCTCCCGTCGGCATCTGCACGTTGCTGGTCGCAGCCTGCGCAGATCGCCTTGCGTGGAGACGGACATTCGACCCGAATCCGACGCGACGAAAATCAACAATCCCCGACATTGCTGCCGGTCAGGGAGGGTAGATCAAATTTCGTGCCAGATGCGGCGATCAGTGGAGACGATGGCCGTCGGCGTCGTGTTCCGGCGTCGCGAGCTGCGCGATCGGGCTGGATTGGTGGTGGATCATCCGCCAGGCGCCGTCGATGCGCGCGAAGTGATTGGCCGCCGCGAGCGCCGCGCCGTCGACCAGCTCGATGCAGAGCACGTGGCCATGATCGCCGTCGACGATCGCGTGCGGGTCCGCGCAGACGATGTTCGGCCGGCCTGGGTTGGCGAGGATGTCGCGCCAGCTGCCGATCACGGCGGCGCGGCCGACGATCGCCGGCCAGCCCGGATGAATGCAGGAGATGCCGTCGCGATCGGCCCAGAGGGCAACGAGTGCCGCGAAATCGCCGGCCGTGAAGGCAGCATAGAAGGCCGCATTGGCGGCCAGGATCTCGCGCTCGTCGCTCATTGTGATGGCGTGAGCCAAGCCGGTGCGAAAATCAAGCAATGTTTGGAAACGCACATCCCCTGGTGCGCAAAAACTTGCAAGCTTCTTGCAGGACCCGGTCGAGACGCGATCGCAACGCATCAGCCGAGGTCCTGCCATGCTCGAAACGGCCATTGTCGGAGGTGGATTGTGCGGAATGGCACTCGCGCGCAGCCTGCAGCAGCGCGGCAGCACGTTCGCTTTGTTCGAAGCCCGACATCGCCTGGGCGGGCGTGTGCTGTCGGTCAGGAGCAAGGCGGGGCTTGCGCTGGACCTCGGCCCGACCTGGTTCTGGCCGGACACCCAGCCGCTGCTGACCGGCCTGATCGCGGAGCTCGGCCTGTCCGACTTTGCCCAGCACGATGACGGCACGGTTCTTCATCTGAAGGAGGCGGACAAGTCGGCCGAGCAGATCGGCGGGCCGCCGGTCCACCAGGGCGCGCGCCGGCTCTCCGGCGGCATGACGAAGCTGGTCGAGGCGCTGGCGCGTGATCTGCCGCAGCCCTTCATCCATCTCGGCCATGAGCTGGTGCGCATCGTCGATTGCGGCACGCATGTGCGGCTGATCTTTGCCACATCAACGGAATCGGTCGCGATCGAGGCCAAGCGCGCCGTGCTCGCGCTGCCGCCGCGGCTGCTGATCGATCACGTCGGCTTCTTTCCCGAGCTGGACGACGCGACCTTCGATGCGATGCGCGGTGCCGAGACCTGGATGGCGGCGCAGGCCAAGGTCGTGATCGCCTACGACCAGGCGCATTGGCGCGACCAGGGGCGGTCCGGCAATGCGTTCGTCAGCCACGAGCAGGCCGTGATCGGCGAGATCTTCGACGCCTGCGATGCCGGCGGCGACCGTGCTGCGCTCGGCGGCTTCCTTGCCTTCTCGCCCGATCTGCGCGCGACCTTCAGTGTCGGGCTGCCGCTGCTGATGGACAGCCAGATGGTGCAGCTGTTCGGCTCCGCGCTGGAAGGCGGCGAGCAGCACTATCAGGACTGGGCGGCCGAGCGCTTCACCTGCAGCGCATTGGATCGCACCACGCCGCGCGGCGAGCACAGCGAGATCGCCAATCCGATGCTGCGGCGGGCGCTATGGGACGGGCGGCTGCACCTCGGTGGCGCCGAGACCGCAAGCCACGCGGCCGGCTATCTCGAAGGTGCCCTGAACGCCGCCAAGCGCATCGAGCGTGCGATGGCCCGGAGCATGGGCGAGATCGCCGGGCCGCGGCCGGCCGTGGCGATCGGCGACGGGCTGTCGGGCAACGCAGCGAGCCTCGCCTGGTTCGGCGCCTGGGTCGCCGCGCAGCGTGATGCCGCGTTCGACGATTATCGGCAGCGGCTCAACCGCAGCCTCGCTATGCAGCAGCGCGAGCAACTGACCCAGCTCGCTGTTCTCGGAGCCACCGAGGGGGTGTTCGCGGCGGCGCTGCAGGTGCTGGACGCACTGACCTTCGACATGCGCGACGTCGCCGTCGAACGCGGGCGCTCCGCCCTGATGCCGGAGATCCAGAAACCGTTCCGCGATGTCATGCAGTCGCTGCTCGACGATGCCATAGCCTTCAATCGCACCTCCTGCGCGCTGTCGAACTTTCCGTTCGAGCACAAGTCGTCGAAGGACTACGTGCAGACGATCCTGCGCGACATCGCCGCCGCCTGGCAGGAGTTCTCGCTCGCCGCCAACCGCCTGCTGCTGGCAAAGGCGGAAGACGTGACGCGCACGCCGACGAGAATGTCGTCGTGAGTCCGACAGCGTCGAGGTACGACCGATGAAGCTGCAGATCGAACGTCCGACCATCCTGGCGATGGCGGCGGCCTTCCCGCGTCTGGCCTCGTTGACGGAGCAGCTGCGTTTCGGCGACAAGGTCGAGGTCAATATGGCGCAACTCGCGACCGCCGAGCTCGACTTCCTGCGCGACAGCTACCAGAAGGCCGGTCCCGAATGGCACGCCCGTGCGGCGCAGATCGCCACCCTGCAGCGCGCCTTTGCCGATTCCGGCGCCCGGTTCTCCGAGCACGAACTGGAATCGGTGCTGCCGGCGATTGCGCGCTACCTGATCTCGGACGCCATCCGCGGCTGGATGTTCACGGCCAACGTCGCCAGCCGGCCGCTGCCCTATGTCGTGACGCGACTCGACTACACCGCACCGTCGAATGACGAGGCCGGCCGCGTCTTCATCGAGCTCAAGGCCAACGCCAAGGGCGCGATCACCACGTCCACCCTGCGCATCTCCGCCGGCGACATCGTCGGCAGGACGGTCGCCGAAATCTTCGCCGCCAAGGGCTTCCTCAAGGAAACACCCGAGCTGATATCCGCTTACGATGAGACCGCCGAGCGCTATTTCGCCTGGCGCGGCCGCTACGGAGCGCAGTTCTCCGGCCGCGGCATCGGCTTCTTCACCGATGATCCGAACTCCTCGCATCGCGACATGGACTGGTCGCGCAAGGACGTGATCGTGCTGTCGTCCGGCGGCGGCAGCGCGCGGCTCGTCAACGACGAAGGCATTCTCACCGAGCGGGCGCTGACGCTCGAGGTCACGGGCGACATACTCGGGCAGTACCTGCGCAAGGCCGCCAAGAGCAATCTCTATGACGCAGAGCAGGAGGTCGAAGAATCCAGGGCGGCGATCCCGAAGGGCATCTTCTGCCGCATTCCCGTCCATCCCTATATGCTGATGTTCCATCTCGACCTGCACCATTATCTCTGGGTGCATGCCGACGACATGGTGCCCTACGCCTATCAGCCCGAGCTCAAGCAGAAGCTGGTGCTGCCGGAGGAGCAGACCGACCTGATCGACATCCTCACTGCCGAGATGGACCTCTTGATGGACGACATCGTCGCCGGCAAGTCCGGCGGCACCACCGTGCTTTGCGCGGGGCCGCCCGGCGTCGGCAAGACGCTGACGGCGGAGGTCTACGCCGAGATCATCGGCCGGCCGCTGTACCGCGTGCATTCCGGTCAGCTCGGGCTGAACGTCGCGGCGATGGAGAGTGCGCTGAAGGATGCGCTGACGCGCGCGCAGCGCTGGGGCGCGGTCATGCTGATCGACGAGGCCGACGTCTACATCAAGCGGCGCGAGGACGACATGACGATGAATGCCGTCGTCGGCGTCTTCCTGCGTGTGCTGGAATATTTCAACGGGCTCTTGTTCCTGACCACCAACCGCATCGACGACATCGATGAAGCGATCGTGTCGCGCTGCATCGCGCTGATCAAGTTCCAGGCGCCGGACGCGCAAGCGCGCGGCCGGATCTGGCGGGTGATGTGCGCGCAGTTCGGCTTGAACGTCGATGCCGGCGTGGTGGAGCTGCTGGTGGACACGTTCCCGGGCGCGTCAGGCCGCGACATCAAGGGGCTGGCAAAGCTGGTCGCCAAATATTGCCACCACAAGAGCGTCCGCCCGACCATCGAGGTCTTCCGCCGCTGCGCCATCTTTCGCGGCATCGATCTTGGCGATCACGAGCTGCTGCCGGAGGCCGCGGAGTAGATCGGCTACAACTGGCCGGTCTGCCCCAAGGTCGCCGGATTGTACCCTTCCTCGCGCAGCACCCGCTGCACGACCGGGCGCGCGAGCATGCGGCGGTAGTGCGCGAGCAGGTTGGCCGGCAGCGCAATGCCGGTCTTGTCGGCCCAGAACTCGACATAGAACAGGATCGGATCGGCGACCGAGAATTCGCCGCCGAGATAGGACTGCCCGTCGAGCATCTTGTTCAGGATCGCAAAGCCCTTCACGACGATGTTGCGGCCGAGCGCGCGCACCGACTCCTGGTCGGCCTCGCTGCGGCTGAAGGTCGGCGTGGCGAAGATGCGCGCGAAGCCGTGGCCATGCACCGTTCCGGCAATGTAGCTCATGGCTTCGAGCAGCCGCGTTTCGGTCTCGATATCCGAAGGCCACAATCTGGCGCGCGGCCTGGAGCGGCCGAGCCAATAGGCAATCGCCGGCACCTCCGTCAGCACGCTGTCGTCGCTGCGCACCAGCGCCGGAATCGTCGATTTCGGGTTGATGGCCACATAGTCCGGTTTGAAATTGTCGCCGGCCGGCAGGTTGACGATATGGGCCTCGAACACCTCCTCGAGCTCTTCGAGAATGATATGGATGCCGGTCGAGCACGATCCCGGCGTCATGTAGAATTTCATCGCGGCCATCATTGTCTCCAAGCCGACATCGCGCGTGTCTTCGATGCCTACGGCATGCTTCATGCAAGGATCGGGACAGATCGAGACTGATGCGCCGTGGCTCGACACGTCGGGCTGCTGCCGTCAGGTTTGCGACAGGAGACGTCATCGCGGTCCCGTAGCTCCGTCGCGCCGGTCAGGGAGCGCCGCGCATGACGGAACGTGAGCCGGAAATCTTCGTGATCTGTCCGACCGCCGGCATCGCGCCGGGTGAAGCCAAGGCGTTCAGCCTGTCGCGGATCGGCGACAATGGCGAGGCGCGGCCGTTTCCTATCGTGATCATCCACACTGTGTCCGGTGGCTTTGTCGGCTACGTCAACAGCTGCCCACACGAGGGCAAATGGCTGAACATCGGTAGCGGCCAGTTCTTCAATAAGGATCGGACGCTGCTGCGCTGCGGACGGCATGGCGCAACGTTCGAGATCGACACCGGGCTGTGCAACGCCGGTGCCTGCGCAGGGCAGAGCCTGGAGCCGATTGCGCTCGCTGTCATCGACGGCGAGGTCTGCCTGTGCGGCGTCGCGCTGGTGGAAGATATTCCCGACCCGTTCGACGACCTCGACGAGACCATGGAGATCATGATCCACCCGGATTGACGGATGGGGTTTCCAACGTCATTGCGAGGAGCGACGCGACGAAGCAATCCAGAATCCTACCTGAGCCCTGGATTGCTTCCGCTTCGCTCGCAATGACACTCACTACGTGATGTCGTTCGGCGGACCCTCAGAACCCATCCGCCTTCTTGCCCCACGGATGGGTGCCGGACACAAGCTGTGCCTTGATGCCGGCCTTGTCGACATCGGCCCGGGTTCTGAAAAAGGTCGCCTCGTGCACCAGCGTGCCGTTCTTGGTCGTCACCGCGACATAGCGCGCGACAGTGTCGATGTCGCACAGATAGCCGCCGCCGGGATCGGCGGCGCTGCGCAGGTTGCCATCCCAGTCTACGAAGAATCCTTCACTCATCTCTTTCTCCAACTTCGTTCAGTCACGTCTCGGGCTGATCGGCGACGAGCTGCGCATAGGCGCTCTCGACGATGGCCCGGCATTGCAGCAGGCGCTGATGCTCGGCCTTGCCGATGCTCACCGTCTCGCCATGATCGTCGGCTGCAGCCGTCGCCGCCTGCAGCGCATCGAACAGCGCCTTCTCGAGCTGATAGATGCGCTCGCTGGCGCGTTCCAGATAGGGAATGGGATTGGCGCGGACATTGGCCTCGTGCAGCGCATCGAGGCTGAGCAGCGTCCGGAAGCGGCGCTCGACCTGGCGCTGCTGCATGCCGAAATCGTGCTCGATGACGGTCACGGCCGGACCTCGGGCGCGGGCGCCTTGGAAGCCGCCGCCTTGGCCGCGTTCCGCAGCAGGTTCAGGCATTCGAGCGAAGCGGCCATGTCGAGCGCGGAAAAACCGTCGAGCGTCTCGGTGCGGATGTCGGCGCCCTTGGCCAGGAGATGCGCGACCACATCGGCCTTGCCGGAGGAGGACGCATACATCAACGCTGTCGCACCATTGTCGTTGCTGTTGTCGAGATCGATGCCGGCCTCGACCAGCGCGTCGATGGCGTCGAGATGCCGGCCGACGCAGGCGAGCCACAGTGCGTTATTGCCGTCCGCGTTCCTGGCGGCGATGTCGGCGCCGGCAGAGAGCAGCTCGCGGATGACGCCGACATTGCCGAGATGCGCCGCCTTCATCAGCGGCGTGGTCCGATTGGCGATGATGGCGTCGATGTCGTCAGCGGGAAAGCCCTGGGCGGCGAGCCACGCCACCAGGGCCGGACTGACGTTCGCCGCGCCGCTCCGCGCGGGACAACGCTGGCGCCACGCCTCATAGCCGCCGTCGAGGCTATAGACCTCAGTGAAGCCGAAATCGGAGAAGGTCTGCGCGTAGTCCTGGCTGGCATTGCCGTGATAGCAGTAGATCAGGATCGGCGCGCGCCTGCTCGTGCCGGCGATCATCTCGGTGAGATTGCGCTGGGTGAGATGCCGCGCGCCGGCCATATGCGCGGTGTCGAACGAGCCGGTGTCGCGGACGTCGAAGCGCAACACATCGTCGCGCTGCAGCAGCTCGGCTGCGTGGTCGACATCGATGCGCTGAAACGGAATACGCGGTCTCATGGCAGGACTCCCGCTTCATTGCGCGTTCGGCCGGGATAGGCCGCCAGCGTCGTGATGCGATCATCGGTCAGGGGACGGCCGACCGTGAAGTGATAGAGCACCTGGAACTGCTCTCCGACCACGCCGTGCATCTCGTGCACGGAGTCGTCGAAGAAGCAGCCGATGCCGGTGCCGCGCAGACCGGCCGCCTCGGCTTCGAGGTAGAGCACGTGGCCGATCAGGCCGGCCTCCCAATGCAGTTGCCGATAGCGCCACGGATGGTCGCTGACGGCCGGCGTGAACTCGGCGAGCATCGCCATCGCAAAGCAGCCGTCGCCCGCGATCGCCTGGTGACAGCTCGCGGTGCGGATCACGCCGCGGCTGTCGGTCGGCAGCAGCCGGAACAACGGCAGATGATCAGGCACGCGCTCGACCGGCTGCCAGTCGAAGTCGGGACGCAGCGCGCGCCGCAGGCTGGTCTCCGCCCCGCTGCCGCGCGGCAGCGCATAGAGCCCGGGCGTGAGCCCCTCGACGCGATGGACGAATAGCAGCGGATGCAGCCGCGACGCGAACGGCCAGATGGTCCATGGCGGCGTAGCGCGCGGCAGCAGCGCGTCGAGAAGGTGAAGCAACGTTGCGAGATCCATCGTGAACCTGGCGTCGAAGCGCTGCGCGCTGCGACGACCGAGAATGAGCTCGGCCGCGCGCGCCTGTGATTGCCGCGTCAGCGGCGGGCACCGCCACGGAATGGAGATCGCATCCTGCGCCGCGCCGGCCGTGGCCGCGCTCACCTCGGGGATGATGGGCCAGCGGTAGAGCGGATGGCGATCGAGCCGGTTCGCCTGACCTTTCCACGTGTCGTCGATCGTGGCGAGTGATGGCAAACCGGCGGGCGACCGCGAGCTCGCATCGCGCGGCGTGATCGCGAGCAGCACATCGGCATTCTCGGTCTCGACGCCGGCGAAATCATCCGCGCGATCGAGTCCCATCAGCGCTGCGAGTCTCGCACTGTCGATGCCGTCGATCACGCGCGCGTACCAGCCGAGCGCAGCGGCGGCGTAGCTGACGGCGCCGATCGCATGTCCGAGGTCGAGCTGGCAGTAGCGGAACGCGCGCTCGCCATATTTCCACGCCTCGCGCCAATGGATCGAGGACAGCGCGAGCCATAGCCGCGGCTCGTCATGCGATGGCCTGCCGCGGCGGCAACGTTGCTCCAGCACGTGATCGCGGCTGACATAGTGATGAAGACCGTCGCTGAGCCCTGTCACATTCTCCGCGATGACATAGGCCTCGGTCGGATGCAGATTGCCGCTGGAGGGATTGCAGCGCAACGCCCAGCGGTCCGGGCCGTACTCCTTCCAGGCCGCCAGCCCGAACGACAATTCCAGCAGCAGCGCGACGCCGTCGATCGTCAACGGCTGGACCGGCGCCGTGGCGTCGCAGGCATCGGCGAAGCTCACGGCGAGACGGTCCGAGGTCAGCGGCAGATCGGTGCGTGGGCTGCCGGCGAACTCGCGGAACGGATTGGGCTGCGCGTCCCAGTCCAGCGTCTCCGGCCCCGCCGCATAGCGCTTGAGGCTGTGCTTGGTGCGGGCGTGATAGGCCAACGCGATGTCGGCGGCGGCTGGAACGTCCGCCGTGCCGGACTGTGACACGGACATGCTTCCTCACAAGGCGCGACCTGCGCGTTCGCGCATGTTGGACGGTCGCTTGGTGACTGCGTCAGGCGGAGCAAAAAACGTTCCGAACAGCCGCAACTGCCTCCCCGTCGTCACGAGCCCGTTGGGCGCAGGCCCGGTATTCAGAGCCACGGCCGGCGGATATGGATTCTGGGCTTGCCGCTGCGCGTTGCCCCGGAATGACACGCTGACACAGCGTGTCCGATTCCGAACAGCGCGATCAGAACTGTCCGCTTCTCGACATATCAATGCCGGTGCGTGGTGCCCGATGCGCTGTCGTCGATCAGCACGGCGACCTTGGCCGCGATCGACAGCCACGCCCGATGCGCGGCGATCTTGTGGCCGAGCCTGAAGCCGTCGGCCATGCGGGCCGCGAACGCAGGCCCGTCGGTCCCATGCTGTTGCGCGATGATCCACGCGGTCTGCCACAGATCGGTCTCGGTGGTCACGGCTGCTAGAGATCCAGCACCAGCCGGTCGCTCTTGCCGCGCGATACGCAGGGCAGGAAGTAGCCTTCGGCGCGTTGCGCCGCCGACAGGCGCTTGTCGCGATGGTCGACCTCGCCCTCGACGACCCTGGTCTTGCAGGTGCCGCATAGGCCCTGTTCGCAGGAGGTCGCGATCTTGACGCCGTTCTCCTCGAGGAACGTGGTCACGGTCTTGTCGCCCGGGATCTTGAAGGTCGCGCCGGTGCTCTTGATGGTGACGTCGAACACCTTGTCGAGCAGCGCCGCGGCCGCCTTCGCGGTGAAGCGCTCGACATGGATGCGCTCCTCGGCAAAACCCTTCTGCTTGGCCAGCGCGATGATCGGATCCATCCACCAGTCGACGCCGCAGATGAACAGCTGGGTGTCGTCGGGCCGGTCGGCGAGCAGGTCGGACGCCTTCAGCAGCTGATTGTCCTCGGTGGATTCCTTGTAGTATGTCGTATCTTCGACGAAGGCCGAGGCCTCGATGGTGCTACGGAACGAATCCGGCGACATCAGCGCGAACACGTAGTGCAGCTCGAACGGGATGTTCTTCGCCTTCAGCGTGTCCGCGATCGACAGGATCGGCGTGACGCCGATGCCGCGCGCCACGAGCAGCGCGCGCTTGGTGTCCTTCGGGATCTTGAAGCGGTTGCGTGGGCGGCTGACCTGCAGCTTGTCGCCTTCGTTGATATCGAGATGCAGCGCCTTGGAGCCGCCGCGGCTGTTGGCATCCTTCCACACGCCGATGCAGTAGCGATTGCGTTCGGCGGCGCTGTTCAGCAGCGAATATTGCCGTGTGAGCCCGTTGGGAAGGGTGACGTCGATATGGCTGCCGGGGGTGAAGCCCGGCAGCGGCTGATCGTCCGCCGGGACAAGTTCGAATGAGGCCATGTTGTGCGCCTCGATGGCCTTCCTGGCCACGACGACGGTGTGCAGGCTGTCGGACATCTGACAACTCCATCTTGCGAACCGGCTCACGAGAAGCCGATGCAAGGGGAGGGCCAGATCGTAGGCGCTCGCCCGCCGGCACCGGTCGTGGACCGATGCCTGATGTCCGGTGCGCGCCGTCGGCTATATCAGCCCCAGATGTGGTGCAGTGCGTGGTGGTGATGATCGACGACGGTCGAAGAATGCGCGGCTGCCGTCGTGTGGGTGGAGGTCGAGTTGTGGGCGGCGGCCGTCGTGTTGTTGTGGTGATGGTGCGAAGAGCCTTGAGTGGTCGTCTTGGTGGTCGTCGATGTCGTATTGCCGGTGGCGTTGGTCGCGGTCGTCGTCCCGGTCTTCGTCGTGGTTCCGCCGCTCGATGTCGCGGCCGTGGACGTGCTGGTACCGCCGGTGCCGTTTGCGATGTTCGGCGTGGCCGTGACCTTCGTCGTCCCCTGGGCGAGGCCGGCGACCGATGTCGCCTTGGAGACCGTCGTTGCCGATCCGACATAGGTCGCCCCGCCGATCGCGATGTTGTTGCCGCTGACGTCGTTCGCGTCGGCGACGAAGCCCTCGCCGGCAGCCGTCAGCATCGCGAGGTCCGAAGTGAGCGCCGCGCCGGTATCCCCGTTCAGGATGCCCTGCAGTCCTTTGATGGCGGTGGTGGAGTCCGCCTGCAGGGTGCCATTGTTGAGCTCGTTGTCGAAACGGCCCTGGAACACGGCGCCCTGGGCGGCATCGAAGCTGGCGCCGAAATTGTTGTAGTTCTCGATCTGCGTGATCAGCGCCTGGCTGGCCGTACCGCTGCCGTTCACGATCGCCATCAGTTGCGCGTTGATCGTGTTCGCCTCGGCGACGAAGGTGGCCCAGAAATTGGTTTGCGCTTGATTGTCTTGAAACCGCGTGACCGTGCCGGTGAGGCCGCCCGGATCCTCGGCGAAGCCGCCTGTGTGGCCCGGATTGCCGCTACCGCCGGCCGCGACGTTCAAAGCGGCGTCGTTCTGGACGATGTCGATGATGTCGAGCAGATTGTCCGCCGTGCCGCGCAGCGCGGTGGTGTTTCCGGTCGCGGCGGCGGCATCGTATTTCTCGAGCTGCAGTGTGACCTGATTCAGCACGGTCTGGAGATGGAGCGTCGTGGCGGCTGCCGCGTTGGTGGTTTCTCCGGCTTCGATCTGCGCGAGCATGGTCGCGTTGGCGAGGATGGCCGTGAGGCCCGATTGCACCGCCGTCAGGTCGTTGGTCACTTGGGTCAGATTGGTCGCGTTGATGCCGCCGGAGATGACGCTCACTGCGGCATTGAAGACCTCGCCGACCACCTTCAGGCTGGTGCCCGCCGTCGCGGCCGCGAGCGTGGTCGGATCGTCTGCGCCTGCCGGCAGGTTCTGGAACGCAACGTCGGTCGCGCCGGTATTGGCGGTGAAGGTGACGTTGTTGAGTGCCGCCGACAGATGCGCGTCGTTGTTGATCTCCGACAGGATCTCGGTCTGTAACGCGTGGATGGTCTGCGACGCCGTCGATAATGTCGTCGCATTCGTGGTCTGCGCGGCCGCGGTCAGCAGCGTGCCGAGCTGGGTCTGGACGTTGGTCAGCACGGCGATGTCGGTGGAGTTCAGCGCAAACGTCTCGCCACCGATCGTCACCTCGTTCGGGTTGGCCAAGATGGCCGCGATATCGTTCTGCACGGCATGAATGTCGGTGGTGTAGTTCGACAGGAAGGTGTTCGTATTGCCGCTGCCTTGACTGCCGGAATAGAGGCCGAGCGAGATGCGAACAGCGTCGTCGAAGACGACGCCGGCTTGAACCAGATCGGTCGACAGATTGAGCGCGCTCGCTCGCGTGAGCAGGTTGGACGTGCCGTTGGCGAGCGCAGTCGCATTGAAGTTGGTGGCCATTCGATCGTCTCCTCACACTTCACTGCTGTCGCGGCATGACATTCCTAGTCGGCAATGCATCTGCGTTCGCCTGTATCGTTTCGATGCAGGTCGTCGGGATGGTGCATGTCGTGACGTGAGGAGCTGTGTAGTTACACAATCAGGCCGTCGGCCGCTGCAAAGTCGTCATCGAACGGGCAGCGGGCCGGCTTTCCGGTCTGTTTGTTTCTGTCTTGCGGAGGAGAAATATTCGTTAGGCGCGTGCGACGTTCTGCCGCATGCCTGATTGGGCGCTGCATCCTGCTCGTCGATGAATAGAATCATTTGCAACTAACAGCGCCGCGCCTTCGTGATGATGCGCGGCTGAAAGAATATAGCGTTGGCGTGCCCCGCCGCTGATGCCTCGTGACATGCCTGCGCTGAAGAGCTGCGCACGACGGCTTGCAATATCTGCAGTTCGGATGTATGAGCGTCGCCCGTTTCAATACCCAAAGCGTTCAACGCGAGAGGCCATCAGCCATGTCAAGTCCACTGTGCGCGACACGATCCGTGCCGACGCCCGCAGTGCGTCCGGCTGACAGTCACTCCATCATGTTGAACGACCATGGCACGGTCATTGATGGCGCGCCGGCGGGAGGCCGAGCGCGCGCGGGTTGAATCGTATCAGCTGACGCTGCGCCGCGCGGCGCGGCCGACGCGTTCGCCGCCGGATCTGCACAATGCGATCCGCGAGGCGCGGCGCGGCTTCGAGGCTGACATCATTCGCGATCCAGAAGGCTGGAAGCCCCAGTTGAAGACGCGCGACGCCGCGCGGCTGCGCGTCATCTGTTCGGCCGCTATTCGGTGGCCCAGCACTTGGAGCTGATCTGGATCGATGACGGCGGGCTCGACCGCGACGAGACGATCCTGCGCAGGCGCTGGTACATCGCGGCCGCCGGCGGCGGCTCGCTGTACAAGGCAGGCGCCTCGGCCTGGCTGTCGCGCAAGGAGGTTCACGCCTTCCTCCATCCGCTCGGGCAGGTCGGCTTCGACGAGGCGATCTGGCAGGCGATTGCGCGGTCCTACACGGGCGATCCGGCGATCGTGTCGCGGATCGCCCGGTCCAGGATTGCGCGGACGCCGCGGGGCGAGATCGCGTTCTGGCGCGAGGCGGCGCAGTTGTTCTGCGCACATCCGACGACGGGCGAGGAGATCGACGATCTCTGCGACTACATCGCGCATCGTCGCCGGCGCGAGCGCCAGTTCAGCCTCAAGGGCCGCTCGCTGGCCGCGCTGCGCCGGCTGATGAACGCATGGCATCGTGATCTCGCGGTGATCGCCCGCATCGAGGCGGCGCGGCGGCGGGCCGAGATCGCCCGTGGCCGCATGGCCGCACGGACGGCGGAGCTTGCGGCGGATTGGCCGGGGGCCGCGCTGACGGACTGGTCATGGAGCCCGTCGAAGGGCTCGGCCACGCGCGACGCGTATGTCATCATGCAGTTGCGGACCGCCGAGGATCTCGTCGCGGAGTCCAGGGCGATGCATCACTGTGTCGCGAGCTACGCGGACAAGTGCATCGCCGGCTACGCCTCGATCTGGTCGCTGCGCTATTGTCACGCCGGCAAGACGCAGCGGCTGCTGACGATCGAGCTCAACCCGCGGCGCCGCGCGGTTCAGATCCGCGGCTTCGCCAACCGCGTCGCTCACGCGGACGAGCGCAAGGTCCTGGAGCGCTGGGCCAAGGCGCGCGGCATCAACCTGCCGGAGACATGACCTGCGTCGCCGCTGCGGGGCGGCGGCGCGGGTCGTGCGTGCCAATGTCAATGGGCGTCGATCGCGTCCGCCTTGGCGCCGCCGGCGACGGAGTAGCGCATCGGCACCTTGCGGGTTTTCAGAAAGGCTTCCAGCGTCTCGCCGCGAAACGCGGCATAGACCTCCGGGTTGGAGACGCCGATCACGGCGGCCATCTTCTCCAGCACGAAGAAGCTGACGCCGCGTCGGATCATCTCGATCCAGCTGCGGTTCTTGATGAGCTCGCGCTCCTCGGAGGTGAGACCGTACTCGTCCGCCAGCGCGTCGAATTCCGCAACGAATCTCGCGCGATGCGCGGGGATGACGAGCCGGTGCAGGAAGTCGTTGATGCGGAAATTGGCCTGGCTGCGGCCATGGGTGAACGGGTAGGTGCCGGTCAGCATCTCCGCGCCCGCGAGTTCATGGCCGATGTGTGCGCGATAGGCCGCGACCTCCTGCGGGTCGGGCGCGCCGCCGAGATCCTCGAAGACCAGCGTGGCGATGTTGGTCACCGACGGTGCGTAGGTCTGCTTGTGCACGAGCCTCACACTGTCCGAGAGCGCACCGCGCATGATCAGCCACATGATGACCTCGGCGCCTTCCATGCCGGCCTTGACCGCGTAGTCGGCGATGCGCATCGCCGTCAGCTGCTCCGGGTCGTTCTCCAGCAGATCGAGGAATTCGTCGTCCCAGTCCTCGTTGAGAAAGCCCGCGCGCTCGCCATGCACCTGGTGCGACAGCCCGCCCGTGGCGAAGATGGCGACCTTCAGATCCTCCGGATAGCTCCCGATCGCCTTGCGCAGCGTCTTGCCGAGCTTCCACATCCGCTTCGCATTGGGAATCGGCAATTGCAGCACGCCGACCTGCAGCGGCACCACCATGCCCGGCCACGGGCCGCTGGCATCGCCCATCATCGACAGCGGCGACAGCAGGCCGTGATCGACCGGCTTGCCCTGGAAGAACGACATGTCGAACTCGTCCGCCATCATGGCCATCGCGATGTGCTGCGACAGGCCGAGGTGGCCCTTGGCCGGCGGCACGTCGCGCGGTCCGCCGCCTTCGTCGGCGGCGATATAGCGGTCGTCAATGCCGAGCGCGAAGGCGGAGTAGTGATCGAAGAAGAACGAGGTGATGTGATCATTGTAGATCATGAACAGGACGTCGATGTCCTTCTGCTTCACCCAGTCGCGCACGACCGCGAAGCCGTCGAAGATCGGCTTCCAGGCCGGGTCGTTCTGCTTGTTGGTGTCGCGTGCGAAGCCGATGGTGGGCGAGTGCGAGGCGCCGATGCCGCCGATGATCCGCGCCATGTGTCCCTCCGCGAAATGAGCCGCCGTTGACCGTGACCCGCGGCCGCGCTGGGACGGACCTTACGAAGTTTCCCATGCTAGACAATCATGCTAACGTGTACGGATCGTTTCTCTCGATGAACGAGCGGCTCTAGGATGAAATGGCGGATCGAGGACATTCCGGTGTTCCATGCGGTGGTCGCGACCGGCGGCATGACCGGCGCCTCGCGGTCCCTGGGCATGCCGAAATCCTCGGTCAGCAAATCGGTCGCCCGGCTCGAGCAGGATCTCGGCATCCGGCTGTTCGACCGCAACTCGCGGCGCGTCCGGGTGACCCGCGAGGGCGAGCTGTTCTTCCAGCAATGTCAGAAGATCCTGGATCAGGTCTCTGAGGCCGACGCGGTCATGACCGGGCTGGTCGGCGTGCCAAGCGGCCGACTGTCGGTGGCGCTGCCGCCGGCATTCTGCGAGGAGATCCTGGCGCCGCAGCTCGCCGAATTCCACCGCCGCTATCCGCGCATCGAGCTCGATGTCGAGGCGACCACGCGGGCGATCGACATGCTGGCCGACCGCTTCGACATCGCGGTCGTGGTCGGCGTGCAGGAGAATTCCGAACTGGCGCAGAAGGTGCTGATCGGCGGCCGCCTGATCTGGGTGACCAGCCCCGCTTATCTCGCCGCGCACGACATCGGCGAGGACGTCCGCGCGCTGGAGCGCCATCTCATGATCTGCGAGCGCCGCTATGGCGACCGCACCCTGATGATCAAGCAGCACGGCCATCTCGTCCGCTTCGACGTCGGTGCGCATGTCGCCCGCATCAACAATCCGCTGGCGGTGCGCCGCGCCGTCGCCCACGGCGCCGGCATTTCCTTTCTGCCGGAGCACTATTGCGTCGAGCTGCTCGGCGAGGGCCGGCTGGTCGAGATCGGCAGGGGGGTCGTGTTCGACACCCGCGCCGCCCAGTTGACCGCGATCTTTCCGAGCCGCAAGCTGATCTCCTCGCGCGCCCGCGCCTTCCTCGACTTCCTCGAGGAGATCTGCACCGCGTCCGCGCACACCCTGATCGGTCAGACCTGAGGTGCGCCGTCCGCCTGTCTCACCCAAGCCGATGGAACGACGGCGGCAATGGCTCTCGCACCAGCTCGCTCAGATCGAGCGTTTCACCGCTGTCGGCGATATCCGAGAACAACACCTCGATGAAGGGATGCTGACGGTTGGATGCGGCGCCGCGCCGATATTTCCTGCTCACGATCCGCTCGATCGCAGCAAGGTTCAATTTTCCCAGCGCATTGTATTGGACACGAAACAGGCTCTGCCGGCCGCCCGTGTGCTCGATCGACTCGGCCCAGATGTCCATCACCTTGCGGCTGACGAAGGCCTCGACGCCGACGGCGCCATCCTGGGCGAGCAGGCGCAATCCGTCCATCGTGTGCGGCTGCTCATCGACGCTAAATTGGCTCAGCGACATCGGAGATCCCTTTCTGTTGCGTGCATCGGCGGTCTCACGGGAGAGTCGAGAACGGCGATCGGCGCGTCGAACGTGTAGGAGAGCCCTGACGGCGCATAGTTCAACTGAACCTCGCCGCCGAGCTGCACGCCGAGCGTTTCGATCAGCCGGGTTCCGAAGCTTCGGCTCGCGGGCTGTTGAACGACCGGGCCGTGTCTTTCAGTCCAGGCGAAGCGGACCCGGCGTTGGTCAACGGTCCAAAGCAGGTCGACGCGTCCTTCCGGCACGGACAGCGCACCGAACTTCAGGGCGTTCGTGCACAGCTCGTTGAGCGTCATCGCGATGGCGATGACGGCATCCGGCGTCACCAGCACGTCGGGCCCGGTGATCGCAAAGCGTGAGTCGTCGGGCGTGTCGAAGGCCTGGACGGACGTACGGATCACCGTGCGGAGATCGCCGCTGGACAATTTCGCTTGCAGGAGGAGATCGTGTGCCCGTCCGAGGGCCAGGAGCCGCCCGGAGATGGCATGCTGTGCATCCTTGGTCGCCGGCACGTTGCGGAGGCTCTGGGAGACGATGGCGGTGACGGTCGCGAGCGTATTCTTGATGCGATGGTGCAGCTCCTCGAGAATGAGCTTTTGCAGCCTGCTCGCCGTCTCGCGTTCTCTCGCCTCGATTTCGGCCTGCTCGGACCGGGTCTTGGCATTGCTCTCGGCCTCGGCGAGCAGGCGCTTCAGCCCGATGATTTCCGTCAGCAGAAAGTCGGGATCCACGACCGTGCCGTGAGGAGGCTCTGTGGTGAGGTTGATCTCGAGCATTGGCTGACATGTCCTTGCACCGGATGCCGCCCTCTGAGGGCACGATGGTACGCAGGAGCAGGCCGCCCCAGCGTCACTTCGTTCGCGAGCGGACACTTCCGTTGAAATGCCCGAGTATCTCGGCGGCGTTTGCGAGGATGGTCGCCTTCCTGATCGCGGCAGCGCGCTCGCCGCCCTGCTGCATCAGGCCCGCCGTCTCCAACGCATTCTCCGCCCTGGTGGCGAGCGTCGCGTGCAGCGATGACCGCTCTCGCTTGGCCGGCTCGGAGGGCTTGTCGGGCTGAACTGGCGCAAGCGCCTCGCTCTGAACGGCAGTCACCGGATCAGAATCGCGGCGACGATCAGCAGCCCAAAGAATGGCGGCGCCAGGAGCGGTCGCACCAACCACGCGCGCACTGGACTTGGGGGTGTTAGAAGAGGTGTTCGAAGTTTTCGACATGCTGTCCGCCTTCAGGTCGCGGCGGGAGCGCATGGCTCTCAGTCACCGATGGCAGCCGGGGAACGCGCGGTGATCATCAACATATGGTGTGCGCGCGCGCAATAGCGAGGTCGAGCCGAAACTATTTGCCGTGAGGATCTGGTCGCCGCCATCGCCTGACGCGAGAGCGAGTCTGGCCTTGCGGCTCATCCGACGTTCGCAGCATCGTTGCATCGACATGCGAACGTCGGACGCCTGGCTCATTTGCAGATCATTTGCAGTCCTGATCACGATGCCTTGGCATGAGTCAGAACGTCGGACGTGTTATCGGCCGATTCCGACGCTCACGCCGGGCGCGTGGATGCCGATGCCGCCACGATCTTCATAGCCACGTCCTTCATAGCCACGCCGCTCGTGCCGGCCATAGCCGTAGGCGCCGCGGTCTTCGCGGATGATGACACGGCGTTCGCGGCTTTGGCGCCAGCAGCGGCCGTTCTCGTTGCAGATCAGGCGAACCTGCTGGATGCTGCTCTCCGGGAGGACCGATATACCGGCCGTGAGCGGGGCAGCGGAGGCGGCTGCAGCCATCAATGTGCTCGCGGCTACTGCGAGAGTGATCGTAAGAATCTTCATGGTCATGAGATGTCTCCGGGTGGGGATTGCGTCATGGAACCAATCTGCTGGCCATCCCATGGTTCCCCCGGCGGCGTCATTTGTTTCGTCCCCGAGGCTCTGGCGTCGAACGGCTGCCTGCGCGCCATCGTGGCGGCAGCCTGCGCCCGTGACGCCGGAGCGCGGCGATGCTGCGCTCCGGCTGGCAAGGTCATCCCCGCCGCGCCGCCTCGATGGCGGCGACGTCGATCTTCTTCATCGTCATCATCGCGGCGAACACGCGCTTGGCCTCCGCTCCGCCGGCCGCCATCGCGTCGGTGAGTGCGCGCGGCGTGATCTGCCAGGAGATGCCCCATTTGTCCTTGCACCAGCCGCACTGGCTTTCCTGGCCGCCATGGCCAACGATGGCGTTCCAGTAGCGGTCGGTCTCTTCCTGATCGTCGGTGGCGATCTGGAACGAGAAGGATTCGTTGTGGGTGAACGCGGGACCGCCATTGAGGCCGAGGCAGGGGATGCCACACACCGTGAATTGCACTGTCAGCACGTCGCCGGCCTTGCCGGACGGATAGTCGCCCGGCGCGCGGTGCACGGAGGCCACGTGGCTGTCGGGAAACACCTCGGCATAGAACCGCGCGGCCGCCTCGGCGTCCTTGTCGAACCACAGGCAGATCGTGTTTTTGTTCGTCGGCATCGCAGGGGTCCTCTCCGGTCCGGGTGCAGGCCACGCTTCAACCTTGGATAGGCGGCCATTTGGGAGTGCTCAAGCCAGCTCGTATCGATACGGCTGACCCAAGGACGGTCCGCATGCGCACATGCCGACACGACGGCCGGCGTTTCCAGCAGATTTTTTTCAGGTGGTCTGCAGCGGGTCGGTTCCGCCAACGGTTGTGGTCTTGGCGCAGTCATATCGTATAGACTTGTGAGGCTTGCCGCCGCGGGTCCAGCCGCAGGGGGAATTGCATGAAAGCCATCACGCCGTCCGTGATATCGGGCGCGCTCGTCCTGCTGGCATTCGTTTTCGCAGCCGGGAGCGTCACCGAGGCGGCCGGGTTCGCCTGCGCCGCGAAGATGTCGCAGCAGCTCACGCCGGCCAATCTGGAGAGTCTGATCACGCGAACCTGCCTTCATCTCGGTCCGCTCGTGATTGGCGACGCTGCCGATCGGGCAGGGCGTGTGATCTCGATCCGGATTCGTCAGCCGTGAGGCCAGTCGAGGCTCGGGCCGCCGTAGCCGGATTTGCGCCGCGGATATCTGCTCCGCCGTGACAAGCTGCCAGGTAACCCTTCCAGGTCCGCGATCGAACCGTCGGAACGACATGGTTCGGAGCGGTCAGCGGAGGTATCCGATTGCAAATCACACGCCCGCGCATCGCGCGCATCACGCACCGGCCGAGCGGCGAGGTGATTGCCGAGGGGCCGGTCGGACTCTGGGGCATCACGCCGTTCGAAGGAAATCTCTACATCCGGCGGCGTTACCTGAAGACGGGCCATCTTCGGCTGAACTGGATCCCCGGGCTGTGCATCTACAAGTTCTTGTACGTTTGGCTGGACCTTCGGCTTCCGGATGGCCGTCGTGAGCTGTCGATCGGCTGGCTGTACTGGCTACCCAACCCGCTGTTCTTCTTCATCGCATTCCGTCCCGCCGTGCCGCAGTCGTCGCCCGTTCTCGTCGTCGAGGAGGTGACGGAATGAGCGTGGCGAGCCGGCGCGATGTGACCGGCGGCCTGCTGTCGGTCCTCATGGCGGGCGCGGGATCCGCCCTGGCTGCGCCGCCTCACGATGACGTGTCGGCCTTCGCGGACGGGCGCCATCAGCTCATCTTGCTGCGGCCGCAACAGAGCCTGCCGCCGGTGAGGCTGTTTCGCCTCGAGGGCGGGACGCTCGATCTGGCCGCGCTGCGCGGCGCGCCGATCCTGCTGAACTTCTTCGCCTCATGGTGCGCGGCCTGCCGCACCGAACTGCCGGTGCTGGATCAACTCGCGCGCAGCGTCACCCATGATCGCCTGCAGGTCGTCGCGGTGTCTGAAGTCCGGAGCGATCGCGACCGTGTCGGTCGTTTCGTCGGGGCGCTTGGGCTGAAGACGCTGCCGATCTGCCTCGATCCGAACGGATATGTGGCCCAGCAGGGCGACGGCAGCGGCAGGACCGCGCCGTTCATCCTCCATGGAATGCCGATCACCTACCTGATCTCCGCTTCGGGCCTCGTCATCGGATACCTCCAGGGCGCCGCCGATTGGTCGTCGTCGGTGGCCGCCGATCTATTCGCCTATCTCAGGCGCAACTGAGGGACGCCATCTCGAACGCGGCGACGTAACCTTCCGCCGCATCCGAGCGAACCAATGTGCAGGCGTGCCGATGGCCGCCAGACGCCTGCAATGTCCGCAGGCTGAACCCTGAGAATGGAGGAACACGCATGTCCAATCGCACGCTGTCCGCAGTGATTGTCGGCGCATTCGCGGTCGCCGCCGGCACGCTTGCCGTGACGTCCGCCTCGGCGGAGATGATGGCCAAGGGCGACATGGAAAAGATGATGAAGGCCAAGCAGGCCGAGACCATGAAGGCCATGAAGGACGGCAAGATGGAGAAGTGCTTCGGCGTCGCGCTGAAGGGCCAGAACGATTGCTTCGCAGGCGCCGGCACGACCTGCGCGGGCACGAGCACGGCGGACTATCAGGGCAATGCCTTCAAGCTCGAACCCAAGGGCACCTGCACGACGATGCAGACCCCGAAGGGATCGGGAAGCCTCACGCCGAAGGCCTGATGCCGCGGGCGGGCTGCGCGCGGCCCGCCTCACTTCTTGATCGGAGCCACCACATGTCACGCTCGCAATTCTCGACGGCTGCAGGGATCCCTGCACGGGGGGGCGTCGGCCTGAAGGCCGAGCACTACCGCTGCATCGTCGAAACATCGCCCGACATCGGCTTCTTCGAAGTGCATGCCGAGAACTACATGGGCGCCGGCGGACCGCCGCACCGCTACCTCATGGCTATTCGCGAGCGCTATCCGTTGTCGCTTCACGGCGTCGGATTGTCGATCGGCGCCGATCGCCCGCTCGACCACGCGCATCTCGGCCGCCTCCGCCAATTGATCGCGCGCTACGAGCCGGGATTGTTCTCGGAACACCTCGCGTGGTCGTCGCACGAGTCCGGGTTCTTCAACGATCTGCTTCCGGTCCCTTACACGACGGAAACCCTGAACCGCATCTGCGCCAATATCGACGAGGTGCAGAGCGCGCTCGGCCGCCGCATGCTGCTCGAAAATCCGTCCACCTATGTCGCGTTCGCCGAGAGCAACTGGTCCGAACCCGCCTTCATTGCCGAGATCGCGCGCCGCACCGGCTGCGGACTCCTGCTCGACGTCAACAACGTGTACGTCGCCGCAACTAATCAGCAGTGGGATCCGTATTCCTATCTCGACGCATTTCCGCTTCGGCATGTGCTGCAGATCCATCTCGCCGGTCACGCGCGCGAGGCCGACGAGCACGGACAGCCGCTCCTTATCGATACCCATGACCGTCCGGTCGACGACGTGGTCTGGGCGCTGTATGCGCGCGCCATCCGGTCGATCGGCCCGGTGCCGACGCTGATCGAGTGGGACGCCGAGGTGCCACCCTGGCCGGTGCTCGCGGAAGACGCCAGCCGCGCCGAGGCGATCATGCAGATGCAAGTGACGGAGGTGGCGTGATGCCGCCGCCTGCTGAACCTCTTGGCAGCTTTGCGCGGGCGCTGCTCGATCCCGAGCAGCCGGTGCCCGCCGGCCTGGTCGGGCCGGACGGCACGCCGAGCCGGCGACGTTTCGGCGTCTACCGCAACAACGTCGTGGTCGGCTTGACGGCCACGCTGAAGGACGCCTATCCCGCAGTGCATCGCATCGTCGGAGCGGAGTTCTTCCAGGCCATGGCGCGCCGCTATGTCGTCTCCGAGCTTCCGCGCTCTCCCATCCTGCTCGATTACGGCGCCGGCTTCGCCGCGTTCATCCACGGCTTCGCGCCGGCATCGGCGCTGCCCTATCTGGCGGATGTCGCGCGGATCGAGCGCGCCTGGACGGAGGCATATCACGCCGCCGAGGCCGGGCCGGTCACACCGGCGGCCTTCGCAGCCGTTGCGCCGGCCGCTCTGCCCGGGCTTCGCCTGCGGTTTCATCCGTCGTTGCGGCTCGTCGGCTCATCGTTTCCTGCGCTCACGATTTGGCAGATGAATACGGCGGGAGGAATTCCTGGCCCTGTAGATCTCGACGCCGGAGAGGCCGCGCTGATCGTCCGTCCGGACGCTGATGTCGTGGTCCGCTCGATCCCCGCGGGCAGCCTCGCTTTCGTCGAGGCCCTCCTGGCTGGCCGATCGGTCCTGACGGCGCTCGAGAATGCGCCGCGCGCCGACGTCCGGTTCGAGCTGGCCGGAACGCTCCACGACCTGATCCACAGCGGAGCCGTGATCGGCTTCGACCTCGCGCCGATGGCGGGGACGGCATGAGAACGGCCGCAACCATTCCAGCCCTCGCCGTCGTCGTGCGTGACGTCGCGGATCGGCTCGCTCGCCTGGCGGGGACCGTGGCGCCCCCGGTGCTGCGGATCGCGCTGGCGGTCCCGTTCTTCAGATCCGGCCTGACCAAGTGGGATGGGTTGCTGTCGCTGTCGCCGGCCGCTTCCTATCTGTTCGAGGATGAGTTCAAGCTGCATGTGTTCGGGCAGGCCTACGATCTTCCCTGGCCTACGGCCTTCGCGTTCTTCGATGGCGTGGCCGAGATCGTGCTGCCCGTGCTTCTCGTGGCCGGGCTCGCGACCCGGCTGAGCGCGCTCGGGCTTCTGATGATGACCGCAATCATTCAGCTCGTGGTCCCCGACGGCTGGGCCAATTTTCATCTGCCATGGGCTGCGATGGCCGTTGCGATCATCGCCCTGGGGCCGGGGCCTGTCAGTCTCGATCGTCTCGCAGCGTCGTTCGGTCGAAAGGCGGAGGGCGCCGATGAGCAGTGATCCGGGCGGTCCCGCACCGCGGCTGAGGCTCGTCTCGGCCGACCATCAGGCGCGTGCCGAGGTCAAGCCGGGGCGGCGGGCGCTCGATTGGGCGATCCTGATGGCGCATGCCCAGGAGGGTGACCGCGTCGCCTATCAGCGACTGCTGCGGGAGATCACGCCGTATCTGCGCTCGCTCGCGGCCCGGCGCTGCAACGACCGCAGCGACATCGAGGACGCGGTGCAGGACGTGCTGTTGACCATTCATTCGATCCGCCACACCTATGATCCGACGCGCCCGTTCGCGCCGTGGCTGGTGACCATCGCCAACCGCCGACTGATCGATCGGGTGCGGCGGCAGGTCCGCCAGCGTGGGCGAGAGATCGCGCTGGCGCCGGAGCACGAGATTGCAGCCGAGCCCGAGACCAGTGCGGAGGCGGCCCCTGACCGCCGCGAACTGGAGCGGGCGATCGGCAACCTTCCGCCGGCCCAGCAACAGGCCGTGCGGCTGCTCAAGCTCAAGGAGCTGTCGCTCAGGGAGGCGTCGGCGGCGACCGGAATGTCCACGACCTCCTTGAAAGTCAACATGCACCGCGCTCTGAAGAGCCTTCAGAAGCTGCTCATTCCGCGGAACGAGCCATGATCAAGACCGATGACCTGATCGACTCCCTTGCGACCGACATGCGGCCGGTGAGACGGCTGCGGCCGCCGCTGCTGCGCGCCTGCGGCTGGCTGCTGGGAGCAGTCGCCATCGTGGCGTTGCTCGCCGTCAACCAGGGGATCCGTCCGGATCTGGCGCAGCGCCTCCACGATGCGCCCTTCGTCACCAGCCTCCTGGGATCGATCCTGACCGGCGTGCTGGCGGTGATCGCGGCGTTCCTGATCAGTCTTCCCGACCGCTCGCGACTCTGGATGCTCCTGCCGCTGCCGGCGCTTGCGCTCTGGCTGTCCAACATCGGCTATCAGTGTCTGACGGACTGGGTCTCGATCGGTCCCGACGGCATGAGTCCGGGCGAAGCGGCGCGCTGCTTCACGACGCTCGCGGTGACGAGTCTGCCGCTGTCGCTGGCCTTGCTGGTGATGCTGCGCTATGCCGCGCGGCTTCGTCCCACCATGGTCGCTCTGATGGGAAGCCTCGCCGTCTCTGCGATCACGTCGACGGCGCTCGCGCTGTTCCATACCATCGACGCCTCGGTGATGATCCTGATGTGGAACGTCGGAACGGCGGTCCTGCTCATGGGGGGGGCCGCCCTGTTTGGCCGCCGCATGTTCCTCTCGATCGCGCCACGCGTCTTTGCCCAGGACTGAGCTCGCAGTGCTGCGCGCCACGACATGGGCGGCAGCGGGCGTAACCTTTGTCGCATTCGAAGCGAACAGCCAGCAGGGCTTCGGCGCGGGCAGGCCCGCCAGGACGCGCATCGCGCGCGTCGACATGCACGCGGCGCCAGGAGAATAGGACGATGCAACGATCGAAGAATCTGATCTCGTGGGCCGGCCCGGTGCTGCTGCTCGCGTCACTCGCTGACTCCGGCCCCAGCATGGCGGCCGATGCAAGCCATCTGACCTTCGTCACGCATGCTGCATTCTTCTCGGCCGAGACAAAGCAGCCGAAGTCGGTCGATCCCCATGCCTTCGTCGCGGACGCGGCAGCGCCGGTCGCCGTCGGGCCGCAGAACATCTCGCATGTCGCCAGCTTCCGGCCAGCGTTCATCGATCAGGATGCGATGAACGTTGCAATCTCCAATGCCAAGGGAGAGGCGATCGGCTTCACGCTCGGCGACTGGCTGGCGGCGAGCGGCAGCGTGACGCTCACGCCGGCGGCTGGCGGCAAGGTCGAGATTGCCATGAGCTTCGATGATCTGAAGCCGGGCGGCCATTACAGCCTGTTCGAAAACCATTTCGACCAGAAGCCTGTCGGCTTCACGCCGCTCGACGGCACTGCCACGACCAACGACTTCGTGGCCAGCGCAGATGGCAAGGCCAAGCTGACGATCATGGCGCCGCAGTCTCTGACCCACGACAACGCCGTACTGCTCGTCTATCACAGCGACGGTGCGGCTCATGGCGCGCAGCGCGGCGACATCGGCGTCAATGCCCATCATCAGCTGATCGCACGGATTCCGGAATAGGCGGTCAGAGAGCTGGCGCATGATGGCAAGGCCGGCGAGGTGACCCGACTATTCGTAGGCCATCATGCACGGTTGTGGGGGCAGGGGGATCGCAGATGGACAAGAGCGCAGTGCTGGCGGCGCCTGCGGCCGTCCTCTGAGACCGCCGCTTGCCGCGGCCCTCGGACCATGAGAGCTCAGCAACGGCTGCGGACATCAACGACGCAAATGCGATCGCTTTGGTCGTTCAGGGGGAAGGCCTTAGGAGCGACCGAACGGCCGAACGATGAGCTTCTCGCGCTGTTTCGGGGCAGGCGGCCTGCCGACTGGAAAGATTTTGGTTGCGGTTTTTCCGAAATTGTGCTTATGTCGGCGCAACCCGCCTCGAGCAGAGGGACGTACGCGTCGTCACGAACGTGGAGGTGGGCTGCGATGGACGTGACGGCTGTGCCAGACGAGCGCAGGCGGCACGGACGGCGAAGTCGTGTGGTCCTGGCCTCTCGACGCTGAGGTCAAGTCCGTGAGCGTTGCTTGACGGCACGCGCGGGCGATGGGGGCAAGAACGCCGATCCCCAGGGAGAGCACGAAGGACACCGTTAACACCGTCGCGCGGGGAAGGCCGGGTCTGTCCGGCTGTACCTGTGGTACCTGCCGCCTGCATTCTTTTGAGCAGGCGGGCCACGGGCCTCAGCCGAGGTCCGGCCTTCCTCGCGCCCTCTCATGATCAGGAGGGACACGAATGCTGCATCACCCGGGCACGACGTGCCGCGGGATGAAAGATGCTTATCACTTCGCCTCCGTGATGAGGCCGAAGGTGTCGACATTTACTCAACCGTCGTCCCGGACAAGCGCGCAACGCGCGCGCCGATCCGGGATCCATAACCCCAAGGAGATGTGCGAGGCACGATGGTCGACCATTCTCGCCCAGCCGCATCCGCCGCGGCGTATGGATCCCGGGTCGGCGTCCGGCAACGCTCCGCGTTGTCGGACTTGCCCGGAACGACACTGAATGCTTGGCGCGTCTTGGACTTCATCACCAGCAATGTGAGTTTTGCAGCGCTGCTCCGATCCATGTATCCAGCAGCCGCACAACACAGAGGAAATGCACATGACCAAGACCGCCGCCGAAATCGAGGACGACCGTCAGATCCGCGAGCTTTTGCAGAACTGGGCGATCTGGCGCGATGCCGGCGATTGGGAGCGTTTCCGCACGGTGTGGCATCCGGATGGGCGGATGATGGCGACGTGGACGCAGGGCACCGGCGACGAGTTCATCGAGATCAGCAAGGCGGCCTGGGCCAAGGGCGTGAACATCCTGCACTTTCTCGGCGGCATCTCGGTCGATCTCGCCGGCCACCGCGCGATTTCGCAGACGAAGATGACGATCTCGCAGCGCGCCGAGGTCGAAGGCGTCGTTTGCGACGTGCTCTGCACCGGCCGCTTCTACGACTTTCTCGAGAAGCGCGCGGGCAAATGGGGCATCGTGCTGCGCCAGCCGATCTATGAGAAGGATCGCATGGACCCGGTGACACCCGGCGCGGTGCCGGCGCTGGATCGTGCGCTGCTCGAGCAGTTTCCCGTGGGGTATCGGCATCTCGCCTATCTGCAGACGCGCATCGGCTACACGGTGAAGCGCGACATGCCCGGGCTGAAGGGGCCGGAAGTCGAAGCGCTCTATGCACGCGGCGCCGCGTGGCTTCGGGGCGAGCACTCCTGATCGTCGAACCCTGCCTCGCTGGTGCCGCGCTGCCTGCGGGATCTGCTCTCGCCGTGGGGGCGGCTGATCCCTCGTGCCTGTGGTCCCGCTGCCAGGCAAAGATGCCAAGGGATCGAGCGCTCGCTGGGTGGCGAAGACCGAAGCCGAACGGGTGACATCTGGTCGAGGACCGGCGAGGAATCAACGCAAGTCACTGAATCAGAAAGGATTGTCTGTCAGCTTCGTTCCTTCTGGCGGAACCGTCGCGCGGCTGAGACGGTGTGTTGTATACAAAGATGGCAGCTGGGGACATGGAACAGGCGGAACTTGCGCCTTGTCTCCCACTTATTGTATACAGCGGCCAGTTGGACGTATACCGACACGAGGACACGCCATGGCCGCTTCTTTTCCGATGAATGCCTGGTACGCCGCTGCCTGGGACGCCGAGGTCAAGCAGGCCCTGCTGCCGCGGACGATCTGCGGCAAGCACGTCGTGATGTACCGTAAGGCCGACGGCACCATCGCCGCGCTCGAAGATGCCTGCTGGCACCGGCTGGTGCCGCTGTCCAAGGGGCGGCTGGAAGGCGATACTGTCGTTTGCGGCTATCACGGCTTGAAGTTCAGCCCGCAGGGCCGCTGCACGTTCATGCCCTCGCAGGAGACCATCAACCCCTCGGCCTGCGTGCGGGCCTATCCGGCGGTCGAGCGGCATCGGTTCATCTGGCTGTGGATGGGCGATCTGGCGCTGGCCGATCCCGCGACCATTCCCGACATGCACTGGAATCACGATCCGGCCTGGGCCGGCGATGGCAAGACCATCCACGTCAAATGCGACTACCGGCTGGTGGTCGACAATCTGATGGATCTCACGCACGAGACCTTCGTGCACGGCTCGTCGATCGGCAACGACGCGGTGGCGGAAGCGCCGTTCGACGTCACCCATGGCGAGCGCACCGCGACCGTGACGCGCTGGATGCGCGGCATCGAGCCGCCGCCGTTCTGGGCGAAGCAGCTCGGCAAGCCCGGTCTCGTCGACCGCTGGCAGATCATCCGTTTCGAGGCGCCATGCACGGTGACGATCGACGTCGGCGTCGCCCCGACCGAGACGGGCGCGCCGGAGGGCGACCGCTCGCAGGGCGTCAACGGCATGGTGCTCAACACCATCACGCCGGAGACCGACAAGACCTGCCACTATTTCTGGGCGTTCGCCCGCAACTACCAGCTCTCCGAGCAGCGGCTGACGACGGAGATTCGCGAGGGCGTGTCGGGCATCTTCCGCGAGGACGAGCTGATCCTGGAAGCGCAGCAGCGTGCGATGGACGAGAATCCAGGACGCGTTTTCTACAACCTCAACATCGATGCAGGCGCAATGTGGGCACGACGGATCATCGATCGGATGATCGCGCGCGAAACGCCGCTGCGCGAAGCCGCGGAGTAAATGGAATGGCTGAGCGTGACAGCGAGCGCTCGATCTCGCAGACCGTCCGTGCGCAGCTCACTTTGCGCGACCTGATTCTCACCGGCGGCTTGCGCCCTGGCGAGCGCATCTCCGAGCTGCAGGCGGTCGAGGCCGCCGGCGTCTCGCGCACGCCGGTGCGGATGGCGCTGGTGCGGCTGGAGGAGGAGGGGCTGCTCGAGGCCATTCCATCCGGCGGCTTCATGGTGAAGTCGTTCTCCGAGCGCGACGTGCTCGACTCCATCGAGGTGCGCGGCACGATGGAAGGACTGGCGGCGCGGCTCGCCGCCGAGCGCGGCGTGTCCGTGCGCGACACCGAGCCGATGCGCGAATGCCTCGCCCAGATCGACGAGCTCATCGCGCCCGCCGAGCTCTCGTTCGATGGGTTCTCGGCCTATGTGGCGCTGAACGCGCGCTTTCATGCCTTATTGGCCGAATTGTCGCGCAGTCCGCCCGTGATCCGCCAGGTCGACCGCGCCAGCGCGCTGCCGTTCGCCTCGCCGAGCGGTTTCGTGATGGCGCAATCGGCGCTCCCCGAGGCGCGTCACATCCTGGTGGTCGCGCAGGAGCATCACCGCATTGTCATCGACGCGATCGAGAACCGCGAGGGCGCGCGCGCCGAGGGGATCATGCGCGAGCATGCCCGGCTTGCCGCCCGCAACCTGCGGCTGGCCGTGAAGGCGCGTGGTCCGATGGACCTGGTGCCGGCGGCGGTCCTGATCAAGACGCAGACCAACGGCTGAGGAGGCGATCATGCGTTTCCAGGACAATTGGTCGCCTGCGACCCTGGTCTCGACACGCGACCTCGCGCCGGGCATCCGCGAATTCATTCTGCGGCCCGACGGCTATGTCTGCGCGCCCTATGCGGTTGGCAGCCACATCAAGGTCGGCGTTCTCGCCGCCGGCCAGCCCGATGTCCGCTCCTATTCGCTGGTCGGCGAGGCGGATCCGCGTGGCTACCGGATCGCCGTGCGCTTCGCCGAGGATTCCCGCGGCGGGTCGCGCTATCTGTGGTCGCTGCAGCCCGGTGCGCGGCTGGATGTGGCGAGCCCGACCTCGCTGCTGCAGGTCGACTGGCAGCGGCCGCATTATTGTCTGGTGGCCGGCGGCATCGGCATCACGCCGCTGGTTGGGGCCGCGCACGCGCTGCTCCGCAAGACGCCGAACGTCTCGTTGCACTACGCAGTGCGATCGCAGGGCGAGGCGGCCTATGTTGATGAGCTCTCGGCACTGCTCGGCGATCGGCTCGCGGTGTATGCCGCAGACCAGTCGCAGCGGCTGGACCTGACCGGTCTGTTTTCGGGTTTGCCGTCCGGAGCAGCCGTGCTGTTCTGCGGACCGATGCGGATGCTGGATGCCGCGCGCAGCGCGTGGGCGGCGTGCGGCCGCGCTCCCGCCGATCTCAGCTATGAGACGTTCGGATCGAGCGGCCGGCTGTCGACCGAGCCGTTCAAGGTCCGGCTGCGTGGCAGCGGCGAGGAAATCGTGGTGCCGCGCGACCGCTCGATGCTCGACGTGCTGAATGTCGCCGGCCATGAGGTTATGGCGGATTGCCGGCGCGGCGAGTGCGGCGTCTGCGCGGTCGATGTGGTCGAGGTCGAGGGCGAGATCGATCATCGCGACGTGTTCTTCAGCGCCGAGCAGAAGCAAGACAACCGCAAGCTCTGCGCCTGCGTGTCGCGCGCCCATGGCGTGGTCACGATCGATACGATGGAACGAGCCGACGCGCTGTGAGCGCGATGCCGGCTACTTGTCGGCGAGGCTGACCGGCATCGCTTCCTGCGGCTTGGCGGCCGGTCTCCGGCCGCTCTGCTCCGCGGCAAGAGCGGCCCGCGCCGCCTTGAGGCGCGCGTCGGCGTCCTTGTCGGCGAGCAGCGCGTCGGTGAGGTTGGCCTCCGCGAGGTAGGCGGCCTCGGCCGCGGCCTTGGCCGCCGCGATGTTGGTAGCGGTGGGATTGGCCTTCGCCAGCGCCTCCGCCGCGTCGCGGTCGGAAATGGCCTTCTCGTTGGCCGCCAGCGCCGCATCGAGATTGGCGTCGGCGACCGTCTCGGCTGCATGGGCAGCCGCCAGCGTCGTCGCGGCGGGACTGAGCGGCGGCCGGGGGCGCAGTGGTTTCGCCGCGGCCTGCGGCTTGACGGTCTGAGCCTGTGGCGGGAGCGCGGGCGGAGAGGATGGTGGGAGTGCCGTTGGCTGCTGGATGGGAGGGGGCTGGAGCGATGGCATGGTCGGTACGAGCCCGATCGGCACCATCCGCGCAAACGAGCTGCGCGCGTCGCGCATCAGGCCGCCCATGATGTCGTCGAGCGGATCGGCCATCGCGGTCCCGCTCAACGCTGCGCCGGCAAGCATGCCGATCGCACCGGCGACATGTCTCGACGTGATGCAGACGGCCATCGGAGCCTCCCTTGCGACGAGATCGGGCCAGCCGACTCCTCGCGCTCGCCGGCTGCCTTATTCCGGAAATGGGTTTGCAGGGTGGCGCCATCGTGGAGCGTCGCGCCCGACATGCGCCGCATCTGCCACATTGGGCTTTCAGGCGAGCTCTTCGCGCACCCGCGCCGCCGCCCCACACATCGCCTTCAATTTCCCGAAGGCGGTCGCACGCGGCAGATATTTCATGCCACAGTCCGGCGCCACGACCAGCCGCTCCGGCGCCACCACTTTGAGGCCGTTGCGGATGCGCTCGGCGACGACTGCGACGGGCTCGACCTCGGCATCGCCGAGATCGAGGACGCCGAGCACGATGGTCTTGGTCGAGAGATCTTTGAGAACGCCGAGGTCGAGTCGCGGCTGCGCCGCCTCGATCGCGATCTGCGCGGCGTGGCAATCGGCAAGCTCGGCCAGGAACGCATATCCGCTCGGCTTGCTGGAGCCCGGCACGATGGCGGCATAACCGAAGCAGACGTGAACGATGGTGGGCACCGTAATATGATCGAGCGCCCGGTTGATCGCCTTGACGGCATAGCGCCGCGCCGCCTGCGGATTGTTGCGGACCCAGGGCTCGTCGAGCTGGATGACGTCGGCGCCGGCGCGTTGCAGGTTGCGGGCCTCGGCATTGACGGCCTCGGCGAAGGCCATCGCGAGCGCCTCGTCGTCACCGTAGAAGTCGTCCTGGGCTTGCTGGCTCAATGTGAACGGCCCGGGCAGGGTGATCTTGGCGGCACGCTTGGTGTTACGGCGGAGGAACTCCATGTCACGCAGCTCGACCGGGTGTGTCCGCCGGATCGGGCTGACGACGCGCGGCACCGGCGTCTTGATCCCGGACGGCGAGATGATGATGGCGGGATTGTCGGCATCGACGCCGTCGAGCGCAGTCGCGAACCGGTTGGAGTAGCTTTCGCGCCGGATCTCGCCATCCGACACGATGTCGATCCCGGCCTGTTCCATGTCGTGGATCGCGACGATGGTCGCATCGTCCTGGGCGTCGTCGAGCAGCGGCCGGGGGATGCGCCACATGCCCTGCATGCGAATGCGGGGAACGGACTTCGACAGCATTGCGCGATCGACCAGCCAATCCGGCTGCGGGTAGCTTCCGACCACGGTGGTCGGCAGGAGATGTCGAGGCATATTCACGCAATGCTCTCCCGCGGGTCCGACTCAACCTTTGATATGATAGCAGGCAGTGAGCTCAGGGCGGAATGCAACCTAGCGTTTTGTTCGTCTTCGGATCGTCACGGAAATAGTTCGTATTTTCTGCAGTTTATCAGTTCATCATTCTCCACGAGGCGGCATCATCGATGCAACACATCCTGACCCTCAACTCCGGCTCATCCTCGATCAAGTTCGCCTTGTTCGAGGAAGATGCCGCCCTTGTCGAGGCCGTGCATGGCCAGATCGAAGGGCTTGGCAGTGCGGCGCCGCATCTCGAAGCAAAGCTGAGGGACGGTGCGCTGGCTGACGAACGGCTCGATGCCGCGAGCGCCACCGATCACGAGGCGGCTCTCGGCGTCGTGCTCGAGGTACTGCAACGCGCCATCGGCCGCACCGAAGTCGACGCCGTCGGTCATCGCGTCGTCCATGGCGGGCTCGCTTTCACGCAGCCGATCGTCGTCAATGACGATGTTCTGAATGATCTGCAAAAGCTCATTCCGCTGGCACCATTGCACCAGCCTCACAATCTCTCCGGCGTCCGCGCCGCGCATCGCGCCTTTCCCGATGCCGTGCAGGTCGCATGTTTCGACACCGCGTTCCATCGCTCGCACCCCTGGGTCAATGACACCTACGCCTTGCCGCGTGAGCTCTATGATCAAGGCGTCCGCCGCTACGGCTTTCACGGCCTGTCCTACGAATACGTCGTTTCGCGACTGAAGGAGATCGCTCCGCTCGACGAGAAGGGCCGGGTGGTCGTGATGCATCTCGGCAACGGCGCCTCGATGTGTGCGATCCGGGATGGGCAGAGCATCGGTTCGTCGATGGGATTCACGGCGCTCGACGGTCTGCCGATGGGCACGCGCTGCGGTCAGCTGGACCCTGGCGTCGTCCTCTATCTGCTTCAGGAGAAGCGGATGACCGCCGAGGCGGTCACCGATCTCCTCTACAATCATTCGGGCCTCAAGGGATTGTCGGGACTGTCGCAGGACATGCGCGAATTGGAGGCAGCCGGCACGCCGGAGGCCCGACAGGCGATCGACTACTTTGTCGACCGCATCAGGCGCGAGCTCGGCGCCATGGCCGCGATCCTCTCGGGCATCGACGCGGTGGTGTTCTGCGGCGGCATCGGCGAGCACGCATGGCGCATTCGCCAGCGCGTCTGCGAAGGCTTCGAATGGCTCGGGATCGCGTTGGACGACGGCCGCAATCGTGCGAGCCATTCCTTGATCTCTTCGGACCGGTCGCGGGTGCACGTGCGCGTGGTCAATACCAATGAGGAAATGATGATCGCGCGGCACGCCGCGCGCCTGCTTAGGCAGCAATGACTGAGATGGCCGACCAGACCTGCTGATTTGCCGCTTGCATGTCCTTGCGTTTTGGTATCATCGAAAGAACAACAAGGCCGGTGGGGAAGCGATGGAAGGCAGCGTGGCGTTGCGTGAGGCGGACATGGAATTCGACTACGTCGTGGTCGGTGCCGGCTCGGCCGGCTGCGTTCTCGCCAACAGGCTCAGCAGCGACGGCAAGCACACGGTGCTGCTGCTCGAGGCCGGTCCGAAGGACAGCAACATCTGGATCCACGTTCCGCTCGGCTACGGCAAGCTGTTCAAGGAAAAATCCGTCAACTGGATGTACCAGACCGAGCCGGAGCCCGGGCTCGACGGCCGCTCCGTGTTCCAGCCGCGCGGCAAGGTGCTCGGCGGCTCCAGCTCGATCAACGGCCTGCTGTATGTGCGCGGCCAGCACGAAGATTACGACCGCTGGCGCCAGCGCGGCAATGTCGGCTGGGGCTATGACGACGTGCTGCCCTATTTCAAGCGGGCGGAAAATCAGTCCCGCGGCGGCGACGACTATCATGGCGTCGACGGTCCGCTGTCGGTGTCCGACTGGCGACACGAGGACCCGTTGTCCGAAGCGTTCGTGAAGGCGGCGGTCGAGGCCGGGTTGCCCTTCAATGGCGACTTCAACGGTGCGAGTCAGGAGGGCGCGGGGTTCTTCCAGACCACCACACGCCATGGCCGGCGCGCCAGCAGCGCAGTCTCCTACCTGCGGCCGGCGCTCGGCCGCAGCAACCTCCACGTCGAGACCGACGCGCTGGCCCAGCGCATCCTGTTCGAGGGACGCCGGGCGTGCGGCGTGACGTTCAGCCAGCGCGGCCGGATGCGGACGGCCCGCGCTCGCAAAGAGATCCTGGTGTCGAGCGGTGCCTATAACTCGCCGCAACTGCTGCAGTTGTCCGGGGTCGGTCCGGGCGAACTGCTGAAGCAGCACGGCCTCGACGTGATCCTCGATGCGCCCGGTGTCGGGAGTGATCTGCAGGACCATCTGCAGGTCCGCATCGTGATGCGCTGCAGCCAGCGCATCACGCTCAACGACATCGTCAACAACCCCGTGCGCAAGGTGCTGGCCGGCGCACGCTATGCGGCCTTCCGCAACGGTCCGCTGACGATCGCGGCGGGTACGGCCGGCGCGTTCTTCAAGACCGATCCGCGGCTTGCGAGCCCTGACATCCAGATCCACTTCATCCCGTTCTCGACCGACAAGATGGGCGAGAAGCTGCACACCTTCTCCGGCTTCACCGCCTCGGTCTGCCAGCTCAGGCCCGAAAGCCGCGGTTCGCTGCGGATCAGGAGCGCGGATCCGACGGTGCCGCCGGAAATCCGCATCAATTATCTCGCCAGTGAAACCGACCGGCGGGCCAACATCGATGGTCTCCGGATCCTGCGGAAAATCCTGGCGGCACCGGCGCTGAAGCCGTATGTCTCGGATGAAGCCTATCCGGGATCCAAGATCGCGAGCGATGACGACATCCTGGCCTATTGCCGGCAGACCGGCAGCACGATCTACCATCCGACCTCGACCTGCCGGATGGGGACCGATGCGGTCGCCGTGGTCGATCAACGCTTGCGCGTGCGCGGCGTCGACGGCCTGCGCGTGGTCGATGCCTCGATCATGCCGGATCTGGTTTCGGGCAACACCAACGCGCCGGTCATCATGATCGCGGAGAAGGCCTCCGACATGATCTTGCAGGACGCGCGCTGACGCAGGAATGAGTTCGTGACACGTTTCCGGATCGGCACCCGCAAGAGCACGATGGCCTTGGCGCAGACGGAGGAGATCGCCCGCCGGCTGCAGGCTGCGATTCCGTCGCTCGACATCGAGATCGTCAAATTCGAGACAACGGGCGATTCCGACCAGACCAGCAAGCTGCTTTCGCATGGCGGCAAGGGTGGGGCGTTCGTGGCCGAGATCCGCCGTGCCATGCTGGACGGCCGGCTGCATGCAGCGATGCACTCGCTGAAGGACATGCCGGGCAACGAGGAGACGCCCGGTCTCGTCATCGCAGCGCTGCTGTCGCGCGATCCGCCGGGCGACGTACTGGTGCTGCGGCGCGGGCTGTCGCTTGACGAATTTCGCAAGGATGGCGGCCGGGGCTTCAAGATCGGCACCAATGCCGTGCGCCGGGCCGCCTATGCGCGGCGGCTGTTTCCGCAGGCCGAGCTGATCCATTTCCGCGGCGCGGCCGACACCCGCATCCGCAAGCTCGACAATGGCGAGCTGCAGCGGCTACCGGACGGCGGCGCCGTGGGGCCGGCCGACGCCCTGATCATGGCGCGATCCGGGCTGGAGCGGGTCGGCTTGTCCGACCGCGCCTCCTACGAGTTTCCGGTCGCCGACATGCTGCCGGCGGTCGGGCAGGGCATCGTCGCCGTCGAGTGCCCCGCGTCGGATTGGGAAACCCGGCGCATCCTAGCGACCATCGACGATGCGGCGGCGCGGACCTGCGCCGACGCCGAGCGCGAGGTGCTCTGGGTGCTCAACGGCCATTGCAACTCGCCGATCGCAGGCTTTTCGACCATCGACGGCGGACAGTTGACGCTGACCGCCTCGGTCCTCGACGAGGACGGCGGCCGCTTCATCGAGGCGCAGCGTTCGGCGCCCGCTGATCGCCCGCGCGAGCTCGGCCGCGCGGTCGGGCTCGAGCTGCTTGCCAACGGCGCGGCCGAGCTGATCGAGCGCAGCCGGCCGCGTTGATCGGTCATCTCCTGTAGGCGCGGACGCGCGCCAGCATCTGCTCGACATGGGCGATCGGTGTCTCCGGCAGGATGCCGTGGCCGAGATTGAAGATGTGACGTCCCCCGGCATAGCTCGCCAGCACGTCGTCGACCGCCTGGTCGAGCGCCGCGCCACCGGTGATCAGCGCCAGCGGATCGAGATTGCCCTGAACAGCCACCTTGCTCTGCACCCGTTCGCGGATAAAGGCGGGCTCCGCCGTCCAGTCGATGCTGACCGCATCGATTCCGGTTTCGGTGACGTAGCCCGGCAACAGCGCGCCGGCGCCACGCGGAAAGCCGATGATCTTCGCATCCGGCCGCGCCTTGCGCACGCCCTCGACGATGCGTCGCGTCGGCGCGACCGACCAGCGCGCGAACTCGCGCGGCGACAGCACCCCGGCCCAGGTGTCGAAGATCTGCAGCGCGTCGGCACCGGCCTCCAGCTGCTTCAAGAGATAGGCGATCGAGCTGTCGACCAGCGCATCGATGATTCTGCCGAACGCATCGGGATGCCGATAGGCGAGCAGCCGCGCCGGCGCCTGATCAGGTGTGCCTTGGCCCGCGACCATGTAGGTCGCGACCGTCCACGGGGCGCCGCAAAAGCCGATCAGGGCGGTGCTCGGTGGCAGCTCGGCCCGCACACGGCGCAGCGCCTCGAACACCGCTTCCAGCTTCGACAGGTCTGCCTTCGCCGACAGCGTCGCGATCTTCTCCGGCGTATCGAGCGGGTCGAGCCGCGGACCTTCGCCGACCTCGAAGCGGACGCTGCGGCCGAGCGCATGCGGGATCACCAGAATGTCCGAAAAAATGATCGCCGCATCGAAGCCGAAGCGCCGGATCGGCTGCAGCGTGACTTCGGCCGCGAGCTCAGGATTGAAGCAGAGATCGAGAAAGCCCCCGGCCTTGGCGCGGACCTCGCGATACTCCGGCAGATAGCGGCCGGCCTGCCGCATCATCCAGATCGGCGGTCCGCTCTGGCGCTGACCAGACAGCACGTCGATGAAAGGCTTGTTCACGGCAGTCTTACTCACGCTCGGGGCTCCGCAACTTCGGGAACAGTTTACCGTCCGTGATACATGCCCAAGCGGTTCCGGCCAAGGTCATATCCGCTCGGGCGTCGCGGGAGATGCGAGCGTCCCCGCAGTCGCAGGGCGTCACATCGAGGGGAACACGTCCTTCGCCCCTGCGTTGTCGTCCCACAGGGAGATTGGTCATGGCCGAGAAATTCAATCCTGCGCCGCACGACAAGCACGCGGTCGATCCCCGCGAAGCCGCGCGTCTCGACCGCAAGACTGCAACGCAGCTCGACAAGGGACTGATGGACACGTTTCCGGCCTCGGATCCGGTGAGCCTGCAGCAGCCCTCGACGACCCGTGTGAAGGACGATGCTGACGTTGACCGAGACCATTCGCCATCGCTTTGGGACAAGGTGCGATCGGTGTTCGTTCGCTGAACTAACAGGCTGAACGCCCGCCTTGACCGCGGCGCCGCCGCTGTTTGTCCGTAGTCGTACGGGAGATGCCGTAATCTTACGGGGCGCCGCGGACGCCTTCGGACCCGCCGCATTTCAGGGTTAAATAAGATGTCCATGGGACTCTCCCGGCGTCCGGAGAGTCCCGCGGAATGGACGTTGGTGCGACCAGAGTTGATCGAAGCCGCCTGCCGATGTGGGCGGCTGGCGTGCTTGCGCTCGTGTCGGTCGCGATTCTCGCTTACAGCGTCTGGGGCGAATGGACGTCCCGACAGGCGGAGGTGCGCAATGCCGAAACCGATCTCGGCAACCTCGCTCACTCGCTCACCCAGCACGTCGAGGATACCTTCGAGCTTGCGGATTCGCTGTTGCGCGGCGTCGTCGCCGCGCTCGAGACCGATGACGGCAAGCCCGGTGCGATCGCCCGACTGCAGACGATTCTGAAGACGAGGAAGGCCAATCTCGGCCGCATCCGGGGCATCTTCGCCTATGGCGAAAACGGCGACTGGCTTGCCACCACCGAGGATGTCACGCTCACCAACTACAACAATGCCGATCGCGACTACTTCGCATACCATAGGATTTCGGCCGATCGCTCGCTGCTGATCGGTCGTCCGGTGCAGAGCAGGGCCGGCGGTCAATGGGTCATCACCCTGTCGAGGCGATGGAATCACGCGGATGGCCGGTTCGGCGGCGTCGTGCTGGCAACCATCGACGTTGCCTATTTCGCTCAGTTCTACCGTCAGTTTGCCGTCGGTCGTGAGGGGACGATCAGCCTGATGAGCCGTGACGGAGCCGTCCTCGCCGACAATGCGGAACCGGACCCGCAGACGGTCGGGCGCCCCGTACTTGAAGCGATCCCCTATCATCCGGCGTCGGGGCCGTTGCAGTTCCGAAGGCTCGGCGAAACATCGGAACGCATCGGGTTCTATCAGCACGCGCAGCGCTATCCGTTCCTCATTCTGGTGACGCGCACGGAGGCGGAGGTCCTGGCCGAATGGAAGCGTGATGCGCTGATTCGGCTCACGGTGCTGGTCTGTCTGGTCGCGCTCGTCATTGCGATCGGCATCTTCCTCGCGAAGCAGCTGCTGCAGCGGCAGCAGCTTGCCGCGGCGCTGGCGGCAAAGGAGGAGAACTTCCGGCTGCTCGCCGAAGGCTCCAGCGACATCGTGACGCGGATCGAGCTGGACGAATGCATCGGCTACGTCTCGCCCTCGACCATGCGCGTGCTGGGCTGGCTCCCGTCGCAGCTCCTGGGCAAGCGCGCGCTCTCCGGCGTGCATCCGCTCGATCGCCCGCAGTTGCAGGAGATCCTCGATCAGCTCAGGAGGGGCGTCGTCGACGAGGCGCGCGCCACCTATCGCATGCGCCGCCGCGATAAGTCGGAGATCTGGGTAGAGGCCACGATCCGCGCCACCCGTCAGCCGGACGGCGCGTTCGACGGCTTCGTCGCCGTCACCCGCGACGTGACGCAGCAGAAGACGCTGCAAGGACGGCTCGAGACGCTGGCCATCGAGGACGGACTCACCGGGCTCGCCAACCGCCGCCGGTTCGACGAGCGTTTGCTGGAGGAGTGGGGCAGGGCCTACCGCGACAAGACTTCGCTGGCGCTGCTGATGATTGACATCGACCACTTCAAGGCCTTCAACGACGCCTATGGTCACCCGGCCGGCGACGAATGCCTGCACACCGTGGCCGGCATTCTCGCCGACGAGGCGCAGCGCAGCTCGGATCTGGCGGCCCGCTACGGCGGCGAGGAGTTCGCCATCCTGCTGCCGAACACCGATGCCGGGGGCTGCGCCAGGCTCGGCGAGCGGATCAGGCGGGCACTGCACGAGGCCCACATCGTCCACGACCACAACCCGGCGGGCATCGTCACCGCGAGCATCGGCGGCGCGGTGTGCCGGCCGGGCTTCGAGCGATCGGCCGGACCGGCCTCGCTGATCGAGGCGGCCGACCGCGCGCTCTATGCCGCGAAGGACGCCGGCCGCGACCGCCTGATCATGGCCGGAGAGGTGATCGATCTGCCCGCCGGCAAGGCGCCGGCGACCGTCCCGGCCTGAGATCGCCGCGCACTCAGTAGTGCGGTGGCGGCTCATTGCGCGGCCCTTCGGCGTTGCCTTGCGCATCCTCGAGCCGCTCGACCAGCAGGGCGATCTTGCGCTTCAGCGCATCGATCTCGCGCCACTGCGCGGTGATGGTCTGGTTCAGCGTCTCGATCGTGTCGTCCTGGAAGGTGAGGCGCATCTCCAGCGTGTCGATCCGCTCGCCGAGCTCCGCGTTGGATGGATCAGAGCTGCTCATCGCGTGCGCCCTCCGGAACTGCCTTGATCGTGGCCGCGCTGTGCTCCCGCAGACCGTGGCCGAGCGCGACGCGTTCGTCGAACACGAAGCAGCCGCCGCGCCAGCGGCTCTCGGCTTCCGGGATCTCCTCGAGATACTTCAGGATGCCGCCCTTGAGGTGGTAGACCTCGGAAAAGCCGCGCGCCAGCAGCAGCGCGCTCGCCTTCTCGCAGCGGATGCCGCCGGTGCAGAACATCGCGATCCGCTTGTGCCTCGCAGGATCGAGTGCGCGTTCCGCAAAATCCTTGAACTGCCCGAAGCTCTGCAGGCCTGGATCGACCGCGCCTTCGAACGTCCCCATCGCCACCTCGAACGCATTCCTTGTGTCGAGCACGACGGTATCCGGCGCGGCGATCAGCGCGTTCCAATCGGCGGGACTGACATAGGTCCCGACCTGCCGGGTCGGATCGGCGGTGGGATCGCCGAGCGTCACGATCTCCCGCTTCAGCCGCACCTTGAGGCGCCGGAACGGCATGGCCGTGGCGCGCGAATATTTCAGCTCCAGACTGTCCAGCCGGCCGGCGAACAGCGTTCCGTCGCGAAACTCGCCTACCAGAGCGGCAATAGCCGGTTCGGTCCCGGCCACGGTGCCGTTGATGCCCTCCTCGGCCAGCAGGACGCTGCCCTTGATGCCGCGCTCGGCGCAAAAGGCGTGGAGCGGCGCGCGCAGGTCGCGAAAATCCGGCAGGGCGACGAACTGATAGAAGGCGGCGACGGCGAGGGGCATGCGGCCGTTTACCAGCAGAGCTGACCATAGAAAAGCTGGTATCCCCGGGCATTGCCGAGCCTGGAAGGAATGTGCGATGTAGCCGGTCAGCACTGGCATTCCAGCCACCAAACGATCACGCAGCGAGCAACGATGAGAAGCTTCCATTTCCCCGGCAGGTCGACGGTCCACGCCCAGAACGGAATGATCGCCACCTCGCACCCGCAGGCGGCGCTGGCCGGGATCGAGGTGCTGCGGGCCGGCGGCACCGCAGCCGACGCGGCGGTGGCGGCCTGCGCTCTGCTCGGGGTGATCGAGCCGCAATCGACCGGCATCGGCGGCGACTGCTTCGCCTTGGTCCAGCCCAGGGGCGAAGGCCGGATCATGGCCTATAACGGCTCGGGCCGGGCGCCCGCCGCCGCGACCGTGGACTGGTTTCTCGAGCGCAAGATCCATTCGGTCCCTCTGACCTCGGCTCATGCCGTCTCCGTGCCCGGCGCGATCGATGCCTGGGACCGCATCCTGCGCGACCACGGCCGGCTCGGGCTCGACCGGCTGCTGCAGCCCGCGATCCGCGCCGCGGAGGACGGCTATGTGGTGGCGCCGCGTGTCGCGTTCGACTGGAACAACCAGTTCGAGAAGCTCAAGAACGGCACCAACACCGCGCGCTACTTTCTGCCGCATGGCAAGGCCGCTGCCGTGGGTGACGTGATCCGCCAGCCGGAGCTGGCGCAGACCCTGCGCGTCATCGCCAAGGACGGGCCGAAGGGCTTCTACACCGGCGCGGTCGCCGAGGACATGGTGCAGACCCTGCGTGGCATCGGCGGCCTGCACACCTTGGAGGATTTCGCCAACCACCAGACCGAGGTGACCTCGCCGATCGGCACCACCTACAAGGACTACGACGTCTGGCAGTGCCCGCCGAACGGCCCGGGCATCACCATGCTGGTGATGCTCAACATCCTCTCGCGCTTCGACCTCACGCGCATCGATCCGCTCAGCGTCGAGCGCTTTCACCTCGAGGCTGAGGCCGCGCGCATCGCCTACATGATGCGCGAGCAGCACATCGGCGATCCCGCGCACATGACGACGGAGGTCGCCAGCATCCTCGCCAAGGAGTTCGCCGACGAGTACATCTCGCAGATCAGCCTCGACAAGCTGCTTGATCTGCCGAACGTCGCGCCGCCGATGAATCCGGAGACGGTCTACATCACGGTCGTCGACCGCGACCGCAACGTCTGCTCCTTCATCAATTCGATCGCGCATTCGTTCGGCTCGGCCATCGTCTCCAACGAGACCGGCGTGCTGCTGCAGAACCGCGCCGGCGGCTTCCGCATCCAGCCGGGCCATCCGAACTGCATCGGTCCAGGCAAGCGTCCGCTGCACACGATCATCCCGGCGCTCGCCACCAAGGCCGGCCGCGCCCAGATGTCGTTCGGTGTCATGGGCGGGCAGTATCAGCCGGTCGGCCAGACCCACGTGCTGACCAACATCCTCGACTATGGCTGCGACGTGCAGGAAGCGATCGATATGGCCAGGGGTCTGCATTACGAGGGCGTCTATCAGCTCGAGGATGGCGTGCCGGCCGAGGTGGTCGAGGGCTTGCAGAAGATCGGCCACAAGACCGCCAAGGTGGTGTCGCCGCTCGGCGGCGGTCAGGCGATCTGGATCGACTGGGACAAGGGCACGCTCACCGGCGGCTCCGACCCGCGCAAGGACGGCTGCGCGCTGGGCTATTGAGGCGCCGGAATTCCTCCGTGCGTTCGTCATCGCGAGCGCAGCGAAACGATCAGAGTGGCGATCGTGACCCCGGATTGCTTCGTCGCTTCGCTCCTCGCAATGACGATGGTGGCTACGCAAGCCGCATCCACACACACCGCTGTCGTCCCGGCCTTGCGCGGGAACCCATAACCCCAGGCAGTGGTTTGAGGCAGGCCAGCCGTTAGTTCCTCGCACGTCACGTCCGCCGCGGCGTATGGGTCCCGGATCGGAGCCGGGACGACGGCGGTGGATGGGGCGGATACACGGCTCAAACAACGATCGACACACGGTCTCGTTCTCGCGGCACGGACGCCCGAGGTCTGCGATCATCGTGGCCCTTGCAAAAATGCAGAGGGCGCAGGGAATGCCGGGTGAAGGCCCCACCCATGGCCCGCCTGCGAAAAGAATGCAGGCGGCAGGTACCACAGGCAAAGCCGATTCAACCGGCATTCCCTGCGCGACGGTCTTCACGCTTATACGCAGTCTCCCTGGTGCGCCGGGCTTGTTGGCCACCATTGCGACAATGCGCTTGCGCGCACTGCGCGTGATACCAGCATCGGGGTATCAGGACGCTGCGACTTCACGTCCGCGGCATTGCCGTTCGTCCGCACACCAGACAAGCATGCTGCGGCAACAACGCGGCCATCGCATCCCACCTCGCGTGTCGTGACGATCGCGCGCTACGCCCCTCTGCGGTGAGGCGGGATGTGCGGAGAAAATCATGATTTCCGATTATACGCAAGTGAATTATTTTTTTCGGAAGTCGATGCCGGGCTGGCCAGCCGCCCCCGCATGGGCTAAACCGCGGCTCCCGTGAACGAGCAGAGGCGGTCTGGAGCATGCGGCGTCCGATGAACAGAAGAGTTGCGCTGATGGCGGCGGCATCGGCCGCGACCGGCGTCGTGCTGGGCTCCCGCGCGGTCTCGGCACAGACCAGTTCCGCCAAACCCACAGGAAAGACCATGACCACTCCCTCCGGACTGCAGATCATCGACACCAAGGAAGGCACCGGCGCCACTCCGACGCGCGGTCAGACCTGCGTGATGCACTATACGGGCTGGCTCTATGAGAACGGCCAGAAGGGCAAGAAATTCGACTCGTCGGTGGATCGCAACGAGCCGTTCGAATTCCCGATCGGCATGAAGCGCGTGATCGCCGGCTGGGACGAGGGCGTCGCCACCATGAAGGTCGGCGGCAAGCGGACCCTGATCATTCCGCCCGAGCTCGGCTATGGCGCACGCGGCGCCGGCGGCGTGATTCCGCCGAACGCGACGCTGATGTTCGACGTCGAGCTGCTCGGCGTGAAGTAGGGCGAACTGCGCTCCCGTCTGGGAGTCGATCTACAAAGTGAATGATTGCACCGGCGACAGCCATCTTCGTTGCGAGGGGCGAAGCGACGAAGCAATCCAGGGCACCGGCGCGGCTCTGGATCGCGTCGCTTCGCTCGCGATGACGGCGGATGGATGATTGCGGTTCGTAAGGTTGGCAAAGGCGCGCGGGATTGCTGCCCAGAGGCAAGCTCTCTCGTGCGCCGTGCCCACCCCGCGACAACACGAGGCGCTGGTAGGCACGGTGCACGATGGACCGATTCCGCGGAAGCCGCATCGCAGCGCGCGCCTTTGCCCACCCTGAGGATCACCGATCAAACTGACAGGCAGAAAAAACCGGCCCCGCGAGGGGCCGGTTTTGTCAACTCGTCATCGAACGATCATCTTCGCGACATCAGTTTCGCGACGTCGCGCTGATCTTGTTCAGAGGTTCTTGTTGGCCGCGCCGGCCGCGGTGTTCACCGCATCCTTGGTCGCCTGCTTGACATCGCCCAGCGCCTGCTGGCCCTTGCCCTTGATTTCCTGCACGGCACCCTCGCCCTGCAGGCGCTCGGAGCCGGTGGCTTCGCCGATACCCTGCTTGGCCTTGCCGATGGTCTCGTTGGCGACGCCCTTGATCTTGTCGGTGGTGGCACCCATGATTTCGTCCTCCGCTGTTTGTGTGAACTCCACCGATCCAACGCACGCGATGCAGAAAGGTTCGCGCGGAACTGCGAATAGCTTCGCTGCGGTATTTCGGCTAAGAGCGGTTTGGTTCCCTCGAACAGACGAAATCCCGAGAAGAAATCATGTCAGGCTCTCACGATCACGCGCACGGCCATTCCCACGATCACGGCGACGAGCGCTGGAAGCACGACGGCGTCCGCGTCATTCCGGGCAATCAGCTCGATTCCAACGTGCCGTCGACGCCGGGCATGGACCGCAAGGCGGCGATCAACTTCGCGCGCGTCGGGGCACAGAAATTGTGGGCGGGCACGGTCACGATCAGGCCTGACGCCAAGACCGGGGCACATCATCACGGTCATCTCGAAAGCGTGATCTACGTCGTGAAGGGCAAGGCGCGGATGCGCTGGGGCGATCGGCTGCAGTTCACCGCGGAGGCCGGTCCCGGCGACTTCATCTTCGTGCCGCCCTACGTGCCGCACCAGGAGATCAATGCGAGCCCGGACGAAGTGCTGGAATGCGTGCTGGTGCGCAGCGACGGCGAGGCGGTCGCGATCAACATCGACATCGAGCCGGTCGAGAAGCCGGAGACGGTGCTGTGGATCGACCCGGTGCACCGCGATCCCGCCGAGTCGAAGTCGTAGCCGTCAAGCAAATGGCGGAGCCATCTCGCGATGGCTCCGCCTGGCAGGGAGCGGCTATGCCGCCTTCCCTCTCACACGCGAAGCAGGGGCGACTGTCGCGCGTGTGTCTCACGGTTCGTTGCACCCGAGCCGCCGGTTCGGATGAATGCTGATCAGGCCGCCTCGTTGGCGCGGCGCCAGACCGGAAATGGGTCCGACAGCCGTGCCCATGCGGCGACATCCATCGAGGGCTCCCCCGGCAGCAGGCAGGCGTCGAGGCGGGCGCGCAAGCCTGCCTCCTCCATGTTGCTGCCGATGAACACGATCTCCTGGCGGCGGTCGCCATAGACCTCGTCCCAGCGCTTGAGCATGCGTTTGCGCCAGTCGGGGTCCTCGGGCCACAATTTCTGCGGCACCGAAGCCCACCAGAAGCCGAGCGCGCTGGTGCGTACGATGGCGCCGGCCTGGCTGATCTCGCCGAGCCATTGCGGCCGGGTCGCCAGCCAGAAATGGCCCTTGGCGCGGATCACGCCCGGCCAGGATTCGCGCAGGAACTGGTCGAAACGCGCCGGAATGAATGGCCGCCGGGCGCGATAGACGAAGCTGGTGACCCCATAGGCCTCGGTCTCCGGCGCATGGTCGGCGAAGCCGTAGAGTTCATTGTACCAGAGCGGGTGCTGCTGGGCGCGGTCGAAGTCGAAGCGCCCGGTCGCAAGCACGCGCTCCAATGGCACACGGCCCTGGCTGGTCTCGATGATGTCGGCGTCCGGATTGAGCGCGCGAATGATCTTGCGCGCGGCGTCGCGCTCATCGTCGCTGGCGTCGTCGACCTTGTTGAGCACGATCACGTCGGCGAACTCGATCTGCTCGACCAGCAGATCGACCAGCGCGCGCCGGTCGCCGTCGAGCTGGTCGCCGCGATCAGGCAGGAAGTCGGACGACGCATAGTCCTTGAGCAGGTTGACCGCGTCGACCACCGTCACCATCGTGTCGAGGCGCGCGACATCCGACAGGCTCATGCCGTGCTCGTCGCGGAAGTCGAACGTCGCCGCAACCGGTAACGGCTCGGAAATGCCGGTCGCTTCGATCACGAGATAGTCGAAACGACCGCTCTCGGCCAGCGTGCGGACCTCCTTCAGCAGGTCGTCGCGCAAGGTGCAGCAGATGCAGCCATTGGTCATCTCGACCAGTTGCTCATCCGTCCGTGAAAGATTGGCTCCGCCATCGCGAACGAGGTCCGCATCGATGTTCACCTCGCTCATGTCGTTGACGATCACCGCCACCTTCAGTCGCTGGCGGTTGTTCAGGATGTGGTTGAGCAAAGTGGTCTTCCCAGCCCCGAGGAAGCCGGACAAGACCGTGACGGGGAGTTTGCGCATCGAGATCGAACAGCCTCTTCAGGGGGAGGGGTCGGTGCCGGCGAGCGGGCATGCGGCCTCTTTATGAAATGTTATAACGTAACATCATCTGAAACGGGAGAGGGTGTCAAGGGGAGGGAGTGGCGACGAAGGCGTGAGTGGGTGGGCCGGCGGCGGCTTGGGGAGTCGGCAGAGGCGGCGGCCGAGACGCAGGGCGCGAGCGGCTCTGGTGAGCTGGTGAAGTCCTTGCAGTGCTGAAACGACGCTGCAGCCGCCAGCGACACCGCGTTCCCTCTGCCGTGAAGAACGGGGAGAGGGAAGCAGTATCGGTGGCGGGATGCAGCTCCGTTTCATCTCCTAAGAGAGGAGCTGATATCTTTTCGCCGGGTCGTCAGTCCCGGCGACCAGCCGCTGAAACAGCACTCACGAGAATTGGCTCAGCTATGGCAACTACCTCGACAGGAACGCCGTGCCGGCCGGACCACTGGCCGCCGACATCGACAACGCGCCGGGCGCGATCGCCCAGTTGGTCTGGTTCAGGATCAGCGTGTTGAACACCATCGTGACGCTGTTGCTGCTCATGGTCGAGACCGAGTTGATGGTGACGTTGCGGCTCGGCAGATACATCAGGCCGGTGTAGGACGAGCTGCTGGTGCCGTTGATCGGAAGGTTCGTCGTCGACAGGCCGCTCGGCTCGTACATCAGGATATTGGCGTAGGTGCCGCTGGTCGGCGCCGACAGGGTCGCATTGACGTTGCCGTTGAAGGTGAGCGTCGCGTTCTGGTCGACCAGGTAGAAGGTGACGCCGCTGCCGGTGACCGTCCATCCCGAGTTGAAGGTCATCGCGCCGCCCTTGATGACGTAGAGGCCCGGATTGAGCGTCAGCGTGCCGGAGCCGTTGAAATTGGTCGCGCCGCAATAGACGCCGGGGTTGAGCGTGACCGAGCCGGGATCATAGACTTTGTTGTTGGTGGTGCACGCGCCCACCGTGACGGCGGGCAGCTTGCCGGCAAATGGGTCGGAGATCGCCGCGCAGCCGGTCTCGGCCGGCGGAGTGGCGCCGCCGTTCTTGGTGATATTGGTGCCCTTGATGCAGATGCGCTTGACGTTGAGCGTGGCGTTGAACATCGCGGCCGGGCTCTGCGTCGACAGCACGTGGATCTCGCAGCTCGGCGCATTGAGCTGGGCCCCGGAATTCACCAGCAATGATTGCGCGTTGATGGTGCTGACCAGCAGGATGCAGACGGGCGACGTGGTCTGCGCGCCGGCCTTGGCCGTTGCGGATGCCGTCACGCCGAGCGATGTCGTGCCCATCACGTTGAGGAACGAGGTCTTCACCGAGGTCGTCGCGGTGCCCGACAGCGAGCCGTCGCTGTTGGGCGTGAAGGTCGCCGTTGTGCCGGTGCCGAACCGGCCTTTGAAGCTGCCCGAGAACACCGCGCTCGCGGTCGACACCTGCTGCGCGCTGGCCTGGGTCACGCCGGCGAGGACCGCGGCGTCGACCGACTTCTGCAACTGCGCCTTGGTGTCGCTCGACTTGGCGAAATCGACCGCGGCGCCGACCGAAACCAGGATCGGGATGATGGTGATGGCGAAGATCATGCTGATCTGGCCGTCCTTCGCGCGGCCAAATCTCCATGCCAGATTGCGAAGAGCCTTCGACGAAATCGATGCGGTCATGTGCGACGCTTCCTGCTGATGGCTATCCGAGGCTCGATGCCGGCGGATGCGAGCCCCTGCTGCAAAGGAAGTGGCGGTCAGACATTACCGCATGCTGAATCCGGTTCCGTAAAGGAACCCGGCAGCGGAGTAGCGGAAGCGGAAGGTTATCAGCCCGTTTGTCGGATCATCGACAGGTGCCCGTTCGCACCACTCATTGGTAGCAGCCGCGCGAAATTGCCTGTATTTGGCGGTGACGGCTTGTGAGTTGCAAGCGGTTGGATTGCGCCCGCCGGTGCATGTCGCGCTAACGAGGCGAGCGCCAGATCCGGGGCGAGAGAACGAGGCTGCACACCAATGCGTAGGCGACGAGCGACAGCGTGACCATCGCGGCGAGCGAGGCCATGCCGCCGCCGAGCATGATGATTGCGATGTAGCCGCCGCCCGCCGCGATCAGCACGCGCAGGGCGGACCCGACGAATGGCCACAGCACGTGGCCCGCGCCTTGGCCGGCAAAAGCCAGCACGAAGCCGAAGCCGAGCGCGGCGTAGGCCGGCGCCACGGTGCGCAGATAGGTCGCGCCCTCGCGCAGAACCTCGGCGTCGCGGCTGAACAGGCCGAGCCAGAGCGGCGGATGCAGCGCCACGATCAGGCCGATGGTCCCGACCAGGGCTGCGCCCGCCAGGGCACTGATCCAGGCGATGCGGCGCGCACGGCCGCGCTGGCCGGCGCCGACATTGATGCCGACCATCGTCAGGGTGGCCGTGCACAGCCCGAACAGGATCGGGATCATGATGTAGTCGAGCCGTGAGGCGATGCCGTAGGCGGCGAGCTCGGAGGTCCCGAAGCGGCCGGCGAGCGCGGTCACCAGGATGACGGTGAGATTGACCATGACCGCGTTGAGCGCGGTCGGCAGCCCGACTCCCAGGATGTCGGCGAACAGCCGGGCCTGCAGCCGCGCAACGCGCACATGCAGGCTGGAGCGGCCGGAGGCCATGTAGCGCACCAGCACCAGCATGGCGCCGCAGTAATAGAGGCCGAAGGCGATGCCCGCGCCGGCGATGCCGAGCCCCGGCAGCGGGCCGAGGCCGAAGATCAGCAGCGGCGAGGCGGGAATCATGACCAGCGCGCCGACCAGGGTGACCAACGCCGGCACCCGCACATTGCCGGCGCCGCGCAGCGCCGCCGCCTGCAGATTGACGATCCACACCGGGATCGCGCCGGCGAACAGATAGTTGGAGTAGCGCAGCGCCGCCTCCAGCGCGCCGGCTCGCCCGCCGAGCGCGTGGTACAGCGCCGGTCCGAACAGCGCGGTCGCAAGCGTGAACAGGCCGCCGGCGATCACCGCCAGCGCGATGGCATGGAAGGCGATGGCATCCGCATCGGCGTTGTGCCCGGCGCCGACCGCGCGCGCCACCGCCGAGGAGACGCCGCTGCCGATGCCGCCATTGGACATCATCGTCATCAGCATGAAGATCGGAAACACCAGTGCGACGCCGGCCAGCGCATCGGTGCCGAGGAAGCCGACGTAATACGCTTCGGCGACGTTGACCGCGGTTTGCGCCACCAGCACGGTCATGGTCGGCAGCGCCAGCCGGATCAGCGCCGGCAGCACCGGGCCGGAGAGCAATGCCGTGCGGACCGACGCGGCCTTGGCGCGCGGCGGATCCGGGGCCGGCTCGAACGGCGCCGCCGCAACACCGGGCCGGGCTTCGGTGGTCGCCTGGGTGGAAACGTCCATCGGATCTCCGCGCGCCTTGCGAACCATCGCGTTTAAATGATGATTATCATTCAATAGGTCCGCCGGCGGGCGCGGGTCAAGGCGACCCGAGCGCAGGCCGATCATGAAATTTTGACGGAGCGAGGGTGATCCGCTCGGCGCCGGGCCAGCCGCTAATAATGGACGCGCAGGCCGATGCCGCCGTGGATGGTGTTGCCGACCGGCTGCGGGCCGAGCGTGCCGTTGACGAACAGATCGGCGATCCAGCCCTGCGGCAGGCGGAAGCCGAGCCGGCCGCCATATTCGAACCAGCCCTGGTTGCCCATGGTCGGCGTCACCGTGCCGTTGCCGGTGACGGTGGCGACGATGCCGGAGCTGGTCGCGAACGACTGGACGTAGCCGCCATTGATGTTGGCTTCGATGCTGGAGCCGAACAGGTGGGTCCATTGGCCGCCGACCTTGACCAGGCTGGTGCGGTCGGTGCCGCCGGCGATCGTCGCATCGAACGGGTTGAAGGCCACCGCGGGATCGCGATAGCCGGCGACGTGCTGCCACAATTGCCACAGCTCGACCGACGCCGCGAGCTCGTCGCGCGGCGACAACCGGCTGATCCAGCCGGCGCGGCCATAGACCGCGTAGTTCGACGCCGTGGTGGTGCCGTCCACCGTGACGTTACCGAGGCTCGTCGCATAGCTCCGGCCGTAGCGCACGCGCTCATACGGCGTCAGGATCGTCCCGATGTCGAAGAACGGCCGCGACGAGCCCCAATCGGTGAAGTCGTAGCGCAGCGCGAAGGCGCCGATCGGCGCCGAGGTCACATGGTAGCCGTTCTCGTCGTAGTGCGTGTAGGCGAGGCCGGCGAGCAGCGCCAGATTGTTGGTGAGCTGCTTGCGGCCATGGATGCCGGCCGAGAACGAGCCGGCCGAGCCGAACGCGCTGACGCAGTCGTTGCAGTTGACCTGCTCGTTGACGCCGAGCAGCACCAGGCCGAGCACCCGGTTGGTGATCATCTGGTTGAAGCGCTGGTCGGCGAGGCCGTTGATCGCGTTCGCGCTGTTTCCCGCGCCGGTGGGCGTCGGCGACGGGGTCGGCGAGATCGAGGGCGAGGGCGAGGGCGTCGGCGTCGGGCTGGAGGTCGATGTCGGCGTGGCCGACGGCGTGGGCGTTGCGGTGGGCGAGGAGGTCGGCGACGGCGACGGGGGCGGGCACGGCGCCGCCGCGAAATTGTCCGCCCCGCAACTGCTCTGCGCGGCGGCCGGCGCGGCCTGCAGGGCGAGCGGGAGCAGCCCGCCGGCGATGGCGGTCATCAGGAGAGCAAGCTGACCGCGGCGCGTTCTCATCGTCACCGCCCGCACAGGATGCCGGTGAAGTCCTGCGGCGGCGCATTGCTGGCGAGATCGGTGACCGTGCAAAGGCCCGATGTCGACGCGCAGGTGGCGGCAAAGCTCCAGGACGGATTGCCGGTCTTTTTGATCGCGCTCCGGCCCTGGCCGGTCGCGGTGATGATCGCGGTGTCGCCCGGCTGCGTCAGCTCGAGGCATTGGAAGGTGAGGGTGCAGACCCGCGAGGCGCCTTCCTGCAGCACGACCATGGTCTGGCCGCGCTGCGAGCGGATGTCGAGGATGGTGCCGCGCACGCCGATGGTCGCGAGCGGCGTGTTGATCTTGTAGGCGGTTTTCTCGGAATGGCCGGTGACGAAGCGGAACGCGCCGGTGCCGAGCCGGATCGCGATGTCGCGATAGCTGGTCTCGTCGTTGAAGACGGTGCGGTCGAGCGTCAGGGTGGCGTTGGCGCCGAGCGAGAGATTGGTGCTGTCGATCATGACGAGCCGCGCGGCACTGTCATTGCCGGTGCGCACCGTCTCGTTGCGCACGACGCCGTCGCCGACGCTGATCGGGCTGCTCGAGGCGCCTGCCACGCGCAGCACGTCCTTCTGCACCAGCACGGCTTCGCCGATGCGGCTGTCGGCGCTTGCGCCGCCCGCGACGCCCAGCAGGGCGGCCGCCGAGATCGCAGCGACACAGGTTCGGCGACGCAGACTCATATCCACACCGAAGATTGTTTCCTGCTCAATCTAGCCGAAGACGGCGCGCGGGGTTGTTGTAAAATGGGCACAAGTTTGCCTCGATGACCGTTCGGTGGTTAGTTGCCGTCACCGTGAGATCAGTTCAACGCGGAGGCCCATGAAGGTATCTGCTGCTCGCCGGGATGACGACGACGAGGACGGCGAGGTTGCGCAGGATGGCGCTCTGTCGGTCCGCCGCTGTGTGATGACGGCATTGCTGATCTTCGCGATCGCGCACGTCGTGCTGATGATCGGGCTCGCCTCGCCGCCGAAATTCGTCTTCGACGAGGTGCATTACGTCCCGGCGGCGCGGCAGATGCTGGGACTGGCGCCGGCGACGCCGCAGCTCAACCCGATGCATCCGCCGCTCGCCAAGGAGCTGATTGCACTGTCGATCAGGACGTTCGGCGACAACGCCTTCGCATGGCGCTATCCCGGTACCGTGCTCGGCGGGCTCGCAGTTGCCGCGATCTATCTGTGCGGCCTGGCGCTGTTCGCGGCGCAATGGCCTGCCATCGCAGCGGCGCTGCTCGCGGCCTTCAACCAGATGCTGTTCGTGCAGGCGCGCATCGCGATGCTCGACATCGGCGCGCTCGCCTTCAGCCTGCTCGGGATCGCGGCCTTTCTGTTTTCGTTCAGGCAGCGCCGGCCGCAGATCGTGTTCGCGCTGGCGGGAGCGCTGTTCGGCCTTGCGATCGCCTGCAAATGGAGCGGGCTGTTTCCGCTCTTGACGGCGCTTCTCATCATCGGTCTCATCAAGCTGTTGCAGCACTGGCAGACCTCGTTCGGCGATGGCGAGCCGACCGACTGGTATCGGCCCGAGCAATGGCCGCAACTGAGCTGGCTGCAGATCGTGCTGTGCCTCGTCGCAATGCCGGCCGTTTGCTATCTCGCGACCTTCGTCCCGCTGCATGGCCTGTCCGTCATCGGCATCTTCGAAGCGCAGCGGCGCATCTTCGCCGACAGCGTCACCACGGCGATCGCCGGCCATACCTACATGAGCGCGTGGCCGACCTGGCCGTTGCTGGTCCGTCCGGTCTGGTTCCTGTTCGACAAGACCAGCGACACCGACATCGCCGCGGTGGTGCTGCTCGGCAATCCGCTGGTGCTGTGGCCGGCACTTGCCGCGCTCGGCATCTGCGTCCGGGATTTCATCGCGACGCGCAGCGCGGCGGCGTTCCTGATCCTGGCGTTCTATCTCGGCTGCTATCTGCCCTGGGCGCTGCTGCCGCGCGCGCTGAGCTTCATCTACTACTACCTGCCGTCGGCGATGCTGGCGAGCCTCGCGCTCGTCCATGCGCTGAGCCGCTGGCCGCGCTGGGTGCTGTTGAGCTATGTCGCCGTGGTGGTGCTGGGCTTCGTCGCGATGCTGCCGGTCAGCGCCGCCTTCATCGGCACGACGATGCAGACCTTCACCCGGCTGATGCTGTTCCAGAGCTGGATCTGAAGTGCGGACAAAAAAGCGCCCCGCCTGCCAGGGACCGTGGGCAGGCGGGGCGATGCGCGGCGGAGCGCTCACTTCGCCGCGGTCTTGGTGTCCATGTTGACGACCTGGACCCGCCGGTTGAGCGGATCGGCCGGGTTGGCCGTGTCCTTGAGCTTGGTCTTGCCATAGCCGACCGTGACGAGGTCCTGGCCGGCGAGGGCGAACTTCTCGACCAGATAGCGCTTGATGGTGTCGGCACGGCGCTCGGAGAGGTCCTGGTTGAAGCCGTCGCTGCCGATGCCATCGGTATGGCCGGCGACCACGAAGGTCGAGCCCTTCAGGTTCGGATCGGACAGCGCCTTGCCGAGTTCCTGCACGGCCGGCATCGAGGCCTTGCTGATCTCGGCCGAGTTGTAGTCGAACTGGATCTCGAGATCGATCTTGGGCTTGGTCGCCGCGATCTCGGCGATCTGCTCGCGCTCGCCGAGCGACAGCGAGCGGGTCTTGCGGTTGCGCATGCTGTCGATGAAGGCCGCCTGCTTCGCCTGCGCTGCCGCGTCGGCCTGCGGGGTCGCCTGCGGTCCGACCGAAATGCCGCGCGTCACGGCCTTCGGCTTCAGCGCGTTGAGGATCTTGTCGGCCGACACGGCCTCGCCGGCGAGGGCGGTGCCTGCGCCGATCGCCAGCATGGCGGAGAACGCCGCCGCCTGAACTGCAAAGCGTCCAAAATATGGGGTCATCGTCGTTATCCTCGTGTCGTCATGCCCTATGGCCATTGGATGCGGGAACGATAGAACGGGTTCAAAGCGCCAAATGTGATCGACGTCACGTTGCCGGACCGGGCGGCCCTTGAGGGGCGAAGCGCGTGGTCCGCGGGACGCGCCGCGCGCTGCCGCAAAGCGATCGGCAGGTGGCCGGTCCGCGAACAACAAATCGGCCAGATGCGGTTCTACCGGATAGCGTTCGCCGGGAAAAAATCGCAAACCTGAAGGACGCGAACGGCGACTGGATTCGTAGTCTAAGAAACGCAAACAGAAAAGCAGAGCCGTGTTCAACCCATCGCACAGGCGCGACTATCAGTCCCATCGGGCGAGCAGTCAGGATCAGACGGGATCAGCCGGTTCTATGTCGACGCTGATCGGGGCTGGCATCATTGCGGCATCGATCCTGCTGTCGACGCTGATCACCGCGGTCGGCAACCGCTATGTCGGCTTGGAAAGTCCGGCCGAGGATACGGCCTGGCTGGTCGACCGCCTGACCGGCCGCATCTACAAGTGCCGTGCGCCCGATCCCGGCCGCGCCAGCTGCAAGGCCGAGATCGCCACCGGCAGCATTCCGGACAAGTCCAAGCCTTGAGGTTCCGCAAGGGGATCTCGCCGGCCTGATTTGCCGTTGCGGGAGCGGGGGCGAATCTCGCACCATTGCGCGGCATGCCCGCCGTTTCCACGCCCATCCCGCTCTCCAAGCCGCAGGCGCGCCGGATCTGGCTGCGCGCGCAGCGGCTCGATGCCGAGGCGCCGTTCGGCGCGGGCCCCGAGGCCGTCGCCGCCGCCATTGCCCATCTCGGCTATGTGCAGATCGACACCATCAACGTGATCGAGCGCTGCCATCACCACATCCTGTTCAGCCGCATTCCCGCCTATCGCCGCGCCGATCTCAGGCAGGCGCAGAGCACCGACAAGACCGTCTTCGAATATTGGACCCACGCGCTGTCCTACATCCCGCTGCAGGACTTCCGCTACTTCGTTCCGGCGATGCGCCGCTACCGCCGCGAGGGCCATCGCTGGCTCACGACCGTGAAGCCCGAGGATACGCGCAAGGTCATGCGGCTGATCCGCCAAGGCGGCGCGCTGACGATCCGCGACATCGACGACGACGTGCTGCGCGAGAAGGACCACGCCTGGGCCAGCCGCAAGCCGTCGAAGCGCGCGCTGCAGCTCGGCTTCTACGAGGGCGTGCTGACGGTGTCGGGCCGCGACGGCATGCTCAAGACCTACGACCTCACCACCCGGCATTTCGGCTGGGAACGGCTGCCGAAGGGCGCCAACGATCGCGAGATCGCAGCCTATCTGCTCGACCGCGGCTTGCGCGCCCAAGGCGTCGTGAGCCTCGATTCGCTCTGCCATCTCAATGCGCCGAGCAAGGCCGCGGTGCGCCGGGTCATCGATGCCAGGGTCCGGCGCGGCGAGCTCGTGCCGGTGACGCTGGAGGGCGCCGGCAGGCAGGAGCACTGGGCGACGCCGGCCGCGCTGGAGGAGCCGATCGACATCAGCTCCGAGCGCGTGCACATCCTGTCGCCGTTCGATCCGCTCATCATCCAGCGCAAGCGGACGCAGGCGATCTTCGACTATGATCATCGCTTCGAGGCCTATGTCCCGAAGGACAAGCGCCTGTTCGGCTATTTCGCGCTGCCAGTGCTGGTCGGCGAGGAGATCGTCGCGGCATTGGACCTGAAGACCGACCGCCAGAACGGCAAGCTCCTGATGCAGAAATGGAGCTGGGTCGGCGAGGGCAAGGCGGCGCGCGGCGACCAGCGCAAGGCGCTGAAGCGGACCATCGAGGACGAGCTGCACCGGTTCCAGCGCTTTCAGCTTGGAGACTGACCCTGGTCGTCGGAGATCCGCTCAGTGCTCTTGATTTGGAAACGAATGTTTCCTAAAAGGAGGGATGACGAGGTCGCAACAGGATTCATCCGAGCGCCGCGGGCCCGGTCGGCCGCGCGAGTTCGATATGGACACCGCCCTGAACAAGGCCCTGGTGGTCTTCAGCGAGCGCGGCTACCACGCCGCGTCGCTGGCAGAATTGCGTGCCGCCATGAAGCTCGCCACCGGCAGCCTGTACAAGGCCTTTGCCGACAAGCGCGCGATCTTCCTGGCGACGTTGGATCATTACATCGCGCGCCGCGACCAGCAGGTGCGCGAGCGCATCGATGCGCAGCCCAGAGGCCGCGACAAGCTGGTGGCCTTGCTGCAGTTCTACGCGGAATCCGCCAGCGACAGCGAAGGCCGGCGCGGCTGCCTCGTCGTCACCAGCGCGGCCGAACTCGCCACCTTGGATGCGGAGGCCGCCGCCAAGGTCCGCGGAGCGTTTCGGCGGGTCGAGACCCTGTTGCGCGATCTGATCAAGCTGGGCCAGGCGGATGGATCGATCCGGCCGGATCTCGACGCGGAAGTCGTGGCCGGAGCCTTGTTCTGCGTGATCCAGGGATTTCGGGTGGTCGGCAAGACAGGGCGCACGAGGAGCGAGATGATGGCCGTGGCAGACCAGGCTGCCGCCTTGTTCGCGTGATGTCGTGTCTAAATAGGAAACGTTTGTTCTATAATTAGGAGGATGATCCATGACTGAGTTGATGAGTGCCATCTCTACCGAAAGTCCGTCGCGGCTGGTCGCGGCCGAGCCGTTCGGTCGCGCCGATGCGTCGCTGCCGGGCTTTACCCACCGCTTCGAGACCGTCGATGGCGTCCGGTTGCACTATGTCAGCGGTGGCCCGCCGGATGGCGAGGTCGTGGTGCTGCTCGCCGGCTTTCCCGAAAGCTGGTTTGCCTGGCGCAAGCTCATGCCGCTGCTCGCGTCGCGCTATCGGGTCATTGCGCCGGATCTCCCCGGGCAGGGTGACTCGGACCGGCCAGCCGACGGCTACGACACTCAGACCCTGGCCACGGCGGTGCATCGCCTGCTGCAGCAACTCGGCGTCACCAGCTATCATCTGGTGGCCCACGATATCGGTGCGTGGGTGGCCTACCCCTATGCCGTGCTGTTCGAAGCCGAGGTGCGCAGCCTGGCTCTGCTCGATGCGGGAATTCCCGGCGTCACCTTGCCCGAGGCGCTGCCCTTCGCGCCAGACCGCGCGTGGCGCACTTGGCACTTCGCGTTCCACGCCGTCGCGGATCTCCCGGAGATGCTGATCCACGGCCGCGAACGCGACTATCTCGCTTGGTTCCTGCGCCGCAAAGGGGCCAATCCCCAGGCGTTCTCCGAAAGCGATCTCGACGAATACGCCCGCGTGCTGACCAAGGCCGGCGGCTTGCGCGCCGGGCTCGCTTATTATCGTGCCGCTGCACTGTCCGCGCTTCAGAACCGCGAGCTGAAACAAAGGGGCAAGCTGAAGCCGCCGGTGCTCGCCGTCGGTGCCGACCAGGGATCGATCGTGGACATGGCCGCGCCGCTCAGGGAGGTCGCCGATCACGTCGAGGGCATCACCATCTCCTCGTGCGGCCACTACATTCCGGAAGAGCAGCCTGCCGTTCTGGCCGAGGAGCTCAACGCCTTCTTCAGCCGCGCCGGTGCTGGGCCGATCTGAGCTTTCGGTTGATATCGCGGCTTGCCGTTGGCAGGCCTATGCCCAAGCAGGCCGCATCGCGATCCGGTCGATCCAGATGCCGAGCAGGATGCCGACGACGCGGATGAGCATCTCGGGCGAGGAGGGGTCATGCGCGCGCCGCGCCCCCGCGATGCGCCGACGGGCTGTGGGATTCAGGTTTTCCGATTGACTTGTCGCGACCGGTGCTCAACACCGCCCATCAACTACCAATGTCTGCCATGCTCCGGGGAGGAGATCGATGAGTCCGTCCGCCACCAGTCCGGCCGCGCTTGGCCGCTCCAATATCGAGTCCGCGACCATCCGCGCCATCTCCTGGCGCCTGATCCCGTTCCTGGTGCTGGCCTATTTCTTCTCCTATCTCGACCGGGTCAATCTCGGCTTCGCCGCGCTGACCATGAACGCGGAGCTGAAATTCTCACCGCTGGTGTTCGCCTGGGGTGCGGGCATCTTCTTCATCGGCTATTTCATCTTCGAGGTGCCGAGCAATCTGGCGCTGGAGAGGTTCGGCGCCAGCCGCTGGATCGCGCGCATCATGGTGACCTGGGGCATCATCTCGGCGCTCATGGCGCTGGTCTCGGGCCCGTGGAGCTTCTACACGCTGCGTTTCCTGCTCGGCGTCGCCGAGGCCGGCTTCTTTCCCGGCATCATCCTCTATCTCACTTATTGGTACCCCGCCCAGTATCGCGCGCGCTTCCTCGCCGCCTTCGCGGTTGCCGTGCCGATTTCGACCGTGATCGGCGCGCCGGTCTCCGGCCTGCTGCTCGGCATGCACGGCCTGATGGGATTGCAGGGCTGGCAGTGGCTGTTCATCATCGAGGGCATCCCCTCGGTCATCCTCGGCGTCGTCACCTGGTTCTACCTGACCGACCGGCCGGAGCATGCGACCTGGCTGTCCGCGGAGCAGAAGGCCTGGCTCGCGGCGAAGCTCGAGGCCGAGACTGCGGCGAAGCAGGCCGCCGGCCACATGACGCTCGGCGAGGCGCTGTCGTCACCGAAGGTGATCGTGCTCAGCCTGATCTATTTCGGCTTCGTCGGCGCGCTCTACGGCATGCAGTTCTGGCTGCCGCAGATCGTCAAGGCATTCGGCCTGACCAATGTGCAGACCGGCTTCGTCACCGCGATCCCCTATGCGTTCGGTACCGTTGCGATGATTTTGTGGGCGCGGCATTCCGATGCGACACGCGAGCGCGTGGTGCATGTCGGCGCGCCGCTAATCCTGATCGCGGTGGCGCTGGCCGCATCGAGCGTGATCGGCGATCCCACGCTCACCATGGTCGCGCTCACGGTCGCGGCGATCGGCGTGTTCTGTGTCTTCGGCGTGTTCTGGACGCTGCCGACGGCGTGGCTGTCGGGTACGGCCGCGGCCGGCGCCATCGCGCTGATCAACTCGATCGGCAATCTCGCCGGCTTCGGCGGCCCCTATCTGGTCGGCTGGATCAAGGACACCACCGGCTCCACCACCCACGGCCTGCTCGCGCTGTCGGTGCTGCCGCTGATCGCCGGGCTGCTCGCGTTCTTCGGCGGCCATGAGAGCAAGGTCGAATTCGCCGGGCAGGCGCCCGCGGAGTGAAGCGCACGGTGCATGCCGTGATCGAGATGCGCGGGGGCGACGGCTGTCGCGGTCGCCGCGGCTGACGATGGCGGGCGAGCACATGACGGAGTTCAGAGCTCGCCTGCCGCCACCGAGCACCTGCGGCAACATGTCCAGATGTTCACGAAGTCATGATCAATGACGAATATTGACAATCGTCACTCAACATTCGACACTTCCTCGTAAGAGCAGCGAGGGTGCCCCATGTTGATCCGCCTGATTTTCGCGAGCTATTCCAAGCTGTTGACCGGCCTTGCGCTGGCCACGATGGCCGTCGCCCTGGCCGGGTGCAATGAAACCGTCGCCCAGAAGGCCGAGCCGGTCCGGCCGGTTCTGGTCGCGCCCGTCCATTACGAGGCCGAGACGCCCGAGCGTAGCTTCGTCGGCACCATCCGGCCGCGCATCGAGGCCGATATCGGCTTCCGCGTCGCCGGCAAGGTCGCCAAGCGCCTGGTCGAGGTCGGCCAGACCGTGGAGGTCGGCCAGCCGCTCGCCACGCTCGACGAGGTCGACCTGAAGCTGCAGGCCGAGCAGGCCGAAGCCGAATTCCGCGCCGCCACCGGCGTGCTGGCGCAGGCCTCCGCTGCCGAGACCCGCGCCAAGGAGCTGCGCGCCAAGGGCTGGACCACGGATGCCCAGATGGACCAGGCCAGGGCGTCCGCCGACGAGGCGAGGGCGCGGCTCAATCGCGCCGAGCGCTCGGTCGAGCTGACACGCAACTCGCTGTCCTATGCGACGCTGGTTGCCGACGCGCGCGGCGTCGTCACCGCGAGCATGATCGAGCCAGGCGTGGTCGTTGCCGCCGGCCAGGCCGCGATCCGTGTCGCGCGCTTTGCCGAGAAGGAAGCCGTTGTCGCGATCCCGGAGACCCTGCTCGAACGCGCCAAGACCGGCAGCGCCTACGTCACATTGTGGTCGGAGGCAAACAAGCAATATGCGGCGAAGCTGCGCGAGATCGCGCCCACCGCCGATTCCGCGACGCGCACCTATCTCGCCAAGTTCTCGCTGCCGGACGCCGGCGACGCCGTCTCGCTCGGCATGACTGCGACGTTGACGCTCGCCGATCCCGCCACCACGCGCGTCGCGCGGCTGCCGCTGTCGGCGCTGTTCAGCGATGGCCGCGATCCGTCGCTCTACGTCGTCAACGACAAGGGCGAGGTGGCGCTGAAGCCGGTGAAGGTGAAGGCCTATGACAGCAAGGACGTGCTCGTCACGTCAGGCGTCGACGAAGGCGACAAGGTCGTGGCGCTCGGCGTGCAGAAGATCGATCCCAGCCAGAGGGTGCGCGTCGTGTCGGCGCTGACGTTCTAGCTCTGCCGTCGTTCCGGGGCGCACGTAGTGCGAACCCGGAACCTCAAGATTCCGGGTTCGATGCTTCGCATCGCCCCGGAATGACGGACGTAACGGTCGTCATCGCTAGGAGTGAAGCGACGGCGCAATCCAGACTGTTTTTTCTGCAGGCGGATTCTGGATTGCTTCCGCCGTCGCCCTTTGGGCTATGGCGGACAGGTCGCTTCTTTCGCAATGACGGTGACTAACAGCAACGGCTCGGACCAGTGATATCGAATCTCGGAGAGCACCCATGAAGCGGTTCAACCTGTCGGCCTGGGCGGTCAATCATCCGCCGCTGGTGCTGTTCCTGATCGTCGCGCTCGGCGTCGCCGGCTTCTTCTCCTATCAGAAGCTCGGCCGCGCCGAAGATCCGTTCTTCACCGTCAAGGTCGTCAACGTCTCGGTGATGTGGCCCGGCGCCACGGCGACTGAGATGCAGAGCCAGGTCGCCGACCCCATCGAGAAGAAGCTGCAGGAGCTGCCTTACTTCGAGAAGGTGCAGACCTATTCGAAGCCGGCCTTCACCGCGATGCAGGTGACCTTCCGCGATTCGACCCCGCCGGCCCAGGTGCCGCACCTGTTCTATCTGATCCGCAAGAAGCTCGACGACGTGCAGTCGTCGCTGCCGTCGGGCATCATCGGTCCGTTCGTCAATGACGAGTTCTCCGACGTCGATTCCATCCTGTTCATGATGACCGGCGACGGCGCCGACTATGCGCAGCTGAAGAAGACCGCCGAAGGCCTGCGCCAGCGCCTGCTGAAGGTCGCCGGCGTCACCAAGGTCAATCTCTACGGCACCCAGGACGAGCGCATCTATGTCGAGTTCAGCCATGCCAAGCTCGCCACCCTCGGCATCACGCCGCAGGCGCTGTTCGATTCGCTTGCCAAGCAGAACAATGTGACCCCGGCCGGCACGGTCGAAACTTCGTCGCAGCGCGTGCCGCTGCGCGTCACCGGCGCGCTCGACGGCGCCAAGGCGGTCGCGGAGACGCCGGTCGAAAGCAACGGACGCGTGTTCCGGCTCGGCGATATCGCCACCGTCAGCCACGGCTTCGTCGATCCGCCGAGCTTCAAGGTGCGGCAGGAGGGCAAGCCCGCGCTCGGCATCGGCGTCGTCACGGCCAAGGAGGCCAACATCCTGGAGCTCGGCAAGGACGTCCATGCCGCCGCCGACGACTTCATGAAGGCCGTGCCGCAGGGCATCGAGATCGAGCAGATCGCCGACCAGCCCAAGGTGGTCGAGCACGCCGTCAGCGAGTTCGTGCACTCGTTCGTCGAAGCGCTGGTGATCGTGCTGTTCGTGTCGTTCCTGGCGCTCGGCTGGCGCACCGGCATCGTCGTGGCACTGTCGGTGCCGCTGGTGCTCGGGCTCGTCTTCATCGTCATGAACATCATGGGGCTCAACCTGCATCGCATCTCGCTCGGAGCCCTCATCATCGCGCTCGGCCTCCTGGTGGACGATGCCATCATCGCGGTCGAGATGATGGTGGTGAAGATGGAGCAGGGCTGGGACCGGATGCGCGCCGCGTCCTTTGCTTGGGAATCCACCGCGTTCCCGATGCTGACCGGAACCCTGGTCACGGCTGCCGGCTTCCTGCCGATCGGCTTCGCCAATTCGGCCGTCGGCGAATATGCCGGCAGCATCTTCTGGATCGTCGCCATCGCGCTGGTCGCGTCCTGGTTCGTCGCCGTGATCTTCACGCCCTATATCGGTGTCAAGCTGCTGCCCGACATGAAGGCCCATCACGGCCATGACGAGCACGCGGTCTACGACACGCGCATGTATCGCGGCCTGCGCGCCATCGTGCGCTGGTGCGTCACGCATCGCATCACCACCGTTGCCGCGACGGTCGGCGTTTTCGCGGCATCGATCGTGGCGTTCGGCCATGTCCAGCAGCAGTTCTTTCCGCTGTCGGAGCGGCCCGAGCTGTTCTTGCAGCTGCGGCTGCCGGAGGGCACCGCCTTCAACGTCACCGAGAAGGCGGCACGCAAGGCCGAAGCGCTCTTGAAGGACGACAAGGACATCGAGACCTACACCGCCTATGTCGGGCAGGGCTCGCCGCGCTTCTGGCTCGGTCTCAACCCGCAACTGCCGAACGAAGCCTTCGCCGAGATCGTGATCGTCGCCAAGGACGTCGCCGCGCGCGAGCGCATCAAGGCCAAGATCGAGACCGCGGCTGCGAATGGCGAGCTGAACGAAGCGCGCGTCCGGGTCGATCGCTTCAATTTCGGTCCGCCGGTCGGCTTCCCCGTCCAGTTCCGCATCATCGGCCCCGATGCGGCCAAGGTGCGCGAGATCGCCTACCAGGTGCGCGACGTCATGCGCCAGAACCCGAACGTCAGGGATCCGCAGCTCGACTGGAACGAGCAGTCGCCCTACCTCAAGCTGGTCGTCGACCAGGATCGTGCCCGCGCACTTGGCCTGACCCCGCAGGACGTGTCGCAGTCGCTGGCGATGCTGATCTCCGGCGTGCAGGTCACGACCATCCGCGACGGCATCGAGAAGGTCGGCGTCGTCGCGCGTGCAGCGCCGTCCGAGCGGCTGGATCTCGCCCATGTCGGCGACCTCACCATCACCTCGAAGAACGGCGTCGCGGTGCCGCTGCAGCAGATCGCCAGGATCGAGTATTCCCACGAGGAGCCGATCCTGTGGCGGCGCAACCGCGACATGGCGATCACCGTGCGCGCCGACGTGGCGGACGGAGTCCAGGCGCCCGATGTCACCAACCAGATCTCGCCGAAGCTACAGGATATCCGCAACCACCTCGAGCCCGCTTACCGGATCGAGGCCGGCGGCGCGTTCGAGGAATCCGCCAAGGGCAATGCCTCGATCTTCGTGCTGTTTCCGCTGATGGTCATCGTGATGCTGACCCTGCTGATGATCCAGCTGCAGAGCTTCTCGCGGCTGATCCTGGTGTTCCTGACCGCGCCGCTCGGCATCGTCGGCGCCTCGCTCGGGCTCAACGTCGCCAACGCGCCGTTCGGCTTCGTGGCGCTGCTCGGCCTGATCGCGCTGGCCGGCATGATCATGCGCAACGCGGTGATCCTGGTCGATCAGATCGAGACCGACGTCGCCCATGGCCTGACCCGCAGGGAGGCGATCATCGAGGCCACGGTGCGCCGCGCCCGGCCCGTGGTGCTCACCGCGCTGGCCGCGATCCTCGCCATGATCCCGCTGTCGCGCTCGGCGTTCTGGGGCCCGATGGCGATCACCATCATGGGCGGGTTGTTCGTTGCAACCTTTCTCACGCTGCTGTACTTGCCAGGATTGTATGCCCTATGGTTCCGCAAGAGCCTGGACGAGCGCGGAGCGGAGGACGCGGATCATTCCGCAACGCAGCACGTTGACGTGCCGAGGCCCGCGCTTCCTTTGGCCGAGGCCGCCGAATGAAGGACCAACAAGATCGCAGGCATGATGACCCTGGTTTCCGACCATATCGAATCCGATACGCACGAACGCATTCTCGTCGTTGCTGAGCGTCTGTTTCGACAGATCGGCTACCAGAAGACGACCGTCGCCGACATCGCCAAGGAGCTCCGCATGAGCCCGGCGAATGTCTACCGGTTCTTCGATTCCAAGAAGGCGATCCACCGGGGTGTCGCCCGCACGCTGATGGCGCAGGTCGAGGCGGCTGCCATCGCGATCGCGGAGCGGGCGGGGCCTGCGGCGCCACGGCTGCGCGAGCTGCTCGGCACCATTCATCGCATGAACACCGAGCGCTATGTCGGCGACAACAAGCTGCACGAGATGGTCGCGGTGGCGATGGAAGAGAGCTGGGACGTCTGCGAGGCGCACATGCTGCTGATCACCGAGATCATCGGCCGCGTGATCGGGCAGGGCGCGGCCTCCGGCGAATTCGCCGTCACCGATCTGCTGCTGGCGGCAAAATGTGCGACGACCGCGATGATGCGCTTCTTCCATCCGCAGATGATCGCGCAATGCGCGACCAAGCCGGGCCCGACAGTCGACGAGATGATCGATTTCGTGCTGGCAGGGCTTGGTTCCAGGGGCGCTGCAAGCTAAGTTCGCCGTCATTCGAGCGAAGCGACCTGTCCGCCATAGCCCAAAGGGCGACGGCGGAAGCAATCCAGGGCGGCGTGTGCGGCTCTCGCTTGCGCTCCGCGCAATGACGGAAGGGACGGCCGCGTGACTGAACGGGATCTGCATTTCTACGAACCGAAGAACGGCCACGGCCTGCGCCACGATCCCTTCAATGCCATCGTCGCGCCCCGTCCGATCGGCTGGATCTCGTCGCGCGATCCGGACGGTCACGTCAATCTCGCCCCCTACAGCTTCTTCAACGCCTTCAACTACACGCCGCCGATCATCGGCTTCTCCTCGACGCAGTGGAAGGACTCGGTCGCCAACATCCAGGACACCGGCGAGTTCGTCTGGAATCTGGTGACGCGCGACCTGGCGACGCAGATGAATGCGACCGCCGCGCATGTCGCGCGCGAGGTCGACGAGTTCAAGCTCGCGGGCGTCACGCCGGTGCCGTGCAAATTCGTCAACGTGCCGCGGGTCGGCGAAAGCCCCGTGGCGTTCGAGTGCAAAGTGACGCAGATCATTCAGCTGCAGGGCGCCGATGGCGCCAAGGCGCAGGCCTGGCTGACGCTCGGCGAGGTGGTCGGCGTGCATATCGACAAGACGCTGATCAAGGACGGGGTCTATCAGACTGCGCTGGCGCATCCGATCGTCCGCGCCGGCCGTCGCGGCGACTATTTCGAGATCATGCAGGAGGCGATGTTCGAAATGGCGAGGCCCGACTGACGGACTTGCGCCTCTTGAACGCTCCCGCAACTGGAGACCACCCGACGTGACCGAAGCGACCGTCCATGCCGCGCTGTCCGCGCCGACCGAGCCCCGCGGCGATCTCTGCATTCGCACCCTGGCGATGCCGGCCGATACCAATGCCAATGGCGACATCTTCGGCGGCTGGCTGCTCAGCCAGATGGATGTCGGCGGCGGCGTGTACGCCGCCAAGGTCGCGAAGTCGCGCACGGTGACGGTCGCGATCGAGGCGATGAACTTCCGCAAGGCGGTCTATGTCGGCGATCTCGTTTCGGTCTATGCGCATCTCGTCCGCGTCGGCCGCACCTCGATGACGGTGCGTCTCGAAGCCTGGGTGCTGCGCCGGAAGGAGGAGCAGCCGATCCTCGTCACCGACGGCAACTTCACCTACGTCTCGATCGACGACGACGGCCGGCCGCAGCCGATCCGGCGCGACGGGGCGACCACGGCCTGATCGCAATCTTGGTCTCCCGCCAAAATAACATCAGTTAATGCCCGGCATATGCCACTTGCTCGGCATAGGAACCGTGATCCGGCAGCGCGCGTTCATTCGAGCACGCGTTTGCGGCGTCTGTGCCGATCAATCTCGCGCGATGTAGGTCTTGTCCACAGGACAGGCGTCTTTACGATATTTGCAATTTTTGGTTGCTAGAAGTTGCGGTGTCGCGTCTCTGCCTCATTGCGCTCTTCGAGTGGCGCATCGGACGGGCATCGAGGATGGTAGTCCGCTTCCGATCAACAAGGCCAAAAGAGCCAGCCGGAAAAAATTGCCGGCACAGGGAAACGGTGGGGCATGGTGCGCGAACAGGGTGGGAGGAAGTCCATGTCGGACGTCGACGAGAAACTGATCTTGCAGGTCCTGAAGAAGCTGCAGCAGCGGCTTCTCCACGCCGAGCGCAGGATTTGCGTCTACGAGAATCAGCTCAGTGCGTTTCGTGAAGATCAAGTCGAGGTGTTGAAGGATCTGCGCACCATCTATCAGTTGCTCGGTCAGCATCACGATCGCATCGGCGGGGCCGATGCGTCGCTGCGCAGGCCGACGCTCGTCCCGAATGATCCACGCTGATTCGGCCGTGTCGTGACGGCGAAGGCGCGTGCAGCGCAGCCAACATAACATCCACACAATTTCCTGTTGGCATGCAGATCGGATAGCCGGCGGCTCCAGGACCGGAACGTTCGTCATAGAGCCCCGTTATACGCCCCGGAATGAACGACGGGATTTCGCAATGTCCGACACCTATATCATCGAGGTCAGCTCCCAGGCGGCGGGGATCGTCGTCCGCGATCGTGGCGGCTTCCGCTTCTTCGCGGCGTCCCACCGCTTCAATGCCCTCGAGGGCCAGGTGTTTCGCAATGCCCGCGAAGCCGAACGCGCCGCGCTTCGGCTCGTGACCGGCGAGCTGAGCGCAGCCGCCTGAGCGAGCTTGGCGCACGCGGCCCGCCGGCGCACGTCAGCCGGACCGTGCCGCGCCGGACGTGCTCCGAGCCGGCGATTGCTGCGATGCGCCCAATGCTTCGCCGATTGACGCTTGACTCGATCAGCATCACCATGGTGCAGCTTGTCCTGAAAGCTTGCCATGGCCGTCCTTTCCCAACGCCAGACCGACATCCTCAACATCGCCCGCGCCTCCGGCCGCGTCATGGTGGAGGATCTCGCGCGCCGCTTCGAGGTCTCGGCCCAGACCATCCGCAAGGACCTCAATGATCTGTGCGAGCAGCGCGCGCTGACGCGCATCCATGGCGGCGCCATCATCGCCTCCGGCGTCGAGAATCTCGCCTACGAGGCGCGGCGCTTCGTCGCTGCCGACGAGAAGAAGGCGATCGGCGCGGTCGCCGCCGCGCGGATTCCGAACGGCTCCTCGCTCTTCATCAACATCGGCACCACGACGGAGGAGGTGGCGAGCGCGCTGTCGTCGCACCAAGACCTGCTCGTCATCACCAACAATCTCAACGTCGCGATGCTGCTCTATCCGCATCCGCGCATCGAGGTGATCGTGGCCGGCGGCACCGTGCGACGCTCGGATGGCGGCGTGATCGGATCGACGGCGACGCAGCTGATAGGCCAGTTCAAGGTCGACTACGCGATCATCGGCGCATCCGCGATCGACGAGGAGGGCGCGCTGCTCGACTTCGACTATCGCGAGGTGCAGGTCGCCCAGGCCATCATCGCCAATGCCCGCAGCGTGATGCTGGTCGCCGATTCCACCAAGCTTCATCGCAGCGCGCCGGTGCGCATCGCCCATCTCAGCCAGATCCAGACCTTCGTCACCGACCGGCCACTGCCGGACGGACTGGCCAGCCTCTGCCATAGCCGCGGCATCGAGGTGGTCTCGGCGATGTCCGCCGACGAGGCCGACGACGCCGCAGAGGCAACCGAAACGGCGGGGTCCGCCGTGCTCCGCCGCGCCTGACTTTCCGCCACTCTCGCAGGCTCCTTGATCCCGGTTTGGGCAGGTTTTGCCCAACCGCGGCCCAACATGCGAATTTCGATTTGCTTTCACTTTCGTTTGTGATTAACTCGAAACCGAAAGTGAAATCGCCGCAGTCAAGGCGATTGCCGGGGGATGCGTCTGTTGGAGCGGATCTACGACCTCGCCATTATCGGAGGCGGCGTGAACGGTTGCGGCATCGCGCGCGATGCGGCCGGACGCGGAAATTCCGTTTTCCTTTGTGAAATGAACGATCTGGCGAGCGGAACCTCGTCTTGGTCCACCAAGCTCGTGCATGGCGGCCTGCGCTATCTCGAATATTACGAGTTCCGGCTGGTCCGCGAGGCGCTGATCGAGCGCGAAATCCTGTGGCAGATCGCGCCCCACATCATCCGTCCGTTGCGTTTCGTGCTGCCGCATCATTCGGGCCTGCGCCCGGCCTGGCTGCTGCGCCTCGGCCTGTTCCTCTATGATCATCTCGGCGGCCGCAAGCTGCTGCCGCCGACGCGGTCGGTGAACCTGCGCAGCGACGAGGTCGGCCGCCCCTTGATCCCCGGGCGCTACAGCAAGGGCTTCGAGTATTCCGACTGCTTCGTCGACGATGCGCGTCTGGTCGTGCTGACCGCGCGCGATGCCGTCGACCGCGGCGCCGTCATCCGCACCCGCACGCGCGCGATCGAAATCCGGCAGGATGGCAGCCATTGGCTGGTCACCACCGAGAACACGCAGACCGGCGAGCGCGAGACCATCAAGGCGCGCGCGCTGGTCAATGCCGCCGGTCCCTGGGTCGAGCAGGTGCTGGCGATCGGCGCCGGCGTCAATGCGAAAGCGAAAGTGCGGCTGGTGCAGGGGTCGCACATCGTGGTGCGCAAGCTCTATGACCACGACCGCGCCTACATCTTCCAGAACGCCGACGGCCGCATCATCTTCGCCATTCCCTATCAGCAGGATTTCACGCTGATCGGCACCACCGATCGCGACTATCAGGGCGATCCGGCCAAGGTGAAGGCGACCGACGAGGAGATCGCCTATCTCTGCGCCGCGCTCGGCGAATATCTCGCCAAGCCGGTGACGCCGGCCGACGTGGTCTGGAGCTATTCCGGCGTGCGTCCGCTCTATGACGATGGCGCCAGCGAGGCCAAGGCGGCGACCCGCGACTACGTGTTCGAGCTCGATACGCCCGGCGGCTTGCCGCTGCTGTCGATCTATGGCGGCAAGATCACCACCTACCGGCGCCTGTCGGAAGAGGCGCTGGAGCGTCTCGCGCCCTATGTGAAAGGTGGCAAGGCGGAGGAGGGGTGGACCGGCAAGGCGCCGCTGCCCGGCGGCGACATGAAGGTTTCGGCCGTTGCGCCGTTGATTGCGGATCTCCGCAAGACCTATCCGTTCCTGTCGGATGCACATGCGAAGCGGATCGCCCATGCCTATGGCACGCGGGCTGCGGCCATGCTCGCCGGTGCGACATCTTTGGCCGATCTCGGCCAGGATTTCGGTGGCACCTTGACGGAGCGTGAAGTCAGGTACCTGATGACGAACGAGTGGGCGTTGACGGCCGAGGACATCGTGTGGCGTCGATCGAAGCTGGGGTTGCGGATGTCGGCGGCTGAGATCGCCGCGCTCGATGCGTGGATCACAGCCAATCGCGAACGCTCCGCCGTGCCGGCGCGTGAGGCGGGAGGGCGCGCATGAGCGTCACGCTCGATCACGTCTCCCGAATCGTCGACGGCGTGACCACCATTCGCGACGTCTCGCTGACGTTGCAGCGCGGCACGCTGAGCGTGCTGCTCGGGCCAACGCTGTCCGGCAAGACCTCGATCATGCGACTGCTCGCCGGCCTCGACCGGCCGACCACGGGGCGGGTGCTGGTCGACGGCAAGGACGTCACCGGCGCCGACGTGCGGCAGCGCTCGGTCGCAATGGTCTATCAGCAGTTCATCAACTATCCCTCGCTCTCGGTCTATGAGAACATCGCTTCGCCGCTGCGCGTGCAAGGCAAGTCGCGCCAGGAGATCGAGAAGCGCGTGGCGGAAGCCGCCCGGCTGCTGCGGCTCGAGCCCTATCTGAAGCGCACGCCGCTGCAGCTCTCCGGCGGCCAGCAGCAGCGCACGGCGATTGCGCGCGCACTGGTGAAGGGGGCGGACCTCGTGCTGCTGGACGAGCCGCTCGCCAATCTCGACTACAAGCTGCGCGAGGAGCTGCGGACCGAGCTGCCGCGCATCTTCGAGGCATCCGGCGCAATCTTCGTCTATGCTACCACCGAGCCCTCGGAGGCGCTGCTGCTCGGCGGCCGCACCATCTGCATGTGGGAAGGGCAGGCGCTGCAGGCCGGCGACACCGCGGCCGTGTATCGCCGACCCGACACCTTGCGTGTCGGCCAGGTATTCTCGGATCCGCCGATGAACACGGTCGAGATCCAGAAGCGCGGCGAGAGCGTGGAGTATGCCGGCGGGGTCAAGGCGCCGGCGGTCGGCCTCTATGCCGCTCTGCCGGACGGCGCCTATCGCGTCGGCTTTCGCCCGCATCAGCTCGGGCTTGGCAAAGGCGACGGCAGCCACGGCCGCCATGCCTTTCCCGCGACCGTCTCGGTCACCGAGATCACGGGATCGGAGAGCTTCGTGCATCTGACGCGCGGCGATATGAACTGGGTCGCGGTGCTGCACGGCGTCCATGAATACGAGCCCGGCGAGGTCCTCGACGCCGTGCTCGATCCTGCCAATGTGTTCGTGTTCGACGCCGGCGACCGTCTGGTCGCGGCGCCGGCGATCTGAGGGAGATGCCGCATGGCCCGCATTGACCTCGTCGATCTCGCCCACGCCTATAACGGTAACAGCGGCGATATCGAAAGCTACGCGCTGAAACCGGTGACGATGACCTGGCGCCAGGGCGGCGCCTATGCGCTGCTCGGCCCGTCCGGCTGCGGAAAGACCACACTGCTCAACCTGATCTCCGGCATCCTGACGCCCTCGCACGGCAAGATCCTGTTCGACGGCAAGGACATCACCAAAGCCTCGACCCGCGAACGCAACATCGCGCAGGTGTTCCAGTTTCCGGTCATCTACGACACGATGACGGTGGGCGAAAATCTTGCGTTTCCTCTGAAGAACCGCGGCGTGCCAAGGGCCGAGATCGACAAGCGCGTTGCAGAGATCGCGCGTCTGCTCGATCTCACACCGGACCTCAACCGCAAGGCCACGCGCTTGACCGCCGACGCCAAGCAGAAGATCTCGCTCGGCCGCGGTCTGGTTCGCTCCGACGTCGCCGCCGTCTTGTTCGACGAGCCGCTGACCGTGATCGATCCCGAGCTGAAATGGCAGCTGCGCTCCAAGCTGAAGGCGCTGCATCGCGAACTCGACCTGACGATGATCTACGTCACCCACGACCAGACGGAGGCGCTGACCTTCGCCGACACCGTCGTCGTGATGCATGACGGCCGCGTCGTGCAGAGCGGCACGCCGGCCGAGCTGTTCGACAAGCCCGCGCATACGTTCGTGGGCTATTTCATCGGCTCGCCCGGCATGAACATCCTCTCGGCCGAGGTGAAGGGACGTGAAGCCCGCATCGACGGTCACACCCTGACGCTGGCGCGCAGCTACGACGCGCTGCCGGCCGGAGCCAAGATCGAGATCGGCGTCCGTCCGGAATTCGTCGATGTCGCTCAGCCCGGACCCGGCCTGCTCGATGCCAATATCGAGCGCGTCGACGATCTCGGCCGCATCCGCTTCGCGCGCGTCCGTGTCGGCGACGTCAAGTTCGCCGCGCGACTGCCGGCCGGCTTCTCGCCGCAGGGCTCGGCGATCGGGCTGAAGTTCAATCCCGCCTATGTCCACGTCTATGCCGACAGCCGTCTCGTCGAGGGAGCCTGAGTGATGGACAAGACCATCAACAACAAGGCCTGGTTCCTGGTGCTGCCGGTGTTCCTGCTGGTCGCGTTCTCCGCCGTGCTGCCGCTGATGACGGTGGTGAACTATTCGATGCAGGACACGTTCGGCAACAACCAGTTCTTCTGGAACGGTGTCGGCTGGTTCAAGGAGCTGCTCGATCCCTCGACCGATCTCGGCGGCCGCTTCCTCGCCTCGCTCGGGCGCAACCTGATCTTCTCGCTCGCAATCCTGGCCATCGAGGTGCCGCTCGGCATCGTCGTGGCGCTGTCGATGCCGCGGGGCGGATGGACCGTGGCCTTCTGCCTCGTCGTGCTGGCGCTGCCGCTCTTGATTCCGTGGAACGTGGTCGGCACCATCTGGCAGATTTTCGGCCGGCCCGACATCGGCCTGCTTGGCTATGCGTTGACGAGCGTAGGCATCGACTACAATTACGTGTCCAACGATCTCGATGCCTGGGCCACCGTCATCGTGATGGACGTGTGGCACTGGACCAGCCTGGTGGCGCTGCTGTGCTATGCCGGCCTGAAGTCGATCCCCGACGCCTATTATCAGGCTGCGCAGATCGACGGCGCCTCGCGCTGGGCGGTGTTTACCGCAATCCAGCTGCCAAAGATGCATCGCGTGCTGCTGATCGCCGTGCTGCTGCGCTTCATGGACAGCTTCATGATCTACACCGAGCCGTTCGTCGTCACCGGCGGCGGACCGGGCAATTCGACGACCTTCATCTCGATCGAGCTCGTCAAGATCGCGCTCGGCCAGTTCGACCTCGGCAAGGCGGCGGCGCTATCGCTGGTCTACAATCTGATCATCCTCATCGTGTGCTGGGTGTTCTACACCATCATGACCAATGCCGGCGCCGATCGCCGGCCGGTGAAGGGGGGCGCGTGATGAACACCATTCCGGGCCGTCGCATCATCATCTCGCTGTTCCTGGTCTTCCTGCTGTTGCCGATCTACTGGCTCGTCAACATGAGCTTCAAGACCAACAACGAGATCGTCACAACGATGACGCTCTGGCCGCATCAGCCGACGCTGGCCAACTACATGCGCATCTTCACCGACGAGAGCTGGTATTCCGGCTACATCAACTCACTGAAATACGTGATCATCAACACGGTGATCTCGATCCTCGTGGCGCTGCCGGCGGCCTATGCGTTCTCGCGCTACCGCTTCCTCGGCGACAAGCACCTGTTCTTCTGGCTGCTGTCGAACCGCATGGCGCCGGCCGCGGTCTACGCGCTGCCGTTCTTCAATCTGTACTCGGCGATCGGCCTGTTCGATACGCCGTGGGCGGTCGCGCTGGCGCATTGCATCTTCAACATCCCGCTCGCGGTCTGGATCCTCGAAGGCTTCGTCTCGTCGGTGCCGCGCGAGATCGACGAGACGGCGTTCCTCGACGGTTACTCGTTTCCGCGCTTCTTCGTGAAGATCCTGGTGCCGCTGATCGCGAGCGGCATCGGCGTCGCCGCCTTCTTCTGCTTCATGTTCTCCTGGGTCGAACTGCTGCTCGCGCGCACGCTGACCTCCGTCGACGCCAAGCCGATCTCGGCGGTGATGACGCGCACGGTCTCGGCGTCCGGCATGGATTGGGGCCTGCTCGCTGCTGCCGGCGTGCTGACCATCATCCCCGGCGCGCTCGTCATTTGGTTCGTCCGCAACTACATCGCGCGCGGCTTCGCGCTGGGACGGGTGTGATGACGCACGCTTGTTGCCACGGCCTCCGTTCCGCCTCCCCCGCTTGCGGGGGAGGCCGTATCGCATCGTCAGATGCGATACGGGTGGGGGCATCTCTCCTCTCGGGCGCTCCGACGCGCGGCGCCCCCACCCCATCCCTCCCCCGCAAGCGGGGGAGGGGGCCAATTACCGTCTGGAGCTGATAGCCATGAATAGCATCGCATGGATGGCATGGACCTTGCCGACCGCGATCTTCTTCGCTGCGCTCGCCTGCACGCTCGCCGTCATGATCCTGCTCGCCGCGCGCTACCCGGAGGCCGAGCGGGTCGGAGTGCTGCGCATTCCGACCACGCGCGGCGACCGGCTGTTCATCTCGCTGATCTCGGCTGCCGTCATTCATCTTGCATGGATCGGTCTGATCGGCACTGACACGATTGCGACCTTGCCGATCGGCGAGGAAGGGTTTGAGGTTTCGAGCCTGTGGCTCGCGACCGCAATTTCGCTTGCATCAGCCGTTGCGATCTTCCGCACCGTCTGACGCAGGTGAAAAGGGGCAGATCCGGGGGCAACCCGGACCTGGATACGTCTGTCGCTCAAGGAGGAAAGCATGCGACACTTGAAACCTAGGAAGCATCACCTGACCAAGGCGAGCTATCTCGCGATGACCAGCGCTGCTGCGCTGTTCGCCGCCACTATGACGCTGTCCGTGCCGGCACGTGCGGACGACGCCACGATCCAGAAGTGGATCGACAGCGAATTCCAGCCTTCGACCCTGTCGAAGGAAGAGCAGAAGAAGGAGCTCGAGTGGTTCGCCAAGGCCGCCGAGCCCTTCAAGGGCATGGAGATCAACGTCGTCTCCGAGACCATCACCACCCACGAGTACGAGGCCAAGACTCTGGCCAAGGCCTTCAGCGAGATCACCGGCATCAAGCTGAAGCACGACCTGATCCAGGAAGGCGACGTCGTCGAGAAGCTGCAGACCCAGATGCAGTCCGGCAAGAACGTCTATGACGGCTGGATCAACGACTCCGACCTGATCGGCACCCACTTCCGCTACGGCCAGACGATCGCGCTGTCGGACTACATGAAGGGCGAGGGCAAGGACGTCACCGATCCGATGCTCGACGTCAACGACTTCATCGGCAAGTCGTTCACGACCGCGCCGGACGGCAAGCTCTATCAGCTGCCCGACCAGCAGTTCGCCAACCTGTATTGGTTCCGCTACGACTGGTTCACCAACCCGGACTACAAGGCCAAGTTCAAGGCCAAATATGGCTATGAGCTCGGCGTGCCCGTGAACTGGTCGGCCTACGAGGACATCGCCGAGTTCTTCACCAACGACATCAAGGAGATCAACGGCGTCAAGGTCTATGGTCACATGGACTATGGCAAGAAGGATCCCTCGCTCGGCTGGCGCTTCACCGACGCCTGGCTGTCGATGGCCGGCAACGGCGACAAGGGCATCCCGAACGGCCTGCCGGTCGACGAATGGGGCATCCGCATGGAAGGCTGCCGTCCGGTCGGCTCGTCGATCGAGCGCGGCGGCGACACCAACGGCCCGGCGGCCGTCTACTCGATCGCGAAGTATCTCGACTGGATGAAGAAGTATGCGCCGCCGCAGGCGCAGGGCATGACCTTCTCGGAGGCAGGTCCGGTGCCGGCACAGGGCAACATCGCCCAGCAGATCTTCTGGTACACCGCCTTCACGGCCGACATGGTGAAGCCCGGCCTGCCGGTCGTGAACGCGGACGGCACGCCGAAGTGGCGCATGGCGCCGTCGCCGCACGGCTCGTACTGGAAGGAGGGCATGAAGCTCGGCTACCAGGACGCCGGTTCTGCGACGCTCTTGAAGTCGACGCCGCCGGATCGCCGCAAGGCCGCCTGGCTGTATCTGCAGTTCATCGTCTCCAAGTCGGTCAGTCTGAAGAAGAGCCATGTCGGTCTCACCTTCATCCGTGAATCCGACATCTGGGACAAGTCGTTCACCGAGCGCGCGCCGAAGCTCGGCGGCCTGATCGAGTTCTACCGCTCGCCCGCCCGCGTGCAGTGGACCCCGACCGGCAACAACGTGCCCGACTATCCGAAGCTCGCGCAGCTGTGGTGGCAGAACATCGGCGATGCGTCGTCCGGTGCGAAGACCCCGCAGCAGGCGATGGACGCGCTCGCGGCCGCTCAGGACTCCGTCCTCGAGCGTCTGGAGAAGTCCAAGGTCCAGGGCGAGTGCGGTCCGAAGCTGAACAAGAAGGAATCGGCCGAGTTCTGGTTCAACAAGTCGGCCAAGGACGGCAACATCGCTCCGCAGCGCAAGCTCGCGAACGAGAAGCCGAAGGGCGAGACGATCGACTACGACACCCTGATCAAGTCGTGGCCGGCCACCCCGCCGAAGCGCGCCGAGGCGAAGTGATCGCCTGACCACGGTCATCGCCCGGCTTGACCGGGCGATCCAGTCCCCGCGGCGTTCCGGCTCTGGCATGGCCCGCCGGCGTGTCCTGGAGGCCTCGCCTGCGCGGGGCATAACGGTGGAGCACGGGACGAAATGAGACAAAGGCCGGGAGCGATCCCGGCCTTTCTGCTTTGCGTGGAAGTGGTCTCCGTTCCATCCGGGAATTATTCCCGAGTCGCCCAGGACATATTCCACAAGCCAAGTGACTTGAAGCCGACGACGGCAGGCGGCACTCTTTCTTGATCGGCATGGTTGCCATCTTCGCCGTGACTTTGCCCCAACGACACGAAACAACAAGGCCTCGACACGATCCGACACCCTCGAAGCTGGCCACCCGCGTTCGTCCCGAACGTGAGGTGCGCGACACGAGACGGTGTCGGGATCGCGGTCACCAAACGTTCGGGCCACCGAGGGAGTACGGCCATGGATCAGGCGCACATCGCCAATATCGCGAGCACGCTGCCGGAAGCGTTGTCGCCCTGGACCATGTTCATGCAGGCCGACATCGTCGTGAAGGCGGTCATGATCGGTCTGGCGCTAGCCTCAGTCGCAACCTGGACCGTGCTGGTGGTGAAGACGTTCCAGCTCCGCGCGGCGCTGCGCACGTCCCGCAGCGCGCTCGGTATCGCGATGGCCTCGCGCGCGCTGTCGGATGCGACGGGGCGCATTTCCGCCGACGACGGTGTGGTCGGCCGGCTGCTGGCCGTCGCCGATGACGAAATCGACAAGTCGCGTGGCCTCCCCGCCGATGGCATCAAGGAGCGCGTCTCCTGGCAGTTCGAGCGGATCGAGGCGGCGGCGGTGGCGCGCATCGGCCGCGGCATCGGCATTCTCGCCACGGTCGGCGCGGTCGGGCCGTTCGTCGGCCTGTTCGGCACCGTCTGGGGCATCATGAACAGCTTCATCGGCATCTCGCATGCCCATACGACCAATCTCGCAGTGGTCGCACCGGGCATTGCCGAGGCGCTGCTCGCGACCGCCTTCGGCCTTGCCGCCGCGATTCCCGCGGTCGTGATCTACAACCTGTTCGCGCGCGCCACCGGCGGCTATCGCGCCGTCATCGCCGATGCGTCGGTGGCGGTCATGCGCCTGCTCAGCCGCGATCTCGATCGTCAGCACGTGGGGCCCGCCGAGGCCCGGCGCAGCGCCATCCGCGCTGTCGAGGCGCCGATGCTGTCGATCGCCAATCCGGCGGAGTGAGCCATGGCCGTCAAGCTCGCCCGACGCCCCGACGAATTCGAGGAAACGCACGACATCAACGTGACGCCGTTCATCGACGTCATGCTGGTGCTCTTGATCATCTTCATGGTCGCCGCGCCCCTCGCCACCGTCGACATTCCCGTCAACCTGCCGGCCATTTCCGCCGAGCCGCAGCCGCGCGCAGAGACGCCGGTCTTCGTGACGTTCAAGGCCGATCGCTCGCTTGCCGTCGGCGATCAAGGCGTGGCGCAGGCTGATATCGCAGCCTCCCTCGACGCCGCCACCAACTCCGACCATGGCCAGCGCGTGCTGCTGCGCGCCGATCAGACGCTGCCCTATGGCGAGGTGATGGCGCTGATGAACACGCTGCGCCGTGCCGGCTACACTAAGGTGGCGCTCGTCGCCCTGGAAGACCGGGGCGCGCAGTGAGCGTCCTCACGCTCGATCCGTTCGAACACGAGGACCGCCGCGAGCGGATGCTGTGGACCGTTGCTGCGCTGGTCGTCGCCGGGCTGCATGTCGGGCTCGCGGTGGGTTATTTGTTGTTGCGTCCCGCGCCGCAGGGGCGCGCCGAGGCGTCGGCGTTCGACGTCGTGTTTACGCCGGCTGTGGTGAACGAGCCGGCGCCGACGGTCGAGGAAGCGCCGCAGGTCGCGCCGGCGCCCCCGGTCGAGCCGCCGAAGGAAGAGCTGGCCAAGGACGAGCCCGTCGCGCGCCAGGCTGTCGCTGAGCCGCTGCCGCAATCGTCATCCGAGCCTGAGCCGCAGGTCATGGCACAGCCGGAGCCGGTGCCTGAGGTCATTCCCTCGCCGGAGCCCGCTCCGCAGGTCGCGCTCGCGCCCGAGCCGCCGCGTGCCGACGACGTCGTGCTGCCGCCGCCCCCGCCGCCGAAGCCGATCGAGGCGAAGCCGCCAGAGTCGGTCCCGGCACCCGAGCGCGTCGAGCGCAAGCCGGTCGAGAAGGAAACCAAGGCGAAGGTTGAGAAGAAGCCAGCGCCGCCGAAGCCGGTTGCGGCGCTGCCAAGCCGACCGGCCCGTTCGGCCGCTGCCCCGAACGCCGGCGCCGATGGCGAAGGTGCACGGCAAGGCAGGGCCAGCTGGAATAGCCAGTTCATCGCTCATTTCCGGCGCTACAACACCACTGCAAGCGGCGGCCGGGAGGGCGGAATGGTCAGCGTCAGCGCCGTCATCGCGCGCAATGGGCGACTCGTCTCGCGGCGGATCGCCTCGAGCTCCGGCTCTGCGACCGTGGACCGGGCCGCGCTCGAGCTGGTTGATCGCGCCCAGCCCTTCCCGCCGTTTCCGGCCGAGATGACCCAAGCTCAAACGTCGCTGGTCATCCCAATCCGCATTCGGCCGCAATGAGCAAGGAGCTCGCCTCCCTGGCGGGATGGCGAGCCGGCGGCGACGTCTTGCTTGCGAGGTCGAACCGGGCCGTGTGCTATTTGGTGCACTCTGTCAGGTCCGTGTCGCGCACCACGAATTGTGCGCCTTCCTTCAACTCGATGTTCTTGGCGACGCAGGTGCGACCGGCTTTGTCGGCGAGCTTGATGTCGTAGCGGCCGGACTTGACGCCGACCAGCGTCATGCGCTCGTTGTGATCGACCTCGCCCTCGTCGTCGTTCTTGCATTGGTCCGCGCCCCAGGCCTTGGTGCCGGCGGCAGCGAGATACATCTTCACGACGGTCTGGCCGGTGCGGTTGAGGAAGCGCGGGCCGTCCTCGGCTGATGCGGCAGAGCCGACCAGAATGAGAAGCGTGCAGGCGGTGACGAGACGGCGCATGTCGAATGTCCTTTTGCTATGACCGAGGCTGAGAAGGAGACGGCGCGGGCGGATCAGAAATCCTTGCCGATGCTGGTCTTGATCGCGAGGCCGCGCGAGGCGTTGGTCAGTCCGTAGCCGACCCCGAAGCTGAACTCGAAACCCTTGAAGCGAGTGTCGGCGACGGCATAGAGCGTCTGCATCTGCTGATGCCAGGGCAGGATGTAGCCGAATGGACCGAGATTGGAGAAATGCTCGATGCCGACGGTCCACCGGTCGCTGAGTCGTTTGACGAAGCGGATCGAAGGCTCGAAGGCCGAGCCCGCGCCGTCGATGCCGAAGGTCATGTTGGCGTTGAAGATCAGCTGATAGTCGTTGGGCAGGTTGACGCCGATGATCGGCGTGAACATTTGCGCCACCCGCGGCGTCGCCTCCTGCACGAAGCGCGGCGCGCCGGGCTGGCCGGCGCCGGCCTTGTTGGCGACCCACAGGTCCGGCGTCAGGCCGCCCTGCGGCGCCAGGATGGTGCGTGACACGAGGCCGAGGAAGACGGTGCGCTCGAGTCGGTCGCCCTGGATGAAGGTCTGGCGAATGGTGACGCCGCCGGACTGAAATGAATAGCCGGGCACGCCATTGTCCATCACATTGCCCAGCGCCATCGGCACATTGGTGCGGGCAAAGGCGTAAGGCGAGGTCAACGCGATCTCGTACCATTCGGTCGGCGAGTAGCCGATCTCGGTCTCGCCGGTGACCGCACGCTGCGGCACGCGGCGTCCGCCGTTCTGCTGCGGATTGAAGGTCGTCAGATAGCCGAAGCGCTGCTCAATCTGGAAATGTCCGGGCGAGGCGGGGTCATTGCCCTGGATCTCCTCGGCGGCCGCACCGATCGGTGCGAGCAGGATGGCAGCGGCGGCTATGCACGATCGCAATCGTGCTCGTTGTCGTCTTGCGATGCCGTTCGGCTGCATGTCCCCGCGCTCCCTGATCGAGTGAGCTAACGAGTCGGCGCGGCGAAAACATGCGGGCGGCTCGGCTGAAACGTGACGCGATCGGGAAACGATCAGTTGCTGATCGCCGCATTTCTCGACTCACTGCTTTCGCCGGCGGCAATAGGGATGTTTTGGCAAGCCGAACGGGACATTTTGACCGAGACAATATGGCGGCCGATTCGCGAATGAATCTCAGGGCGGCGATGAATGTGGCGTGCTGCAAACACATTGAGGTCATAGAGCGAGGAAAACATGCGTTGCAGCATGTATTGCTGATCGCCGGATCAGCCAGAGAATGGACACGCCCGTGCTTCACACTCCCGGTCATCGTCGCCGCTTGTCCACTCAGCCGATGAAGTTCGGGCTGATGGTCACACTCCTCCTGTCCACGGTGTTGCTGCTGGACGGACGCGCCTTCGCGGAGGAGACGCTGCGGGACCAGCTGGAAGCGTGGTGGAATCAAACCCAGGCCGGCAGGAGCGCGGCCAGGACGACCTGCGTCAGATCCGAGACCGGCTGCACAAGGCACAAAATCGTTCGGTCTCGGAGGGACCGCGAAGCAGCGACCGCCGCGCTCGAAGGCCAGGTGGGGCGAGTCCGACGTGCGTCATCGGGGAGCGATGCCCTGCCCGAAAGGGATGTGGGGCTCAGTTCGGAGATGTCGGTCTCCCAGGCGGCGAAGCCGCGTCACGTCGCCAAGCGCGGACGTCGCGTCGTCAATGCCCGGGCCGAGGCAGGGGGAGGTGTCTCCGATCGGGACATCGGGCCGCGTCGCGACCGTCCGGGGAGATATTTCCTGCATGGACCGAGGTTCTAGTCTCGACGACCTTGCATAGAATTCCCGGACGTCTCGTTCTTGCACTTGCGAAATGGCAGGGCCTCCCATAGGTCAGAACGATGTGCGACGCGTTGCCGGTGAAACCGGCGACGCTCGCATACGTTGTTTTCGTCCCCTTCATCGCCGCCCCTCGGACGGCGGAGACAAAGGATCAATTCGATGAACTGGAAACTGATAATGACGGCCGCCGCCGTCGGCATGGCCGCCATCGTCGGCACGTCGACGATGGCTGTCAGTGCACCGGCTCCCTCTAAGCTGCTGACCTCGATCGACCCCGACAAGGACGGCACCGCCGACATGAGCGAGGTCCGCACGGCCGCTGGGGCGCTGTTCGATCGTCTCGATCGCGACCATGACGGCACGCTCGACGCCAAGGAGCTGCGCGGCCGCGTTTCGGCCAAGGATCTCAAGGCCGCTGATCCCGACAATGACGGCACGCTGACCAAGGACGAGTATCTGGCGCTGGTGGAGGGCCGCTTCAAGGCAGCCGATCCGGACCATGACGGCACGCTCGATTCCAAAGAGCTGAAGTCGGTGGCCAAGCTGCTGAAGTGAGACGTCGATCCGCACTGGACCGACGCGACACGGACATGAGCTCGAGGGCCTGCGACGGGAGACCGTCGCAGGCCCTCGTCTTTCAGGCGGATGCTTGTGGCGGGCCGGCAGGGAAGGCGATTGGCCCTCACATGCTTGGGCGGGACATTTCCACTGCGAGACGAACCAGGTCGGGCAGGCTGCGCGCCCCGAGCTTCTGTCGCAGCCGGTAGGTCAGGTTGATGACGGTCTTGTAGCTGATGCCGAGATGGTCGGCGATCGCCTGATAGGATTTCGCCTGAGCCAGCAGCGCAAGTGCCTGGCGCTCGCGCGGGGTCAATGCCGCGGCCGCCATGCCGTCCGGATCGGCGCGGAGCAGGGCGATGCGGGTGGCGAGCTGCGGGTCGAGATAGGTGCCGCCGGTTCGAACCTGTTCCAATGCCTTTGGCAGCTCGTGCGGCGGGGCGTCCTTCAGCAAATAGCCGCTGGCGCCGGCGTCGATCGCGGAGCGGACGATACGCGGATCGGCGTGCATGCTGAAGACCAGGATTCGGGCGCGGGGATCGTGCGACCGCATCCGCTCGATCAGACTGATGCCGCCGAGTTCCCGTCCCTGTAGACGCAGATCGACGATCGCGACGTCCGGCCGGTCGCGGACATAGGCTTCGTACCCGCTCTCGGCATCGTGTGCCTCGGACAGCGAGCGGATCCCGGCTTCGTTCAGCAGCCAGCGACAAGCCGTGATCACGACCGGGTGGTCGTCGACGAGCAGAACGCGATACATCCGACGAAGGTCTTGCCCCTATGGGCGCTGGTGGCGCCGATGCTTCCTCTATCATGTAGGTTCCCTTGCAAACCAGAACCGGGTGCAGCAGTACGGCCGAGTCTGGGAGATACGTCGGCGAATTGATCGCCACTTTCCGGATCCGGGAAGATTGTCCCTAGAGGCCGAAGAATATTGCCCGTTGCGACGAACTGGCGGGCTGTTTACGAATGTTAACGTTCGTAAACGGGTAAATCGGCCAGTTCTGGTGCGGGTGGGGCTCAGGGGCATGAGCAGACGCCAGAGCCGGTCGACAAGAAACTGGGGGACGTCTTGACCAGACTCTCGGCGCTGAAGAGCGCGCTTCTCGCGACGTGTGCGTTGCTACCTACGGCTATATATGCGCAGGATGCGCTGCCAACCTTCGATGTCGTCAATGTCTCGCCTGTGCAGGGCAGCGAGATCGCGAAGGACAAGATTCCGTCCAACGTGCAGACGATCACCGCGAGGGACCTCGATCACAGTCGGTCGCCGACGCTGCTCGACAGCATCCTGCAATCGGTGCCCGGTGTCTCGCTCAGCGACCAGACCGGCAATCCGTTCCAACGTGACCTGGACTATCGTGGTCAGACCGCCTCACCCGTGCTCGGGACGCCGCAGGGCATCGCCGTCTACCAGAACGGCACCCGCATCAACGAGGCCTTCGGCGACGTCGTCAACTGGGACCTGATCCCGGAAATGGCGATCGCGCGCATGACCCTGATGCCGAACAACCCGCTGTTCGGCCTCAACGCCACCGGCGGCGCGATGTCGATCGAGATGAAGAACGGCTTCACCTATCAAGGCGGCGAAGCCCAGCTGTTCGGCGGCTCGTTCGGCCGGATCCAGTCGGGTGCGCAATACGGCTGGAACAACGGCACCTACTCGGCCTACATCGCGGCGGAGGGCGCCTATGACCGCGGCTGGCGCGACTATTCGTCGGCGTCGCAGGTCCGGCGCATGTATGCCGATTTCGGCGCCCGCGGCGACACGACCGAGTTCCACCTGTCCTTCACCGGCGCCGACAACAAGCTCGGCTCGGTGGCGGCAACGCCGATCGAGATGTTGAACCAGCGCTGGTCCAGCGTCTACACTTGGCCGCAGTCGCTGCGTCTGCAGATGCAGATGGTGCAGGCGAGCCTCAAATGGGCGCCGACCGATACGCTCTCGGTCCAGGCCAACGGCTACTATCGCAATTACAAGTCGTCGCGCGTCGACGGCAACGGCACCGAGGTTGCCGCCTGCGATCCGGCGGGCGCGTTTCCCGGAGAGTTCTGCCTCAGCGATGCCGCCGGCACCGAGTTCCAGATGAACCGCAACGGTCCGACCGCCAACACGCTGGCAGGCGATGCGGCGCTGGGCCAGATCGACCGCAACACGGTCAAGACCGACAGCTATGGTGGCTCGCTGCAGGCGGCCTCGACCACGCAGCTATTCGGTCATGACAACCATTTCGTCGTCGGCGCCAGCGTCGATCACGGCAACACCAACTTTGCGGCGACATCGGAGCTTGGCACCGTCGACAACAACCTGTTCGTCACCGGCCTCGGCGTCTTCGTCGATCAGCCCAATGCCGGTCTCGCGCCGGTCAACCTGAACGCCAAGAACACCTATCTCGGCTTCTATGCGACCAACACGTTCGACATCACCTCCCAATTGTCACTCACGGCGGGCGGGCGCTTCAACTGGGCCCAGATCGACCTGCGCGACCAGACCGGGTTCGCGCCGCTCCTGAACAGCAACAACAACTTCCAGCGCTTCAATCCGGTGGTCGGCCTGACCTACAAGATCACGCCCAACATGACCGCCTATGCCGGCTATTCCGAAGCCAACCGCGCGCCGACCCCGCTCGAGCTCGGCTGCTCCGATCCGGCCAATCCCTGCCTGATCGACAACTTCCTGATCGCCGATCCGCCGCTGAAGCAGGTGGTGTCGCGCACCATCGAAGGTGGTCTGCGTGGCGAGATCTCCGGTGGCCGCTCGGCCTACGCCGCCGATCTGCCGGCCTATCGCAAGGCGCCGGTCAAGGCGGTCGCCGTCGACGACGGCTGGCGGCTCCGCTGGGGCCTCAGCCTGTTCCGCACTGAGAACTCCGACGACATCATCAACGTCGTCGATCCGGCGAATCCCGTGCGCGGCTATTTCAAGAACGCCGGCACGACTCTGCGCCAGGGCGTCGAGGCCAAGCTCGACCTGACCTGGAACCGGTGGACCGCCTACGCCAACTACACCTTCATCGACGCCACCTTCCGCAGCGCCTTCGACGTCAACGATCCATTCCTGGGGGCCGCTGTGGGCGTCGTGTCCGGCAACCACATTCCCGGCATTCCGGCGCATCGCCTGAAGCTCGGCGCCGAATATGCCGTGACCGACGCCTGGAAGGTGGGCGCTAGCGTCAACTATGTCGGCAGCCAGTACCTGCTTCACGACGAGACCAACGTCTATCCGAAGGTCCCGGCCTATTGGGTCGTGAACGTCAACACGTCCTATCAGGTGACCAAGAACGTCGAGGTGTTCGGCCTGATCCAGAACCTGTTCAATCAGCGCTATTATTCGGCAGGAACCGTGTTCGATCCGGCCGGCTTCAACACCGCCGGCGGCGGAACGGCGTTCGCGTTGAACGATCCGCGCAGTATGGTTCCGGGAATGCCGCTCGCGGCCTATGCCGGCATCCGGGCGAAGTTCTGAGCCTCAGGAGCGGACGACCAGCCGCCATAGGCGCATCCGCGCCGCGCCACGGCAGCCCCCCCACCGTGGCAAGAAGGCCGGGAGAAATCCCGGCCTTTTCATTTGTTGATCGGAGCCAGCAGGTGTCGGAACCGGGAGCGCGAGTTCATCTCTGCGCTGTCCTCCACGGTGGAGCGGTCCGCCGTCCTTGTCGTCAAAATTTCAGATCTGGCGGAGGAGTGGTGTTTCAAATGAAGCGGATGATGATGATTAGTCCGGGCGTTGCGGGACTAATTCGGTTGTTAGTTTGATAATGTCCCGTTCGTTCATAGAAAATTTCGCCTTGCTGGTTCCTGCCAACGTTTCGATACAATCGGTCATCAACAAGAAGCCGTGTATTGCGTAACGTGGGGCGTCAGGTGAAGTCAAAGAATAGAAGGCGCAGCGAGGCAGCTGCCGCAAGTTTCGTGTTGTTGTCGACATGGATGGTCGCCGGCGAGGCAAGGGCCGAATGTACGACGCCAGGCGTCACCGTCACCTGCAGCGGGACCATCAGCACGGCAATCACCGTGTACGACGCCGCTGCGGCGACGGCGACGCCCTCGAGCGGCAGCAATTCCTATACGCCGGCAAACCCGGCCTTTCCGGTGACCGGCTACAATCCCAATCCGCCGACGACGATTGTCACGCTGGATTCGATGGCCGTTCGCAATCTCACCACGAACACCCAGGCTGGCCTGGCCGATCGCGGGATGATCGCGGCCAATTTCTCCAATGCCGAGGATCCGGCCGTCAACAACGTCGTCATCAACAACGCCGGCTGGCTCAGTCTCACCACCAGCCAGCTCAGCGCCGGCCGGCTTCACGTCATCGTCGCCGACAGCCAGGTCAACAAGTTCACCGTCAACAACACCGGGACGCTCGCCGCGACCCAGAATTTCTACGGCGCGTTCGATCCCGCCAAGCTGAGCGTTTCCGTCGGTGCGACCGCGACGGGCCGCTACAACGGCACCAACCTCGCCATCATCTCGGCGCTGTATTCCGACGACAACACCAACAGCTTCGTGGTGAACAACCGCGCCGGCGGCACGATCTCGGCGACCGGCAACTATGCCGCCGCCTATTACGGCCGGGCCGACACCACGATCACCAACTCCGGCACCATCGCCAACACCAGCTGGACGGCGGCGAGCCGCTTCTATGATGGGCACTGGGCCATCGGCGCCTTCGCCGGCGCCGAGTTCGATACGATCCCCGGCAGCAATCCGGATTCGCCGCTCTACAAGTTCGACGCCGGCGGCAATGTGACGGTGACCGAAACCAAGGCGCTGACGCTGACCAACACTGCCGGCGGCGTGATCAAAGGCGATATCCTGGCGCTCGACACCAATCCGCTGACCACGGCCGCGGGGCTTGCGGCGGGATCGACCTTCCCGCTGACCGGCAGCGGCTCGAACTCGGGCCCGCGCGACAGCGTCATCAGCAATGCCGGCCTGATCCAGGGCAACCTCTATCTGGGCTCGGGCGAGCACGACATCGCCAACAGCGGCACGATCTTGGGATCGATCTCGGTCGACCAGAGCGCCTCGCGCGGCTCGTTTGCGAAGGCGACCGCAGGCACCGTCGCGGGCACCTATAGCAGCTCCGGCTCGGGCACGGACGTCAACGGCAATGCCTGTCCGACGGCGGGCGCGAACACGACCGATCCGCTCTGCGCCGCCAGCACCACCCAGGCGGCGACGTTTTTCGGCGCGCGCACCTTCAATCTGGTCAACACCGGCGCGCTCGGCGGCGACATCATTATCAACGACCAGGATGGCGCGACCAATACCATCCTGCTGAAGGGCACCGGCTTCAGCGGCAACGTCGTCGCGCAGAACGGCCTCGGCAGCAATTCGCTGACGCTCGACGGCGTGACCAGCCTCGCCAGCATCGTCAATTTCGGCATGCTCGACCTGATGAAGTCGCAGGTCACCATGAGCGGCGGGGCCGGCGTGCAGCTCGTCGATGGCGCGGTGTTGCGCACGACGATCTTCGGGCCGGGCGGCACCGCGGCAGCGCCGTCGACGAAGATCGGCAACATCACCGGCGCGGTGACCTTCGCCGGTGCGGGGACGGTTGCGCCGACGCTTCAGGGCATCGTGCGCAATGGCGACTTCTATCGTGTCGCGACGGCGGTGTCGGCGACGCCGCTCGACGTCGATTTCTCCAGCGCGCTGGTCGGCTTCACTGCCGATACCTCGACGGGGGCTCTGCTGCTGAACGCGTCCGTGCGGTCGCCCGCGACCATTGCCGGCATCTCGCCCAGCAGCCTTGCCGCGCTCAACGGCCTGCTTGGCTACAACGGCAGCAATGCGCAGCTGCAGGCACTCGGCGGCGCGGTGCAGAGCCTCAGCACCGACCGGGAGGTGCGCGGCGCCGGCGATCAGTTGCGTCCGCTCGTCAACGGCGCCCAGGTCCAGGTGCCGCTCAGCACCGCATCGCTGTTCCAGAACCAGATCGACAACCGGCTGACGGCGGCGGCCGCGTCGCCCAATTCGCGTGTCGCCTCGGCGTTCGCCGACGACGCCGATCCGCTCGCCTCGATGCTGATGGCCTTCCATCCGACCAAGGCTCGTCCGACGGTGAAGGCGCCGCTGGCGTCGGCCATCGCGCCCGAGCCGGAGCGCACCGTCTGGGGCAGCCTGATCGGCACCAATGCGTCGCAGCGTGACGTGGCGGGTGTTGCCGGCTACAGCGGCAACACCGGGGGCCTCGTCGCCGGCATCGATCAGCGGATCGACAATGCGTTCCGCGTCGGTGCTGCGTTTGGCTACGCCACCAGCAGCATCGACGATCGGACCGCCGCCGGCGATGCGGTCGGCATGCAGCACTATCAGGGCACGGTGTACGCCGCCTATGTTCAGCCGTCCTGGTACGTCAACGGCTCCGCAGGCATCGCGCTGGTCGACTACACCACCACGCGCCGCGTCAACTTCGCGGGCTTTACCGACACCGTCTCGGGCAGCCACATGGGCTGGCTTACGCTGGTGCGTGGCGAGTTCGGTGTCCCGGTGAAGCTCGGCGAGGCCGTGCTGACGCCGTTCGCCGGCGTGACCTACGGCCGTCTCGATCAGCAGGCCTATACCGAGACCAGCACCGCAGGTGCTGCGCTCGCGATCGCCAGGCAGACCACCAACTCGGTGCGTTCGAACCTCGGCTTCCGTTCGACCGTTCCGCTGCTGGTGACATCGACCTACGGCTTCGGCCTGGAGACGCTGGCGGCGTGGCGGCACGAGTTCGGCAATACCGCGCAGAACGTCACGGCGGCCTTCGCCGGTGGTGGCGCGACCTTCCTCGCCGCCGGCCCGTCGCCCGAGCGCAACCTCGCCGAGCTCGGCGCAGCACTCAAGCTGGTGGCGTTCGGTGAGCGTCAGTCGATCTCGCTGGGCTACAACGCCGTGGTCGGCAGCCAGTATCTCGAGCAGTCGGCGCTGCTGAAGGTGCGCGCGGAGTTCTGAAGCGGCTGCCTCGGGCAGGACCTGCGAAGCACGACGTAGAAGGCCGGGAGCAATCCCGGCCTTGTTGTTGCTTGACCAAAAGCGTGACGTGTCTCCGCTGCCGTGGGGTGGGCAAAGGCGCGCGTGCGACACTGTATGCCACGAGCTCAACTCCACCGCGCGCCGTGCCCACCATTCCTTCCGCTTGCGCGGATGCACGGTGGGCGCGCGACCGCCCTGCGGGCGGCTGCTTTGCCCACCCTACGCAGCTACGAAGCCGGTATGAATCGTCGATGAGTCTGCTCACGATGGATTTTGGGCAATTATCCCGCTGACCTCGTGAACGAGACCACTGCGCGCTTCTGGAATTTGCGAAGCATCGCGATTAGTTGCTGCCGGCCTCCGCCAACTGCGAACTTCCGCCACAGAACCCGACCAGCTATTGTGCATCGTATCGAGCAGCGAGGTGGTGCACGTGAGCCGTAGATCTTCAAGCCTTGTATCGATCATCACCTCATCGATGGATGCCGTTCACCGGCCCCACGTGCCTCCTTGGGTACGAGCGACAATCTCTGTCGTGCTTCTCGCCGGCAGTCTGGGGGCGCATTCTCTGCTGCTTGGCGATGCGGCGGCGCGCGATCTCGATGGGCGTTACGCCAATTCTCCGCTCAAGGGCTGGTTCGAGAGTTTGCGTTCGGGCAAGGGGCCGTGCTGCTCGGATGCGGATGGCACCGCGCTCTCGGACACGGATTGGGACACGAAGGATGGCCGCTACCGTGTTCGCATTGAAGGCCAATGGTGGGTCGTTCCGGAAGAGGCCGTGGTGACCGAGCCCAATCGCGCCGGCCGGACGATGGTATGGCCCGTGTATTATCGCGAGCTGAATACGGGCCTGCGCATCGATGTGCGGTGCTTCCTGCCGGGCAGCATGATATAGGTGGGGATGTGCCGGATCGCAGAAGCGCAGGGTGGGCAAAGGCGCGAAGCGAGATGTCGCGACAGGCGCGGCCTCTCGTGAGCCGTGCCCACCACTCCCTCCGCTCTCGCGGAGGCATGGTGGGCACGCGGCCGCCTTGCGGGCGGCTGCTTTGCCCACCCTACGTGATGGCGATTACTCCGCCGCCTGCGTCGTCTTCAGAGTCGGATAGTCGGTGTAGCCCTTCTCGCCGCCACCATAGAGCGTGGCGCGGTCGAGCTCGTTGAGCGGGGCGTTGGCCTTGAGGCGCTCGACCAGATCCGGGTTGGCGATGAAGGGCCGGCCGAAGGCGATCAGGTCGGCGGCGCCGGCGTCGAGCTGCTTGTTGGCGAGCGCGAGGTCGTAGCCGTTGTTGGCGATATAGGTGCCCTTGAAGCGCTTGCGCAGCGACGCGTAGTCGAACGGCGCGACGTCGCGCGGACCGCCGGTCGCACCCTCGATGACGTGGATGTAGACGAGCTTCAGCGCAGCGAGCCGGTCGACGATGTAGTCGAACAGCGCCTGCGGATTGGAATCGGAGATGTCGTTCGCGGGCGTCACCGGCGACAGCCGGATGCCGGTCTTGTCGGCGCCGATCGCCTCCGAGACGGCCTTGGCGACCTCGAGCATCAGCCGGGCGCGGTTCTCGATCGATCCGCCATAGGCGTCCGTGCGCTTGTTGGCGCCGTCCTTGGCAAACTGGTCGAGCAGATAGCCGTTGGCGCCGTGGATCTCGACGCCGTCGAAGCCGGCCTCGATCGCATTGAGCGCGGCCTGCTTGAACGCCGCGACGATGCCGGGAATCTCACTGAGCTCGAGCGCGCGCGGCGTCGAGACGTCGGTGAAGGTGCCGCCGACGAAGGTCTTGGTCTTGGCAGGAATCGCCGAGGGCGCGACCGGGGCGCCGCCGTTCGGTTGCAGCGAGACATGGGAGATGCGGCCGACGTGCCAGAGCTGGACGAAGATGCGGCCGCCCTTGGCGTGCACCGCGTCGGTCACCTTGCGCCAGCCGGCGATCTGCTCCTTGGAATAGATGCCGGGCGTGTCCTGGTAGCCTTGGCCCTGCTGCGAGACCTGGCTGGCCTCGGAGATCAGCAGGCCGGCGGAGGCGCGCTGGCTGTAATATTCGGCCGTCAGCGGGCCCGGCGCGAGGCCGTCCACGGCGCGGTTGCGGGTCAGCGGCGCCATCACGACGCGATTATCCAGGGTGATCGGACCGAGCTTATGCGGCTCGAACAGTTTGGATGCACTCATCGGGTCTTTCCAGGAGAGAGGAGGGGGTTGTGGTCAATTGTGCATTGCCGCGAACAGCGCAATGCCAGGAGGTATCCGTCCGACGCAAACGAGCTGCGCGATCGGGGCCGCCGCAACAAGCCGTTCGTTGGGTAGCCTGCTGCAGAAAACAAAAGGGGGTCAGGCAACCCCGAGGAAGTCCCGCTTGCCGATTTCGACGCCGTTGTGGCGGAGGATGCCGTGCGCGATCGCGGCGTGGAAATAGAAGTTCGGAAACGAGACGCGGTTAACGAAGTCCTGCCCCTTCAGGGTCAGCGTGGTGTTGGGCCCGCTTGGAAAGGTCACGTCGCGGCTATCGGCCCCTTCGAACTGCGCCGGCTGGAACGTCTTCAGGTAATCGATGGTTCTGGCAAGCCGCTGGCGAAGCTCGGCGAACGTCGTCTCGGTGTCGGGTGTGCTCGGGACCTCGCTGTGGGAAAGCCGGGCGCAGCCTTTGGCGGCGAAGTCGCAGGCGAGCTGGATCTGTTTGGAGAGCGGCAGCATGTCCGGATACAGGCGAGCGCCGAGCAGGACCTCGGGGGCGATCTTTTTGGCTTCGCAATGGGCCTCGGCCTTGCCCAGCAGGCCGGATAGGCTGCCGAGGATCTGGAGGTAGGCCGGCACGGTCGAATCGTAAAAGGACATGATGCTCTCTTTTGGCAGGAGACGTCGCGACGAAAGCGCGCGCCCTCGGAGATGGGGCGGCGTCCAAGAGAATGCAACTGCATCTTTCTGGTTTTGCGGTCGCCGTGCATTCCAGTCGTTCACGCTGAGGTCACGGCGATTGTGGACGCGTCCCCTAGAGGATTTCGCCAAGCCGTGGACGAAATGCCGGATCGAGGTCGTGGAGAACGACGAGCCTGGGTGGCCGAACATCCTCAGGATGAAGATCGGCGCTACAAGCCAAATTGGGCTTCAATTGTCCGTCTGCTCGCGCTTTTGTCCTGAGCGATCGTCTGGCGGTCCAATTCCAAGGTCATAAATTGGAATAGCCAAGAGCGGACGACACGGTCGCATGAAGTCGGACAATAGGTCATCAGCAATTGAGAGACGAGGAGCGTCGCGCGATGATGTCGGCTCACCTACCGTGTCGCTGTCGCTGAAGCCGGCGCCGCCTGCGCCCGCGGTGTGCCGCGCATGCCTACGAGCAGCTCCGCCGTTGGCCAGGAATCGGCCGGCAGTCCCAGCCTCAGCTGCATGGTCTTGACCGCGATACGGCTCTGCTGGCCGAGCACGCCGTCGACCTTGCCGACGTCGAAACCGGCCTTCACCAGGAGCTGCTGCAGCTCCTTGATCTCGTTGAACGGCAGTTGCGCGACCGGGCCGCTGGCTTTGCGCATCGGCGCCGCGCCGGCGATGCGGGTGGCGAGATAGGCCGCGGTGGTCGAATAGATCAGCGAGTTGTTCCATTCGGTGTAGGCCGCGAAATTGGCATAGGCCAGGAATGCCGGGCCGTTGCGGCCCATCGGCAGCAGCACCGAGGCGTCGAGCGCATCGTTCGGCAGCGGCCGGCCGTCGGCATAGGTCACGCCGAGGCCGGCCCATTTGCTGCGCGGCGCCTTGACGGTGAGATCGGCCTGCTCCCAGGGGAAGGTCTGGGGCACGCGGATCTCCTCCAGCCAGGGTTCGCCGCGGCGCCATTTCAGCCCGGTCGCAATGTAGTTGGCGGTCGAGCCGATCACGTCAGGCGCGCTGCGCAGCAGGTCGCGGCGGCCGTCGCCATCGTAATCGACCGCATAGGTGACGTAGTGGGTCGGCAGGAACTGAGTCTGGCCGAGTTCGCCGGCCCAGGAGCCGATCATCTCGGACGGCGTGAGATCGCCGCGGTCGATGACCTTCAACGCGGCGACGGTCTCGTTCTGGAAGCGCTCGCTGCGGCGGCAGTCGTAGGCCAGCGACACCAGCGAGGGCAGCACCGGCAGGTTGCCCATGTTGGCGCCGAAATCGCTCTCCAGGCCCCAGAACGCGGCGATGACCGCCGGCGGCACGCCATACTCCTTCTCGGCGCGCGCGAACGCCGCCGCATGCATTCGGATGTGCTGCTGGCCGTTCTGCATCCGGTAGCTTGCGGCCATGCGGCCGGCGAACTCGGTGAACAGCTGGCCGAACACCCGCTGGCCGCGGTCGCGGTTGACGATGCCCTGGTTGTAGGTGAGGTATGGCGAGGCGGCCGCGATCGCGCTCTGCGACACGCCGTCGGCAATGGCACGCTGCTTCAGCTCGGCGAGAAACCGGTCGAAGCTCTGGCCGCTATGGCAGGCTGCGGCGCGCAAGGAAGGCGCCGACCTCGGACGCGGCGCGGCCGCTTCCGGCGCCATTTGCGCCGCGGCGCTGACAACCAGCATGAACGAGGTTGCGAGCGCGCTAAGGATGACGCGCAAGGCAGTCGAAGAGCTTCGCATCCGGTCTCACCGATGGCTGTCAGGTCGTTGTCCAGCCATCGATATCCGATGCGGGGGGCGGGAGGGAAGGGGGCAGGGGCGAATAGCGAATGGCGAACGGCAAGAACCCTATTCGCTACTCGCCCTTTCACCCACCTTCGCCAGCGCCGCCTGGGCCTCGCTTTGGATCCGCTTGAGATGCTCGGCGTCGCGAAAACTCTCGGCATAGAGCTTGTTGACGTCCTCGGTGCCGGAGGGGCGCGCCGCGAACCAGCCGTAGTCGGTCTCGACCTTGATGCCGCCGAACGACTGGCCGTTGCCCGGAGCCTTCGTATGCACCATGCGGACGGGATCGCCGGCGAGCTCCTTCAGGTTCAGCATTTCCGGCGTCAGCGTCTTCAGCGCCGCCTTTGCCGACGGGCTCGCCGGTACGTCGATGCGCTCATAGACCGGCGCGCCGAGCTCTGCCGTCAGCTCCTTGTAGAGCTCGCTCGGGTCGCGGCCGCGCTTGGCCATGATCTCGGCCGCGAGCAGCCCGAGGATCAGGCCGTCCTTGTCGGTGGTCCACACCGTGCCGTCGCGCTTCAGGAACGACGCGCCCGCGCTCTCCTCGCCGGCGAAGCCGAAGCTGCCGGAGCCGAGGCCCTCGACGAACCATTTGAAGCCGACGGGGGTTTCGACGAGCTTGCGGCCGAGCTTGCGCGCGACGCGGTCGATCATCGAGCTCGATACGATGGTCTTGCCGATCGCGGCGTCGCTTCGCCAATCGGGCCGGTGCGCGAACAGATAGGAGATGGCCGTCGCCAGATAGTGGTTCGGATTCATCAGCCCGCCCGAACGCGTGACGATGCCATGGCGGTCGGCGTCGGTGTCGTTGGCAAACGCGACATCGAAGCGCTCGCGCATGCCGATCAGGCTCGCCATCGCGTAGGGCGAAGAGCAGTCCATGCGGATCTTGCCGTCCCAGTCCGCGGTCATGAAGCGGAAGGTGGGATCGACGAGCTCGTTCACGATGGTGGCATTGAGGCCGTAGCGCTCGATGATCGGCGCCCAATAGGCGATCGCCGCGCCGCCGAGCGGATCGATGCCGATCTTGATTCCGGCCGCCTTGACGGCGTCGAGATCGACGGTGTTGGCGAGATCGGCGACGTAGGGCGTGATGTAGTCGTAAGCGTGCACCGAGTCGCGCTGCTTGGCATGGCTGTAGCTGATGCGCGACACGCCATCGAGGTCGTTGGCGAGATAGACATTGGCCTGCCGCTCGATCTCGGCGGTCGCGTCGGTGTCGGCGGGACCGCCATGCGGCGGATTGTATTTGTAGCCGCCATCCTCCGGCGGATTGTGCGACGGCGTGATGACGACGCCGTCGGCGAGATGCGCCGTGCGGCCCTTGTTGTAGGAGATGATGGCGTGCGAGATCACCGGTGTCGGCGTGTAGCCGCCGTCCTTGTCGACCATCACCTCGACGCCATTGGCGCCGAACACTTCGAGCGCGCTGGCGAGCGCCGGCTCGGCCAGCGCGTGGGTGTCGATGCCGACGAAGAGGGGGCCGTCGAGGCCCTGCTGGCGCCGGTAGTCGCAGAGCGCCTGGCTGGTGGCGAGAATGTGGTTCTCGTTGAAGCCGGTCTTCAACGACGAGCCGCGATGGCCCGACGTGCCGAACGCGACGCGCTGGGTCGGCTGGTGCGGGTCGGGCTTCAGCGCATAATAGGCCGTGATCAGCCGCGGAATGTTGGCGAGCGCGGCATTGGCGATCGGCTTGCCGGCTGCGGGGTCTGTCTTGGCCATGGAGCATCCTTCGCAAGTTCGAGAAACATCTGCGGCGGCGCTTCGTTCCGCCGCGGCGGGCGCAGGGAACGCGGGGCGTCGCGACGAACCTGCCGCAACATGGCGGCGCGCGGTGATCCGATCAACGGAATTCGTGCACGCCCCCCGCGGCGGCGTGAAGCCTATTTGAATATCCGCTGAGGGAATGCCGGGTCCTCGCGGTTGAGGCCGGCCAATGCCGCCGCCTTGTGCGCGCGACATTAACCACGCCTCACTGAGTCCGCGTGCCGGGACCGGCGCTTAAGCCTGAGTTTAACGGATGGCCCCTGAAATAGCAGGCCAAAGCAGAGGCGCGTCCCGTGCGCAGGAGAGTCGTCAGGAGCGGAAAAGTGAGAGCGCTTTGTCTCGGCGCGTTGGCCGTCGTTTCAACCTTGGCCCTGGCCGGCTGCAGCCACCAGGTGACGCCGCAGGTGGCCTCGCCTTGCGTCGATCTGAGCGGAAGGCCCTGCGTGGACGGTCCCGTCGCCGACGAGCCGCCGCAATCATTGGAGCCTGCCAAGACGATCCGTAAGCCTGCAGCCGCGGTCGCGCGCCGCGCGGCCCTGCAGCGCAAGCACGCCCACGCCGCAAAGCGCCGGGTCAAGCCGCAAATCGTCACCGCCAAGACGACTGAAAAGCCGATTGAAAAGGCGATTGATAAACCGATCGAAAAGCCGCTCGCGGCGCCGGCGCGCACGCCGCGGCCCGATCCGATCGCGCCGGCTGACGGTACGTCCGCGCCGGTGATCAAGACCCCCTCCGCCACGACGGACACGCCGAATCCGGCCAAGGTCCAAAACGACGTCATGGTGGCTGCGGTGACGGTGGCCGCCGAGCTGGCCGAGCGAATGACCGCGCTGCGTGTCCCCGAGGGGCCCGGCGACAGTCCTCTTGTCGCTGTGCTGCTGACGCGTCCCACCGTGCGCGGAGTGGCCGATCTCAGCGGCAAGGTGATCGCGATCGACGAGCGCTATGCCAAGTCCAACGCGAAGATCACTGCGGCCATGAATGCGGCCGGTGCGACCGAGGTGCTGCTGCTGGAAGGACAGGCCACCGCGATCACCCGGCTGAACAATGGCGAGGTGAGCGCAGCCGTGGTGGCCCTGGTCTCGCCGGAGGCCGCGGAGGCGTTTCCGAAGATCGCGGGCTTTCGCCGGTTCTCTGTCGTCCTGAAGCCGTAGCTTCAGGACGTTGTTCCACAGACAGGCTAGGTCGCGGCGGTGCTGCGCGCCGGCCGCGGCAACGCCGCGCCCTTTGCGGCGGCGATGCCCTTGGGGAAGCCGCTGCGGTCGCTGTAGAGGCGCTTGCGGCCGCGTCGCGGATCGTGCTGGCTCTTGACGTCCTGGGCGCACATGTAGTCCAGCGCCGTGATGCCTCCGACCATGACCAGTGCCGCCAGCACGCTGCCCACGCGCGGATTGCTCGGCCTGAGCTCACCGGCCAGCGTCATCATGTCGAGCCCATCGCCGGCGACGCGGCTCAGCAGGCCGGCCCGCTTCTCCACCGACAGCGTGAGCACGCCGGCGAACAGCTCGCGCACGCCATAGGCGCGCACCAATCCCTCGCGGCCCTCCATGCCGAGCGCATGGGTGACGCGGTGCGGCGCCAGCAGCTCCAGCGTGCCGAGCGCAATGCTGAACCAGCCGAGCCCGCGGGCCAGTCGATCGGCCGGCGTCAGCGAGCTCGGGCCGGTCGAGATGATCTTGGGGTCGCCCTTCGACCTCACGAGATTCGAGACATGAAACATGCGATGTGATCCCCTATGGCTTCAGCACGACCTTGACGCAGCTGTCCTGCTTGTCGCGGAAGGCGCGATACATCTCGGGCCCCTGTGCGAGCGGAACGGTGTGGGTGATGACGAAGGATGGGTCGATCTGGCCATCCTCGATGCGCTGCAGGAGGTCGTCGGTCCAGCGGTTGACGTGGGTCTGGCCGGTGCGGATCGTCAGGCCCTTGTTCATCAGCGCCCCCATCGGCACCATGTCGGACAGTCCGCTGTAGACGCCGGGGATCGAGACGATGCCGCCGGGACGGCAGACATAGATGATCTCGCGCAGCACGTGCGGCCGGTCGTTCTCGAGCATGAACATCTGCTTGGTGCGATCGATCACGCTGTCGGGCTGCGCCAGGGTGACATGGCTCTCGAAGCCGACGCAATCGATGCACTTCTCCGGGCCGTTGTTGTCGGTCAGCTCGTTCAGTCGCCCGACCACGCTCTCCTTGTCGAAATTGATGGGGATGGCCCCGCCGGCCTCGGCCATCGCCAGCCGCTCCGGAATGCGGTCGATCGCAATCACCTTGGCGGCGCCTAGCAGGATGGCGCTGCGGATCGCCATCTGTCCCACTGGGCCGCAACCCCACACAGCGACCGTATCGCCCGGCTCTATGTCGCATTGCGCGGCCGCTTGCCATCCGGTCGGGAAGATGTCGCTGAGAAACAGCGCCTGCTCGTCCGTCATGCTGTCCGGAACCTTGATATGCGTGGCGTCGGCGAACGGCACGCGCAGATACTCGGCCTGGCCGCCCGGATAGCCGCCGGTGAGATGCGTGTAGCCGAACAGGCCTGCGGTGGTGTGTCCGAACACCTTCTCGGCAAGATGCTTGTTGCGGTTGGTGGTCTCACAGACCGAGAAATTGCCGCGCCGGCACTGCTCGCATTCGCCGCAGATGATGGTGAAGGGCACGACGATGCGGTCGCCCTTCTTGAGCTTGCCGTTGACGCCGGAACCGACCTCGACGACCTCGCCCATGGTCTCGTGGCCCATGATGTCGCCGGGCATCATCGCCGGGATGTAGTTGTGGAACAGATGCAGGTCGGAGCCGCAGATCGCGCAGCTCGTCGCCTTGATGATGGCATCCCTGTCATGCTCGATCTCGGGATCGCTCACCGTGTCGCAGCGAATGTCCTCTTTGCCATGCCAAACCAGCGCCTTCATACAGTCCTCCGGGCAGAACGTTGCGGAGGCAAGTCGAAGGGCGCGGCGATGGTTGCTATCGAAGGCGCAATTTTCGGAGGTGGCGAGGCGTCCGCTCGGAGCCTGGCTCAGGCCGACTTGGCGGCCTTCTTCGCCGTGGCCCTCGCAGGAGCCTTCCTGGCCGCCTTGCCAGCTTGCGGCTTGGCTGCCGCGGCGTCGGCCTTTTTCTCCGGAGGCTTGGACTCCCCCTTCCTGGGCAGCTCCGCGGCGGCGGCCTGGCGCATCGCGCGGGCGTAGCTGTCGGCGACGTTGTCGGCGGAGATCAGGAGCCGTCGGGCGGCGGCATTGGCCTGCTCGACCGCCTCGCGAGCGAGCAGCTTGAAGCGCTCCTTGGCGTCCTTGTCCTTGGCCTTGACGGCCATGCCGTTGAAGCGGTCCTTGCGCTTCTTCGCCGCCGCCAGAATGGCCTTGTTCTGCTGCTTGGCCAGTTGCCGGATCACGGCATCAAGATCGGCATCCGCCATCGTCGTCCCCAACTCCCCCAGAGAATCAGCGCGCCCCGGCGCTGCAAACCGCGCGGACTATGCAATCGGCGCAGCCGCTTTGCAATCGGGGTACCAGAGGAGGGGGGCCGCGCAGACCAGGGGACGGCGGGCGGATGAGACCCGTCCGGCATTCGGTGTTGGGCCCGCCAAAAACACTGTCCGCATGGCAGTCATGTCGCTCTGAGTGGTGCATCGACACCGCCGAAAGCCGCTTACGACAATCGGAAACGCAACGTAACCAATTCTCGGCAATTCCATCAATTCCAATGCAACGGTTGATCCGCAACATTCCCGGCAACATCACCGTATTCGTTGGAGTGTGGCCGTGCTGGCCGGAAATAGATACCTCAGGCTACTGTCGCGGTTCCGTCGCGACCAGAGCGGCAACATCGCGATCATCTTCGCGCTTGCCCTGCTCCCGATCCTCGCCTTCGTCGGCTCGGCGATCGACTATTCGATGGCCGTGCGCGCCAAGGCGAAGCTGTCGGCTTCGATGGACGCCGCGATGCTGGCTGCGACCGGCTACACCGCTATGCGCGGCGCCGCGTCGGACGCCAAGACGGCGGCGACCAACATGTTCAACGGCCAGATGGCGGCGCACAATCTGGCAGCGAACTCGCTGAGCATCGATATCAGCGATAGCGTCACCGCGCGGACCGTGACCGGCAGCGCCACCGTGGTGGTCAAGACGGCCTTCATGCACATGTTCGGCTACCCGACCATGACGGTCTCGGCCTCGTCGTCTGCTTCGGCCTCGTTCCCGACCTACATGGACTTTTACGTTCTGCTCGACAACTCGCCGTCGCAGGGCCTCGGCGCAACCACGGCCGACATGACGACGCTGCAGAATGCGACGTCCGACAAGTGCGCCTTCGCCTGCCACGACACCTATACGTCGAGCTCGAAGAAGACGCTGCAGACCAACAGCTATTATTCCATCGCCAAGAAGAAGGGCGTGACGATGCGCATCGACGTCGTCCGGAGCGCGACGCAGTCGCTCACGGACACGGCGACCGCCAGCCAGGTCGTCAGCAACCAGTACCGCATGGCGGTCTACAGCCTGGGCAGCGACTGCGGCTCGCTCGGCCTGACGACCATCGCCAGCCTGTCCTCGAGCATGTCCTCGGTGAAATCGTCGGTCGGTTCGCTCGACCTGATGACGATCCCCTACAGCGGCTACAACAACGACATGTGCAGCGATTTCGACGGTGCGATGTCCGCGATGAACGGCGTCATCCCGACCCAGGGCGACGGCTCGTCGACGAGCCCGCAGAAGTGGCTGTTCTTCGTCTCCGACGGCGTCGCCGACTATTCCTATCCCACGACCTGCAGCAAGACCGTGCTCTCCGGCGGGCGCTGTCAGGAGCCGCTGAACACCACCACCTGCACCGCCCTGAAGGCGCGCGGCATCAAGATCGCCGTGCTCTACACCACCTATCTCGCGATCACCAACAACAGCTGGTACACGACCTATATCGCGCCATGGCGGGATTCGATCAGCGGCATCATGAAATCGTGCGCCAGCCCGGGCTACTACTACGAGGTCGATTCGAGCGGCAGCATCGGCGCAGCGCTTACCGCGCTGTTCCAGCAGGCGATCGCATCGGCGCATCTGACCAAATAGGGCAAGTCGTCCAGGCGCTCATGCGGGAAGTGCGACGAGCTGCTCCAGCGTCGCGCCATCCCTGAGGACGGCCAGGATCTCACGGCGCGACAGGAAGCGGATCGCCTGCGTGAACGAGCCGGCCCCCGCGATCCGCGCCTTGGCGGTGGCGAGGTCGACGTCGATGTCGCCCGGCTCGCGCCGCTGTGGTGCGGGCAGGGCATCGACATGCTGTCGCCGCAGCTCGGCATTCCGCTGCAGCGCGACCAGCGCGGCCTCGCGGCGGGGCTCGGGTTCATCGGCAAGCTCCCGCGCCCGGATCAGCACGCGCGGCGGCGTCCGGTCCTCGGGCGTCACGAACAGGCCGGCGCCGGCGCTGCGGCCGCCCGTCAGAAGTCCGATCGGAATCGACAGCACGAGGCCGGCGATGACCGGCGACATCCAGGCGAGCAGAGGCAGCGACACCGCATAGGCGCTGGCAGCCATTGCGAGGCCGAAGATGGTGGGCAGCGCGAACTTTCGATAGATCTCCTGCCGGCTCACGCCGCCGTCGCTGCGGCGCTGCACCTGCCAGCCGGCATCACGCCCCATCAGGATCTCGATCACGGCGACCGACTGGAAGATCATCATCGAAGGCGCGATCAGGGCCGCGAGCAGCGTTTCCGCCAGCACGGCGACGCAGAGGCGCAACCCGCCGCCAAAGCCTCGGCGGCGCGTCGGCGTGAACAACGCGACGAGGCACGCGAGCAGCTTCGGCACCATCAGCAGCCCGAGCGTCGCGGCAAAGACCTGGGCCGCAAGCACCGGATCCTGCGCCGGCCAGCTCGGGAACAGCGCAAAGCCCTTCGGGAAGTATTCCGGCCGGACGAAATTGGCCTGCAGCGAAATCAGGATGCCGAGCACGAGGAAGGCGAACCACAGCGGCGCGGTGATGTAGGCGCCGATGCCGATCAACAGGTGCAGCCGCGATACCCAATGCAGGCCGCGCGCCGGCAGCACCGCCAGATGCTGCAGATTGCCCTGGCACCAGCGCCGGTCGCGCGCGGCGTGATCGATCAGCGATGGCGGCACTTCCTCGTAGCTGCCGTCGAGGTCGACCGTCATGTAGATTCCCCAGCCCGCGCGGCGCATCAGCGCGGCCTCGATGAAGTCGTGGCTGAGGATGTGCCCGCCAAATGGCTTGCGGCCGCGCAGCTCGGGCAGGGCGGCGTCCTGCGCGAAGGCTTTGACGCGGATGATCGCGTTGTGACCCCAATAATTGCCTTCGGCGCCGTACCACCAGGCATTGCCGGCGGCGATGACCGGCCCGTAGAGCCGGCCGGCGAACTGCTGAAGGCGAGCGAAGAGACTGGTGCCGTTGACGATCACGGGCAGGGTCTGGATCAGCGCCGCCTGCGGGGCGTGCTCCATCGCATGCGCCAGCCGCACCACGGTCGGGCCGCTCATCAGGCTGTCGGCGTCGAGGATGATCATGTGATCATAAGCCGCGCCGAAGCGCCGCACCCACTCGGCGATGTTGCCCGCCTTGCGGGCGACATTGTCGGCGCGATGCCGGTAGAACACGCGGTCGGTGCCGCAGGCCTCGCGCAGCGCCAGAAACGTGGCTTCCTCGCCGATCCAGATGTCGGGATCGGTGGTGTCGCTGAGCAGGAACCAGTCGAAGCGCTCGGCCTGACCGATCTCGGCGGCGGACTCGATCATGGCCCGCAGCCGCACCATCACCGCATGCGGATCCTCGTTGTAGGTCGGCAGCAGCATCGCCGTGCGGCTTGCGAGATCGGGCAGAGGGCCGTCGACATCGATGGCGATCGTATCGCGACGGCGTGCGAACATCAGGCAGAAGCCGGCCAGCGCCGACACGAAAGCAAACGCGATCCAGGCGAGCAGGATCGAGAACAGCACCAGCACCATGCCTTCCAGCACGGTCACCCCGCCGACCTCGACCACTTCGTACATCTTGTAGCAGCCGGCCAACGTCAATGCGGCCGTGCCGGCGAAGATCAGCGCGCGCCGCAACGCAATGCGTGGTCCGCTCGTGATCGCCTGTTGCGCCGCCGGAACGTGATGCAGCGGCGACGGCTCCATCGCGAGCGGCGCTTCTGCGGGAAGGAAGCCGTTGATCACCGCACGATTAGGCGCGCGCATCTGCCTTGAGGTTACGGCGTCCATCGATAGATCCAGCTCTCGGAGACGAGCTTGTCATTGGCGGTGAGCTCGGCGCGCAGCTCGACCGGTGCGCCATTCACGGCACATTGGAAGCTCAGCCGCCATCCGCCCGTCACGGGGTTGGGCTGTGTGACGATGTTGGTCACCTCCGCTTTGTCGGCGCTGACCACGCCCTTGACCTGGCCCGGATCGAGTTCCTTCAAGGCGTCTCCCTCGAGCTCGAGCACGAACAACCGTCCTTCGCCGTGAACGCCGACGCCGGTGCGAGTGACGCGCGCGAGCGCATGCGGCTTTGGCGCATCCTGGCCCCAATGCAGGCGGTAGGTCATGTTGTGCTCGCCCTTGGCGGCGAGCGGCGCCTTCGGTCGCCAGAATGCGGCGATGTTGTCGTGGATCTCCTGCTTGGTCGGAATCTCGAACAGCACCACCGCGCCTTCACCCCAGTCACCGATCGGCTCGATCCACAGGCTCGGCCGCCGTTCGAAATGCGATTCCAGATCCTGATAGGCGGCGTATTTTCGCTCCCGCTGCATCAAGCCGAAGCCGCGGGGGTTGAGATCGTTGAACACGCTGACCTGCAGGTCTCGCGGATTGCTCAGGGGGCGCCACAACTGCTCGCCCTTGCCGTTGAACATCGCCAGCCCGTCGGAATCGTGCACGGCGGGGCGGAAGTCGTCGACGTCGTTGCGGTCGTTGGGTCCGAAGAAGAACATGCTGGTCATCGGCGCGAGCCCGGCGTGAGCGATCTCGACGCGCGGATACAGCGAGGCCTCGACGTCGAACACGGTCGTCTCGCCGGGACGGATGGTGAACCGGTAGGAGCCGGTGGCGCTCTTGCTGTCGAGCAGCGCGTGCACCACCATCGCGGTGGCGCCGCTCGTCGGCTTCTCCAGCCAGAACGCCTTGAACACCGGAAATTCCTCGCCCTTGGCCTCGCCGGTGTCGATGGACAGCCCCCGCGCGGAGAGCCCGTAGATCTCGCCCTTGGCGACCGCGCGAAAATAGCTCGCGCCAAGAAACACACAGACCTCGTCGTAGTAGTCCGGCCGGTTCATCGGCGCGTGGATGCGGAAACCGGCATAGCCGAGATCGGCGGCCGGGAACGCCGCGACCTGCTGACCGAATGCAAAGTCCTCGGGACGATAGGCCACGGGCTTGGCCTGCCCGTCGGCAATCTCGTAGATGTCGACCCGGTCCTTGTAGATGGACCCGCGGTGGAAGAACTGCGCCTGGAACGGCAGGTTATCGCCGCGCCACAGCGCATGGTCCGGCAGGAAGCGGATCGAGCGATAGGCGTCGTAGTCGAGCTTGGCCAGCGCGTCCGGCAGCTTGTCGTCCGGCGCGGCGAATGGCTTAGCCGCGAGATTGCGCGCGAGGTCGCGGACAGTGGCTGCACTGAACGGCTGCGCCGCTGCCGACGCACTCCGCGCCAGCGATGCGGCGACCGGGATCGCAGCCGCAGATTGAATGAACTGACGGCGATTCAACTTATTCTCGCTTTGCTGCATGGAACTGCGGAGCAACATTTCTGAAGGCGTCGGGTTCCATCGGGAAGCGCGACCTTTCAGCCCGAACAATCGATCGTCGTGTCCGAACGGCACATGAACGACGATCATGACGCCGCTGACCGGTCGTTGCTCGCACGGCTCAATATTGGCAAAGGCGAGGGGGCGGGGGAGGCTTCAACGTCGGACGAGTCCGATCCGACCTGGTTGACGGTCGGTCGGCAAGGCGTCAGCCGATCTGGAACGCAACCATACGCGCAAGTCCGTCACTTCCGGACACTCCGCCGTCCCTTCAGGTGCGATGAGCCAGTCTCCCAAGCCGCTGCTCCCTTCGATCCTGTCGCAGCGATAGCCGGGATGGTTGCTAAGGCCACGGCCGATCAACACGTCGACCTTCCCTTCGACCAACTCATGCAAGCCGGCCGGCTGCACGACCCGCAATCCGATGTCGGGATGTGTGCCGCGGAAATGCTCCAGCGCGAGGCGACGCAAATCGAAGCCGTCGTGGACGCCCAGTTGCAGCAGCACCGCGCATCGGGGTTTGAGCTGCGAGGTCGCATCTGCGATGCGGCGAAAGCCGTCGGAGATCCCGACCAGGTAGGACTTTCCATCCGCCGTCAGGACGAGTTGCTTGTGCAGCCGCTCGAACAGCCGCACCCCGAGGCGCAGTTCGAGGGCCTTCACGTGCTGCCCGATAGCGGCGGGCGTCACATGCAGCTCATGCGCAGCCAGCTTGAAGCTGAGATGTCGCGCCGCAGCTTCGAAGGCTCGGAGCGCGTTCAGGGGAGGGAGGCTGTAGGTCATCGTCAGGCACTCTGGCACGGCAGGTCCGTAGGCCTGCAATAGATTTTCTTTCGCTGAGCCGCAGAAACTCTGCTTTGAGGCGCGCGGATGGTCGCGGGTAGGCTTGCTCAACGTGCTGGCCGGACAGGCCCGGCAATGAAGGAGGTTCGATGTCCGATATCCATCTCTTCTACCAGACGCACATCGGCGCCATGCAGGACGCCATGCGCCAGCGCCTCGACCTTGCCGGTCCCTTCTTGAGCCAGCGGGCTGAGCTGTCTGACATCGATGCAATCAGGGCCGACGTCATGAAGGAGTTCGACGTCGTGCTCCACCAGCTTCCATATGTCGGAGGCGCCGCAAGCCGCATGACCGCGTTCTTCATGCAGCTCATCGGCTTCATGGCCATGAGCCGTGTGCTCCGGCGACACGGCTTGCCATCCGCCGTGATCGGCGACATCGAACGAGAGGTCCACAAGGCGCAGCTGCTCACGGAGCCTGAACCGCAGCGTCTCGAAGCGGGCCGCCGATTCATGTCGTCCGAGAACCGGAGCTTCTTGCGTCAACAGGCGGCGTTGAGTACATCGGAAAGCCATCGGCGCGAATTTCCTGACGACTTCGTCTACGATGTCGTCGAGCCCGGCCCGAGTGACACCTTCGAATTCGGCATCGACTACAAGGCTTGCGGCTTCTGCAAATTCGCCGCTCGTCATGGTGACAAGGACATCCTGCCGAACATCTGCGGGCTGGACGTCGACGCCTATGCGACGCGCGGCGTCCGGCTCGAGCGGACGCAGACGCTGGCCGGTGGCGCAAGCCACTGCAACTTCCGCTTCTCGCGGCTGGCCTCGGATTAGGTCGGTTCATTCTTTGGCAACGCGAGGTTCTTCCAAACGAAAGCTCTCTTAGCGATTGCAGTTCGTAGGGTGGGCAAAGGCGCGCATGCGGCGCTGTCTGCATCTGGCGCTGCTCTCTGCGCGCCGTGCCCACCATTGTGTCTGCGCGCTCGTGACGGAGGGGGTGGACGTATCCGCCCTGCGGTCGGCTGCTTGCCCACCCTGCGGCGCATCGCGAACACTGCGTCGTCAGCTACGCCAAGAGCGGTGTCGCGGGCGGTTGGAAAAAATCGCCGTGGATGCGAAAAAAGGCCTTTCTTTTTTCCAGAAATCGTGATTGTATGGCGCATCCCGTCCCGATCTGAGGGACGTATCGCGATCGTCACGAACGTGGGGGCGGGATGCGATGGGCGTGTCGGGCTGCAGCGCGAGCGATCGCGCCGACGAACAGTCCGATGCGCACGGTCAAGCCGTGTGGTCCTGATCTCCCGGTGCTGAGATCAAGTTCGCGCCGACGATGGCGCTTGCGACAGGGGCAAGACAGCCGGTCCCTGGGGAGAGCACGGAGTAAGCCGTAAAGCCATTGTGCAGGGAGGGCCGGGAGGTGGATTCAATTGGTCGTCGCAACACTCGATGAGGAGGTTGCGATGGGCATTCGAAAGAAACGGTCAACGCGGGGCAAGCTGGGATCATTGGGGCGCCCACCAGTTGCGGGGCGTGCGGAACAGCAGAAATTTTGGCGTGGGATTGCCGCTGGATTGAACAGCGAGAATGCTGCGCTGGCTGCTGGATTATCGGATGCTGTCGGCCCCCGATTATTTCGAAAAGCGGGCGGCGTGGCACCGGCAATGTTCCGACCTTCAGCGAAGCCGCTCTCCGGACGGCACCTCTCCTTTTCTGAGCGCGAAGAGATTGCGCTGCTGAATGCGCAGCGCCATTCTGTACGAGAGATAGCACGGCGCCTCAATCGGTCTCCCTCGACCATCTCCCGTGAACTCGATCGCAATGCAGCCACGCACGGCGGCAAGATGGCCTATCGGGCGACGGCCGCCCAGTGGCATGCAGATCGATCGGCCCGGCGTCCTAAGCCGAGCAAGCTTGCAAGCAACGCCGCCTTGCGCGCTTATGTTGAAGAGCGGCTTGCAGGGTTTGTCGCGCCTCCAGGCGGCGTTCGGCGGAAGGCCGGTCGTGCGGGCTCTAGCCAGGATCAGGGGTGGACGAAAGCGTGGAGTCCCGAGCAGATTGCCCGGCGCTTGCCGATCGACTTCCCGGATGACGAGGCGATGCGCATCAGCCACGAAGCCATTTACCAGGCGCTTTTTGTTCAGGGCCGAGGAGCGCTGAAACGCGAGTTGTCGTCCTGTTTGCGAACGGGACGTGCGCTGCGCGTGCCCCGAGCGCGTACGCGGAAGCGCAGCAAAGGCTTCATATCGCCGGAGATCATGATCAGTGAGCGTCCGGCCGAAGTCGCGGATCGAGCTGTGCCGGGACATTGGGAAGGAGATCTGATCGTCGGCTCCGCCAGCTCGGCAATCGGCACGCTGGTCGAACGCAGCACGCGGTTTACAATGCTCCTACACCTTCCACGGTTGCCGGGGTTTGACGACGGCCCACGTACGAAGGATGGGCCTGCGCTCTCCGGACACGGAGCTGAAGCGGTACGCGATGCGATCACGCGCACCATCGTCACCTTGCCCAAAGAACTCCGCCGCTCGCTAACCTGGGATCAGGGGACCGAAATGGCTCAACACAGTGACCTCAAGATCGATACAGACCTTCAGATCTACTTCTGCGATCCAAGAAGCCCCTGGCAACGTGGCACGAACGAGAACACGAATGGCCTGCTGCGGCAGTACTTCCCGAAAGGTACCGATCTGAGCGTCTACGATGCTGACGAGATCGCCGCCGTGGCCGCAGCGCTCAATTCCCGACCGAGAAAGACGCTAGGATGGAAAACTCCAGCAGAGGCGCTTGACGAGCTGCTGTCACGAATGAAAACACTTGGTGTTGCGACCACCGCTTGAGCCCGCCGGATGTCCCAGCCGAACCTGTGGTTCCTGCCCCGTGCATTTCTTCACGCACGGGGGCCATGGGGGCGGCGCGCTCCCGGTCTTCCCTGCGCCCTCTGTATTCAAGGGGGCCAACTCATAGCAAAGCTCGGGCGCAGATGCGCTGCGAGAGGGTGGACGCATGCGTCTTCGAGCGTTATCGCGACTTTCATATCTCGACGTCGTTGCAAGCGAAGCGATCCAATCCAGGCCTCGGTATGCGACTCTGGATTGCTTCGCGTCGCTCGCAATGACGTGGATAGATGGGGCTAAAAACCCGGTGTCATTCCGGGCGCGCGAAGCGCGAGCCCAGAAACCATCGGGCCGCAGGTGGTGTCGTTGGATGGATTCCTGGTTTGCGCTACGCGCGCCCCGGAATGATGGAGGAGAGAGCCGTGGTCTCAAAGCTCCCTTGCATTGCTGAACGCGAACGAGCTGACGCGGCGCGTGGTCTCATCCAGGATCAGCGTGCGCGTGATCGGCGGCTCGGCGCGCTGGGCGCAGTTCTCCCGCTCGCACAGCCGGCAGTTGACCCCGATCGGGGTGCCCTCGGTCTTCTCCAGATCGATGCCGGCGGCGTAGACGAGGCGCGACGCATGCCTGATCTCGCAGCCGAGCCCGATCGCGAAGCGCGGCTGCGGCAGCGGATGCGGCGCCACCGGGCGGCGCACCATCTGGGCGATCGAGAAATAGCGCGAACCGTCCGGCAGCTCGATGATCTGCTTCAGGAGGCGGTCGGGCGTGTCGAAGGTCGAATGCACGTTCCACAGCGGGCAGGTGCCGCCGAACTTGGAGAACGGGAAGGTGCCCGACGAGAAGCGCTTGGAGACGTTGCCGGCATTGTCGACGCGCAGCATGAAGAACGGGATGCCGCGGGCGTTCGGGCGCGACAGGGTGGTGAGGCGGTGGCAGACCTGCTCGAAGCCGGTGTTGAAGCGCTGCGCCAGCACGTTGATGTCGTAGTTGAGCGCTTCGGCCGCGGCGAGAAACGGGGCGTAGGGCATCATCACGGCGGCGGCGAAGTAGCTCGCCAGCGTCATGCGATACAGCCGCCGCGCGGTGTCGTCGAGCGCACCGGCGCGGCCGATGATGAGCTCGAACTGCGGCAGGCATTCGGCCATGCCGAGCTGCACGGCGAGCTGGAAGGTGCGGCCGGGACCGTCGACCAGCTCGGAGATCAGCAACTGGCGGCGGTGGCGATCGTAGCGGCGCAGGGTCTCGCGCATCACGTCGACCGGCATGACGCGGGTCTGCACCGAATGTTTTTCGCGCAGCCGCGCCGCGAGCGCCGCATAGAGCCCCTCGGCGGCCGGCACGTCGAGCGCGTCGCGCAGGCTTTCGGCCTGCTGCTCGAGCTCGGCGAAATAGTTGCGGTTGGCTTCGATCAGGTCCCGCACCCGCTCGATCGGGTTGGCCTCGAAACGGGCGCCCTCGTTGCGGTCGGCCATCTGCGCCGCCACCAGGGTCTCGCCGCGGCGCGCCTCGGTGTAGGCCGCGTACAGCCGCTGCAGCGCGTGGGTGACGCCGGGGCAGAGCTCGGCAAGATCGCGCAGCTCCTGCTTGGGCAGCTCGATCTGGCGGAACAGCGGGTCGGAGAAGATCTCGTTGAGCTCGGCGAAGAAGCGGTCCTCGTCGGCGCTGGCGAGGTCGCGCAGGTCGAGGTCGTAGGTCTCGGCCAGCCGCAGCAGGATCTGGGCGCTGACCGGGCGCTGGTTGCGCTCGATCAGGTTGACATAGCTCGGCGAGATGCCGAGGCCCTCGGCGAGCTGGGTCTGCGACAGCCCCAATTGCTGGCGGATGCGCCGGAAGCGCGGGCCGACGAACAGCTTTTTTCCGGATTCGCCGGGCATCGCGATCCCCTTCGGGCCGGCCGGCCCGTCTTTGTGACAAAATTTACAAAATGACATTTATGACAAGTGATGATGTTACATGACATCACCATTCGAAAACAAGGGCTCTATACGAAACAGCCGGACTCGCGTTTATCTCCTGTCACGCAATTCGCAATGCACTGTCAAAGTTGTGACGGTTGAAGGAGAGTCTCATGAGCAGCAATTTCTGGGTGATCGGCGGCGAGTTCGGCTCGATGAATTTCCACAAGCTGGTGGAAGGCTCGGCCCAGGTGAAGGGCCCGTTCAAGTCGCGCAAGGAAGCCGAGGATTGCTGGCGCGAGGTGTCCGAGGAGAACCGCCACAAGGCTGGCGTGCGGTTCTCGATCGTCGAGGAACCGCAGCGCGCTCCGGCCGCCTGACGCGGCCGCGCAAGGAATGCATTGCCGGGTATTTCAATAAGCTCAAGGAAGAGCCCAAGGACGGGGCGGTCTCAGCCGGATCACATCGGCGGGGGCCGCCCACGTCCTTTTCGTGGTTACGACGGCGTGCTTATAACCCTTTGAAGATGAAAGGGGATTGCAGAATACTGGGTTACTGCTAGGTTTACACGGTGGGAACCTGGCGAAACCAGGGCCGAACCGTGAAAGCGTGAGCGATGTCCGAGGCCGCCGATAGCAGCGCAGACTCCCGCCCCGTGCGCCTGCGCGAAGCGCTGCGCCAGGCCCGGATCGAGGCCGCAGACCGAACGGGCGTGGTGGTCGACCTGCGCGACGCCGAAGTGGCTCGGCTGGAGATCCTCAACGACGCGCTCGCCCCCCTGTTTGCGGAGATCCCGAGCCAGCTCGATCTGTTCGATCGCGGCATCAGCCAGGGCGAGACGCCGCGGCTGTGGATCGACGTCGTCGCCCATGTCGTGATGGGGCGTGACAAGCGGCAGTATCGCTTTGTGCAGGACACCCGCAACGGCCGCATCGTGCTCGTCGAGTCGCACGACATCGGTGCGATCGTGAAAGCCGTCACCGACTACGTCGCCCGCCGCATGGTCGAGCGCGAGCGTGCCTTCAGCGTCGCCCGGGCTCAGGCGAGGGAGACCAGCGAGGCGCCGCGGCGGCGCGGCGGGTTCTGGCCGTTCGTGCTCGGCTTCGTGCTTGGCGCGCTGTCGCTGTTCGGGGTCGCGTTCTATGCGAGCCTGCAGCAGATCTGAGGACTTGGCCGCGACTCAAAGCAGGCGGACCTCGCGGATTTCGCGCACGCGCAGCGCCTCGTTGACCGCGCGCACGGTCATGTCGCAGCGCCAGTGATTGCCGTCGCTGCTGATGGCAAACATGTTGTAGGCCGCGGCTGGATAGTGGCCATGCGCGATCGAGGAGGCCGAGGGCACGCCGACGACCGGGATCTTGCGCTCCGGGCCATCGATCCAGATAGTCGAATGCACGTGGTCATGGCCGTGCAGGATCAGCTCGACGCCATGGCGCGCGAGCAGCGCGATCAGCTTCTTGGCGTCGGTCAGCCGCTTCATCCGGTGGGCCGAGCGCAGCGGATGATGCACCAGCAGCACGCGGAACAGCTGCTCGTGCGCCAGCGATTCGAGCAGCAGCTCAAGCGCGGCGAGTTGGGCGCTGCCGATCCGTCCCGTCGCCATGAACGGCGCCGAGGGCACGGCCGAGGACAGGCTGATCAGCGCCAGCGGCCCGCGCCGGCGCAGCGAGGGGAACGTTGCCGGTCCCGCGGCATCGCCGCCGAAATAGTCAGCAAAGCTCTCGGCGAAGCGCAGCCGGGTCGAGCGCACATAGGCGTCGTGATTGCCCGGGATCGCGGTGACCCTGTCCGGCGGCCCCACCGTCCGCAGCCAGGCCTGGGCGATGGGGAATTCGGATTCCAGGGCGAAATTGACCAGATCGCCGGTGACGGCGATCTGGTCCGGCATCTGCGTGTGCAGGTCGGAGATCAGCAGATCGAGGATGTCGCGGCGATGGTATTTGTAGCGATTGCGCGTCCAGTTGAGATAGCCGAGCGCGCGCTTGCCGACGAGCTCCGACAGGCGCGGCTTGTGCTGTGGCGCGAGATGCGGGTCGGACAGATGGGCGAGCGTGAAGGCAGCCATTATGCCCCTCGGTGCCGATGGCGGATGCAAGCGCGCCCAGATGTCATCTCGTGCTATCCCTCGTGGTGCCCGGCTCTCATGACAAGCCCTGCCAGCGAGCGCAAGAACAACCAGGACGACGACAGCGATGACGACATATCTGAGCCGGCTGCGGATCCGGCTCGAGCCCGCGCTCCGGCGCGGCTTCCACCTCTATTGGCGCTTCGCCCGCGGCATGACGCTCGGCGTCCGCGGCGTGGTGCTGGATGCCGAGAACCGCGTGTTCCTGGTCCGGCACGGCTATGTCTCGGGTTGGCACCTGCCGGGCGGCGGCGTCGAGGTCGGCGAGACGTTCATCGAGGCGCTGACGCGGGAGCTGTTCGAGGAGGGCCGGATCGCGCTGGAAGGCGAGCCAGAGCTGCACGGCATCTTCCTCAACGGCCACGTCTCGCCGCGCGACCACGTCGCCGTCTTCGTTATCAAAAGGTTCACGCAGGACCGGCCGCCGGAGCCGAACCTCGAGATCGTGGAGACCGGCTTCTTCGCCCGCGACGCGCTGCCGGAGGGAACCACGCTCGGCACGCTGTCCCGCCTGCGCGAGGTGCTAGACGGCGTTAAGATCATTCCCACCTGGCGGCCGGAACAGCACGTTGCCGCCGGATCATTATGAATTTCTGCACCGAATGAGGGCAGTCTCCCGTCCCGTGGGAGAGGGGTCGATGATATCACCTTCGATGCGGATCGCCGTGCTGGTGCCCTGCTACAATGAGGAGGCCGCGGTCGCCACCGTGGTCCGCGATTTCAAGCAGGCGCTGCCGACGGCCACCGTCTACGTCTACGACAACAATTCCAAGGACCGCACCATCGAGGTCGCGCGCGCGGCCGGCGCCGAGGTGCGCTCTGAGCGGCGGCAGGGCAAGGGTCACGTCGTCCGGCGCATGTTCGCCGATGTCGATGCTGACATCTACGTGCTGGTCGATGGTGACGCGACCTATGACGCGCCGAGCGCGCCCGGCATGATCGCGCGTCTCGTGAGCGAGCGGCTCGACATGGTGGTGGGTCTGCGCGTCGACCAGGAGCAGGCCGCCTACCGCATGGGCCATCGCACCGGCAACTGGATGCTGACGAGCTTCCTCGCCGAGGTGTTCGGCCAGGCCTTCAAGGACATCCTGTCCGGCTACCGCGTATTCTCGCGCCGTTTCGTCAAATCCTTCCCGGTGCTCTCCGACGGCTTCGAGATCGAGACCGAGCTGACTGTGCATGCGCTGGAGCTGGCGCTGCCGGTCGCCGAGCTCGCGACGCCATACTACGCGCGGCCCGAAGGGTCCGTCTCCAAGCTCAACACCTGGCGCGACGGCTTCCGCATCCTCGGCACGATCCTGAAGCTCTATCGTTCGGAGAAGCCGCTGCGCTTCTTCAGCGCGATCGGCATCTTCCTCGCGCTGGTCTCGATCGGCTTCGCGATTCCCATCTTCGTCACCTATATCGAGACCGGGCTGGTACCGCGGCTGCCGACCGCCGTGTTGTCGATGGGCCTGATGATCATGGCGCTGCTGTCGGCCTCGTCTGGCCTCGTGCTCGACACCGTCACCCGCGGTCGCCGCGAGATGAAGCTGCTGGCCTATCTGTCACACGCGCCGATCGAGGGGTGATGCAGGCGAAAGCTTGTGTCCGTCCGCCGTTCCGGTCATGGTTCGGGCGTCAACGTCCTGAACGAGAACACCGCCTCCATGCCCATCCTCAACAGCATCGCCGCGCTCGCCGACGACATGGCCGCCTGGCGCCATGATTTCCACGAACATCCGGAATTGATGTACGAGGTCCACCGCACCGCCGGCATCGTCGCCGAGCGCTTGCGCGAATTCGGCTGTGACGAGGTGGTGACCGGCATCGGGCGCACCGGCGTGGTCGGTGTCATCCGCGGCCGTCGGACGAGTTCAGGTCGCACCGTCGGCCTGCGCGCCGACATGGATGCGCTGCCGATCGAGGAAGCCTCGGGGGTGCCCTATGCGTCGAAGACGCCGGGCCTGATGCATGCCTGCGGCCATGACGGCCATACCGCGATGCTGCTGGGTGCCGCCAAGCATCTCGCCGACACGCGCAATTTCGACGGCACCGCGATTGTAATCTTCCAGCCCGCCGAGGAGGGCGGCGCCGGCGGCAAGGCGATGGTCGACGATGGATTGATGACCCGCTGGGGCATCCAGGAGGTCTACGGTCTGCACAATGCGCCGGGCGTGCCCGAAGGCGTCTTCGCGCTGCGGCCGGGCCCGATGCTGGCGTCATCGGACCAGATCGAGATCACCGTCCGCGGCAAGGGCGGTCATGCCGGCGCCGGGGTTCACAAGGCGGTCGACAGCGTGCTGATCGCTGCGCACATCATCACGGCGCTGCAGTCGATCGTGTCGCGCAACGTCGATCCGATCAAGTCAGCGGTCATCTCGATCTGCGTCGTCGAGGCCGGCAAGGCGATGAACGTCATTCCGGAGACCGTCGAATTGAAGGGGACCGTGCGCACGCTGGATCCCGAGGTGCAGGATCTGGTCGAGCGCCGCATTGCCGAGGTCGCCGACGGCATCGCCCGCACCTATGGCGGTGAGGCGACGACGAAATACACGCGGCTCTACCCGATCACGATGAATCATGCGCGCGAGACCGGCGTCGCCGCTGACGTCGCTCGCGACGTTGTCGGCGCGGAGCGGGTGGTCGACAATGCGCCGCCGCTGATGGGGGCCGAGGATTTCGCCTTCATGCTGCAGGCCCGTCCCGGCGCCTTCGTCTTCCTCGGCATGGGCGACGGCAAGGATTGCCACCACCCGGCCTATCGCTTCAACGACAACATTCTCGGCCATGGCGCCTCCTATTGGGTGCGGCTGGTCGAGAAGACGATGCCGGCTGATTGATGCCGGCGGCGTGGCGCTAGCTGCGAGCCGTCGCCTGCAATGACCGTTGGCGCCACTGCCGCGGGCTGCAGCCGCTCCAGCGCGCGAAGGCACGGGAGAACGCGGACGCCTCGGAATAGCCGAGCAGGAAGGCGACGTCGCCTAGCGGCAAATGCGCTTGGCGCAGATAGTGGCGGGCGAGATCGAGCCGGGTCGCCTCGACGAGGTCGGAGAAGGTGGCGCCGAACTCGGCAAGCCGGCGCTGCAACGTCCACGGCGTGGTCGACAGCGCGTCGGCGACCTCCTCGAGATGCAGCGCGCCGGCCGACAGCCGTCGTCTGATCTCGCCGCGGACCAGATCGAGGAACGCCGGCGTGCCGCACGAGCCGGCGACACTGGCAAGATCGGTCGTGAGCCGCTGCAGGCGTGACAGATCGGTCCCTGGCATGGCGCGGTCCAGGCCGCGGTCGCGAAACACCAGCGCATTGGTGCCTTGCGACCATCCGACGTCGGCATCGAAGGCTGCCTCATGATCGCGCCAGGCGGCCGGCCGGGCATGCTCGAACAGCACCATGTCAGGCGCCCAGCCCGATGGCAGGCACGCGCGGAAGACGTTCGCGAACATGCCCATGGTCAATTCGGCATCCTGCCGGCGATCGACGATCGAGCCGTCGAGGATGCGATATTCGAGGCGGAGAAAGCCGTCCTTGCGGGCGAGGCGGGTCTCGGTGGCCTGCTGATGCCAGGGAAACCACAGCGCGAGATGCTCGATCGCCGAACCGAGCGTCGGCGCGGACAGCGCGATCTCGCCGATCAGGCCGAGCATCTGCGGCTGGTAGCGCTGGCCGAACCACAGTCCGAAATTGTCGTTGCCGGTCTCCTGCGCGGCGTCTTCCATCATCGCGACATAGTCGGCGAGGTCGAGCGCGCGGCGGGTCTGGCCCAGGCATTCGGCATCGATGCCCACCCGTTCGAATACCGCTTCCGGACGGCCTCCCGTCAGGGCGATGAAATCAGCGACACCGGTCGCAGCAGCGGCCAGAATGTTCCGGCTGCGGTCGCGCGGATGCTCGCGTTCGGCTGCAAGAGGCTGTGCCATGAAATCCTCGCCTTTGAGGACGTACGCCGTCGGTTGACACCTCGTAGTTATGCAAGTCACGTGCCTGCCGAAGCGGGCTATCGATAAAGCCCTCCGCGCAGGGACGCGGAGGGCTTGCCTCGATCCTGGATCTCGCCGGCCCTGGCGGATCAGTCGGCCATGGCGCGGGCCTCGGTCAAGGCGATGTCGAGCAGATCGTCATTCGCCGCGTTGCCGCGCTTGCCGGCCGTCAGACGATAGAGCAGCAGACCGGCGGCGAACAGCACCACGAAGGCTGCGAACACCTGCAGGTTGAACCAAATCATCGTGAGCAGCGAGAGCGTCGCACACACCAGCGCCACGGCCGGGAGCACCGGATAGAGCGGCGCCTTGAACGGCCTGATAAGATTGGGCTCGGTGGCGCGCAGGCGGAAGAGAGCGGCCATGCTCATGATGTACATCACGAGCGCGCCGAACACGCTCATGGTGACGATGTTCGCCGTCAGCGTCTGTCCGGCGAACTGGATGAGCTCGTCGGAGTAGATCGCGGCGATGCCGATCACGCCGCCGGCCAGGATCGCCCAATGCGGCGTGCGGCAGGTCGGATGCAGTGCGGCGAGCTTGGCCGGCAGGAAGCCGGCGCGCGACAGTGCGAAGATCTGCCGCGAATAGCCCATGATGATGCCGTGGAACGAGGCGATCAGACCGAACAGGCCGATCCACACCAGCATGTGCAGCCAGCCGGAGTTCTCGCCGACCACGATCTTCATCGCCTGCGGCAAGGGATCGTTGATATTGGCGAGCTTCGCCCAGTCGCCGACGCCGCCGGCCATGATCATGGTGCCGAAGGCGAGCACGACGAGCGTCAGGATGCCGGCAATGTAGGCGCGAGGAACGGTCCTCGTCGGATTCCTGGTCTCCTCCGCGGCCATGGCGGCACCTTCGATCGCCAGGAAGAACCAGATCGCGAAGGGGATCGCTGCGACGATGCCGCCGATGCTCGCCAGCGAGAACGAATTCTCACCGGCCCAGCCATTGGCGGTGAAATTGGCGAAGGAAAAGCCGGGCGACACGACGCCCATGAACACCAGGAGTTCGCCAATCGCCAGGACCGTGACGAACAGCTCGAACGTCGCGGCGATCGATACGCCCGCGATGTTGAGGGCCATGAACACCACATAGGCGCCGAGCGCGGCCGTCTTCGGCGACAGCCCCGGAAACTGGACGTTGAGATAGGCGCCGATGGCGAGCGCGATGGCAGGCGGTGCGAACACGAATTCTATCAGTGTCGCAAAGCCGGCGACGAAGCCGCCGAGCGGGCCGAAGGCACGGTAGGAATAGGCGAACGGACCACCGGCATGCGGGATCGCGGTGGTGAGCTCGGTGAAGGAGAAGATGAAGGTCGTATACATCACCGCGATGAAGATCGTGGTGACGAGGAAGCCGAGCGTGCCGGCCTTGTCCCAACCATAGCTCCAGCCGAAATATTCGCCGGAGATGACGAGCCCGACCGCGATGCCCCAGAGATGGAGTCCGGTCAGGCTCTTCGAAAGCGTCGGTTTGGTCTCGTCACTCATGTCCAGTCGCTCCTGTCTGTTTGTGATGGGTGATTTGTGATGACGGTGTGGTCGTCTCGATCGCGGCGTCCGGCGCCGCCTCCTTGAGGCCGATGCCGGTGACGCCGATCCGCAGCGCCTCGCGCGCCAGCCAGGCCAGCTTGTCGGCGGCGCGCTCGGCCGACAGCCCATGGTGATGAATGTTGGAGATGCAGTTGCGCGCGCTGTCGCGCAGGCCAGGGGCAGGGTGCAGTGTCAGATACACACCCAGGGAATCCGCCGCCGACAGACCCGGACGCTCGCCGATCAGGACCGCCACCAGCCGGGCGCGCATTGCGGCGCCGACAGCGTCACCCAGCGCCACGCGCGCCTGCGAAGCCAGCACGATCGGGCCGATGGACAGGCCCGTCAGACGCGCCTCGGTGGCGATCACGACAGCGGCGGCATGGCTTTCGACCGCATCCGCCGACAGCCCGTCGGCAATGATGAAGACGAGATCGTACGGACCGGATGTTAGCCTGGCGGCTTCCTGTGCGGCCAGGCGGCGCCCGAGGTCGGGCCGGCGCAGATAGCTGGCGCGGTCCGGCGCTGCGCTCGCGACCTTGATCACCTCGCGCGGCGCGAGCGCGTCGGCGATGCCGTCGAAATTGACGCGGCCCCAGACAGCATCGCGGGCGAGCGCATGCGCCATCTGGAATGCGAGCTTGGCCTGCGTCGGCAGCCCGTCGCCGGAGCGGCCGAGCGCGACGCGGGCGCGCGTCATCCGGCGTAACATGTCGAACGCATCGTCCCTCACGCGCGCGCTCCATGGCCGATCAGCCGGGCCACGGCCGGCGCGCTGCCGGGCAGCGGCGGCATGCGGCCGCTGCTGTCGAGCAGGCCCATCCGTGCCAGCCAGGCCTCGAACTCCGGCGCCGGGCGGCGTCCGAGCAGATGCCGCAGCCGCATCACGTCGTGATGCGACAGGCTCTGATAGTTGAGCATGATATCGTCGGCGCCGGGCACCGCGATCAGGAAGTTGACGTTGGCCGCCGCAAGCAGCAGCGCCAGATCGTCCATGTCGTCCTGATCGGCCTCGGCATGGTTGGTGTAGCAGACATCGCAGCCCATTGGCACGCCGAGCAGCTTGGCGCAGAAATGATCCTCCAGCCCGGCGCGGATGATCTCCTTCGCGTCGTAGAGGTATTCGGGACCGATGAAGCCGACCACGGTGTTGACCAGCAGCGGCGAGAAGGCGCGCGCCACCGCGTAGGCGCGGGCCTCGACGGTCTGCTGATCGAGGCCGTGATGAGCGTCGGCCGACAGCGCCGCGCCCTGGCCGGTCTCGAAATACATGACGTTGTTGCCGATCGTGCCGCGCTTCAGCGACAAGGCTGCGTCCTGCGCCTCGGCCAGCAGCGCCAGGGTCACGCCGAAGCCGGCATTGGCAGCCTCGGTGCCGGCGATCGACTGGAAGACGAGATCGAGCGGCGCGCCTTTCCCGATCGCCTGGATCGAGGTCGTGACGTGGCTCAGCACGCAGGACTGCGTCGGCACCTCGAATTTGAGCCTGAGATCATCGAGCATCGTGAGCAGGCGGATGCAGGCCTCGACATTGTCGGTCGCGGGATTGATGCCGATCACCGCATCGCCCATGCCGAACAGCAGGCCATCGAGCGTGCCTGCGGCGATCGCCCGGGGATCGTCGGTCGGATCGTTCGGCTGCAGCCGCGACGACAGCCGCCCCTCCAGGCCGATCGTGGAGCGGAAGCGGGTCACGACCCGGCATTTGGCGGCGACAGCGACGAGATCGCCATTGCCGCAGAGCTTGGAGACCGCGGCCACCATCTCCGGCGTCAGGCCCGGCGCGAGGGCGGCCAGCCGGTCAGCGTCCGCCTTCCAGGACATCAGCCATTCGCGCAATTCGCCGACGGTCAGCGACGCGACGGGCGCGAATGCGGCGGCATCGTGGCTGTCGAGGATGAGGCGCGTGACCTCGTCGCTCTCATAGGGAATCAGCGGCTCGTCGAGGAAACGTCGCAGCGGCACGTCAGCGAGCGCCATCCGCGCCGCCACCCGCCGCGCGGCGCTGTCGGCTGCGAGGCCAGCCAGCTCATCGCCGGACCGGCGCGGCGAGGCGCAGGCCAACAGCGTCTTGAGATCATCGAACACATGAGTTTCGCCGCGATGGCGCGACCGGAACGCACCCGTCATCTTCGACCTGCCGCTCGTGCTGCGTCAGAGCGGTCCCAGCGGCCGCGACAGCGACCACAACGCTCATGACCTGGGTCAGGTTAAGCGAGGGCGGCTCCGGAAACTTGACATTTTAGCACAATCTTCGGTCATGCCACGCGGGTGCTCAGAAAATTGGCATTGGCGCCCCCGGGGCGGGCGAATGCTGTCAACGCGCGGACGGCACGCCATGGACCGCGCCGCTCCAGAATGCTATCTCGCCACCCCACATGAGTGACCTGTCCATTACGATCTCCGCCGAAAAGCCTGGCGACGCGCAGGCGATCGAGCGGCTGCATGAGCGCACCTTCGGCCCCGGCCGCTTCGTGCTAAGTGCCTATCGACTGCGCGAGCATGTCGATCATCTGCTCGCGCTGTCGTTCACCGCCCATATCGGCACTTTGCTGGTCGGCTCGGTGCGGCAGCTCCCGATCTGCGTCGGCGACACCAAGGCGCTGATGCTCGGGCCGCTGACGGTCGAGCCGCCGTTCCGCAAGCACGGCATCGGCCGCATGCTGATGGAGCGCTCGATCGCGGACGCGCGGGCGCAGGGCCATCGCTTGATTCTGCTGGTCGGCGACGCCGCCTACTACAGCCGTGTTGGGTTCAAGCCGGTGCCGAAAGGGCGGGCGATCATGCCGGGCCCGGTCGACTACAACCGGCTGCTGGTGAACGAGCTCGTCGACGGCGCGTTCGAGGACGTCGAGGGCGCGATCCGTCCGGACTGGGACTACGCCAGGTAGGTCGTCATTGCGAGCGAAGCGGCGAAGCGAAGCAATCCAGAGCCCCAAGAGAAGTCTGGATTGCTTCGTCGCTTCGCTCCTCGCAATGACGAAGGAAGGGGGTTGTCGCGTTTCACGCCCTTCTGAGCTCGCAATCAGAACTTGAGATTGGCAAAGATCCGCACGCCGATGCCGGGCAGCAGCACCTCATCCTTGGTGTAGGACACGGAGTTGCGGATCTTTTCGTTCAACAGATTGTTGCCGACGAGGCCGACCAGCATCTCGCGCGCGCCGAACATGTTCGGATTGAGCTTGGTCCGGTAGCTGACCTCGGCCTTCAGCAGGTTGTAGCCCGGCGTCGGTGTCTCCGCGATCGGTGCGATGTCGTTCTGGGCGAAGGCGTGCAGCAGGTTGATGCGGGTCAGCCAGTTGGCATCGCGCCAGAACAGGCCGCCGCCGACGCGCATCGGCGGAATCCGCGGCACGTTGGTGCCGTCGGAGAAGGTGGCGCGGACGACGTCGAACTGGTTCTCGATGCCCCAGATGCCGCTGCCGAGCGGAGCGACATCGAACTGGCTCTGGAACTCGAAGCCGCGGAACAGCGCGTTGCGCTGCGAGTAGACCGCCTGGTTCAGCTCGGTGCCGGTGGTGCCGCATGAGGCAAAATCGTCGCCGCACATCACGCCGGTCAGCCGGCGATAGATGAAGTTACTGAACTGCGTGTAGTAGGCCGTGGCTTCGAAGCGGAACGGGCCGGTGGCCTTGCGCAGCCCGGCCTCGACGGTTTTGGCCGTCTCGATGGTCAGGTTCGGATTACCGATGTCGAAGGTTGCGGTCGCATCATGGCCGCCGCGCGAGAACAGCTCGGCTGGCTTCGGTGCGCGCTCGACATATTGCGCGGTCACGCTCGCCACCAGATCGCCCGGCAGGTTCTGCAACAGGCCGACGCTCGCGCTCTTCGGCGTGTACGACGGATTGCGGGCGATGTTGGCTTGCGGCGTGCCGTCCGGCAGATAGTCGACCGGAAAGTTCGGTGTGGAGCCGTTCAGCGCGACGTGCTCGATCCGGCCGGCGACCTGCGCCTTGGTCGAGGGCGAGAAGGCGAACTCATTGAAGACATAGCCGGCGACGCGATTGTTGGTGTTGGGGCCGAACAGGCCGTTGAACACCGAGCCGGGGTTGTCGGGGCTCGGCGCATTCAGCTCCTGGTGCCCGGCCTGCACGCCATAGGCGGTCGTCAGCGTGGCGAAGCGCAGATTGACGGGCATCATCTGCATCTCGACGCGCGCTTCCTGCTCGCGATTGGTGAAGGTCTGGCGCACGCCATCGGTGGTCGGGTCGGTGACGGCTGCAAGGCCGAGCTCATTGTGCCGATAGTCTGTCGCGCCGGCCCAGAATCGGATCGCATCGATCGCCGCGGAGTCCGGGCGATACTCGCCCTTGGCGGTGATCTTGGTCTGGTGTGCGTCGATCCGGGTCCGGCTGTCGGCGCCGTCGATGCCGGGGATGTGGTAGAGCGCATCGGTCTGCTGGATCGCCGCGCCGATGAAGCCGCCGGTGAAGAAGTAGCTGCCGCCGATCGAGGCGCCATCGTTCTGCACGGCGGAGTTCGGCTGCCGGCCGTTCACCGGGCGGGTCTGGTCGAACAGATAGGGGTAGCCCGGAATCGAATAGTCGCCGGTCTTGCGGCCGTAGGCATCGGCATGAAGTGCGAAGTTGCCGCCGCCGGCATCGAGCAGCACGCCGCCCTCGACGCCGCGGTCGACCGAGCTGAACGAGGTGCGCGTTTCCGCGGTGACGCAAGGCGCGCTGCCCGCGGCCGGCGCGCTCGCCGGCAGGCCATAGGTCTGGAACGGCGCGGTCGAACAGGTCGGCAGGGCCTGCGGAATGCGGTTGTTGGTGGCGCTGACGACGCCGCCGATCGAGGTGGAGCCGTAGCGCAGCGCCGCGGGGCCGCGGACGACCTCGATCTGGTCGCTGGTGAGCGGATCGATCGGCACGAAATGATCTTCGCCGAGATCGGACGCACCGCCGCCGCCGATGCCGTTCTCGACGATACCGACGCGGTTGACGTCGAGGCCGCGGATGATCGGCCGGCTCGAGGCGCCCGGCGCGAAGCTCGATCCGGTAATGCCGGGTTTCGAATTGAGAAGGTCGCCGAGCGTGGCGGCGCCGGAGCGGCGAAGCTCCTCGTTCGGCACCACGGTGACGGTTGCGAACTGGTCGGTGACGACAGGCAGCACGCCCTGTTGCGGCGGCGGTGGCGCTGATTGTGCTTCTCGCGCTGGCGTCGGCGCACGGGGCCCGCGCGCGACGCGCGCGGTAGGATTGGGCCGCGGCACCACCGGCTTCCGTGCCCGGATCGGGCTCGGCGCTGTCACGTTGACCTCGGGCAACTCGGCCGCCGGCTTCGGATCGTCAGCGCGCGCGGGCGCACCCAAAACGCACAACATGGCTGCGGCGCTGCAGCCCGACATCAAGGCTCTCGACAACATCCTTCAATTCCTGATCCTGATCAGGCGTCCCACGTCTTTCGTTGCTGGCGGGATGCGCCTGCCGTCGGCTTGCGACGGACCCATTCCTGCACGCTGCCGCCGTGCGCGTGAGCGCAACCGTGGCGGCGTTTCGAGCGGTTCAGATCAGGCGATGGGAGGAGCGCGCGGCTGGAAGGCGGTGTCGACGACGACAGCCGCGACAGTGGCGGTGATCGCATCGGGCAGACGAAATGCGACCGCTTCAGGAGGCGTCAGAACGGGCGTCGGTGACAGCAGGATCGATTGCGCCATCGCCATGACGGCGCAGATGGCGCAGCCATCAGCGGAGGGCTGCTGGTCGGGGTCCTGGCTTGCGGGAGAGGAGCCGGTAAGGGCCTGTGCGGTCGTGATACGACTGCCGTCCAGGCTCTGCGTGGAGAGCCAATGAACATGGCCGAACGCGAGCGCGAATTGCAGCACCAGCGCCAACAGCGCGAGCCGCGAGACATCTTTGATGTTCGCGCGAAACCAGCTCATCGCCAGCTCTGGCTCATGTGATCTGGCTCATGTGAATAGGCTACCCCGTTCGGCTGAGAGGCTCAGCCTTTGTTACAATGTAACATCGCAGAGGCGCCTCTTAGCTGTCAATCAGAGCGCCGCGGCAACGGATGAAATCCCCGTCGCTGTGCCCTTCGCGCCACGTCGCGCGCCGCCGTGGTGCGCGTGTGTCTTCGTGTCAGCGTCCCTCGCGCACCCAGGTCGCGGCGAGCGCGCCGAGCAGCAGCAGCAGGCCGATCACGCCGGCGAACATCGGCAGCACGCCGACGCCCTTGACCACGCTGGCGTCGCGCATCCGCACGCCCATCCAGCCGTCGCCGCTGAACAAGGTCGACGACCTGACGGGGACGATGCGCGGCAAGTCGATGCCGGATCCGTCGGCGATGCGGCGGGCGTCGCCGCCGGTCGCCTGTGCCAGCGGCTTCAGGGTTTCGGTGGTCGAGGTGACCTCGGAGAATTCCTTCGGATTGGTCGGGCCGACATTGATCAGCGCCTTCAGAGTGCCGTCGGTCGCCTGCCACAGGCCGAGCTCGTTGGCGGGCAGGGTCGCACGCCATTCGCCGGGATCACCCTGGCTCAGAGTGAGCTCGCGCGTGGTGCCGGACGGCGAGGTCACGGTCACCGGCGGGACGGTGTCGCCCATGGTCTGGCGGATGACGGCGAGATCCTTGCCTTGAATCTGCAGCCGCAGCGCTTCCTCGTCGAGATCGGGCTGCTGCATCAGCCAGTGCGACATGCGCCGGAGCAGGTCGAGATGCGGGCCGCCGCCTTCATAGCCGCGCGCCCACAGCCAGATGTGGTCGGACAGCAGCAAGGCGACGCGGCCGGCGCCGAAGCGCGACAGCAGCAAGAGCGGCTTGCCGTCGGCGCCGGTCATGACCGGCGGACTGACCGCATTGCGCGTCTCGACCGTGCGGAAGAAGCGGCTCCAGCGCGGCGGCTCGGAGCCCGAGCCCTCGAGGCCGCGCGTAACCGGATGGCGTTTGCCGGCGTCAGATAGATGCGCATAGAAGGGCTTCTCGGTGACGCCGACCGGCTCGGCGGGCAGCACCGAATCGAGCGGTGTGCGCCAGATGCTGGTGTTGGAGGCGTAGTCCGGCCCGGCCGAGACCAGCACCGCGCCGCCATTGCGCACGTAGCGCGCGATGTTGTCGAAATAGGCGATCGGCAACACGCCCTGCCGGGCGTAGCGGTCGAAGATGATCAATTGGAATTCGTTGATCTTCTGCTGGAACAGCTCGCGGGTCGGAAACGCGATCAGCGACAGCTCGTTGATCGGGGTGCCGTCCTGCTTCTCCGGCGGCCGCAGGATCGTGAAGTGGACGAGATCGATGCTGGCGTCCGACTTCAACAGGTTGCGCCAGGTGCGTTCGCCCGAATGCGGCTCGCCCGACACCAGCAGCACGCGCAGCTTGTCGCGGACGCCATCGATCGAGACCACGGCGCGGTTGTTGACGAGGGTCAGCTCGTTGTCGAGCGGCGATGCCTCGATCTCGACGATGTTCTGGCCTTCGTGCTTGATGTCGACGTCGACATTGGCGGCTTGGCCGCTGGTCAAGGTGCGCTCGCTGATGACCTCGCCGTCGCGCCGGATCACGACCTTGGCGCTGGCGCCGCTGACGCCCTGGTCGTCGAGCCGGAAGCTGATCGTCTGCGGCTGGCCGACGATGCCGAAGCGAGGGGCGGCGGTGATCGCGACGCGGCGGTCACGTTCGGCCTTCTGGCCCGTGATCAGGGCCTGCAGCGGAGCCTGGAAGCCGAGCGCGGCGACGTTGCCGGGAATGTCGTGCACGCGGCCATCCGTGATTAGGAAGGCGCCCGCGACCCGATCGACAGGGACGTCCGACAGCGCCGAGGTCAGCGCGCTGAACAGATGCGTGCCGTCGGTCTCGCCGTCGGCCTGGCCGGCATCGACGACGCGGACCTCGAGGCCCTTGATCTTCTTCAAGCTGTCGACCAGCGACTCCTGGGCCGCCTGGGTCTGCTTGTTGCGGTCACCGAAATTCTGGCTCGGGCTCTTGTCGACCACGACGGCGGCGACCGAGCTCAGCGGCTCTCGGTCCTCGCGCGTGAACTGCGGATTGGCCAGCGCGAGCGCGATCAAGGCGAGCGCGGTGACGCGGATCCAGGCCGAGCGCGAGCGGCCGAGCAACAGGAGCGCGGCGATGACGACGATCGCGCCGATCGCGAGCCACAGCACGACCGTTGGGACCAGAGGCGTGAATGCGATGCCGTAATTCATGAGGCAAACTCGCTGGCTTCGTCATGGCCGGGCTTGTCCCGGCCATCCACGTCATTCCCTCGGAAAAGAGGGGCGTGGATGCCCGGCTCAAGGCCGGGCGTGACGACGGATGTTTTGGCGCGGCTGCGCGTGGCTATTGTCATCACTGCCCAAGCCGTTCGATCAGCGCCGGCGCGTGCACCTGGTCGGCCTTGTAGTTGCCGGTCAGCGTGTACATCACGATGTTGACGCCGGCGCGGAAGGCGAATTCGCGCTGTCGCGGCTCGCCGGGAACCATCGGCAGCATGGCCTGGCCGTCGGGGCGGATGGCCCAGGCGCCGGCGAGGTCGTTGGAGGTGATGATGATCGGTGAGACGCCGTCGCCGCCGCGCGCCGGACGCGAGGCGCTGTCCTCGTCCTCGTCTTTCGGCAGCGCCTCGACCCAGGTCTGGCCCGCGGTGAAGCGACCGGGGAAGTCGCGCAGCAGGTAGAACGTCTTGGTCAGCACGTGCTCGCGCGGCACCGGCTCGAGCTCGGGCACGTCGAGCGAGGAGAGAATCTCGCGCAGCGACTGCATGCCCGGGGTCTGCTGCGCGCCGTTGTCGCCGGGCGGCGCCTCGACCGCATCCCGGGTGTCGAAGATGACCGTGCCGCCCTGTTTCATGTAGGCGTCGATCTTGTTGATCGCGTCCTGCGGCGGCTTCGGCGTGCCCGGCACGATCGGCCAGTAGATCAGCGGGAAGAAGGCGAGCTCGTCATGCGCGGGATCGATGCCGACGGGGTCGCCGGCCTCCAGCGCCGTGCGCTGGGCCAGGAACAAGGTCAGTCCGGTCAGGCCGGCCTTGACGATGGAATCGACGTCGGCATTGCCGGTCACGACATAGGCAAGCCGCGTCTGCGACACCGCGCGCATGGCGAAATCGTCGCTGGCGGCGTCGGCGCGCGCGGCCGTCGGCATCGCGACCGCGAGCAGGGCGCCCGTTGCGAGAATCGCCAGAGCGACTGCCGCGGGTGCCGCACGCCGCCGCCGTGTGAGCGAGGCCAGCACACCGCCGAGCAGCGCCACGATGACGGCATCGATCAGGAACAGCAGCAGCGCAGTCGAGAGCAGGATGCCCCGGAGATCGCGCGGCTCCGCCGTGGTGTAGCTGGCACGCTTGGCGCGCAGCGTCGACGTGTCGAGCTGCAGAATGCGATCGGCGGGGCTGAGCGTGTTCACTGCGGTGGGTCCCTCGGCTGGGCCATAGAATCCGGGTGGATGATCCAGCGAAGCCCGGTCGTTGAAATCGGCCGGCAGCGGCTTGGCGGTCGAAGGCGGCGGTCCGAAGGCGCCGAAGCCGTCGAGGATGTGCAGCGGCGCCAGCGTGGCCTTGGCGGTCTCACCCGCGGGACCAGGGCCCGGCGTCGAGGTGTAGCCGGACATGTCGACGATGCGGCGGAGCATCTCGACCATGGCGCCGGACATCGGCAGATCGGACCAGCGCATGTCGGCGCTGACGTGGAACAGCGCGATCAGGCCCTTGCCGCGATGCTCGCCGGTGACGAGCGGCGTGCCGTCCTCCAGCGAGGCCCAGCTCTTGGTCGCCAGCACGGCGTCGGGCTCGGCGAGGACCTGGCGATTGACCGTCACGTCCTTCGGGACGGTGATGCCGGCGAACGGGCCGTCGGCAGCGAACGCGGCTAGATGTTGCGGCTTCTCCCAGGTCAGGCTGCCGCCCAGGGTGCGGCCGCCGCGGCGCAGCTTGACCGGCACGAGATCGTCGTCGCCCTGCGCCAGGCGCGGGCCGGCGAAGCGCACCAGCACGCCGCCATTCTCGATCCAGCCGTTGAGACGGTCGCGCAGCTCCGGCGACAGCGTGCCGACGTCGGCCATCACGATCATCGGCACCTTCTGGTCGAGGAACTGCGTGATGATCTGCTGCGGCGCGCCGCGATCACCGAGCCGGAGATCGGCGAACGGCGCCAGCGCGCGGGTCAGATAGAAGGTCGGTGCGAGCAGCGGCTGGGCGGTGTCGCTGGTCGAACCCGAGACGATGCCGACGGCGCGGCGGCGCCAGCGCTTGTCGAGCAGTTGCACGGCGCCGGCCGAGCGCTCGCCCGCAATCTCGAGCCGGGTGATGTCGTTGCGCAGCTCGACCGGCAGATCGAAGCTCGCTTCGGCGTCGTGCGCGCCGGCGGCAAAGCTGAATGGCGCCTCGCCGAGCGGCGAGCCCTTGGCATCGAGCGCGCGCACGATGCCGCCCGGGACGGAGAGATCCGCGCGCAGCACCTTCACCGTCATCTTGGCTGCGGCGTTCTCGGCGCCGGCGAGCGCCAGCGGCGAGGTCGTGCCGCCCTCGAACACGGTCAGGCTGCGGTCGCCGATCGTCTTGGCAAGACCCGTCACGAACTCGCTGCCGCGGCCGGGATCGACGCCGTCGGAGAACCACATGATCTCGGCATCGCCGGTCGCTTTCAGGAAGCGATCGAGCTGCGGCAGCGCATCGGCGCGCTCGGTCGTGTAGGCCTTGGGCGCGATCTGGCGCAGCGCGACGCGCGCCGCGCCGGCTGGCATCAAGGTGAGGTCGCGTGCGGGCTCCGATAGCGGCATCAGCGCGACGCCGCGGCGGTCGGCATCGGCATTGGCGATGATCTCGTCGGCGGCCCTGATGCGCGTGTCCCAGCTTGCGGCTGCGCTCCAGCTGTCGTCGAGCAAAAGCACAAGCGGCGCCTTGCTGCCGACGGCCTCGGTGCGCGGATTCCAGATCGGGCCGGCCGCAGCGAAGATCACCAGCGCCGCCGCGATCAGCCGCAGCAGGGTGAGCCACCAGGGCGAGCGCGACGGCGTCTCTTCCTTGGGCGTGATGTCGAACAACAGCCGGGTCGGCGGAAACTCGATGCGGCGCGGCCGCGGCGGCATCACCCGCAGCAGCCACCACAGCACCGGCAGGCTGATGAGCCCGGTCAGCAGCAAGGGTTCGGCGAACGACAGCGGTAGGCCCATCATGCGCCGAGCCCTCCGGGGCCCGCGCCCACTTTGACGCTGCCGCGCGCGCTACCTTTGGCCGTGGTCATGCCGGCATGCAGGAACAGCAGCAGCTCGGCGGCCGAGCGGCTGGTGGTGTGGGTGGTGAACAGCCAGTCGAGCTTGCCGGTCTCGGCGCGGATCTGGTCGCGATGCAGTGCCACGCGGGCGACGTAGTCCTGCGCCCAGCTCTCGGCGCGGCCGGCCGTGATCACCTCGCCGCCTTCCGGCTCGACGAACTCGACGCGGCCGGAATAGGGGAAGGTCTCCTCGGCGGGATCGACGACCTGGACCATCGTGCCGTGCGCGCCCGACGCGGACAGGCCGGCGAGCATGGCGCTGATCTCGGAGATCGGCGACCAGAAATCCGACAGCACGACGATCTCGGCGAGCGCGGACGGCACGAAGGAGGGCGGCAGGCTCGGCCTGATCGTCTCATCATGCAGCATCGCCTGCGCAATGCGGTCGATCACGTTGCGGCTCCCGGTCGGATTGATCAGGCCGGGAATGCCGACGCGTTCGCCGCCGGCCACCAGCAGCTCGGCCAGGGCAAAGGTCACGATCAGCGCGCGCTCGAGCTTGCTGTCGCGCGCGCCCTTCGACGCGAAGGCCATCGACGGCGAGCGGTCCGGCCAGATCCACACGGTGTGCGCGGCCTCCCATTCCTGCTCACGGACGTAGAGATGATCGTCGCGCGCGGAGCGGCGCCAGTCGACGCGCTGCGACGGCTCGCCGGAGACGAAGCGGCGGTACTGCCAGAAGCTTTCGCCGGAGCCGGCGCGGCGACGGCCATGCAGACCATGGATCACGTTGGCGGCGATCTGGCGCGCTTCCAGCACCAGCCGCGGCAGCGACGACGCCAGCGTCCGGCTTTCGCCATCGGCACGCCGGATTGCGAGAATCTCCGTGTCGGCGTGCCCTGTCGCTGCGGCCATCAGCCAATCCGGCTCTTCAGTTGCCGGATCACGTCCGGAATGGTGCGTCCCTCGGCGCGGGCCGGGAAGGTGAGCGCCATGCGGTGCTTGAGCACGGGCTCGGCGAGATCGAGCACGTCGTCGATCGAGGGAGCGAGGCGGCCGTCGAGCAACGCGCGGGCGCGCACCGCGAGCATCAATGATTGACTGGCGCGCGGACCCGGGCCCCAGGCGATCAGCTTGCCGGCGTCGCCGGCCTCCGGGCCGGGGCGGGCGGACCGCACCAGCGACAGGATCGCCTCGACCACGGAATCGCCGACCGGCAGCCGGCGCACCAGCCGCTGCGCAGCGATCAGCGCGTCTGCGGTCATCGCGGCCTTGGCGCCGCTCTCTTCGGCTCCCGTGGTCTCGAACAGGATGCGGCGCTCGGCGTCGCGATCGGGATAGTCGACGTCGATCTCCATCAGGAAGCGGTCGAGCTGGGCCTCGGGAAGCGGATAGGTTCCTTCCTGCTCCAGCGGATTCTGGGTCGCGAGCACATGGAAGGGCTTCGGCAGGTCATGACGGGCGCCTGCAACCGTGATGTGCTGCTCCTGCATGGCTTGCAGCAGTGCCGACTGCGTGCGCGGGCTGGCGCGGTTGATCTCATCCGCCATCAGCAGTTGCGCGAACACCGGGCCGGCGATGAAGCGGAACGAGCGCTTGCCGCCGGCGCTCTCGTCGAGCACCTCGGCGCCGAGAATGTCCGACGGCATCAGGTCCGGCGTGAACTGGATGCGCTTGGCATCGAGGCCGAGCGTCACGCCCAAGGTCTCGACCAGCTTGGTCTTGGCGAGGCCGGGGACGCCGATCAGCAGCGCGTGGCCACCGGACAGGATGGTCACCAGCGTGTTTTCGACCACGCGGTCCTGGCCGAAGATGACGCTGGAGATCGCATCCTTTGCCGCTCGGATCTGGCCGGAGACCTGTTCGGCCGACCGGACGATCGCATCCTCGAGCTTCTCGGCACTCTCAGCCATTCCCGCGCTCCTTCTGCCCCGCATCTTGAACTTTCGGACGGACGTTCCGCTCCAGTTTGCCGGGACACGGATGCCAACCTATGCGAAGGCGCTGTATTCGTTGAGTTAAACTATCCCCATATTATCGGCATTACGGGGTATTGACGGCATCACGTTATGGCGACCTTACATGACCTGCAGGGCCGCCAGGAACTTTTGCACAGACGACGGCGATGGAATCCTGCACCAATCGTGCCAAGGTGGACGCAAACTCAAGGCAAACCATGGCGAAGCAAGGGCAGACCACCGACAACGGACTCGATCGGCTGACGTCGGCGGCAACGCAGGCTGGCACATCCGCAAAAGGACTGCCGCCGGTGCATTTGTGGAATCCGCCATTCTGCGGCGATCTCGACATGCGAATCGCCGGTGATGGTAGCTGGTACTACATGGGCACGCCAATCGGGCGGCCTGCGCTGGTGCGGCTGTTCTCGACGATCCTCAAGCGCGAGGGTGATCGCTATTTCCTGGTCACGCCGGTGGAGAAGGTCGGCATCCGCGTCGATGATGCCCCCTTCACGGCCGTAGAAATGCGGACGGAGAGCGATGCGCGCGGGCCGCTGCTGCATTTCCGCACCAATGTCGACGACTGGGTCGCGTGCGATGCCGAGCACCGGCTGCGCTTCGAGCCTGGCGAGAGCGGCGGCCTGACGCCCTATCTGCATGTGCGAGCCGATCTCTGGGCCAAGGTGACGCGGGCGCTGTACTACGAGCTTGTTGACATGGGTGAGGAGCGGATGATCGATGGTCGTGTGATGTTCGGCGTGGGGTCGGGCGGCGCGTTCTTCCCCATGGCCGACGCAGAAGAGGTGAGGGCGGCGCTTTGAACCAGCCCATGGTGAGGAACAGGACCGCTGAACTCAGTTCGGCCGATTTCTTCGCGCGGGGCCGCGCGCGGCTGCGCTTCGACGTTCCGCAGGCCCTGCTCGATCCGGACGTCATTCCGGCCAGTGGAGATTCCGGCACCGACCGCATGCTCGAGATCATCTCCCGCGAGCAGCCGATCCGCCCCGCGGCGGTGCTGATCCCGGTGGTCGACCACCCCGAGCCGACGGTCCTTTTGACCCAGCGCTCGCCGAACCTCTCGAGCCATGCCGGACAGATCGCCTTTCCCGGCGGCAAGATCGACGTCGCCGATGCCTCGCCGCTCGATGCCGCTCTGCGCGAAGCCGAAGAGGAGATCGGGCTCGACCGCAGCTTCGTCGACCCGATCGGCTATCTCGACGTCTACGGCACCGCCTTCGGCTTCCGCATCCTGCCCACGGTGGCGCGGGTGCGGCCGGGATTCACGCTCAGGATCAACGAGGGCGAGGTCGACGACGCCTTCGAGGTGCCGCTGGCCTTCCTGATGGACCCCGCCAATCACCAGCTGCATTCCAAGGAGTTTCGCGGCATGGAGCGCTCATATTACGCGATGCCGTTCGCCGAGCGCTACATATGGGGCGCGACAGCGGGCATCCTTCGGGTGTTGTACGAGCGGATCTGCCGGCCATGATCCGTGGCGTGTTGACGGAAATCGGAATTTTCCTCATTCCTTTTGCGGTTTATGTGTTGTTCTTGCTCGCGACCAAATCGGGGCTGTTGGTGCCGGCCAACTGGCCCCTTCATCTGACCACAAAATTGACGGTGGCGGCGCTGGTGTTGGTGATTGCAAGTCTGGTCCTGCTCGCCGAGTTCTCCGGCGCGCCGCCGCGTTCGACCTATATCCCCGCTCATGTCGAGAACGGCAGGCTCGTTCCAGGGGTCGAGAAATGATCGGCGCGCGGGTGCTGCATGCGCCCTGGCTCTCGTCTGGTCCCGCCGCGCGCGTGCTCGCGCTGCTCAATTGCGACGGCGAGGAGGCGCGGGTGGTCGGCGGCGCCGTGCGCAATGCGCTGCTCGGCATCGCCATTGGCGACATCGACATCGCGACCACGGCGCTGCCGGCGGAGGTGCTCCGGCGCGCCAAGGCGGCGTCGATCAAGAGCGTGCCGACCGGCATCGACCATGGCACCGTGACCCTCGTGCTCGAGGGGCATCCATTCGAGGTCACGACCCTGCGCGAGGACACCGAGACCTTCGGCCGCAAGGCCAAGGTCGAGTTCGGCCGCGACTGGGTCGGCGACGCGCACCGGCGCGACTTCACCATCAATGCGCTGTCCGTCGGGCCGGACGGCGTGGTGCATGATCACGTCGGTGGTCTCGCCGACATCGCCCAACGCCGCGTGCGCTTCATCGGCGATCCCGCCCAGCGCATCGCCGAGGATTATCTGCGCATCCTGCGCTTCTTCCGCATCCATTCGGCATTCGGCCACGGCGTCCCCGACCGCGAGGGCTATCTGGCCTGCATCGCCGGCCGCGCCGGCCTCGCCGCATTGTCCGCCGAGCGGGTGCGCATCGAGATGCTGAAACTGCTCGTCACCGACGGCGCGGTCGGCGCGGTCACGGCGATGGCGGATGGCGGGTTGCTGACGGCGATCCTCGGCGGCGTCGCCTATCTCGGTCCGTTCGCCGCGATGATCGGCATCGAGCGCGAACTGGAGCTTTCGCCGAGCGCGGTCCGCCGTCTCGCGGCGCTCGCGGTCGCCGTGACCGAGGATGCGCGTCGTCTCGGCGTCAGACTGAAGCTCTCCAATGCCGAGACCAAGGCGCTCGACGGCATGGGCCATCGCTGGTGGCGGTTCGCTTCCGCCGACGAGGCGCGAGTCCGACGTCTGCTGTATCGTCTCGGCGAGACCGTCTATCGCGACCGCCTGATGCTCGGCTGGGCGCGGGCGTGCGATCGCGACGACCGGCGCTGGCGCGAGCGTGCGCTGTTGCCGCAGCGCTTCACGCCGCCGAAATTGCCGTTGAAGGCGGCCGATTTCATCGCGCGCGGGGTTGCGGAAGGGCCGCTTCTCGGTCATGTGCTCACCCTCGCAGAGGATGCTTGGTTAGCTGCGGACTTTCCGCTCGACGAGGCATCGCTGAACGCGATCGCCGATCAGGCGGCGGCGCGTGTCAACCGCGACGGACGTTCATGAATTTTCTGGCAGGCTTTGCCGACATCTCGCTCCTGCAACTCCTGCTCGTCGCTTCCGTCGCTCTATTCGCTTCGATCATCGGTGGTCTTGCCGGCTACGGCACCGGCGCTCTCATGCCGCTCGTGCTGGTGCCGATGGTCGGCGCCGAACCCGTCGTGCCGATCATCGCGATCTCGGCGATCCTCACCAACCTCAGCCGCGTCGTCGCCTACATCAGCCACGCCGACCGTACGCGCGCCGTGATTGTCATCGCGGCAGCCGCGCTCACGACGGCGCTCGGCGCCTACGGCTACACGCGACTGACCAATGCCGGCGCGGCGTTCGTGATCGGCACCATGCTGATCATGAGCGTCCCGCTGCGGCGGATCCTGCGCAAGCGCGAGGTCAGGATCGGAAATGGCGGGCTTGCCGCCGGAGCAGTCGGTTATGGCGTGCTGGTTGGCGGCACCTCCGGCTCCGGCGTGATCCTGCTGTCGCTGCTGATGGCGGCGGGCCTGGAAGGCGCCGCGGTCATAGCCACCGACGCGATGATCTCGGTGGCGACGGGCGTCATCAAGATCTCGGTGTTTGGTTTGGCCGGCGTGGTCACGGCGCAGGTGCTGGCCTTCGCGCTCCTGATCGGCGCGGTCGCGGTGCCGGGCGCGTTCCTCGCCAAGGCCTTCGTCGCCCGCATGCCGGTGCACATCCACGCCGCCATCCTCGACGCCGCCGTGATCACCGGCGGCGGCGTGATGATCGCGTCGGCGCTGCGGCACCTGCTGCCGGCAGGATAGCCCTTCGGCGTCAGGCTACCTGCTGTGCTGCTCGGCCTCTACGTCCGCCCCCAGCGGCCGATCAGCATCTTCAGGAAACGCTCCGCCGCAGGCGACATCGTGCCGGTTCTGCGGCGCACGACGCCGATGGTGCGTGAGATCTCGGGATTGAGGATGGGGCGCGTGACGAGGAAGGGATGATCGCTCTGCGGTGTCGCCATCTTCGGAAGAACCGAGATGCCAAGCCCAGCCTCGACGAGTCCAAGCGACGTGGAGAGATGCGTCACCTCGTAGAACCAGCGCAGCTTGATCGCTGATTTGGCGAGCGCGGCATCGAGCAGGGTCCGGTTGCCGCTGGACCGGTGTACGGTGATCAGAGGGTAGGGCTCGAGATCGCCCCAGCCGACCGTAGCCATCGCGGCGAGCGGGTGATCCTTGCGCGCGGCGAGCACGAAGGGATCCTCGACCAGACGGTCGAAGATCAGCTCGGGGTCCGATGCTCCCATCAGGTTGATGCCGAACTCGACCTCGCCACGCTCGACGGCCTGCAGCCCATCGGTGGCAGGCAGGTCGAGAATGCGAAAGCGGATGTTGGGATATTGATCGTTGAACTCGCGGATGACCGACGGCAGGAAGTAGAACGCCGCGGTCGGCAGGCAGGCGATAGTGACGAGGCCTCCGCGATTGAGGCCGCTGTCGCGCACAGCAAACAGCGAGCCGTCGAACTCCTCGATCATGCGCCGCACGAGCGGCACCAGCTCGGCGCCGAGCGCCGTCAGCGCGACGTGACGCGTCGTGCGCTCCAGGAGCGGCGCGCCGATCGCGCCCTCCAGCTTCTGGATGCGCCGGCTCAATGCCGGCTGCGAGAGGTTCAGGGCCTCGGCGGCCCGATGAAAGCTCTCCAGATCCGAGACGCTCAGGAAGGCCCGGAGGTCTAGGATCTCACAATTGATGTTAATCATGCATCAATACCGCAATTCTTTGCATTTCAAAGATCGATCTCAGCTCAGTATACGCAACAGTAACGTAGATTGATACGAAATTGACATAACTGAGGCCGGCATGAACGATCTGATCTCGATACCGTGCGTCCTGATGCGAGGCGGAACGTCGAAGGGGCCCTTTTTCCTGGCGTCGGACCTGCCGAGCGATCCGGCCCGGCGAGATGAGATTCTGCTCTCGGTCATGGGCTCCGGTCATCCGCTGCAGATCGACGGCATCGGCGGCGGCAATCCGGTCACGAGCAAGGTCGCCATCGTCGGGCCGGCCAGCGTGCCCGGCGCCGACGTGGATTATCTGTTCGCGCAGGTGCGGATCGATCAGCAACTGGTCGATACCTCGCCCAATTGCGGCAACATGCTTGCCGCGGTCGGACCTTTCGCCATCGAGGCGGGGCTGGTGCCGGCGAAAGGTCCGGCGACGCTGGTCCGCATCCACAACGTCAATACGCGCCAACTGATCGAGGCCGAGGTGCCGACCCCCAACGGCAAAGTGTCGTATCTCGGCGACGCGTCGATCGACGGTGTCCCAGGGCGAGCGGCGCCGATTGCGCTCACCTTTCTCGATGCGGCCAACCGGATGGACGAGATGTTTCCGACCGGCGAGGCCAATGAGACGATCGACGATGTCGACGTCACGCTGATCGACTGCGCGATGCCGATGATGATCGTGCGTGCGGAGGATCTCGGCGTGACCGGTTATGAGAGCGCCGCCACGTTGAGTGCGAACACGGCGCTGCTGGAGCGGCTCGAGCGGCTGCGCGTGGCGGCCGGCGGGCGCATGGGACTCGGCGACGTCCGCGACCGTGTCATTCCCAAGCCGGTGCTGCTCGCCCCCGCGGTGCACGGCGGCCACGTGTCGGCCCGCTATTTCATGCCGCACGATTGCCACCCGTCGCTTGCCACCACCGGCGCCGTCGGCATCGCCACCTCGCTGATCGTGGCGGACACGGTGAGCGCGCGTCTCGCTGGGCTGCAGGTCGCGCCTGCGGTGATCGGCATCGAGCACCCGATGGGCCATATCGACGTCAAGCTGCAGGAGCGCGATGGCCGGATCGTGGCTGGGATTTTGCGGACCGCCCGCAGGCTGTTCGAAGGCTGCGTGTTCGCAAAGCCCGCGACACGGATGGTACACGCCGCCTGAGCGCACGCGGCGTCCGGACTCAATCGACATCGATAACAAGGGAGGAAGTCACATGCGTCGTCTCATGCTCGCCATCACTGCGGCTGTCGCAATCTGCGGCTCGGCCGCCGCCGAGCCCGTGCGCATCAGCGTCGGCTCGTACAATCTGAACAACCTGCCGTTTCCGGTCGCGGTGGGCCTTGGCCTGTTCCAGAAGGAAGGGCTCGACATCACCGTGGAGAATTTCGCCTCCGGCGGCTCCAAGACGCTGCAGGCGCTGGTCGCCGGATCGACCGATGTCGCCGTCGGCTTCTACGACCACACCATCCAGATGCAGTCGCAGAACAAGTCGGTCGTCGGCTTCGTGCTGCTGTCGCGCAATTCCGGTCTGGTGCTGGCCGGTGGCAAGGCTGCGACGTTCGACCCGGCCAGGCCGGAGACCATCAAGGGCGCCAAGATCGGCATCACCGCCCCCGGCTCATCCTCGGACTTCTTCGTCCGCTATTATCTCAAGCAGAACAAGATCCCCGCCGAGAGCGTGTATCTGATCGGCGTCGGATCAGGGGCCGCTGCCGTGGCCGCGCTGGAGCAGGGCAAGATCGATCTGCTGGTGAACTACGATCCGGCCGCGACCTATGTCGAGCAGAAGGGGATCGGCAAGATCCTGATCGATGCGCGAAGCGACGAGGGCGCCAAGCAGGTCTATGGCGGCATCTATCCGACCTCCGTGCTCTACGCGACACAGCAGTACATCGCCAAGAACCCGGGCACGGTCCAGAAGATCACCAACGGCATGGTCAAGGCGCTGCGCTGGATCGCCACGCACAGTGCCGAGGAGATCGTCGCGGTGCTGCCGAACGATTTCATCTCCGGCGAGAAGCAGACCTATACGAAAGCGGTCGAGAAGGCCAAGGCGATCTTCTCCAGGGATGGTCAGTTCGACGAGACCGACGTGCAGACGCCGCTGCTCGTCCTCAAGAGCTTCAACGACAAGGTGGATGCGACGTCGATCGACCTCGCCAAGACCTACACCAACGCCTTCGCCGTGAAGGCGCAGAGCGTCTCGAACTGATCGGGAGGGAAACAATGGCACTCGCCGTCGTCAAGGACCTGGACCCGATGGTCCAGTCCCGCAGCGCCAGGAACATGGTGGAGATCAATCAGGTCACCATGTCCTTCGGCAACTACACCGCCGTCAGGGACGTGAACCTCACGGTCGCCGATGGCGAGTTTCTCGCCATTGCCGGTCCGACCGGCTGCGGCAAGAGCACCATCCTCAACGCGATCGCAGGCCTCTTGAAGCCGAGCGTAGGCAGCATCGCCATCGATGGCCAGCCGGTGCGCGGCGTCCAGGGCAACATCGGCTATCTGTTCCAGCAGGATGCCTTGCTGCCGTGGAAGACCGCGATCGAGAATGTCGAGCTCGGCCCGCTGTTCCGCGGCGTGTCGGCCCGTGAGCGCCATGAGCGCGCAATGGCCTGGCTCGTCAAGGTCGGGCTGAGGGGCTTCGAGCACCGCTATCCGCACCAGCTCTCCGGCGGCCAGCGCAAGCGCGTGCAGATGGCCCAGGCGCTCATCCATGGGCCGAAGGTCATCCTGATGGACGAGCCGTTCTCGGCGCTCGACATCCACACCCGCCATCTGATGCAGAACGAGCTGCTGCGGCTGTGGCAGGAGGAGAAGCGCGCGGTGGTCATGATCACCCACGATCTCGAGGAGGCCATCGCGCTGGGGGATCGCGTCGTCGTTCTGGCCTCGGGACCGGCCTCGCGGGTCATCGACAGCTTCCCAGTCGACCTGGAGCGGCCGCGCGACGTGGCCGAGATCAAGCTCGATCCGCGCTTCACCGATCTCTATCGCAACATCTGGGCCTCGCTGCGCGGGGAAGTGGAGAAAAGCTATGCCCGCCATGACTGAACGCCTCATCCAGCTCGCGCTGCTGATCGTCATCGTCGGCGGCTGGCAGGTCGGCGTCACCTACGGCGTCATCGATCCGTTCTTCTTCCCGGCGCCGCTGGCGGTGCTCAAGCAGGTGTTTGCCTGGCTGTCGGCGCAGAGCTTCTACGCGCATGTCTCGACGACGCTGACCGAGACGATCCTCGGCTACATCATCGGCACCGGACTCGGCGTCACCGCCGGCGTCTGGCTCGGCCTCAACCATTCCGCGGCGCGCATCCTCGATCCCTTCATCAAGGCGCTCAACGCCGTGCCGCGCGTGGTGCTGGCGCCGATCTTCGTGCTATGGCTCGGCCTTGGCCTGTGGTCGAAGGTGGCGCTTGCGGTGACCCTGGTGTTCTTCGTCACCTTCTTCAATGCGCTGCAGGGCGTGCGCGAGGTCAACCCGGTGGTGCTGGCGAATGCCCGCATCCTCGGCGCCCGGCGCTCGGAGCTGCTGCGCCACGTCTACTTCCCAGCGGCCGCGAGCTGGATTCTCTCGTCGCTGCGAACCTCGGTCGGCTTTGCGGTGGTCGGCGCCATCATCGGCGAATATCTCGGCTCGTCCGCCGGGCTCGGCCATCTGATCGCACAGGCCGAAGGCAATTTCGATGCGGTCGGCGTGTTCGCCGGCATCTTCATCCTGGCGATCTTCGTGCTGTGCATCGACGCGCTGCTCGACCTCGTGGAGAGCCGCCTGATCAAATGGCGCCCCAACGTCGCCGAGCGTCCGGCATGATCCGGATACGACAGAGCGCCGGTCCTGACGGGCCGGCGCTCTGGCATCGATCATCAGGCTTCAGGCCGGCACGAGCTCGGTCAGCGAGCGGATGATGCGGTCGGGCTTGACGTCGGTGCCTTCCGGCAGGCCGTCGCCATGGACGTCGATCCAGATCGAATAGATGCCGAGCCGCTGTGGCGCCACAATCTCCCATTCGAGATTGTCGCCGATCATCCAGGTGTCTTCGGGGCCGACGCCGAGCCGCTCCATCGCGTGCCAATAGGCGCGCTCCTCGGGTTTGCCGAAGCCGTGCTCGCCCTCGATCTGGATGTGGTCGAAGCGGTGCGCCAGCGCGAAGCGCTCGATCTTGGCGCGCTGCTGGCCGGCCTCGCCGTTGGTCACGAGCGCCAGCCTGACGCCGCGCGCCTTGAATGCGTCGATCGCCTCATGCGCGCCGGGAAAGATGAACATCTGCTCGTCGCGATAGGCGGTGAAGCGGTCGGCGATGCGGATCGCAAGCTCGGTCGGCAGCGCCGGGCCTGCGGCGGTCAACGCCGCGAAGCCGCCCTTGACCACCTCCTGGCGGGCCTGGATCAGCTTCATCCGCCATTCGGCGCCGGCGACCGACCAGAAGCTGCGCGCCGAGGAGAGGATCGCGGCCGCCACCTCCTGCGAGGTATGCGGCGCCAGCTCGTCGGCGAATTCGGTGGCGACGATGTTCCACGCGATCTCGGGCCGGCCATAGGCCGACAGGATGGTGTCGTCCATGTCGATCAGCATGGCGCGGGGCAGGGGAGCGGTCATCTCCTGGGTACGCGGCGGCGGGGCTGAAGGTTTCAGGGCCATTTCACTTCGGGCGGCATCGAGGACAGGATCGAGTCGACATTGCCGCCGGTTTTCAGCCCAAATGTGGTGCCACGGTCATAAAGCAGGTTGAATTCGACATAGCGGCCGCGCCGGATCAACTGCTCCTCGCGGTCCGCGTCGGTCCAAGGCGCGCCGGAATTACGGCGGACCAACTCCGGATAGACCTTCAGGAAGGCGCGGCCAACATCCTGGGTGAAGGCGAGATCGGCCTCCCAGTCGCCGGAATCGTGATGGTCGTAGAAGATGCCGCCGATGCCGCGCGGCTCCTTGCGATGGGGCAGGTAGAAGTATTCGTCGCACCAGCGCTTGTACTTGTCGTACGACGCGACCGCCGCATGCGCATCGCAGGCGCTCTTCATCGCGGCGTGGAAGGCGAGCGTATCCGGGTCTTCCTGAGAGCGGCGGCGGTCGAGCACCGGCGTCAGGTCGGCGCCGCCGCCGAACCAGGCCTTGGTGGTCACGACGAAGCGGGTGTTCATGTGCACCGCCGGCACGTGCGGCGACCGCAGATGCGCGATCAGCGAGATGCCCGAGGCCCAGAACCGCGGATCCTCGGCGGCGCCCGGGATCTGGCTGCGGAATTCGGGCGCGAACTCGCCATGCACGGTGGAGCAGTGCACGCCGATCTTCTCGAACAGCCGGCCGTGCATCATGCTCATGACACCGCCGCCGCCCGGACCGCCGGCATGATCGGTGCGCTCCCATGGCGTGCGCACGAAGCGGCTGGCCTGACGTGGATAGAGGGCGGCCGGCGCCTCGTCCTCGAGCCGCTCGAACGCCGCGCAGATCTGGTCGCGCAGGCTCTCGAACCAGGCGCGGGCGCGGGCCTTGCGATCCTCGATGGCGGCAGTGGTCATGGCAGTTTTCCCCGGCGCGCGTTTCTTTCACCCTCCCTTGGAGGGGAGGGTGGGACCGCTCATATCGCTACACCTGGCTACTACCATAAGCGATCAGCCCTGCGGGCCAAAATAGGTGCAGGTCTCGCGGCAGCTGTCGCGGTGGACGCTGACCTTGGTGACATGGCCGATGGAGCGGACGCGCTCATAGATGAAGCGCGACAGGTTTTCGAGCGTCGGCAGCCCGATCGCCTCGATCTTGTTCAGGAACTTGTGGTCGAGCATGGCCTGGATCTCGCTCAAGCGCTGCGTCAGCACGCCGAAATCCACCACCATGCCGGTCTCGGGATTGGTCGCATCGCCGCGCACCGTCACCTCGGCGCGGAAGGAATGGCCGTGGATCTCCTGGCTGGCTTCGCCGAGCGTCGTAATCGGCAGCGTATGCGCGGCCTCGAAGGTGAACGACTTGGTCAATTCCCACATCGTGTCAGTCACAATCCCTATCTGATGCCGATCATCTTGTGCGTCTGCAGGCTGAGCCGCCATTGCGGATGATGCTGGCAGTATTGAATCGCGCGCGCCGTGTTCGCGGCCGCGTCGGGCCCGTCCATCGGCTGCAGCGAGAAACGCTCGAAGGCGAGGCCTTCGAACCGCTCCGGCCCGGCGCCGTCCTGCGGATAGACCAGCTTCAGCTCATGGCCCTGCCGCAGCTTCAGTTCGGCGCCCGCCTTCGGGCTGACGCAGATCCAGTCGATGCCGTCGGGAGGAATGAGCGTGCCGTTGGTCTCGATCCCGACCGCGAAGCCGCGGGCGTGGAGCGCCGTGATCAGGTCGGCATCGACCTGCAGCAGCGGCTCGCCGCCGGTGAGGATCGTATAGCGGTCGGCGGCACCGCCTGTCCATTGCCCGGCAATCGCCTCGGCGAGACCGGCGGCGCTTTCGTAACGCGCGCCCAGCGTGCCGTCGGTGCCGACGAAATCGGTGTCACAGAACCGGCACGTCGCGGTTGCGCGGTCGGCCTCGCGTCCGCTCCACAGGTTGCAGCCGGCGAAGCGGCAGAACACCGCGGCGCGCCCCGCCTGGGCGCCTTCGCCCTGCAGGGTCATGAAGATTTCCTTCACCGCGTAGCTCACCCTTCGGCTCCTTGTGCAGATTGCAATTGGACGAATTGTCCGGTCTGGCGCAGCGCCTCGCCGGCGGCCATCGCCGCCGCCATCGCCACGTTCAGCGAGCGCAGCCCGGGCTGCAGCGGAATCCGCAGCCGCGCATCGGCGACCTCCGCCACGGCCTCCGGCACGCCGGCGCTCTCGCGCCCGAGCAGCAGGATGTCGTCCGCGCCGTAGCTGAAGTCGAGATAGCAGATCGCGGCCTTGGTCGTCAGCAGCAGCAGGCGATGGCCCGCCGCCGCCCGCCAGGCCTCGAACGCGTGCCATGAGTCGTGGCGCCGCCAATTCAACTGGTCCAGATAGTCCATGCCGGCGCGGCGGAACTGCCGGTCCGACACGGGAAAGCCGGCCGGCTCGATGATGTGGGCCGCGAGCCCGAGGCAGGCGCACAGCCGCAGGATCGTTCCGGTGTTCTGCGGAATGTCGGGTTGATAGAGCGCGATCTGCATGCGAATTGGTCTTAAGACTGAGGCGGAAAGTCCGCTTCCTGCGCGGGAATTGGTGCATGGCGTGCTGCAGGGCCGATAGCGGGCTTGCGCTCGTATCGCAAGGGTGCCAATAGAACGATTCTGGACGGCTTGTTCCCCAGGGGCGGTGGAGCGAGCCGTTTTCTGCCGCCGCGGGGGACGCGGGCGCCGGCAGGATCTCCCGGTCACGTGATCTCCAACGCCGAGATCCAAGACGTCGAGCGGGGCGGTTCCACCGGCTGCAACGAAGAAAGGGTTGGAATCGTGACAGCGTCTACTGCGGATCATCCGACACGCCGGGATTTTCTTTTCGTCGCCACGGGCGCGACCGCAGCGGTCGGTGGTGTGGCCGCCCTGTGGCCCTTCATCTCCCAGATGAATCCCGATGCCTCGACCATCGCGGCCGGCGCGCCGATCGAGGTCGACCTCTCTCCGGTCGCCGAAGGTCAGGACATCAAGGTGTTCTGGCGCGGCAAGCCGATCTACATCTCCCACCGCACCAAGAAGCAGGTCGAGGAGGTCCGTAAGGTTCCCGTGTCGAGCCTGATCGATCCGGCGACCGACCAGTCCCGCACCAAGGACGGCCACGAGCAGTGGCTGGTCGTAATCGGCATCTGCACCCATCTCGGCTGCATCCCGATCGCCCATGAAGGCAACTACGACGGCTTCTTCTGCCCGTGCCACGGCTCCCAGTACGATGCTTCCGGCCGCGTGCGCCAGGGGCCGGCGCCGCTCAACCTTCCCGTCCCGCCCTATCAGTTCGTTTCCGACACCAAGATCCAGATCGGCTGAGCGGACGTTCGTCTTCAGCTCACGCTCGATCGTGCAAGATAATTTCTTCAGGAACGCATCATGAGTGGACCTTCTGACTACCAGCCGAGCCACCCCGCCTTGAAGTGGCTCGAGCAAAGACTTCCGATCATCGGCCTGGTCCACTCGTCCTTCGTTGCCTATCCGACGCCGCGGAACCTGAACTATTGGTGGACGTTCGGCGCCATCCTCTCGATGATGCTGGGTGTCCAGATCGTCACCGGCGTCATCCTGGCGATGCACTACACGCCGCATGCCGACCTGGCCTTCAAGTCGGTCGAACTGATCGTGCGCGACGTGAACTACGGCTGGCTGCTGCGCAACATGCATGCCTGCGGCGCGTCGATGTTCTTCCTCGCCGTCTACATCCACATGTTCCGCGGCCTCTATTACGGGTCATACAAGGCGCCGCGCGAGGTGCTCTGGATCCTCGGCGTCATCATCTATCTCTTGATGATGGCGACGGGCTTCATGGGCTACGTGCTGCCGTGGGGCCAGATGAGCTTCTGGGGCGCCACCGTCATCACCAATTTGTTCTCGGCCGTGCCGTATTTCGGCGAGAGCATCGTGACGCTGCTGTGGGGCGGCTATTCGGTCGGCAACCCGACCCTGAACCGCTTCTTCGCGCTTCACTACCTGCTGCCGTTCCTGATCGCCGGCGTGGTCGTGCTGCACGTCTGGGCGCTGCACGTCACCGGCCAGAACAACCCGGCTGGCGTCGAGCCGAAGACCGAGAAGGACATGGTGCCGTTCACGCCCTACGCCACCATCAAGGACTTCTTCGGCGCCACCTGCTTCCTGATCTTCTATTCCTGGTTCATCTTCTACATGCCGAACTATCTCGGCGAGGCCGACAACTACATCCCGGCCAACCCGGCGGTGACGCCGGCGCATATCGTGCCCGAATGGTACTACCTGCCGTTCTACGCCATCCTGCGCTCGATCCCGAACAAGCTCGCCGGCGTCGTGGCGATGTTCGCGGCGATCATCGTGCTGGTGTTCCTGCCCTGGCTCGACTCGGCCAAGACCCGCTCCAACAAGTACCGTCCGCTCGGCAAGCAGTTCTTCTGGATCTTCGTCGTCGTCTGCATCGGCCTCGGCTATCTCGGCGCGCAGCCGCCGGAGGGCGTCTATGTCGTGCTCGGCCGCATCCTGACGGTGCTGTACTTCGCCTACTTCCTGATTGCGCTGCCGCTGCTCGCCCGCATCGAGAAGCCGCGGCCGCTGCCGAACTCGATCGCCGACGACGTGCTGGCGAAGTCCGGCCGCGCCGCGCCGATGGTCTCGACCGTGATCGCGCTGGTCGCCGCGGTGTCGCTGCTCGCCGGCAGCATGGGCGACGCCCGTGCCAGCGAAGGCCAGGAGAACCCGCCGTCGGCGAGCTGGTCGTTCGCCGGTCCGTTCGGTACCTTCGATCGCGGCGCCGTGCAGCGCGGCCTCAAGGTCTACAAGGAGGTCTGCTCGAACTGCCATTCGCTGCAATACGTGGCGTTCCGCAACCTCGCCGAGCCCGGTGGCCCCGGCTACTCGCCGGCGCAGGCCGCCGCCTTCGCGGCCGAGTACAAGATCAAGGACGGTCCCAACGACGCCGGCGACATGTTCGAGCGTCCGGGCCGGCCGGCCGACTACTTCCCGTCGCCGTTCCCGAACGAACAGGCCGCACGGGCCGCCAATGGCGGTGCGGCCCCGCCGGACCTGTCGCTGATGGCCAAGGCGCGCTCGTACAAGCGCGGCTTCCCCTGGTTCCTGATCGACTTCTTCACCCAGTTCCAGGAGCAGGGCCCGAACTACATCAACGCGCTGCTGCAGGGCTATGAAGAAACCCCGCCGCACGGCGTCACCATCCCGGAGGGCTCGTACTACAACAAGTACTTCCCCGGGCATGCGATCAAGATGCCGCCGCCGCTGTCCGACGGCCAGGTGACGTTCGACGACGGCTCGCCGGCCACCGTGAAGCAGTATGCCCACGACGTCGCGACCTTCCTGATGTGGACCGCCGAGCCGCACATGGAAGCGCGCAAGCGCCTCGGCTACCAGGTGTTCATCTTCCTGATCATCTTCGCCGGCCTGATGTACTTCACCAAGAAGCGGGTCTGGGCCGCCGCGCATTGAGCGGTGATCGGAAACCTCTGATGAAAACGAAAAGCCCCTCCGGGGGCTTTTTTGTTGTCCCTGTGTTAGTTGGGCTCGGGCCGGGGGAGGCCTTTTCCGCAGCGCAGCCGGGAAAACGGAGTTCGCCCATGCCGTCACTTCTCGCCTTCGCCGGCGCCGCCGTGCTGGAGATCGGCGGCTGCTTCGCGTTCTGGGCTTGGCTGCGGCTCGGGCAGTCGTCGCTATGGCTGTTGCCCGGCATGGCCGCGCTCGCCGGCTTCGCGACACTTCTCACCGTGGCCGACAGCCCGCTCGCCGGCCGCGCCTACGCCGCCTATGGCGGCATCTATATCACTGCGGCGCTGCTATGGGGCTGGCTGGTCGAGGGCCATCGTCCCGATCCGTGGGACGCCGCCGGCGCCCTGATCTGCCTCGCCGGCATGGCTGTGATCCTGTTCGCGCCGCGCGCGATGCCGGTTTAGCGCCCGCAGCCCGGATGAGCGCAGCGACATCCTGGATCGCAACAGTGCCGGCGAGGACCCCGGATGTCGCTGCGCTCATCCGGGCTACGGAATCCTCTCACGTTGAAGCGAAGCCGGTCGCCTCCCGTCGCGCCCCGACCGGATTTGCGGTAAACCGCGCTCCTGAGCTTCGAACAGAGAATGCGGAGGAACACATGGGCACACTCATCAGCTTCAAACGTCCTGACGGCCAGGAGGCCAAGGGCTATCTCGCCAAGGCTGCGCAGGCCGATGCGCCGGGCGTCGTCGTCATCCAGGAATGGTGGGGCCTGCAGGACCAGATCAAGGGGATGTGCGATCGTTTCGCGCTCGCCGGCTTCAACGCGCTGGCGCCCGATCTCTACAAGGGCACGGTGGTGCCCTATCACGACACGGATGCGGCGGGCCGGGAGATGAACTCGCTCGACTTCATGGACGCGACCACGCAGACCGTGCGCGGGGCCGCGCAATATCTGGCGCGCAACGGCGCCAAGGTCGGCCTCACCGGCTTCTGCCTCGGCGGCGCGGTGACGATCATCGGCGCGAGCAAGATCGACGAGCTCGCCGCCGGCGTCGTGTTCTACGGCATTCCGCCTGAGCAGGCGGCGAAGCCGGCCGACGTCAAGATCCCGCTGCAGGCCCACTTTGCCAACAAGGATGATTGGTGCACGCCGGCGCTGGTGGACGGCTTCGAGAAGGCGATGAAGGCCGCCGGCAAGTCGCTCGAGCTCTATCGCTACGATGCCGAGCATGCCTTCGTGAACGAGCAGCGCATGACCGTGCACGATCGCAGGGCCGCCGAGCTCGCCTGGGGCCGCGCCACGGCGTTTTTCCACAAGCACCTCGGCTGAGCTGAGGGCTGGCGCGTCGGTTCCAAACCGCGCCGTGCGGACTCAAACCGCGCGGGCGGTCTTGGTTTCGGCCGAGGGCGCTTCGGCCTCACCAAGAGTCGGAGCGTCGTCTGAAGGAGCCAAGGGGTCAGCGCTGGTCACCGCGTCGGCGGAGCGCCGTCGACGCTTCGTCCGCTTCGCCTGCGCTTCGAGGAAGCAATCGAGCAGCGTCGGCTGCTTCGGGAGCGCATGCGACACTGAGGGCTGTTTGCCGCGGGCCATGTTAACCAAGGTAATTCAATATGGTTAACCAATCATTGCCACACTATTGCAGCTAGACAACAGTGTTGCCCTCGCGCACAGCCAAGTTATGTAACTTTTTTGGGGTTGCGACAATCATTGGTCGATACCCGAGGCGGTGTGCACGCGCGCAACATGAGGTTGTGAGGGACCACACAGCCGCCGGCTGCAGCTTTTCGTCGCTTGGCGCCGTCACGTTTCCGCGAATCACCGGGATCCTGCGGAGATCTGAGCATTGATCGTGTTCGCAGTGCGTCGCTTCGTTCGATGGTCGAATTCGCCGTGTCTCGCCGTCGGTTGCGTCGCCGAATCAATCTGAGGTAGCGTTCTCCGGTCCCTCTGCTGATGGAGAAAGCCGTGCGTGTGGCCTTTGCGCTGGCTGGGCTGGGCGGCTTGAACGCCCATGGCGCCGGCTTCCTCGACACCGCCCGCGCCTGGGGCGTCACGCCGGATCTCGTCACCGCGACGTCCGGCCAGATCCTGGTGCTGTCGGCGTGGCTTCAGGGTCTCGATCTGCGCAACGAGCTGATGTCCTCCGACCGCCTCAGAGATCCGGCGTCGCAGCTGCGCACAGTGCTGTTCGGCTATCCCGGCGTGTTTCGTCCCGCCTATGCCGAGGCGCTGGCGCGCTTCGTCTCCTGGCCGGATTGGCGCGACGGCCCGTTCAACGCCCTCGCCGACCGGCTGTGGCCGGCGCAGCAATATGTCCCGGTGCGCAGCGAGGCTGACTTCGCGCACGCGGCGGAGACGCTCAATGCCACGCCGATCGGCGTCGTGTTCAACACCTATGATCCCGAGGCGGGCACGGGCTATCTCTATGGCAACGAGGCGGCGCGGGCGCTGCTGCCGGCGGAGAAGTCGGTTCCCAACGCCCATGCCGTCAAGGCGCGGCAATCGGCGGCCAAGCGCGACCTGCGCTACGCCTCCGAGGTGCTGGCCGAGCGCGCCATCCGCCCGATCACGCCGGAGGCGGTCAAGGCCGCGCTGTGGCTGTCGCTCTACGGCTTCACCAAGCTGCCCCAGGGACAGATGGACGGCGCCTATCACCGCGCCAGCATCATCTCCGAGCTGCACGGTTTCGACCGCGTCTTTGCCGTCCGCCCGCTCGCCCAGGGATGGCAGGGCCAGGCGCCGGCCAACTGGTTCGAGGTGCAGGACTGGACCACCGAGATGTGGTTCTCGGTCGGCTACAAGGCCGAGGTCGATGCGCTCAAGCGCATCAACGACCTGATCGCGAGCGGCGTGATCACCGATCCGAAATACAAGACCGTGGAGCTGGTCGAGATCCAGCCGGAGACGCCGGCCGGCTACTTCAACTACTTCGTCGAGCGCGGCGAGGTGTATGAGAATGCCGTGGTGGCGACGGAGATGAAGTTCGCTGAGCTCGGGCTGGTGAAGCCGGGGACGTGAGCGGTCGGCATTCATCACGGCCGCCGCCGCGCAATGCGGTAGCGGCCGTGATGACCGTGGTCAGCCTGCGGTGATGGCCCCCACAAGCGCGTCGTTGGTCATCGGCCTGCCGTCGAGATTCCAGGTGCCGTCGACGGCGTGGACGCCGTTGGACCAGATCCGGTCCCTGGCAAGCGCCCCGCCGGAGAGGTCATGCAGAATGTCGGTGGCTTCGCCGAAGAATGCCGTCTGGACCTCGTGACTGGCGAGCGCGAATGACGGCGTCTTAGTCTCGATCCAGGCACCATCGACCGGCGTGCCGCCGGCGAAGGTATGGCCCTTCGGCAGGATGTTCAGATGGGCCGTGACGTTCGCCCCCATGATCCTGTTGCCCGCCAGACCATGGTGTCTCAGGAACGATTCCGTGATCCGCGCAACGGCGATCGGCGCCTTGTCGGCGGCGATGACGCCTTCGGTGAGTGTGAGACTGATCGGCATGACTCCTCCTGTGCTCGCCCTGTGGCGGTTGTCCCGGGGAACGGCGGTCATTATATAACGACCGTGATCCACTAATAGAATAACGATCGTTATGAGTCAATCATGAAATAACGATCGCTATGGAAAGCGCCAGATGCGGTACCACGCCGAGCACAAGCAGGAAGCAAAGACGAAGTTGTTGGAGGCCGCGGGGCGCGGCTTTCGCCGGCTTGGCTATGGCGGGATCGGCGTCGACGGCCTCGCCAAGGAAGCCGGGGTCACGTCCGGCGCGTTCTACGGTCACTTCAAGTCGAAGGATGCCGCGTTCGAAGCCGCCGCGTTGGCCGGGCTGGACGAGCTCAGGACGGGGATCGCGAGTCTTCAGCAGCAGATGGGAGCGCGCTGGGTCGAGTCGTTCATCGCGTTCTACCTCGGCGAACGTCTCCATTGCATTCTGGACTCAAGCTGCGGACTGCAGAGCCTGACGCCGGACGTGACGCGCGCAAGCGAGGAAACGAAGGCCGCCTATGGCGCCGCGCTCGAAAAGGTCGCGCAGCAGATCGCAAAAGGGTTGCAGGGGAGCACCGATGAAGCTCGGCTGCAAAAGGCCTGGTCGCTGATGGCGATCCTCTCGGGAGGGGTGACGATGGCGCGCAGCGTCGGCTCACGCGAAGCCCGCGATGCCATCGCCTCCCACCTCAAGCAAGCCGCGCTGGCGCTTCTGTAGAGCAACTGCCGCGCGAGCACTCGGCTGCGCAAGCTGGGATCGACCTCCCGCCCCGACGACGTCGGGCTCGCCTCCCGCGAGGGGGAGGGGAGCGCACCGCCATCGTGGCGGCCTGTCGAAGCCAACAACGTTTCGATATTTGCTAACATGGCCCATCAGATGATCCTGGATCCCGCATGAGCACCGAGCCGATCACGTTCGTCGACAAGTCGTCCGGCGACGACGCATGCGTGCTGGTTCGCGTCGTCGGCAGCAGCGTTGGATTGTTGCTGTCGTTGAGGACGGACGGCGACATCGAGGTGTTCATGGAGGCCGCGGAGCTCGATCGTGTTATTGGTGCGCTTGAGCAGGCTCGCTCGGTGATTGGTGGTGAGCGCAGCACCTTGACTCCGCCGACCACGGATTAGTGGACGCAAATCGCCAAGAGAATCCGCGATGGCCGGCTCGCTCCTTCATGTCGTCTTCAACATGTCCGCCGTGGGCGCGTTGCGCGCCGCGCTCCGGCAGGCTGGCCGCAACGAAGGTGTGCTTCATGACTCGGGCAATCGTGTCGCGAGAATGCAGACCCATGTTCAGTCGTCATCCTGTCTCGGATTGCGCTGTCGGCTCGCCGATGCAGGCGCGATGATTGACGCGAGTACGCTGCCCACCCTCCCCTGGAGGGGGAGGGTCGCTCGCACGCGAAGCGTGCGAGCGGGGTGGGGTGTGCCACCGGCGACGGTCCATGCGGAGAGATCACCCCACCCCGCCTCACGTTTCGCTTCGCTCTCCGTGAGACGACCCTCCCCCTCCAGGGGAGGGTGGCAGTCGGGCCGGCACTTCGCGCGGTGCTCGAAAGCCGAGGGTTCTGAGCGGGAATGATAAGCATGCCACCTCCGCCAACCCCGACTGTGGCCCCGCCGCCCTTGACCCCGGCCGTCCCTCGTGGTCAGTTCCGCCTCATGAGCACCCTTGTCCGCCCAGCCCGTCTCTGGTGGCGCACCTTGTAAGAGGTGGCCGGTGCGATTTGTCTGACATCCAATCGCTTAGGGGCCGCCACGCAGCGGCGGCTTCCGGTTGGTCCTGTGTGGCGTTTCCTCGGTAAATTCCGTAAGAGGACCCCATGAACAGGACCGTTTTCGCCCTTCCGGCCCGCAGCGACTACCGCACCCATGGCGGGCTCGCGATCACGCGCGCCGTCGAGCAGTTCTCCGGCAATGCGAGCCGGCTCGACGATCTGATCGACCTGCTCGACCGCCGCCGCGGCGTGGTGCTGTCCTCGGGCACGACCGTGCCCGGCCGCTACGAGAGCTTCGATCTCGGCTTTGCCGATCCGCCGCTGGTGCTCGAGACCAAGGGCATCACCTTCACCCTGCAGGCGCTGAATCGTCGCGGCGAGGTGCTGATCGCGTTCCTCAAGGACACGCTGCGCGAGCCCTGCGTGGTCATCACCGAGGCCTCGCCTGCGCGGCTCGCCGGGCACATCGTCCGCGGGCCTGCCCCGGTCGAGGAGGACCAGCGCACCCGCCGCGCCAGCGTGATGTCGCTGGTCCGGGCGATGGTCGCCGCGCTCTCGGCCAATGACGATCCGCTGCTCGGTCTGTTCGGCGCCTTCGCCTATGACCTCGTGTTCCAGATCGAGGACCTCCAGCAGAAGCGGCCGCGCGAGAAGGACCAGCGCGACATCGTGCTCTACGTGCCGGATCGCCTGCTGGCCTATGACCGCGCCACCGGCCGCGGCGTCGTTCTTTCCTATGATTTTTCCTGGAACGGCCAGTCGACGGCAGGCCTGCCGCGCGACACCGACGCCAGCGTCTATCTCAAGGAGCCGCGCCAGGGTTTTGCCGATCACGCGCCCGGCGAGTACCAGGCGACGGTCGAGAAGGCCCGCGCGGCGTTTGCCCGCGGCGACCTGTTCGAGGCGGTGCCCGGCCAATTGTTTGCCGAGCCCTGTGAGCGCTCGCCGGCGGAAGTGTTCCAGCGTCTCTGCCGGATCAATCCGTCGCCCTATGGCGCGCTGATGAATCTCGGCGACGGCGAGTTCCTCGTCTCGGCCTCACCCGAGATGTTCGTCCGTTCCGACGGCCGTCGCGTCGAGACCTGTCCGATCTCCGGCACCATCGCCCGCGGTCGCGACGCGATCGGTGATGCCGAGCAGATCCGCCAGCTGCTGAACTCGGAAAAGGACGAGTTCGAGCTCAACATGTGCACCGACGTCGACCGCAACGACAAGGCGCGCATCTGCGTGCCCGGCACCATCAAGGTGCTGGCGCGCCGGCAGATCGAGACCTACTCCAAGCTGTTCCACACCGTCGATCACGTCGAGGGTATGCTGCGGCCGGGCTTCGACGCGCTCGACGCGTTCCTGACGCACGCCTGGGCGGTGACCGTGACCGGCGCGCCGAAGCTGTGGGCGATGCAGTTCGTCGAGGACAATGAGCGCTCGCCGCGGCGCTGGTATGCCGGCGCCATCGGCGCGGTGAATTTCGATGGCTCGATCAACACCGGCCTCACCATCCGCACCATCCGCATGAAGGACGGGCTCGCCGAGGTCCGCGTCGGCGCTACCTGCCTGTTCGATTCCGACCCCGCGGCAGAGGATCGCGAGTGCCAGGTCAAGGCGGCGGCGCTGTTCCAGGCGCTGCGTGGCGATCCGCCGAAGCCGCTGTCCTCGACCGCGCCGGACGCCACCGGCTCCGGCAAGAACGTGCTCTTGATCGACCACGACGATTCGTTCGTGCACATGCTGGCGGACTATTTCCGCCAGGTCGGCGCCAACGTCACCGTGGTGCGTTACGTCCATGCCTTGAAGATGCTGGCCGAGCGCAGCTGGGATCTCATCGTGCTGTCGCCCGGACCGGGCCGCCCCGAGGACTTCAAGATCTCGACGACGATCGATGCGGCGCTCGCGAAGAAGCTGCCGATCTTCGGCGTGTGCCTCGGCGTGCAGGCGATGGGCGAATATTTTGGCGGTCAGCTCGGCCAGCTCGCCCAACCGGCGCATGGCAGGCCGTCGCGGGTCCAGGTGCGCGGCGGACGCCTGATGCAGGGGTTGCCGAACGAGATCGTCATCGGCCGCTACCATTCGCTGTTCGTCGAGCGCGACAGCATGCCGGAGGTGCTGACCGTCACGGCGGCAACCGAGGACGGCGTGGCGATGGCGATCGAGCACAAGACGCTGCCGGTCGGCGGCGTGCAGTTCCACCCGGAGTCGCTGATGTCGCTCGGCGATGCCGTGGGTTTGAGGATCGTGGAGAATGCGTTCCGGCTCAATCAGCCGGGGTGAAAGGTGGTTGCCGTCATCGCGAGGAGCGTCAGCGACGAAGCGATCCAGAGTTGTTTTCGCGGTGCTGGATTGCTTCCGCCTTCGCCCGAGCGGGCTTCGGCGGACACGTCGCTTCGCTCGCAATGACGGCACATAAACAGAGTGGATGAGAGCACGATGACGTTCGATCTGGACATCAAGAATACGGTCCGCACCATTCCGGACTATCCGAAGCCGGGCATCCTGTTCCGGGATATCACGACGCTGCTGGCGGACGCGCGCGCGTTCCGTCGCGCGGTGGACGAGCTGGTGCATCCCTGGGCCGGCTCCAAGATCGACAAGGTCGCCGGCATCGAGGCGCGCGGCTTCATCCTCGGTGGCGCGGTGGCGCATCAGCTCTCGGCCGGCTTCGTGCCGATCCGCAAGAAGGGCAAGCTGCCGCACAAGACGGTCAGCATGTCCTATGCGCTGGAATACGGCACCGACGAGATGGAGATGCATGTCGACGCGGTCGAGCCCGGCGAGCGCGTGATCCTGGTCGACGACCTCATCGCCACCGGCGGCACGGCCGAGGGCGCGGTGAAGCTGCTCCGCCAGATCGGCGCCACCGTGGTGGCGGCCTGCTTCATCATCGACCTGCCGGATCTCGGCGGCGCCGCCAAGCTGCGCGCGCTCGACGTGCCCGTGCGCACGCTGATCTCCTTCGAGGGGCACTGAGGAACGCGCGGCGGCGTCAGGACCGCTGCATCAGGAGCTCGTTCTCGATCTCGCGCAGCGCATAGTAGTTGCGCCGGATCCATTGATAGAGCTCGGTGGACGGGTCCTTCTCCTGGCGCAGGTAGCCGGTAAAGGAGAACGAGAAGCGCTCGATATAGGTCCTCAGGAACGCGGGCAGGGCGGCAATGCGCAGATGCTTGCCGCGGCTGTAGAGGTCGGGGAGCTCCTCGCGCAGGACGTGGTCGTTTTCGACCACGATCAGCTGCGGTCGCGGGATCTGTCGCCGCAGGGCGTCGTAGGCGCGCATCGACACCCGGTCGCCCTCGGCGCAGTACAGAACGATCGGGACCACGTTCCGTCGTGAGGCCTCCTTCAAAAAGCCGATCTCCTCGGACATCTTGAAGAACTCGTCGAACGAGTAGTAGCCGAGGTCGATCACCTTGGCGATGCCGTCGTTGAGGATGACGCGATCCATCAATTGGATCTTGCCGTAGGTGTCCTCGATCGTCGCGGTCTCGGTGATCTGCGGCAGGAAGTCGAGCAGCGACGGCTCGCGCAAGGTGACGTCGAAGGCGAGCACCTGGCCGTTCTTGAGCAGCAGGAACTCGCTCAGCACCCGCGCAAGCAGCGTCTTCCCGGACTGCGGCCGGGGCGAGCAGACGATGTAGACGGGCGTTGCGGGCATCAGACCTATATCAGGTCAAATGCGGTTGCGATAAAGTCCCATCCTTCACGGGGCTGCTATTTTTCCCCGGCCGGCCGCGGCGCCGCCGCCTTGGTCGAGCCGACGATGTCGGTCAGCTTTATGCGGTCGTACTCGCTCCAGACATTGGCGAGCCAATGCCGGACATAGCCGCGCAGCACGAAGGAGTAGTTGGCGGCCTCGTCGCGCGGACCCTTGTTGGCGACGAATTTCAGGAACGGCACCGAGGCGACCTCGACCTGCTCGAACGCCATCTCGTTGAGCTTGGGGATGGTCAGCTCGGTCGCATCCTTGATGCGGTGGAAGTAGGAATTGTAGGTCGACTGGTCCCACTCGAAGAAGCTGGTGTTGTTGATGAAGTTCTTCACCAGGAAGTACTTCGCGCCGATCATGTAGCTTGCCGTCTCCGCGATCTCGTCCAGCGAGGCGATCGACGAGCCCAGGATGTGGAACACCGCGAAGGTGATCTGGCCGGAGCGCGCGGCGTCGAGGAAGCCGATGTCGCGCAGTGCCGCGAGCGTCGGCGACATCAGGCCGGCGCGGACGTCGATCACGGTCACCGAGGGCGCCACCGCGCTCAACGTGTCGAAGATCTTCATCTGGTCCGGCGTCGAATTCATGTCGACGATCTCGGTGATCTCCGGGTGGAAGCGCTTCAGGGTGCCGCGCGGATGCTCGGTGTCGAACGCCCGGGTCGGGACGTTGTTGGCGCTGAAATAATCGAGCAACGTCCGTGACACCGTGGTCTTGCCGACCCCGCCCTTGTCCGCACCCACCACAACCACTGCCGGTTTCGCCATGGAAAGTCCTTCAGCCCTGAGGCCGGCCAGGGGGCCGGCGCTTTGCATTCTGCTTTGGGCGCGAACATGGCAGAAACGCTGGAGAATTCAAATTCATTGCAGCACGGGACCGGGGAAATTTGCGCCTTCGCGGCAACAGGCCGGAGCAATCGGACCCGTTCCAGCCGAAACGTCCGGTTCGCGCCGAAACACTTGAGAGCGAATGCCCGGATGATTGCGCGCTGCGCGCGATCGGGGCTCGAACAGCGCCGCAGCGGCTGGCCCTAATGCCGGCCCCATGGGCCTGCAGCGGGTGTCGTCCAGGGGCCTTCCGGGGCGGCTTGCCCGCTGCCGGGCGACTTACCCCCTCCATCGGCATCGCCCCATGGGCCGGCCGGGGGCAGCGGCGGTGGCGCAGTGCCGTCGGCTGGCTCGTCACCGGTATCGGTATCTCTCCCGTCGGACGGCAGCACCAGCGGGCCCGGATCATGGCCGCCGGCGAACTTGATCAGCGCCTGGACGCGGGAGTCGACCGAGGGATGGGTGGCGAACAAATCGGCAAAGCCCTCGCGCGGATTGTCGACGCACAATTCCATGACGGCGGAGGTGGCGCCCGGCAGTTCGCCCCGCCCTTCGATCTTGCGCAGGGCGCTGATCATGGCGTCCGGATTCTTGGTCAGCTCGACAGACCCGGCATCGGCAAGGTATTCGCGGGTGCGCGACAGCGCCAGCTTGACCACCTGGGACAGCAGCCAGGCCACCACGATCAGCACCACAGCGATGATCACGACGATGATGGCCCCGCCGCCGGAGCCCTTGCGGTCGGAGTCGGACGAGGAGGACGACGACGACGAGCGGCCCCAGCCGCCGCCCCAGCTCATGTTGGTGAACAGGCGGAAGAACAATTCACCGAAGAAGCCGACCACCCCGGCGATGATCACGGCCACGACCATCAGTTGCACGTCGCCGTTGCGGATATGGGTGAGCTCGTGGCCCAGCACCGCCTCGATCTCCTGGTCGTCGAGCGCGTTCAGAAGACCGCTCGTGACGGTGACGGCGTATTGCCGCGGATTCAGGCCGGTGGCGAAGGCGTTCAGTGCCGGGCTGTCCATGACCTTCAGCTGCGGCATGGTGATGCCGCGCGAGATGCAGAGATTCTCGAGCAGATTGTAGAGCCGCGGCTGCTCCTGGCGGGTCACGGCCGTCCCGCCGGTCACGGCGTCGATCATCTTCTGATGGAAAAAATAGGCGATGACGATCCAGGCCGCGGCGCCGATCGTCGCCCAGGGCAACGCCTTGATCAGGTCGCGCGTAGCGGCGTGCATGTAATAGGCGACGCTGCCATTGCCGTTGATCATGACCTCGGCGATCAGCGCGCCGGCGAACACCAGCACGTAGATCAGCAGGAACAGGCCGCCGAGCAGCAGCACCGAACGGGTCTTGTTCGATGCGATGTGGGTGTAGAGACCGTAGGCGGCCATGGCGTCGGGCCCTTCAGCGCGGAGGGCGCGGGATCAGAACTTGACGCTGGGCGCGGCCTCGACCTCGGTCCGGCTGGCGCCGAGATCGAAGAATTCCTTGCGAGTGAAGCCGAAGGTGCCGGCGAACAGCGCCGCCGGCATCTGCTGGATGCCGGTATTGTATTCCTGCACAGCGTTGTTGAAGAAGCGCCGGCTGGCGGCGATCTTGTTCTCGATGTCGGAGAGCTCGCCGGCGAGCTGCTGGAAGTTGGCGTTGGCCTTGAGGTCCGGATAGGCCTCGGACAGCGCGATCAGGCGGCCGAGTGCGCCGGAAAGCTGGCCTTCGGCGGCCGAGACCTGGGCCGGGCCCTGCGCCGACATCGCCGCATTCCGAGCCTTGATGACCTCGTCGAGGGTGCCGCGCTCATGCGCCGCGTAGCCCTTCACGGTCTCGACCAGATTCGGGATCAGGTCGTGGCGCAGCTTGAGCTGGACGTCGATGTCGGCAAAGGCCTGGCCGACCCGCTGGCTGAGGGCGACCAGCCGGTTGTAGGCGCCAAGGGCGAACAGTACGAGGATGACGATGATGCCGAGGACGATCCAGCCGGACATGACGGGCTCCGAGGGAGAGGGCAGGAGGACGAGGCGGCCGACACGCGACGGCGCCGCCGGTCCGCAGGTGGACCGGCGTGCATTGGTCGCATCAGGGGGGATGCCCGTTCAAGCCGCTCGAGGCTGACCGGTCCGTTCGATGGGCGCCCAGGCGACCGAATGGGTGCCGGAGGCGGTGATGCGCAGGGCTCAATAGGGACGGGCGACCCGCCATTGCTGCGTGGGATCGTTGCCCTTGATATCGCCGGGGGCGCTGTCGAGCTGCGAGGTGTAGAGCGGACGGTAGCGGTAGGCCCACATCTTCTTGCCGTCGCTGCGGGTGATGACGGTGAAGTCGCCGCTGGCGGTCGCGTTGTCGGGTGCGATCAGCGGCGGCCGCTTCTCGGCACAGGCACCGTCGCAGGTCGACTTGTTCCCGGTGTTGTCGCGCTCGGTGTAGTACAGCGTCATCCCCTTGGGATCGACCAGGACGGGGCCGTTCTTGCCGACGATGGCCTTGGCCGGCGGGCCTTCCTGCTTCGGCGGGGGCGGTGCCGAGGATCCACCACCGTGGCCGTTTGCCAGGGCCGTTCCTGCCGAAGCCAGCAGCGCGGCGGTGATCATCATCGTCCTGAACATCGAAACGCGTTCCCTAGTGAGCAGCGCCTTCAGCGCCCCGTTGCAGCTCACCGTAGCAAGCGCGGATTTCTCGCCGGTTTCGCGAAATCGCGAAAATGAGAGACGAATACGACCCACCGTTAACCATGGGCCGCCGGCCGAGGTATCTGCGAACCTGGCGGCTCCACGCCGTCACCCCAGTCCCAGCGCCGCGCGGTGGCAAAGGCGGGCTTGTCGCGCCGCGAAACGCTGACGACCCTGGCGGCACCATCCGCCTGGCACAGCTTCGCGGTTGCCCCGACCTTGGTGACCGCCGGCGGCGCCAGCACGCGTGCGGCGGGCCGATGCGTCGCGGGCTTGCGGGTGAGGGCAATGAAGCTGAACTTCTCGTCCTCGAAAGGAACGTCCGCGCCCTTGAGCTCGCGATGCGCCCGCGAGCGCGCCAACCGCTGGGCGAAGTGGCACCAATCCGGTGCGATCAGTGGACACGCCGCGGCGTGCGGGCAGGGGGCGGCGACGTGGGCTCCGGACGCGATCAGGCGGTCGCGCGCCGCGATGATGCGCTGATAGCCGGCGGGCGTGCCGGGTTCGACGATCAGGAGCGTATCGCCGGTCCTCGTCCACAGCGCATCGACGGTCGCAGAGCGCTCGGCGTCGGTGAACTCGCCGATCACGTAGCTGGCGGTGACGAGATCGGCACTTCCGGCACGATCGAGCAGCGCCCGCGCCGGTCCCAGCGTATAGGTAAGGTTGCGGAGGCGCATCGCCTCGTCAGCGAGCGCCAACGCCAGCGTGCGCAAGGCGGGATTGGCGTCGATGGCGTCGAACGATGCTAGCGACGAAAAGGCTTCCGCTGCTGCGAAAGTCGCGGTGCCCGGACCGGCGCCGACATCGAGCAGCGAGGCCGGGGCGAAGTCCGGGCTCGCCTGCATCACGGCATTCAGGCTGGCCACCACCGCTGCATACGTCGCCGGCATCCGCACGACGGCATAGGCGATCGCGTCGGCTTCGCTCGTGATCGTCCCCGAATTGCCGCCGCTGCGATAGGAATCCGAGATGCGGGTCGCGCGAGCGGCGGCATCCTGCCGCGACTGCCCGTGCAGCCTGGCTTCGAGGGAGGCCTTCAGCGCGGCAGGCAGATCGGGAGAGATCATTGGTCCTCTCCGCGCGTCAGTCCGGGCGCCGCGCAGGCGGCGATCCGGAATGACGGAGCAAGATCACGCCACCTGCTGATCGAGGATCTTCACGGCCTCGTCGAGTGCGACCGAGACGAGCTGCGACACGCCGCGCTCGGCCATGGTGACGCCGAACAGCCGGTTCATGCGCGCCATGGTGATCGGGTTGTGGGTGATGATGATGAAGCGGGTCTCGGTCGATCCCTTCATCTCGTGCAGCAGGTTGCAGAAGCGTTCGACGTTGTGGTCGTCGAGCGGTGCGTCGACCTCGTCCAGCACGCAGATCGGCGAGGGGTTGGTGAGGAACACGGCGAAGATCAGCGCCATCGCCGTCAGCGCCTGCTCACCGCCCGACAGCAGCGACAGCGTCTGCGGCTTCTTGCCCGGCGGCTTGGCGATGATCTCGAGGCCCGCCTCGAGCGGATCGTCGCTCTCGATCAGGTGCAGCGCCGCTTCGCCGCCGCCGAACAGCTCGGTGAACAGCCGCTTGAAGTGGTCGTTGACGGTCTCGAACGAGGATTGCAGGCGCTCGCGCGCCTCCTTGTTGAGGCTCTGGATGCCCTGGCGCAGCCGCTTGATGGCCTCGACCAGATCGTCGCGCTCGGTGGTCAGCGCGGTGTGCGAGCCCTCGACCTCGGTGAGCTCCTCTTCGGCGCGCAGATTCACGGCGCCAAGCCGCTCGCGGTCGCGCCGCAGCTTCTCCAGGCTCTCTTCGATCTCGTGCAGCGGCGGCAGTTGCGTGTCCGGGCCGATCTCGGCCATGGCGGCCACCGCTTGCGGCTCGCATTCGAGCATGTCGTGGATCTCGCGCTCGACGTCGCCGACGCGGCGCTTGGCGCTTTCGAGCCGCTCCTCGGCGCGGGCCGCGGCCTCGCGCGACTTCGACAGGGCTTCCAGCGACGCTTTGGCGGCACGGTCGGTGTCGCCCATCGCGGTCTCGGCTTCGGCCAGCGCGTCGGCGGCGACCTGGCGCTCGCCTTCGGCAATGGCGAGCTCGTCGATCAGTGCGCTGCGCTTCTCGGCGAAGATCTCCGGCGCGTTTTCGAGCTCGGCGCGTTCGTCCTTCACCTCGGCAATGCGCGCCTCGATGGTGGCGATCTGCGAGCCGGCGCCGCGGATGCGGTTGAACCAGTCGTTGCGCTCGTTGATGATTGCCTGCACGCGGCGGTCGGCGAGCTCGGCCTCGCGGGCGAGCGCCTGCGCCTCGGCGCGGACCTGCGCGGCGGCCCGCCGCTTGGTCTCGATGTCGGCCCGCACGGCTGTGAGCCGGCCGTCGGCCTCGGTGGTCGCCGGCAGCTCCTCGATCGCCTCGAGCGCATTCTGGTGCAGCTCGGCGATCTCGGCGCGGTCATGGGCGAGGCGGGTCGAGGCTTCGACCAGCGCCGATTTGCGCGCCGAATGGCGGTTGATCTCGCGCTCGGCATTGGCGTGGCGCTCACGCGCGGAGTTCACCTCGCGCTGGGCGGCGCGCCAGGCTTCGCGCGCGGCGCTCTCGGCGGCGGTCGCGGCCCGCACCTCGGCCTCGGCGCTCTCGAGCGCCTGGCGCTTGTTCGTCGCATCGATGCGCGCCTGCTCCAGCTCGGCCTCGATGTCGATCAGGCGGGCGCGCTCGGCCAGACGCCGTGCCGCGCCGGTTGGCGCATGTGCCGCGGCGATGAAGCCGTCCCAGCGCCAGACGTCGCCTTCCGGCGACACCAGCCGCTGGCCGGTCCGCAGCTGCGACACCAGCTGCGCGCCGCGATCGCGCGACACCACGCCGATCTGCGCCAGACGGCGCGACAGCTCCGGCGGCGCCTGGACATAGGCCGCGAGCGGCTCGACGCCGTCCGGCAGCGTGGGGTCGGTGATCTCGGCACCGGCCACCGTCCAGTGCATCGGCGCGGACGCATCGACCGGCGCATCGAGATCGTCGCCGAGCACGGCGCCGAGCGCCTTCTCATAGCCCTTGGCGACGGTGACGCCGTCGATGATCGGCGGCCACAGGTTCTTGGTCTCGCTGTTGACCATCTTGGAGATGGTGCGCGCCTCGGTCTCGAGCCGCTGCGCGCGCTTCTCGGCCTCGGCGAGCGGGGCGCGCGAGGCTTCGAGCTTCTGCCGTGCATTGGCCTGCGCCGACTCGTTGGTCTGCACGGCGGCCTCGGCCTGCGCCTCGGCTTCCTCGGCCGCTTCGAGCGAGGCGGCGAGCGTGTCGAGATCGCCGAGATGGGCGGTCTCCTGCGCCAGCCGCTCCTCATCGGCGCGGACATTGGCGATGTCCTGGTCGAGCCGGGCGAGACGATCGCGGTGGCTGCGAACGTTGGCTTCGAGCTGGTTGCGGCGGGCGGTGAGGTCCGCAAGCTGCGTCGTCAGCTCGGTGAACTGGCGCTCGGTCTCGGCCAGCAGCGCCTCGGCCTCGGCGACGCGCTCGTCGACGCCGCTGCGCATCTCGACGCGCGCCTTGATCTCTTCCTTCAGCTCCGCGTCTTCGGTTTCCAGCCGCTGCAGGGCGACCTGCGCGTCCTGGTTCTGCTGCTGCTCGCGGGCGACGTCGGCGGTGAGCTGCATCAGGCGGCGATCGAGCTCGCCGGCGCGCTCCTTGGCGCGCAGCTCCTCGCGGTCGAGCAGGTCGCGGGCGTTCTTCAGCCGCTGCATCGTCGCCGCGGCGCGGGCCTCGGCTTCGCGCAGCGCCGGCAGATGCGAGGCGCGGATGGCCTGGATGCGGGCCGATTCGGCCTGCTCGCGGGTCCGCTCCGCCATCTCGCGCACGGCGACGTCGTGCACATGCGCGGCGTCGTTGAGATCGGCATGCGCGCCCATCCAGCGCATATGATAGAGCGTGGCTTCCGCCTTGCGCACCTTGGCCGCGACCTCGCGGTAGCGGATCGCCTGCCGCGCCTGCTTGCGCAGGCCTTCCATCTGGCCGGAGAGCTGGCCGATGACGTCCTCGACGCGCAGCAGATTTGTCTCGGCCGCCTTCAATCGCAGCTCGGCCTCGTGGCGGCGCGCATGCAGGCCGGCGACGCCGGCGGCGTCTTCGAGCACGCGGCGGCGCTGCTCAGGTTTCGCTTGAATGATTTCGCCGATCTTGCCCTGGTGGACGAGCGCCGGGGAGCGCGCGCCGGTGGCGGCGTCGGCGAACAGGATCTGCACGTCGCGGGCGCGCACGTCGCGGCCGTTGATGCGATACACCGAGCCGGCCTCGCGCTCGATGCGGCGCGAGATTTCGAGAATGTCGCGGTCGTTCACGGCCGCCGGCGCGGTGCGATCGCTGTTGTCGATCGTCATCACCACTTCGGCGTGGTTGCGCGACGGCCGCGTGTTCGAGCCGGAGAAGATCACCGCGTCCATGTCGGCGGCGCGCAGCGATTTGTGCGAGGTCTCACCCATCGCCCAGCGCAGCGCTTCGACCAGATTCGACTTGCCGCAGCCGTTCGGACCGACGACGCCGGTGAGGCCGGGTTCGATCACGAAGTCAGTCGGTTCGACGAACGTCTTGAAACCGTGAAGACGAAGACGGGTGAGTTTCATGCACAGATTCTCTGTTGGCGGGAGACGAATCTCCCAGCCCCGACAATACCATGGAAGGCAATGTCAATGTGGACTGAGTCGCCCTGGCGCCTCATTCTGAGGGCGGGACAATGGCGAGGGCTGGTCCCCAGGGCAACCCGCCGGCCCTGCTTTTCCAAGGCTTTCTCGTGGCGAACGGCCCACGAAACAGAAGCGGCCCCATTGAGGGGCCGCGCTGTGTCTTTGAGGACTCAGTGATTCGAATCAGCTCTTCAGAAGCGGGTTGATCTTCTTCTGAAACTCCTCGATCGAAGCCTCGCCCTTGATCTTCTCGCCGTTGATGAAGAAGGTCGGCGTCGAATCCACTTTAAGAATGTCGCTCGCGTATTTCTGGTCGGCGGCGATCTTGTCGAGCAGCGCCTGGTCCTTCAGGCAGCCCTCGACCTGCTGCTGGCTGAGGCCGGCCTGCTTGCCGATCCGCGTCAGCGTCTCGGTGGTGTTCTTCACCACCCAGTCGTTCTGCGAGCGGAACAGCATGTCGGTGACGGCGAAATACTTCTGCGCGTCGCCATTGGCGATGCAGCGCGTCAGCATCGAGCCGGCGGCGGCTTTGATGTCGAGCGGGAACTCGCGGAAGATGTAGCGCACCTTGCCGGTATCGATGTACTCGGCCTTCAGCTTCGGGAACACGGTCGCATTGAACGCCGCGCAATGCGGGCAGGTCATCGAGGCATATTCGGTGATGGTGACGGCCGCGTCCGCCGGCCCGATCGCCATGTCCGGCAGCGACACCGGCTTGGCGACATCGGCGGCGCTCTGGGCCATGGCGTCCGAGATCAGCCGCAGCGGGGACAGGCCCGCCAGAGCGGCGAGGCCGGTCAGCGACAAGGCTGCGGTGAAGGCGCGGCGGGTGATGATCAAGGCTCTGCTCCGGAATGGGCGCATCTTGCGCCTGAAACACTCATAACTCGGCTTTTCGCTAGCTTGAAACCCAGCTTGAGGCAATGCCGGGCCGCGAACCGGGATCAAACGCCGAGCGTCAATTTCGCTTGATGGCGGCGCCCAGGCGGGCCAGGGCGTCGCGCAGGGCGTCGTCCTCGATGGCGGTCAGGGTCTGCGCGACTTTCGCCACCGTCTTCGGATCGGGCGGCACCGGACGGCGCTTCACGGGCGGCCGCAACAGCGGGCCCTGGCGCAGCGCCAGCTTGCCGACGGCGTGCCAACCGAAGAAGCGGTTGACGCGCTCCAGGATCACGTCCGACGAATGCTGGATCTCCAGCGCCATCGGCCCCTCGACGCGCAGGATCAAGGTCGCCGGCTCCTGCGGCTGGCCCTCGACCGGCCGCGGCCATTGCATCTTCAGCGGCTGGGCATGGTCGGCGATGTCGCGGCCGGCGATCTCCGGCCAGCGCGTGACCAGCTCGCGCGCGGCAAACCCCTGCTTGGCATAGGCGGCCGACAGCACGTCGCCCATCATGAGCGACAATGGCTTTGCGGTGAGGCGGCCGGGCTTTGCCATCGATGCAGGCTTCTCATGGTCTGCCGCCCGTCCGAGCCGCCGGGGCTCGAAGAAAGCCGTGGATGCCGCAGACGAGACTGCGGTCCAGCGGGCGACGATGGCTCCTGACGTACTAGATTAAGCCAATGGTGTCATCAGCCCTTCCTTCCAAGCGCAAGAGCCGATCAGAGAATCGCGCCTCCGCCGAGCGTCCCGTGCAACTGCTCGCCTGGTACGACCGCCACCGGCGGCGGCTGCCGTGGCGCGCGCCGGCCGGGCAGCGCTCCGATCCCTATCGCGTCTGGCTGTCCGAGATCATGCTGCAGCAGACCACGGTGAAAGCCGTCGGGCCGTATTTCGAGAAGTTCCTGGCGCGCTGGCCGGATGTCATGGCGCTCGGCAGCGCCGATCTCGACGACGTGCTCAGGATGTGGGCCGGCCTCGGCTATTATTCGCGGGCGCGCAACCTTCATGCCTGCGCCGTCACCGTGCTGCGCGCGCATGGCGGCGTGTTCCCGGACACCGAGGAGGGGCTGCGCGCGCTGCCCGGCATCGGCCCGTACACCGCCGCCGCCATCGCGGCGATCGCGTTCGACCGCCTGACCATGCCGGTCGATGGCAATATCGAGCGCGTGGTGTCGCGGCTGTTTGCGGTGGAGGAGGCACTGCCGCAGGCCAAACCGCAGATCCAGGCGCTCGCCGCCACCTTGCTCGGGCCGTCCCGTGCCGGCGACAGCGCGCAAGCGCTGATGGATCTCGGCGCGACCATCTGCACGCCGAAGAAGCCGGCCTGCTCACTCTGTCCGCTGAACGAGAATTGCGCGGCGCGTGAGCGCGGCGACCAGGACACGTTTCCGCGCAAGGCCGCCAAGAAGTCCGGTACGCTCAGGCGCGGCGCCGCTTTCGTCGTCGTCAGAGGTGACGAGGTGCTGGTGCAATCGCGCCCCGCGAAGGGCCTGCTCGGCGGCATGACCGAGGTTCCCGGCTCGGAATGGCTGGCCGGGCAGGACGACGCCGACGCGCTCGCGCAAGCGCCGGAGCTGGCGAGTGCGAAGCGCTGGCACCGCAAGCTCGGTGTCGTCACCCACGTCTTCACGCATTTTCCGCTGGAGCTCGTGGTCTACACGGCGAAGGTGCCGGCCCGGACACGCGCGCCGGACGGCATGCGCTGGGTGCCGATCGCAACCCTCGACGGCGAGGCGCTGCCCAACGTCATGCGCAAGGTCGTCGCGCATGGGCTGGGGCAGTGAGGGGCGCTGAGCGTGTAGTTTGTAGGGTGGACAAAGGCGCGCCACGCTGCTGATGAGTTCAGCGAGATGTTACCCGCGCCGTGCCCACCATCGCGACAGCGAGTGCGCAGCGAGACGGTGGGCACGCTGCCGCCTTCGGCGGCTGCTTTGCCCACCCTACGGCCGCGCTATCAATATGCTCCATTGTCGTCCCGGCGAAAGCCGGGACCCATACCCACAGGGAGTGGTTTGAGGCACACCGGTCATTGGCATTCTGCCCATCACGACGGCCGCGGCGTATAGGTCGGATCGGCGCCGCGCCGCGCTGGTGCGCGCCGCGGCTTGTCCGGGACGACAGCGGTGGATGAGGCGGATTCACGGCTCAAACAGCGGCTTGCATGATACCCGTTGAAGCGGGGCCGCAGTTCGGCGGCCCCGCTTGCTCCGGTCAATTTGGTTTGGGCGTCTCCACCACGAGCGCCACGATCCGCCGCACCAGCGGCAGGACAGCGAGCAGCGTGGGGAACGCGACCAGCCAGGAGATGCCCCACGCTGCTGGCCAGGTCGCGATGAACGCCGGCGTCGGTCCAAGACTCTTCAGCGTGGCGATCGCCGACACGACGAATGTCATCAGCACCGAGAGTGTCAGTGGCATGACGACGGCCGCATAGCGCGCGGGCAGTTTTCTGCGCGCGCGCCGTTCACCAGATGGATTCATGATTGCAGTTCCGGATTTCGATCGGTCGATCACGGGCAACGCATCCTGCATTCCTCCGGATCGAGCCGATCCGTTGAATGCGTTGCCTGACGTGAGACGCTTACGGTGCGCATCAGCGCAGCAGGCGTCTGATAGCCTGACAACAAGGCGGACGCCGGCCAAAAATCTGAACGAGCCGGAATTCATGCCGCTGCTGCGCTAGCCGGTTTGGAGGGTAGGGTGGGCAAAGGCGCGCATCACCGTATTCACCGCAGACTGCGCTCGATCGCGCGCCGTGCCCACCATCTGACTCGGAGTACGCAGCACCGCGGTGGGCACGCTGCCGCCCTGCCGGGCGGCTGCTTTGCCCACCCTGCGCGACCTCAACTGTATCAACGCATTTTGCTGTTGGCGGCCTGACAGAGCACGACGCGCGGGCGCCGGATGCTCACGTCGGTTTCGTCGCACGTCCTGGCGCGCCGCCGAGTTCGCGGCCCGTTTCCAGCATCAGCGTGCGCAGCCAGATCGACCCCGGCTCGACCTGCGCCCTGGTCGGATAGAACATGTATTGTTCGTCGATGCCAGGATCGAGCGGCGGCGCGACGGTCGACAGCGACAAGGCCTGCGCCAGCGCCGCGATCAGGCGGCGCGGCACGAAGGCGACGAGATCGGTGCGCGCGGCGACATGCAGCGCCTCGATATAGCTCGGCACGACCAGCGCGATCCGCCGCTCCCAGCCCTTGCTGCGCAGCCAGCCGTCGATCAGGTCCTCGCTCTGGCCGCGCAGCACCACCGCGACATGCCGGGCGGCCAGGAAGGCGTCTCGCCGGCTCAGTCGCCTGCCGACCGGGTGACCGCGCCGCACCGCCAGCGCATCGCTGTCGGTGTAGAGCAACTGGCGATGGAGGCCCTTGAAGGCGTTGCCGATCGAGATCACCATGTCGATGGTGCGGGCGAACTCGGCGTGGAAGATCGCAGGGCCTCGCCAAGGCACGACGTCGATGCGGAGGTTGGGCGCGGCGCGCGTCACCTTGGCCATCAACGACGGCATCAGCAGCTCGACCGCGAGATCAGGCATCATCAGGCGAAATTGGCGTTCGCTCCGTGCAGCGTCGAACGCGTCGGGCGTGAACAGGCCGCGCACCTGATCCAGCGCCTGGGCGAGCGGAGCCTGCAGCGCAAGGGCGCGCGGGGTCAGCTCCATCCGCGCGCCGGTGCGTACCAGCAGGGGATCGCCGAGCAAGTCGCGCAGGCGCTGCAGCGCGTGGCTGGTGGCCGGCTGGGACAGTCCGATCCGCAGCGCAGCCCGGCTGACGCTGCTCTCGCGGAGCAGCGCGTCGAGCGCCACCAGCAGATTGAGGTCGAGCGCGGCCAAATTCATGAGCCGAATTGATATCATATCCGATATCGATTGGAAGAATGCGCCGCCACCCGTCATGCTTCGCCCTGTCGCAAAGGAGATCGGGAGACAGATGTCATGACCGCCAGCGCCAACAAGCGATTGATGCAAGAGCTGCTCACCAAGGCCGCCGCCGGCGACCGCGCGGCCTATGTCGCGTCCATCGCCGACGACGTTACGATGGTGATCACGGGACAATATTCGTGGTCGCAGACGATCAACGGCAAGGAGGCGCTGCTGCGCAATCTCCATGGCCATCTCAACAGCCTGCTGGCGGAGGGACGCCGCGCCATTCCGCTGCGCTTCATCGCGGATGACGACCTCGTCGTGGTCGAGGCCAAGGGCGAGATGCGCACCAGGGCCGGACGGCCCTACAACAACGACTACTGCCTGATCTATCGGCTGCACGAGGGGCGCATCGTCGAGATCCGTGAATACTGCGACTCGGCGCTGACGGAAGCGGTGCTGGGACCGTTTCCGGCTGCGCTCAGGCAGACGGGTTGATGCGACGATGCCTGAATTCAAGGAGGGTTTGCCGATGAGCGCCGTAGAAGCCACGGGTCATGACAACAAGCGGATCGTGCAGCATGTGTTCGACGAGCTGGCGAAGAGCAATGCGCAGCCGCTGCTCGCGCATCTTGCGGATGATTTCCGCTTCGTCATCATGGGCAGCGGATCCTGGTCGCGCAGCTATGACGGCAAGGCGACCGTTCTCGCCGAGTTGTTCGCGCCGCTGCGGGCGCGGCTCGGCCGCATCACCACCATCCCGATCCGGCTAACGGCCGAGGATGACCGCGTCGTGGTCGAGGCGCGTGGCCGCAATACGACGAGCGACGGCAAGGTTTACAACAACAGCTATTGCAACGTCCTTCGCCTGGAGAACGGCCGTATCCTGGAATGGATCGAATATTGCGACACGCTGCTGATCGAGACCGCACTCGGTCCGCCGCCGACGACGTCATGAGACAATTACGGTGACATCTCTGGACTGCACCCCTCAAGTGAGACACAGATAATTTCTGCGACAGGCATTTCGAGGATGACCTGTGGCAGCAAGAGGGAAGAACCGTCAGTTTCCGGCGCCCATCGCGGCCATCGTAGTTATTCGATCAACTGAATCCGGACCCTAGACGGAGCGTCCTTGAGCACGCTGGCGGCAGTAGCGCCAAAGGTTGCCTTGAAGGCGTGGCTGAAATGGCTGGAGCTCGAAAAGCCTGCATCGAGCGCCGCCGACGTGATAGAATCACCATTTCCCACACGCTCCACAGCGTGCCGGAAACGAATCCAAATCCTAAACGTCCTAAGTGGCACCCCAATCTCTTGGACGAACAGATGCTGCAGGCGACCAGGGGAAAGGTCGACTCGCCGGGCCAGTTCCTGGATCGAGTGATTGCGGGCGATGTCAGCCCTTATGATAGCTACGACACGTTCAACCCGCGCATCGAACCGTGGTGGGCGCGGTTCGATTCCCAATGCCTGTTCAGCAGCGAAATCGAAATCGTCGAAGCGTAGCTTATCACCTATCTGATGCAGCGCGTAGAGATTCCGCACAGCGACGATAAGCGAACTTTCGATGTCAGGGTCCAGTGAGCTTAGGCCACATCTCTGACGGGGCGAGAGGCGCCGATAGTAAGGATCGTCAGGGTCGTTGTATATCACGGCGACCGGCGCCCCGCTTAGATCAAGGGTATGCGCCAAGCCTGCGGGGACGATGGCGGTAAGGCAGGCCAGGCTCTCCCCGGCCATTGTGGTGCCGATCCGCAGAGGGGCCTGAAGCGCCACCAGGCAGACCGATATTGGATGCCGGTGCAGCGGCAGCGTACCCAGACGCCCGATGAACATCATTCGTTGAGGCCAGAGGCACAACAAAGCTCTCTCGTCGAAATTGGTAGCCGATTCTGGCAAGCGGCCATTCCTCCACACGTCTATGCTTCGAGAAGGTCACGCCGACGGCATCCAGCGACCTTGGCGCGCAAGCTCTTGTACCCGGCGTCCATAGCGGAAAGATTTGTTTGGGGAAATAATGTCGAACGCTTTCTTGATTGCGAATATTGAGTTGTGGCGGCTTCTTCCGGTGGGCGGCATCTGGAAATGCCGCCGCATGGTTGCGTCGCCCGAAGTGCGGGCGCCTGTTTACGCCGACCCCTGCCAACGCAGCGCCAATGTATTCACTTGTCCGCTTGGTTCTTGCAGAATTCGCGCGGCCGAGCTGACCACCGGGCGTCAGCGTGATCGCCGTCAGCACGCGATCACCTTCCTCGCGATGGCTGGTAGCTTTCAACGATCACCCGAACAGCCGAATCTGAAGGCCTGTCACACGAGGAGTTCAAGCGGGCTACGCGATATAGCCCACTTGCAACAAGCGCCCGGTCAGCCTCAGCCGGACTAAGAGACGACAGTCCATGTCACGGGCGCAGCGCCCGGCACACGAGACCCCTCAGCGATTGAGCCGCCGTGCCGGGGACCGCACGTCCTCGGCCGATGGAGCCCGGGCCGCCAAAACTAGGGAAGCACTGCGCCGTCACCCAAAACGCCCCACCGCACCGCGGTTTCTAGCCTCGCCCATACTCCGGAGCACCAGATGACCCTCGCCGCCCCCTACGACCCCGACAACATCTTTGGCCGAATCCTTCGCGGCGAAGTCCCCGCCGCCAAGGTCTGGGAGGACGATCACGTCCTCGCGTTCATGGACGCCTTTCCCCAGTCCGAAGGGCACGTACTGGTGATCTCGAAGACCTCGACCTCGCGCACCCTGCTGGACGTGGAGCCGGACGTGCTCGTTCGGCTGGTCGCAGCCACCCGACGCACCGCCCGGGCAGTGGTCAAGGCGCTGGCACCCGAGGGTTTCCTGATCGTTCAGTTGAACGGCGCGGCCAGCGGTCAGACCGTCTTCCACCTGCATTTCCATATCATACCTCGCTGGGCGGACGTTCCGATGAAGGGCCACGGACAGGCGCCGATGGGCAAACCAGAAACCCTGCTCGCCCTCGCCGACCGCATCGCCACTGCGCTTGATTGACCGCAGCCCGGCATGCGGTCTGCTGCCGCTCAAATAGCAATCGGAAAAGCTCCGATGTGACTGCACGAAAACGATGTAGCCATGCCTTGCGGCGAACGCGCCGTCGCCCTGCGGGGGTATCACCGGAGGCTTCAACCGCTGGCGGAGTTTGTACGAAGTCCTGCTCAGCAACTGCACCTAGGAAGCTCAGCAAGGTCGACAAAATGAAAATAGGTGATTCTGAGGCAACGGCGGTCAGTGGGCAGCACTCGACCGCGCGATTGGACGAAGCTGGGGCTCGTCCTTTCTCCCGGCTTCCCGAAGTGGATTCTGGCTTAGGACTCTCATATGTTCCATTCACGTAGCATTGTCATCACCGGGGGGGCGACGGGCCTAGGCTTTGCGATAGCGAACGCGCTTACCCCCCAAGGTGCTCGGCTGACGCTCCTCTCGCGGCGAACCGATAATCTGGATATCGCGGTTCATGAACTTCGTCGGCGACACGCCGGCGCCGATATCGAGGTTCAGTCCGTCGATGTTGGCGATCCGATTGCAACGTCTCAGGCTATCGAGGAGGTTGCTCGGCGCCGTGGAGGGATCGACATGCTGTTCAACAATGCAGGTGTGATGCGCGAGGGGCGGTTCGAGACCCTCACCGACAATGACTTCCAGGCCGTGATGCAAACCAATTTCTTTGGTCCGGTAAATGTCACCAGGGCTGCTTTACCCCATCTACGCGCCGCTGGCGGGCGGTTGATCAACATAGCATCGATCGCTGGTCTGACCGGAATCTTCGGTTTCACCGCCTATGGATCTGCGAAACACGCCTTGGTCGGCTTCACCGAATGCCTGCACTACGAACTGCTGCGCCAAGGTATCAAGGTTCACCTCGTCTGCCCAGCGGAGTTCGAGACGCCTATGGTGGCGGAGCTTGATTCCTATCGGACACCGGAGAACCGGCGACATACGCTGACCATCCCGAGAACTCCCTTGGAAATCGTGGTTGCGGACACATTGCGGGGAATCCGGCGCGACCGGTATTTCATCGTTCCGGGTGGCCGCGCCCGGCTGGCCGTCCTCGGCTTGCGACTCGTACCATCGATTGTGCGTAGACTTGGCGAGCGCATTGTTGGGAAACTCGAGCGGAAGCACCCGGTGTGAGTTCATCGTCATACCGGCGATCGGCCGCGAGGCAATCCGTCGGAGGATGAACATGAATATGGTGACGCCTTCCGCGAGCGTATGAGGTCAGGCTTAAAGACTTCCGCTGCGTCACCAGATAGGACAAACCCGCCAGCGCGTGGACTGGTTGGAGCGAAGCGATACCATTGTTGTCTCGTAGACCAATTGATGGGTTTCGCGTTGCTCCACCCATCCCGCGAGCTAATCGACAGCATGCCGCGAAACTAAAGCGAAGTCACGCCCCACGCTTTGTCGGTGGCAGTAGCGCGCCGGGCGGCGGATTCCAGTATTTCGTTGAGTATTACGGTATTACGGTGACGCTGCATGAAACTTGTCGTGGCGCGCTGCCCCGACGAGACGGCTGCATACCGGTCGGCGCTGATCGCATCGACGGCGCAGCATGCGCCGACATTGCACGTCATTCCGATCCGTCGCTCCGTTCCGTTCCAGGACGCGTCTTCCGTTTTTCGGAATTTGTCTTGACTCCGACCCCAAATCAATGGCTATATCCGCACCGTTCCGTCCCGGCAGGAGGGGCGTACGCGTCGTCACGACACGCGGGGCGGGATGCGGTGGCTGCGACGGCGTCGTCAGGACGAGCGACGTCGGCCGGCCTCGTGCAGTGCTGCGGCGGCTTGCCGGCGTGGCGCGGGTGCGGGGCCTTTCGCGGACGTTGAAATCGTGTGGTCCTGGCATCCCGATGCTGATGTCAACTCGCGTTGAGGCTTCGCTTCGCGTGGGGATGGTGGCCAGAAAGCCCGGCGCACCAGGGAGATCACGTATAAGACGTAAAGCCCATCGCGCAGGGAATGCCGGATGACCGGCTGGACCTGTGGTGACTGCCGCCTGCTTTCTTTTCTGCAGGCGGGCCATGGGTTGCGGCCAGCACCCGGCATTCCCTGCGCCCTCCTCTTTGCGAGGGTCCCTCTCGGCAACACCTCGGGCGCTGCGCGCCGCGAGAGGTGAGCCCGTGTCCTTCATCGGGATGTCTGTCGTCGCATCGCCATCGATCGGCATGGGTCGAGCACGCGGCCCGCAGAATGCAGATCGCCCATGACGTCGCACGCGGGGGCCAGGGGTGGACGGTCTGGATGGGTGCAGATAGGGTCGGATATCATCTGTCAGGGATCACCATGCTCAAGCTCTATGTCGCGCCGGGCACCTGCGCGCTCGCTTCACATATCGCGCTGGCCGAGACGGGCGCCGACTACGTCGCCGAGAAGCTCAGCTTCAAGACCAACCAGCAGAACAGCCCGGACTATCTCGCGATCAATCCCAAGGGGCGCGTGCCGGCGCTGGTGACGGAGCAGGGCGTCCTGACCGAGACGCCGGCGATGCTCGCCTATGTCGCGCAGCGCTTTCCCGAGTCGCGGCTTGCGCCGCTCGACGACGTCTTCGCCTTTGCCGAGGTGCAGTCCTTCAACAGCTATCTCTGCTCGACGGTCCACATCGCCCACGCGCACAAGATGCGGGGCTATCGCTGGGCCACCGAAGAGTCCTCCTTCGCCGACATGAAGAAGAAGGTGCCGGAAACGATGAGCGCCTGCTTCGCGCTGATCGAGCAGAAGATGCTGCGCGGCCCGTGGGTGATGGGCGAGCGGTACACGATCTGCGATCCCTATCTTTTCACGATCGCGCAATGGCTCGAAGGCGACGGCGTCGACATCAACGCCTTCCCGAAGGTCGCCGCTCATTTCAAGCGCATGGCTGAACGACCGGCGGTGAAGAAGGCGCTCGCCGAGGTGGCGGGCTGACGGCCATCCTTGAAGCCATGGCGTCGGAACAGCGCCCGCAGTATGGCGCATCGGGAGAGCGGAAAAAATAGCCGCGCGAAGCCGGAACCCAGCTCCGGCCATCGACGTTGCAGGAGGCCGTGGCCGGACGTCGCGCTCGACCCCAAGGCGTTCGGGACGCTCGCGCTCGTCGTGCATGAGATGATGACGAACTCGGCGAAATACGGCGCGCTGGCCGACTCCACCGGGCAGGTTCAGGTGGCGTGGCGACTGGATCCCGGCGCAAGCCTCGTCATCGATTGGAAGGAGAGCGGCGGACCTCCGGTGCAGCCGCCGACGCGCCGCGGCTTCGGCACCACCATCATCGAGCGGTCGGTGCCATTCGATCTCAAGGGCGACGCCGAGATTCGCTTCGATCTGCTCGGCGTTCAGGCCCGCTTCATGATTCCCGCCAATTTCGTCCAGCTGGTTCCGGCGCCGACCGGCGCGGTCCCACGTCCCGAGCGGAAGCAGGAGCCGACGCCGCGTCTCTCAGGCGCCGCGCTGATCGTCGAGGACAATTTGATCATCGCGATGGGCGCCGAAGTGATTCTGCTCGAGCTCGGTGCGCGGCAAGTCGACACGGCGGCTTCGGTCGGTCAGGCGCTGAAGGCGATCGAGCGCGCGGTGCCGGGCTTCGCGCTGCTCGACATCAACCTCGGCGCGGAGAGCAGCCTGCCGGTCGGGCACCGGCTGAAGGAGCTCGGCGTGCCCTTCATGTTCGCCACCGGCTATGGCGAGCGCGCGCCGATTCCGCCCGAGCTGTCCGACGCGCCGATCATTCAGAAGCCGTACACGCGCGAGCTGGTCGAGAAGGCGTTGACGAAGATGATGAAGTGAGCGGGGCGCGGCGTGTGGTCGATGTGCGCGTCATGTTCGCGACGGCCATGGCGAGCGTACGTGGATGAAGCGGCGAGTTTGTCCGACGCCGTCGTACACGCGTGGGACCGTCGAGAGTCATTGACTTAGATCAAGTGAGGCGCACGCGCATCAATGTCTGGACTACGCCTTGCGGTGATTGGCATTCAGGATTTCAGTCTTGGGTTTTCTCACATCCGCGTGTTGTCTCGAATGGCACAGCACGCGTGACGTCGTCGTATCAACGCGAATTCCCACTGTTGCTGCGACAAAACAGCCTAAAAATATTAGAACGCATCCAAAGGACACCGCTGTTCTAACATTGTTTCGACAAATGGAACCTCCGCAGCCTTATTCCGAACGAAGTCATCGCCGAAACGGCGCAGCGGGGGCGCGTTGAATCGTCGGAGGTGTGATGACGAATCGAACGACGAGTTTGTTGCCGCGCGTTGCTGTCGCCGTGCTGGCGGGAGCGGCTGCGGCGACAATCGAGTTTACACCGGCATCGGCTGCTGACGAATGCCTTGCAAAGCCTGCGGGAACGCCGGCGGGGAAGCACTGGTTCTATCGCATCGATCGCGCGACGAAGAAGCAGTGCTGGTATCTGCGCGACGACGATCGCGAGGCGAAGGGCGCGTCGCTCGTCACGCGCAAGCTCGCCTCGCAGAAGGAACGGGCTCAGCTCTCGTCGACCGCGGCCAATGCACGTGCCGAGATCCAATCGTCGTCCAAGGACGCCGCCGATGAGGTGAAGGTCGTGTCCTCGACACCGACCGCCGCGCCGTCTGTGCCGGCGACGTCTGCGTTTCCGTCGGTTGCCGCATTTCCGGCCGCGCCGGCGCCCGTCGCGTCAGCGCCGGCGGCGCCCGACCCGGTCGGCGCGGCCGTGAACGAATCTGCTGTTGCGACGCGTTGGCCCGACCAGTCCGGCACGCTGCCGGCAGCGGCTGAGCCCGCCGCGCCCCGCGCGTCCTACACGCTCGCGGCCGCCAGTGACACCAGCGCCGCGGAAGCGGCTGCTCCCGCGACGCCGGCGCTGGCCGCTGCGGATGCGTCGCCGGCCGTGACGCTCGGCATGTCGGGGGATGATGCGTCCAGGACGCGGATGTTTGCTTTCCTCGGCGCAGTCGCGATTGCGGGCTTCTCGATTAGCGTGCTGTTTGCGCGCGCCCGGGGCAGGCGGCAGCTTCGCATCGAGCCGGTGGCCGCCCGGCGCGTCACGCGTTGGCCGGCGGAGCCCGAGCTCGATCGCATGCACCTGCCGCCGGTGGACAGCTACTATCCGGCCCTGGCGGGACGCAGGGGTAAATCGTCGCAGTCCACCGCGCAGGTCTCGGTCGTGCCGCGCGACGACGTTCGCTACCACGAGCAGTACGAGGTCGAAGACCTGCTGGCGCGCTATTCCGGACAGGAGCGCCGGAATTCGTGAGCGTCAGGCGGCGGACATCTCGGAGCGGATCTCGGCGCGCAACTCGTCGATCAGCCTGAGGCCGCCCTTGGTCTCGACGTGCCAGAAGGTCCAGCCGTTACAGGCAGGCAGACCTTGCGCCACCGCGCCGATGCGGTGGATCGAACCGACCTTGTCACCCAGCATGATGGCCCCATCGGCGCGCACCAGCGCGCCGTGGCGGCGCTTGGAGTCGACGAGCTTGGTGCCGGGCGCGATCATGCCGCGTTCGATCAGCTCCGAGAAGGCGACGCGCGGCGCTTCGCGCGCCGTCATGAACGGTGCGAGCGTTGCCTCCGGCAGCGGCTCGACCGCGGCGATGCGCCGCTCTGCCGCCTTCGCATAGACCTTGTCGCGCTCGAAGCCGATGTAGCGGCGGCCGAGGCGTTTTGCCACGGCTCCGGTCGTGCCGGTGCCGTTGAAAGGATCGATCACCAGATCGCCGGGTTTCGAGGATGACAGCAGCACCCGCGCCAGCAGGCCTTCCGGCTTCTGCGTCGGATGGATCTTCTTGCCGTCGCCGTCCTTCAGCCGTTCCTCGCCCGTGCACAGCGGAATCAGCCAGTCCGAGCGCGCCTGGACGTCCTCGTTGGCGGCCTTCAGCACTTCGTAGTTGAACGTGTAGCCCTTCGCCTTCTCGTCCCGCGCGGCCCAGATCATGGTCTCGTGCGCGTTGGTGAAGCGGCGGCCGCGGAAGTTCGGCATCGGGTTGGACTTGCGCCAGACGATGTCGTTGAGGATCCAGAAGCCGAGATCCTGCATGATCGCGCCGACGCGGAAGATGTTGTGATAGGAGCCGATCACCCAGATCGTCGCGCTCGGCTTCATCAGGCGGCGCGCGGCGAGCAGCCAGGCGCGCGTGAAGTCGTCATAGGCGGAGAACGAGGAGAACTTGTCCCAATCGTCGTCGACCGCATCGACCTGCGATTCATCGGGACGCTTGAGCTCGCCCTTGAGCTGCAGATTGTAAGGAGGATCTGCAAACACCAGGTCGACCGATGCGCCTGGCAGTTTCGACATCTCGGCGACGCAGTCGCCGACGATGATTCGCTGCTCTTCGAGGGTCTGAAATTTAGTGCGGGGCGCCCTTGCAGACGCCCCGCGACGCGACTCTACCATGACTCAAGAACTCTGACTCAGGCGACGCTGTCGGCGACGCGGGACCTAACAACCGACTGCCCACACATTGACCCGGCAAAGTAAAAATGGACTTAACCCGGAAAATTATTCGCATCGATGCGCACGCTTTCATCACGCGCACCAGCGACGAATTCCGTTCGTCGATGCACGATGGTCTCTGCGCAAGACGCCGATTGCGATGGGTTTTTCGCGCCGGTCGCGCGCGAGCGCAGCCGATCGAGGTTCGGCGCGGGCCGGTTTTTTTGGCTGCGCTAGGCAAAATTTGCCGGCCGGGTTATTGATTAACACAGTGGAAATTTTACCTGTCTGCCGCGTTAGGCATTTCGTGCAGAGCCGCGCGAGAATCGTGAGGAAAGGCCGCCCATGCGTTACGATGATTTCCGTCGCAGCGACGACATCGACGACCGTCGCGACGAAGGCGGCGGGATGGGCGGTGGTATGGGTCTGCCGATCGGCGGCGGCGGTCTCGGCATCGGCACCATCATCGTGCTCGGCCTGATCGGCTACGCCTTCGGCATCGATCCGCGCATCCTGATCGGCGGCGCCGAGATGCTGAGTCATGGCGGCGCGCCGACCCAGCAGGCGGACCGGCGCTCGCCGGGCCGGACGGGCGCACCCAAGGACGAGATGGGCGACATGATCTCCGGTGTGCTCGGCGAGATCGACGACCGCTGGAGCGAGATCTTCCAGGCCAGCGGCCAGAATTATACCGGGCCCAAGATCGTGCTGTTTCGCAACAGCACCAATGGCGGCCGCTGCGGCATGGCGCAGTCGGCGATGGGACCGTTCTACTGTCCGCCGGACCGGCAGATCTTCCTCGACACCAACTTCTTCCGCGAGGTCGAGACGCGCTTCCGGGGCTGCTCGGGCAGCGCCTGCAAGTTCACCGCGGCCTACATCATTGCGCACGAGGCCGGGCACCACATCCAGAACCTGCTCGGCATCCTGCCGCGCGTGACGCGGATGCAGCAGCAGTCGGACAACAAGGCCGAAGCCAACGCGCTGCAGGTCAAGGTCGAGCTGCAGGCCGACTGCCTGTCCGGGGTCTGGGTCAATCGCGAGGCCAAGAAGCGCCCGGGCTTCCTCGAGGAGGGCGACATCGACGCCGCGTTGACGACGGCCTCGGCGATCGGCGACGACACCTTGCAGCGGAAGGCGACCGGACGCGTGGTGCCGGATTCGTTCACCCATGGCTCCGCCGCGCAGCGCAAGCGCTGGTTCATGATCGGCTACCAGCAGGGCACGGTGCAGGCCTGCAATACGTTCAGCGCCAGTTCGCTGTAGGGAGACGCGATAATGGCGATCGACGAGAGCAAGAGCTTCATTCCCCTCAACATCGCCGTGCTGACGGTGTCCGACACGCGTTCGCTTGCCGACGACAAGTCCGGTACCACCCTGAGTGACCGCCTGACCGCTGCCGGCCATAGGCTCGCGGCGCGCGAGATCGTCACCGACGACGTCGAGAAGATCCGCGCGGTGGTGAAGTCGTGGATCGCCGATCCCGGCGTCGACGTCGTCATCACCACCGGCGGCACCGGCTTCACCGGCCGCGACGTCACGCCGGAAGCGATCGAGCCGCTGTTCGAGAAGCGCATGGACGGCTTCTCGATCGCTTTCCACATGCTGAGCCACGCCAAGATCGGGACGTCGACGATCCAGAGCCGGGCCACGGCCGGCGTCGCCGGCGCGACCTACATCTTCTGCCTGCCGGGATCACCGGGCGCCTGCCGCGACGGCTGGGACGGCATCCTTGCCGCCCAGCTCGACTACCGCACGCGGCCCTGCAACTTCGTCGAGATCATGCCGCGGCTCGACGAGCATCTGCGCCGGCCCAAGGCGCAGGGCGCGACGGCGTAGGGCCCCGGCACGACGACGCGCCGCGCGTCCATCGCACGCCTCACTTCGTTGGTACGATCTCGAAAGCGCCGCCGCCTTCGATCGCCGCGCCGATGAGGCCGCCCATCATGCTGGCGGCGAAATTCTGTCCGCGCGGTCCCACGACCATTCGATAGGTCTTGCCGGGCACGGCGGTGAAACGAATGTTCGACGAGCCCGGCGAGGACCATGTCGATACGGTGATCGTCGTGGCGCCCGGCGCAATCGGGCCGCTGTAGCTCTCGCCGCGGCCAAGGCTCGCCACCTTGGCGCCGTTGATCTCGATCGCCGCGGGCGCCGCCAGATAGAGGAAATCGGCCGTGCGCGTAATCGCGACCGTTGCGCGTCCTTTGGGCGCGGCGTGAGCCGCCGTCCCAGCCGCGACCCCCAACAAGCCTGCCAGCGCGGCAAGCGCCGCAAGCTTCGATCGCACCATCGATTCCATCACTGCTGATACCCGCCCCGTTTGGCGGGATACTACCGACGCGCGGGAACTTCGCAATCGGCATGCGCAACGTGTTGTGGGGGTGATCTCGGCCTACCGGCGGTTGCTGCAACCCGGGCGGCGCGGGCTACAGCTCGAGCCGCCATGTCTCGCCCGTCAGCGGGACGCCGAACATGGCGTGCGGCTCCTCGGCGATCTTGCGAAACCCGGCGCGGGCATAGATGTCGCGCGCGGCGGTGAGAATGCTTTGCGTCCACAGCTCGATCGTCCTGTAGTTCTTCTCGCCGGCGAAGCGGATGCATTGTTCGGTCAGGGCCCGGCCGACGCCGAGACCGCGGGCCTTCTTCTCGACCAGCAGCAGCCGCAGCTTGGCGGCCTCGTCGCTGCCCTTGACCAGGAAGATCGAGCCGACCGGCTCACCCGCAAGCTCGGCGATCCAGCAGTGCTCGCGCGCCGGGTCGTAGCTCCTGATGAACTGCGCGCCGATCTCGGCGACCAACGCCTCGAACGAGACGTCCCAGCCATATTCCTCGGCGTAGACGGCGCCGTGCCGTGAAACCACCCAGCCGATGTCGCCCGGGCGATGGCTGCGCAGCAGCACCGGGGAGCGGCCAGGCTGCTGCGGCTCCAGGGCGGTCTCGATCGTCGTCATTGCACCGACCAGCCGGTCGCGCACGGATGGCGCCAGCGGCGCCAGCATGGCCGCGATCTCCTTCTGCGAGCTGCGGTCGAGCCTGGCATAGGCCTGTCGTCCCTTGGCGGTGAGCCCGAGTTGCTGCTGCCTGCGATCGGTCGGCAATGGCGTGCGGGTGATCAGGCCCTGCTCGTCGAAGCTCTGGACGATGCGGCTGAGATAGCCGGCATCGAGGCCGAGCGAGAGACCGATCTCCTTGGCCGAGATGGCGTCGTACTGCGCCAGCTCATAGAGCACACGCGCTTCGGCCAGCGAGAACGGACTGTCGAGCAGATGCTGGTCCAGCGCGCCGAGCTTCCTCGTGTAGAAGCGGTTGAACGCGCGAACGGTGGCGACCTGGCCGTCGGATGGGGCAGGAATCATGTGGCACCTCCAATACTTGCCATTGTCAATCAATTGATTGACTTTGGCAAGTATTATCCCGATGCTAGACCATGACAATCCGGCTGCGCAGCATGGTCCGCGAGGAGCGGCCGAGCTGACGCAACAGGCGCGTCTCGGCACGCTTTCGATCGGGCTGGTAGCCGCCGACCTGCCGGTAATGATCGCGGGCGATCAGCAGGCCCTGGTCGCCGAGCGGTCCGACCAGGGCCCGAGCGACCGATCGCATCCGCTCGCGCAGGCTGATCACAGCGTAAGGAGACCTGGCGTAACGGAAAACGCCGGCGCGGGGCTGGCCGGCGGCGGCGACGCTCTGGACGAACTGCCTGGTTTCGTCGATCCAGCCGGGATCGAGCATCGCGCCGGCGGGCAGAAACATCAGCCAGGGCGCCCGCGCGTTCGCGGCCCCTGCCGCGAGTGCCGCGGCCTGGGAGCCCTCGAACTTCATGAAGTGGCAGCCGGCGACGTCCGCGACACGCTCGATCACGCTGGAATCGGGCGAGCGATCGACCAACAGCACCTCGGTGACGACACCGGCCGCGGCGCCTGGCACCAGCGCGGACAGGGTGGCCACGGCGGTCTGCTCGACACCCTCGGTCGGGATGATCACGCTCAGCATGAACCTGGCATCGTTATCTGTCGCGCCTCCAGCATGACTGTTATCATTTTGTCATAGCCAAATCAGCCCGCTGCGCTGCGGAATTTTGCAGCAAGTAGCCGGCCGCGCACCTTAGGGCAACGCCGAACGATTGCTATTTCAAGGTGCTGCGTTGCTGGAGCTCGCGCTTGGCTGGTTCAGTCGCCCGCCTGTGTCGGCGTGGTGCCGCCGGCGCTGTTCGGCCAGACCCAGTCGCGGATCGCCGGCATGTCCTCGCCATGCGCCCGGATGTAGCGGGTATGCTCGATCAGCGCATCGCGAAATTTCTGCTTCACGTGGGCCGCCGACACGCTGAGGCCCGGCACGCGTTCGATCGCCTCGATGGCGAGGTGGAAACGGTCGAGCTCGTTGAGGACGACCATGTCGAACGGCGTCGTCGTGGTGCCTTCCTCGATGAAGCCGCGCACATGCATGCCGGCATGGTTGGTGCGGCTATAGGTGAGGCGATGGATCAGATACGGATAGCCGTGATAGGCGAAGATCACTGGCTTGTTGGCGGTGAACAGGCTGTCGAAGTCGCGGTCGCTGAGGCCATGCGGATGGTCCTGCTTCGGCTGCAGGGTCATGAGATCGACGACGTTGACGACGCGGATCTTCAGGTCGGGCAATTCCTTGCGCAGGAGGTCGACGGCTGCGAGCGTTTCCAGGGTCGGGACGTCTCCGGCGCAGGCCATCACCACGTCGGGCTCTTCGTCGGCGGGCTCGGTGCCGGCCCAAGACCAGATGCCGATGCCGGCGTCGCAATGCGTCGCCGCCTCCTGCATCGACAGCCATTGCGGTGCGGGCTGCTTGCCGGCAACGATGACGTTGATGCGGTCGTAGGTGCGCAGGCAGTGGTCCGCGATCCACAACAGCGTGTTGGCGTCCGGTGGGAAGTAGATGCGGACGATATCCGCCTTCTTGTTGGCGACGAGGTCGACGAAGCCGGGGTCCTGATGGCTGAAGCCGTTATGGTCCTGCCGCCAGACATGCGAGGTCAAGAGATAGTTCAGCGACGCGATCGGGCGCCGCCACGGCAGCTCGCGTGACACCTTCAGCCATTTGGCATGCTGGTTGAACATCGAATCGACGATGTGGATGAAGGCCTCGTAGCAGGAGAACAGGCCATGGCGGCCGGTGAGCAGATAGCCTTCGAGCCAGCCCTGGCAGAGATGCTCGCTCAGCACCTCCATGACGCGGCCGTCATGCGCCAGATGGACGTCATAGGACTCGATGCCCTCCATCCACACGCGCTCGGTGACCTCGAACACCGCATCGAGCCGGTTCGACGCCGTTTCGTCGGGACCCATGATGCGGAAGTTTCGGGTCTTCGCATTCAGCGTGATCACGTCGCGCAGGAACTTGCCGAGCTCGCGCGTCGCTTCAGCGATGGTCTGGCCTGGTGAGGACACCTCGATCGCGAAAGCTTGATAGTCCGGCAGCTTGAGCTCGCGCTTGAGCAGACCGCCATTGGCATGCGGATTGGCGCCCATGCGTCGCTGCCCTTTCGGCGCCAGCGCCTGCAATTCCGGCCTGAGACGGCCATGGGCGTCGAACAGCGTCTCCGGCTCGTAGCTCTTCAGCCAGGCTTCGAGCAGCGCGAGATGCTCCGGCTTGCTGCGGGGGGTGGCAATCGGCACCTGATGGGCGCGCCAGAAGCCTTCGACCTTGAGGCCGTCGACCTCCTTCGGCCCGGTCCAGCCCTTCGGGCTGCGCAACACGATCATCGGCCAGCGCGGCCGTTGGATCGTTGCATCCGGCTGACGCGCATTCTGCTGGATGGAGCGGATGCTCGCGAGCGCAACATCGAGCGCGTCCGCCATCTGCCGATGCATCGCCTTCGGCTCCGCGCCTTCGACGAACAGCGGCTCGTATCCGTAACCTTCAAACAGGCATTTGATCTCGGCATCGCCCATGCGGCCGAGCACGGTGGGATTGGCGATCTTGTAGCCGTTGAGATGCAGGATCGGCAGCACCGCGCCGTCATGGGCCGGGTTCAGGAACTTGTTCGAATGCCAGGACGCGGCGAGAGGGCCGGTCTCGGCCTCGCCGTCGCCGACCACGCAAGCCACGATCAAATCGGGATTGTCGAACGCCGCACCATAGGCGTGGACCAGCGCGTAGCCGAGTTCACCGCCTTCATGGATCGAGCCCGGCGTCTCAGGCGCGGCATGGCTCGGGATGCCGCCGGGGAAGGAGAACTGCCGGAACAGCTTGCGCAGGCCATCGGCATCGCGCGTGATCTCCGGATAGATCTCGCTGTAGGTGCCTTCGAGATAGGTGTTGGCGACCATGCCCGGACCGCCATGGCCGGGGCCGCAGATGTAGATGACGCTGAGATCCTGCGCCTCGATGGCGCGGTTGAGATGGGCATAGATGAAGTTCAGGCCGGGCGTCGTCCCCCAGTGGCCGAGCAGGCGCGGCTTGATGTGCTCCGGTTTCAGCGGCTCGTGCAGCAGCGGATTGTCCAGCAGATAGATCTGCCCCACCGAGAGATAATTCGCCGCCCGCCAGTAGCGATCGAGCAGGTCAAGATCATCGGCCGGGGTGGTCTGTTGGGGAGAAGTGATCTGCATGGGACCTCGCTTGCCTTCCGCTTCGCGCCTGCGGGATACTGTATGAGAGTGACGCCGCACCGTCCTGTTCCAGCGCACCTGCAGGATAGAACGGGAATGTGATGGCTGGCCTTGCGCCCGTGCAGAGCATGCGTGCGCTTTTGTTCTATTTTGTTCTTGTAATGTTCTGTTTGCGTGCTATGTCTTGGCCATGAGCCGAGCATCTTCACATGCCCTCAAGCGCCCGCCGGTCCCGGTGCCCTCCGAGCCGGCGGGCGCGCCTTCGTCAGGTCCTGAGAATGACTTTCCCGAACTCGCGGTCGCCATCGAACGGGGCCGGCGCCGCGGCCGGGGTGCCCAATCCAACGCGAGCGGCCGCTACGAGGCGGAGGCCCGCGTTGTCTTCGATGATGGCTGGCAGAGCCTCGAGGAGCTGCCGCCGTTCAAGACGACGGTCGCGACCGACACCTCGCGCAAGGTCATCACCCGCAACGACTCGCCGGACATCGGTTTCGATCGCTCGATCAATCCGTATCGGGGCTGCGAGCACGGCTGTGTCTACTGCTTCGCGCGGCCGACCCATGCGTTTCTCGGGCTGTCGCCTGGTCTCGACTTCGAATCCAAGCTGTTCGTGAAGCCGGATGCGCCCGCGCTTCTGGAGAAGGAGCTGGCGGCCAGCGGCTACGAGCCGCGGATGATCGCGATCGGCACCAACACCGATCCCTATCAGCCGATCGAGCGCGAGCGGAAGATCATGCGCGGCATCCTCGAGGTGCTGGAAAAGGTTGGCCATCCCGTCGGGATCGTCACGAAGTCGGCGCTGGTGATGCGTGATGCCGACATCCTGGCGCGGATGGCCAAGAAGAACCTGGCGAAGGTCGCGATCTCCGTGACCACGCTGGATCCGAAGCTGGCGCGCACGATGGAGCCGCGGGCCTCGACGCCGTCGAAGCGGCTGGAGGCGCTGCAGGCGCTGTCCAAGGCCGGCATTCCGACCACGGTGATGGTGGCGCCGGTGATCCCGGCGCTCAACGACAGCGAGATCGAGCGCATTCTCGATGCCGCCGCCCATGCCGGCGTCAAGGAAGCGGCCTATGTGCTGCTGCGGCTGCCGCTGGAGGTGCGCGACCTGTTCCGGGAATGGCTACTCGAGCATTATCCCGACCGCTACCGCCACGTCTTCACCCTGATCCGCGACATGCGCGGCGGCCGCGATTACGACTCGCAATGGGGCACGCGAATGAAGGGGACAGGCCCGATGGCCTGGATGATCGGCCGCCGCTTCGAGATCGCCTGCGAGAAGCTCGGGCTGAACAAGCGTCGGACCAAGCTGACGACCGATCATTTCGTGCGGCCGAAGGGCGGCGGCCAGCAGCTCAGCCTGTTCTGAAGCGTGCGGAGAGTAAGTGGAGAGTAAGTGATGAGCGCACAAGCGAGCGTTCCGCGGTTCACCGTCATCACACTCGGTGTGTCCGAGATGCGGCGGAGCATCGCCTTCTATACATTGCTCGGCTTCGTCCGAAAATTCCGCGCGACCGGCGAGGCCGTGGCATTCTTCGAGACCGGCGGGACGGTGCTGGCGCTGTACCCGTGGGGCGCGCTCGCCGATGACGCGGGCGTGCCGGACGCACCGCGCCCTCAGGCGTTCCGAGGCGTGACGCTGGCATGGAACTGCCGCTCGGAGGCTGAGGTCGATGCGGCGCTCGCGTCGGCGGTGGAGAAAGGCGCGATGCTGCTGAGACCGGCGCAACGGACCGACTATGGCGGTTATAGCGGCTATTTCTCCGATCCGGACGGTCATGTCTGGGAAGTGGTGGTTGCGCCGGGGATTGATGTCGGCGAGGATGATCGAGTGCATCTGCCGGCGTAGTCGGTCGCCGGCAGGGGGCGAATAGCGGGGAATTGAGGCCCGTTCGGGTTGCGCCGCCGCCAGCCGTTTCGCACCATGGCGGCCATGATTCGCGATCAGTCAAAGAAGCCGGGCAGGGCGAAAGCAGCGAGCCGTGCCGTAGCGAAGAGCGCCCCTGCAAAGGCCGCGACCAAGCCTGCTGCCCCGGGTGCTGCCGGCAAGTCGGGCGCCAAGCTCGGCAAGGGCGTCATCGCGGTGGCGCCGCCGAGCTTCCGGCGTGAGCGCGCGCTGTTGAAGCAGGGCGTCTGGCCGGTCGCGGGCTGCGACGAGGCGGGACGGGGTCCGCTGGCCGGTCCGGTGGTCGCTGCGGCCGTGATTCTCGACCCTGCGCGCATCCCCAGGGGTCTCGATGATTCCAAGCGCCTGAGCGCGGAGCAGCGCGAGGCGCTGTTCGACAAGATCTGCAAGACGTCGGCGTTTGCGGTGGCCGTCGCCTCGCCGGCGCGAATCGATCGCGACAACATCCTGCGTGCCTCGCTCTGGGCGCTGTCGCGCGCCGTGAGGGCGCTGCCCGAGGCGCCGAAGCACGTCTTCGTCGACGGCCGCGACCGCATCGACGTCGATTGCGGCTGCGAGGCGGTGATTGGCGGCGATGGTCTGGTGATGTCGATTGCGGCCGCCTCGATCGTCGCCAAGGTCACGCGCGACCGGCTGATGTGCGCGCTGGCGCAGGATTGCCCGGGTTACGGCTTCGAGCAGCACAAGGGCTATGCTGTGCCGGAGCATCTCGCCGCATTGGACCGGCTTGGCCCCTCGGTGCATCATCGCAGCCTGTTCGCGCCTGTCGTCGCCGCCCGGCGCAAGCATCAGCCGTGGACCGATGTGCCGGAGCCGGATCTCTTCGCGGAGGTGACCGTGGTGACATCCACCGAAATCTCGCTCGAGGTCTGATGCAGGTTGCCTCGCGGGCGCCGCGGTCTTAATAGTTTTGGTCAGCCAGCCAGCACGAAGTGTCACCCCTCGCAGCAGGGGCGGTGTTGTGCGCCCCGATCGTGCGGTATCGATTGCGGGCGTCGGACAGCGAGGCTGCTGCGGATGAGCGACGGTCCTGCCGGCCTCCTCGACGTCCTCAGCGATTCAGCCAAGCGATCCAGCCGTTCATGCGTTTCACGTCACTGGTTGTCGAACTGATCCGCGCAAGGCCGCGGCTGGTCGTCGTCATCGTGGTGCTGTGCCAGGCCCTGATGTGGCTCGGCGTCGCCATGCTGTTCTATCGCAGCCCGCCCGGCCAGCTTGCCACCACCATCGCGTTCGGACGTGAATACCAGGTCGGCACCGATCTCGGCCCGCCACTGTCGTTCTGGCTGTCGGACATCGCCTATCGTCTCGCCGGCAATCACCTGCTCGGCGTCTACGTGCTGGCCGTGCTGTGCTCGGCCCTGGGTCTGTGGGTGATGTATCTCCTGGCGGGGGCGATCGTCGGCGGGCAGCAGGCGGTGCTCGCCGTGCTGCTGACCATGACCATCACCGCGTTCGGTGCACCCACGCTGGAATTCGGTCCGGAGGTGCTGGCGCGTCCGCTCTGGGCGCTGCTGCTGCTCCATAGCTGGCGGATTCTCGGCGAGGGCCGGCGCAACGCCTGGTTTGCCTGGTCGATCGAGGCCGGCCTGCTGCTGCTGACCACCTCGGCCGCGGCGGGCCTGCTGCTGCTGATCGCCGGCTTCGTGGTCTCCACCGCGCAGGGCCGCCGGGTGCTGCGCTCGTTCGATCCGCTGTTCGCGCTGCTGGTGGTGCTGGCGCTGGCGCTGCCCTACCTCATCTTCGTGCTGCGCGCCGACAGCGTCGGGCTGCCGGCGCTGCCCGTTCTCGCCGAGCTCTCGGTGCGCGCCTGGCATTGGCTCGCCTTGGCTGGCGGGGCGCTGCTGGCGATCTCGGCCATCGTGCTGCTGGTGCTGCTCGACGCCAGCTGGATCAGCCGCAGCGAGACCGACGCCCCGATCATCTACCGCCGTTCGGTCCCGCCGCTCGCCCGCGACTTCGTCTATTGCTTCGCGATCGCACCGGCCCTGGCGGGCAGCCTGATCTCCGGCCTGTTCGGTCTGCCCACGGTGTTCGGCGGCGTCGCCGTCACCTTGACGATGGTCGGCCTCGCGCTGGTGGTCGCGTCCGGCGATCTGATCTATCTGCGCCGCCAGCGGCTGCTGCGCACGGTGTGGGCGGCTGCGGTCGCTGCACCCGCGGTTTTCGTTGCCGGCAGCGCCGTGATTCAGCCCGTGATCGGCGAGGGCGAGGTCGCGACGTCGATGCCGGCCCGCGACATCGCCCGCTTCTTCGTCGAGAGTTTTGAGCGCCGTACCAACCAGCGGCTGCAGGCGGTCGCCGGCGATCCGCAGCTCGCCAGCCTGGTCGCGCTCGGTCGCCGCCGCGCGCATCTGTTCCTCGATGCCACCCCGCAGCGGACGCCCTGGGTCACGCCGGCGAAATTCGCCGAGAGCGGCGGCGTCGTGGTGTGGCGCGCCTCCGACACGGTCGGCACCCCACCGCCTGACATCGCCCTGCGCTTTCCGGGGCTGGTGCCGGAGGTGCCGCGCAGTTTCGACTGGCTGATCAACGGCCGCCAGCCGGTACTGCGCATCGGCTGGGCCATCGTGCGGCCGAGGGGGCCTTAGCGCTTTCCATGCGCCGTCATTGCGAGGAGCGAAGCGACGAAGCAATCCAGGGCTGCGCGCGTGACTCTGGATTGCTTCGCTTCGCCGCTGCGCTCGCAATGACGGAAGCGAATTGGGTCTTCAGACCGCTATCACCGTCGCGATTGCGCGCAGATCCTGCCAGGACAGTCGCTTGTAGGACGGCGAGCGCAGCAGATAGGCCGGATGGAAGGTCGCGATCGCGCGGATCGTCCGCTTGCCGGTGTCGTAGTCGCGCCATTTGCCGCGCACGCGCATGATGCCCTCGGTCGTACCGAGCAGCGACTGGGTCGAGGGATTGCCGAGCGTCACCAGCACATCGGGATCGACCAGCTCGATCTGGCGGCGAATGAACGGCAGGCAGATCTGCGTCTCCTGCGGCGTTGGCGTGCGGTTGCCGGGCGGGCGCCAGGGAATGACATTGGCGATGTAGACCTTGCTGCGGTCGAGCCCGATCGCGCCGATCATGCGGTCGAGCAGCTTGCCGGAGCGGCCGACGAATGGCAGGCCCTCGATGTCCTCGTCGCGGCCGGGCGCCTCGCCGACCAGCATGATGCGCGCCTGCGGATTGCCGTCGGCGAACACCAGCCGCGACGCCGTCTGCTTCAGCGCGCAGCCGTCGAAAGTCTCCAGGAGTTCGCGCAGCGCCTCCAGCGTCGGCGCCGTCCGCGCCGCCTCGCGGGCCGAGGCGACGGCCGCTTCCGGCGGAGGCGGCGGTTCTCCGCGCGGCGGAATGATCGCCGGCGCGGCCGGCCGGCCAGGCTGCGCCGCCACTTGGCGGGCGGCGGGAGTCGCGGCGGGGAACGAAACCGCCTCGGGCTCGACCAGCCGGTTGATCGGCTCGTCGGCCAAGGCGCAATCGACCCCGGCCTCCAGATAGAAGGCGAGCAGTTGCCGGACGTCGGGGAGGGGCTCGGGGGTCATCATGATCGATCGCCGCGGCAGTGTACGCTGCCTCGGCGCATGGCGGAATGCATTTCGGTGGTTGTCCTGCCCCGAAAAATCGGAAACAAGAGTTTGGAATAACCCAAAAAGGGACGGAACGCCCTAGTGTTCCGGCGCCAGCCGTCGCTCCCCCTCCGGACTAGCCCTCAGCGAACGGTGAACGCCTTCAGGAACCCTAGTTAAGTCATTGTTGCCATTGCAGCTCCGGGTTTGACCTTTGCACGCGCCAGGGGGCGGCAGAGGTCGGGTCCCCTGCACCGGCCGGGCCTGAGATCGAGAGAGATGAGCACCGAAGAATTACCTCCGCGCGAATCCATGGAGTTCGACGTCGTCATCGTCGGCGCCGGCCCCTCGGGCCTGTCCGCCGCGATCCGGCTGAAACAGCTCAATGCCGACCTCAACATCGTCGTGGTCGAGAAGGGCTCCGAGGTCGGCGCGCACATTCTGTCCGGTGCGGTGATCGATCCGGCGGCGCTCGACAAGCTCATCCCCGACTGGCGCTCGGACGACGATTGCCCGCTGAAGACCCAGGTCAAGGTCGACAAGTTCTTCTGGATGACCGAGAGCAGCGCGATCTCGCTGCCGGGCTTCGCGATGCCGCCGCTGATGGACAACCATCACTGCTACATCGGCTCGCTCGGCAATGTCTGCCGCTGGCTGTCGCGCAAGGCCGAGGCGCTCGGCGTCGAGATCTATCCGGGCTTCGCGGCCACCGAGGTGCTGTATGACGAGCAGGGCGCGGTGCGCGGCATCGCCACCGGCGACATGGGCATCGGCAAGGACGGCAAGCCGAAATCCTCGTTCACGCGCGGCATGGAGCTGCTCGGCAAGTACACGCTGTTCGCGGAAGGCGCGCGCGGCAGCCTGTCCAAGCAGCTGATCGCGAAATTCGCATTGGACGCCAAGAGCGAGCCGGCGAAATTCGGCATCGGCCTCAAGGAAGTCTGGCAGATCGATCCCGCCAAGCACCAGAAGGGGCTGATCCAGCATTCCTTCGGCTGGCCGCTCGACATGAAGACCGGCGGCGGCTCGTTCCTGTATCACTACGACGACAATCTGGTCGCAGTCGGATTCGTCGTCCACCTGAACTACGACGATCCCTATCTGTCGCCGTTCGAGGAATTCCAGCGCTTCAAGACGCACCCGTCGATCCGCGGCGTGTTCGAAGGCGGCAAGCGCCTCGCCTACGGCGCACGCGCCATCACCGAAGGCGGCTATCAGTCGGTGCCGCGGCTGTCGTTCGCCGGCGGCGCGCTGATCGGCTGCGCGGCGGGCTTCGTCAACGTGCCGCGCATCAAGGGCGTGCACAACGCGATGGGCAGCGCGATGCTCGCGGCCGAGCACGTCAATGCCGCGCTCGCATCCGGCCGCGCCAATGACGAGCTGGTCAGTTACGAGAACGCCTGGCGCGGCTCGCCAGTCGGCGAGGATCTGTTCAAGGTCCGCAACGTCAAGCCGCTATGGTCGAAGTTCGGTACGGTGCTCGGCGTCGCGCTCGGCGGCTTCGACATGTGGTGCAACACGCTCGGTTTCTCGTTGTTCGGCACCCAGTCGCACGTCAAGCCCGATCGCGCCACGCTCGATCCCGCCAAGGCGCACCAGCCGAAGCCGGCGATGAAGCCGGACGGCAAGTTGACCTTCGACCGGCTGTCCTCGGTGTTCCTGTCGAACACCAATCACGAGGAAGACCAGCCGGTGCATCTGAAGGTCGCCGACATGGCGCTGCAGAAGAGCTCCGAGCACGACGTCTATGCCGGACCGTCCAACCGCTATTGCCCTGCGGGCGTCTACGAATGGGTCGAGGAGGGCGCCACCCCGCGCTTCGTGATCAACGCGCAGAACTGCGTCCACTGCAAGACCTGCGACGTCAAGGATCCCAACGGCAACATCACCTGGGTTCCTCCGGAAGGAGGCGGTGGGCCGAACTACGAGGCGATGTAGCCTCGCATAACGCACGATTGCGTGAGTCGGCTGCTCCGGGGAGGGCAGCCGGCCACGATACGGCCATACTGGCGCGGTTTGACGCAGGTCACCTTCGCCAAAGGGGCTCCCGGCTGACCCGAATATCCTGCAAATCCTTGCGGTTGGCCGCCAAACGCGGCATTGTCGGCGCCTTGAAGAGCTGCCGATCGGGTTCGTGTCCGTACCGATCCGTCATTTCCAACAACCAGAGCGCACCGTGATGTTGTCAATTCGCAATCGCTGGACCGCAATTGCCGTTTCTGCCTTGCTGCTCCCCGGTGCCGTCCTGGCCCAGACGCCGGATCATCCTGCGGATAACGCCGCGAAGTTTCCGACCAGCGTCGATCTGAAGTCGCTCACCACCTCGGGCAGCTATCTGGCGGCCCGCCACGCCAGCGTCGAGCGCGACGCGGCCTCGGCGGCGGCGTTCTACCGCTCGGCGCTACGTAGCGACCCCAAGAATAACGAGCTGCTCGACCGCGCCTTCATCTCCTCGGTCGCCGATGGCGACATCGACGAGGCCGTGAAGCTGGCCGAGCGCGTGCTCACGATCGACAAGTCGAACCGCATCGCGCGCCTCGTGGTCGGCGTGCAGGACATCAAGCAGAAGAAATACACAGCCGCCCAGACCAACATCAACCAGTCGGTGCGCGGGCCGATCACCGATCTCGTCGCCACCTTGCTGTCGGCGTGGGCCGCGGCCGGTGCGGGCGATTCGAAGACCGCCGTCGCCAATATCGACAAGCTGACTGGTCCCGAATGGTATCCGCTGTTCAAGGACCTCCATGCCGGCATGATCCTGGAGCTGGCCGGCAAGGAGAAGGACGCCGGCACGCGGTTCGAGCGCGCCTACAAGCTCGACGATTCGATGCTGCGCATCACCGAGGCCTATGCGCATTGGCTGTCGCGCAACAAGGATGCGGCCGCCGCGACCGCGATCTATGAAGCCTTCGACAAGAAGCTCGCGCGCCATCCGCTGGTGCAGGAGGGCCTGCGCGAGTCCAAGGCCGGCAAGAAGCTGCCGTCGCTGGTCGATTCGGCGCAGGCCGGCGCCGCCGAGGCGCTGTACGGCATCGGCGCCACTTTGAGCCGTCGCGGCGGCGAGGATCTGGCGCTGGTCTATCTGCAGCTCGCGCTGCATCTGCAGCCGAATCATCCGCTGGCGCTGCTGTCGCTCGCCGATCTCTACGAGACCGTGAAGAAGCCGCAGATGGCGATCAAGGTCTATGAGCGGGTGCCGGCGAGCTCGCCGTTGAAGCGCAATGCGCAGATCCAGCTCGCCACCGATCTCGACAGCGCCGACCGCAGCGACGAGGCGATCAAGATCCTCAAGGACGTCATTGCGCAGGATCCGAAGGATCTCGAGGCGATCATGGCGCTCGGCAACATCGAGCGCGGCCGCAAGAAGTTCGCCGATTGCGCCAAGACCTATTCGCTCGGCGTCGATTCGCTGCCGGTGAACAATGAAAAGGCCAACAGCGTCTATTACTACTACCGCGGCATCTGCCTGGAGCGCTCCAAGCAGTGGCCGAAGGCTGAGGCCGACATGCGCAAGGCCCTCGAGCTGCAGCCCGACCAGCCGCATGTGCTGAACTATCTCGGCTATTCCTGGATCGACCAGGGCATCAATCTCGACGAAGGCATGAAGATGATCAAGCGTGCCGTCGAGCAGCGGCCGGACGATGGCTACATCGTCGACTCGCTCGGCTGGGCCTATTACCGCATCGGCAACTACGAGGAGGCGGTCAAGAACCTCGAGCGCGCGATCGACCTCAAGCCCGAGGATCCGACCATCAACGACCATCTCGGCGACGCCTATTGGCGCATCGGCCGCAAGCTGGAAGCCAAGTTCCAGTGGGCCCATGCCCGCGACCTGAAGCCCGAGGCCGAGGAGCTGCCGAAGATCGAGGCCAAGATCCAGAACGGCCTGACTGATGATCCGGCACCCGCTGCGGCCAGCAACGACACCAAGGATACGCCGTCCGACGCCAAGAAGGACGACGGCAAGGGCGGCTAGTTCGTCCTGATCACGATGTGAGAGCCATCACGGGCTCCTCGGCTTGCCGGGGAGCCCGGATGATTTTGATGAAGCGTGTGGCGGTTGCCGGCCACGTTCGTTTCGGCCTCGGGCCGCGGCGAGTTGGCATCTGACCTCCACCACCGAACATGCTGGGGGCATTGCGCCGATGTTGGCGTCCACGGTCACCGGCGCGCTGCAGGAGCAGGGGCGCGCCAAGGTCAATCTGACCCTGCGGGTCGTCGGCCGCCGGGTCGACGGCTATCATGATCTCGAAAGCGTCGTCGGCTTTGCGGATTGCGCGGACCAGCTCACGCTGGTGCCGGGGCCGGAGCTGAGGCTGACCACGACCGGACCTCTGGCAGAGGCCTGTGGCGAGACCACGGACAATCTGGTGCTGAAGGCGGCGCGTCTGCTGGCGGAGGCCGTTCCCGGCCTGAAGCTCGGCGAGTTCACGCTGGAGAAGGTGCTGCCGGTCGCCGCCGGCATCGGCGGCGGCTCGGCCGATGCCGCAGCGGCGCTGCGGCTGCTGGCGAAGCTGAACGGCCTGTCGCTGGACGATCCGCGCCTCACTGCGGTTGCCTTGAAGACCGGCGCCGACGTGCCCGTTTGCGTGCCTTCGCGCGCCTGCACCATGACCGGCGTCGGCGAGAACCTGCAGCCGCTTGCGCTTCCCGTCCTGCCCTGCGTGATGATCAATCCGCGGGTGCCGGTCGCGACCAAGGACGTGTTCCAGGCGCTCGGCCTGAAGCCTGGCGACCTGCTGGTCGGCGTGACCGATGTCTTCACGGCGCCGTCCTGGCCGCAGGCCGGCGCGTCGGTCGGAGACTGGGTCGCTGCACTCGATCAGGTGAAGAACGATCTGGAGCCGCCCGCCCTGAAGGTGCAGTCGATCATCGGCACGGTGCTCGACGCGCTGCGCGCGAGTTCAGGCGTCCTGCTCGCTCGCATGTCCGGCTCCGGCGCGACGTGCTTTGCGATCTATGGCAGCGAGGCGGATGCAAAGTCGGCCGGCGCCGCGATCGCAGCCGCGCACCCTGAATGGTGGGTGCATGCGGGGACGCTGAGCTAGTTTGCTGGCTCGGCCCTCATTGCGAGCGAAGGTGGGCAAAGGCGCAGCCTGGCACAAGGTCGTGGTGGCGCCCTGCCCACCGTCTCACCCCGGAGCACGACGCCCGATGGTGGGCACGGCACCATTGCAGCGTGATTTGTCGCATCGGCTGGGCAGGGCGCCTTTGCCCACCCTACAGAACTTGCTTGGGTGACGGTCTCTCGGCAGACGGACGAACTAATGCGACCGCGCCAGGCAGAACGCCACCACCTGCTCCAGCGCGGACTTCATCGGGGAGGCCGGGAACAGCGCCAGCGCGTCGACGGCCATGGCGCCGTAGTGATGCGCGCGGCTGATCGTGTCCTCCAAGGCGCGGTGCTTGTTCATCAGCCCGATCGCATGGTCGAGATCGTGATCGCTGATCTCGCCGCGCTCCAGCGCCTTGATCCAGAAGGCACGCTCGCTGTCGCTGCCGCGGCGGAACGCGAGCACCACCGGCAGCGTGATCTTGCCCTCGCGGAAATCGTCGCCGACATTCTTTCCGAGCTTGGCGGCCTTGCCGCCATAGTCGAGCACGTCGTCGACGAGCTGGAAGGCGATGCCGAGATTCATGCCGAAAGACCGGGATGCGGCCTGCTCAGCCTTGGGACGGTCGGCGAGCACCGGGCCGACCTCACAGGCGGCAGCGAACAGTTCCGCCGTCTTGCCGCGGATCACGGCGAGATATTCGTCCTCGGTCGTTGCGGTGTTCTTGGCGGCGGCAAGCTGCATCACCTCGCCTTCGGCAATCGTGGCTGCGGCGGCCGAGAGAATGTCGAGCGCGCGCAGCGAGCCGACCTCGACCATCATGCGGAACGCCTGGCCGAGCAGGAAGTCGCCGACCAGCACGCTGGCCTCGTTGCCCCACAGCATGCGCGCCGACAATTTGCCGCGGCGCATTTCGCTCTCGTCAACCACGTCGTCATGGAGCAGCGTCGCCGTATGCATGAACTCGACGGCCGCGGCGAGCTTGACGTGACCATCGCCGGTGTAGTCGGTGAGATGAGCCATCGCCAGCGTCAGCATCGGCCGCAGCCGCTTGCCGCCGGAGGAGATCAGGTGGTTTGCGACCTCCGGGATCATCGTGACGTCCGAGCCGGTGCGCGACAAAATCGTAGCGTTGACCCGTTCCATGTCGGCTGCGACCAGCGCGACCAGCCCATCGATGGAGGCTCCCGATGGACTCTCGAAAGGTACGATAACCGCCACTCTGGTCTCCGATTTTGCTATGCTCGAAACGACAATAGAAACTGCGGCCGCAGGCGGCAAGGGCAGACACGGAACCTTGACCCGAGCCGTCTTGACCCAAGCCTTCTTGACCCAAGCCCGCATGGAGACATAACGATTGAAGGAATTGGTTCGGACCAATGATATCGTGCTGGTTTCGGCGATCGGGGCGCTGCTCGACGGCGCCGACATCCATCACCTCGTGCTCGATCAGAACATGAGCGTCATCGAGGGCTCGCTCGGCATCCTGCCGCGCAGGATCCTCGTGCATGAGGACGACAATCTCCAGGCCCGGCGGCTTCTCACCGACGCCGGTCTGGCGCATGAATTGCGCCCTGATGAGTGACGCTGTCGACATTTCCGAGGATGCCGTGCTCGGCGGCCAATTGCGGCTGCGGCAGCCCACGACGGGCCATCGCGCCGGCCACGATGCAATCCTGCTGGCGGCGGCGACGGTCGCGCGTTCGGGCGATCGCGTGGTCGATCTCGGTGCCGGCGTGGGGACGGCCGGGCTAGCCTTGGCCCGGCGCGTCGGCGGTCTCAGCTTGATGCTGGTCGAGCGCGAGCCGGATCTGGCGTGCCTCGCGCGCGACAACGCACGCGCCAATGCCTTGCCGGCGGAGGTCGTGGTGCTGGACGTCGCCGCGGACGCGGCCGCTTTCGCTGCCGCGGGGCTCGGGCCCGACAGTGTCGACGTGGTGCTGATGAATCCGCCGTTCCACGATGCCGCGCGCCACCGTGCCTCGCCCGACGCCGCGCGTGCGACCGCGCATGTGGCAACGGTGACGACGTTGGAGGTCTGGACGCATGCCGCGCGGCGGATGCTGAAATCCGGTGGCGTGCTGACCTTGATCTGGCGGGCCGACGGTTTGAGCGAGGTCGTTGCGGCGCTGGCGCGCGGCTTCGGCAGTCTCGCGATTCAACCGGTTCACGGCCAGGCGGGCAGACCGGCGATCCGTATCCTGGTCAGGGCCGTTAAGGGAGGCCGGGCACCGACCCAAATTCTCGCCGGAGTGGCGCTGAATGAGGCGGCAGGTGTGCCGAATGACGAGGTCGTGCGTGTGCTGGCGGGGCAGGGGGCGCTGGCTTTGGGCACCCCCTGAACTGCTAATTGAGGTCGGGCGTTATTGCGTCTGAGCTTCCGACTGGCGTTCGGTTACCGTCGTGAAACGGATCGCAGTCAATAGAGTACCGATCAGCAGCATCAACAGGTAGACCTTCATGTATTCCTCCGCCGCACTCTGCACCTTGGCTCGCCGTGCGATTGCCCAGGAGATTGCAAGGCTCGTTCCAGCCCTTTGAATGGCAGCGGCGCGATAAAAAGTGGTTAATCCGAGGTAACAGGATGGTGGACAATTTGACACAACCCAGCGATGCAGCCGGGCTCTTCGATCGCCTGAAGACGCTGCTTCCGGCGCGGCTGCGCGGCGTACCGGTGGTGCCGGTCGTCCGCCTGTCCGGCGTGATCGGCGCGGTGACGCCGCTGCGGCCGGGGCTGACGCTCGCCGGCGTCGCCAAGGTGCTGGAGCGCGCCTTCTCCATGCGCAACGCCAAGGCAGTGGCACTGGTGATCAATTCGCCCGGCGGCTCGCCGGTGCAGTCGCGCCAGATCTACTTGCGCATTCGCCAGCTCGCCGCGGAGAAGAAGCTGCCGGTGCTCGTGTTCGTCGAGGACGTCGCGGCCTCCGGCGGCTACATGATCGCCTGCGCCGGCGACGAGATCTTCTGCGATCCGTCCTCGATCCTCGGCTCGATCGGCGTGGTCGGCGGCTCGTTCGGACTGCAGGACCTGATCAAGAAGATCGGCATCGAGCGCCGGCTGTATACGGCCGGCGAGCACAAGGCGATGCTCGATCCGTTCCTGCCGGAGAATCCCGACGACGTGGCGCGGCTGAAGAAGATCCAGCGCGAGATCCACGCGCTGTTCATCTCGCTGGTCAAGGAAAGCCGCGCGACCCGGCTGAAGGGCGCCGACGATGTGCTGTTCACCGGCGAGTACTGGGCCGGCGACAGCGCCGTCACGCTGGGGCTGGCGGACGCCATCGGCGACCTCCGCGCCGTCCTGCGCACCCGCTTCGGCGACAAGGTCGCAACGCCTGTCGTGGCGCCGGCGTCCGGCCTGTTGTCGGGTCTGCTCGGCCGCCGCGCCGCGGGCGCCGGCAGCCTGGGATTCGGCTGGACGGGGCTGGCCGAGGAGCTGATCTCCGCGGCCGAAACCCGGGCGATCTGGGCCCGTTTCGGGTTCTAGACTGGAGGCCGCGCCATTTCGCCCCTCGCAATCCGGATTGCGGGGGGAACCGGGATCGGCGACAATGGGAATCGGGGTGGCTCTGTTCATGAACGAGGATCGACCAATGCCGCCGTTCGTTGCTTTCGCGGGTATGCTGGGCGGGCTTGCCGTGGTTCGCTGGGCCTACAAGGCCGCTCAGAAGATCAACCGGGAGCTCGAAGAGGCGCGACTGTCGCGCGTCGCCGAGGCCGCGCAGACCGCCGAGATCAAGACTCTGCGCCGCGATCCCGTCACGGGCGCCTACCGGCCGGGCTGACGCGAGCCGCTGATCTTCGAGCGACGGCACGTCGCCGCCGTTCGGAGACCCTATTGCCTTGATTCCTGATGTCCCCGCCGATACGGTCCGCGCGCTTTTCCGACGCCTGCGAAAGACCGATACCGACGATGGACTCGCTACCTCTGCACATGCGCCCCGAACGTTCGTTCCAGGGCTTCATCCTGGCCCTGCAGCGGTTCTGGGCCGAGCAGGGCTGCGTGATCCTGCAGCCCTACGACATGGAGATGGGCGCCGGCACCTTCCATCCGGCGACGACCTTGCGCGCGCTCGGTCCTAGGCCGTGGAATGCCGCCTATGTACAGCCCTCGCGGCGGCCGAAGGACGGCCGCTACGGCGAGAATCCAAACCGGATGCAGCACTACTACCAGTTCCAGGTGATCATGAAGCCGTCGCCGCCGAACCTTCAGGAGCTGTACCTGAAGTCGCTCGGCGCCATCGGCATCGACGCCGCCGTGCACGACATCCGCTTTGTCGAGGACGACTGGGAGAGCCCGACGCTCGGCGCCTGGGGTCTCGGTTGGGAGTGCTGGTGCGACGGCATGGAGGTGTCGCAGTTCACCTATTTCCAGCAGGTCGCGGGCTTCGAATGCGCGCCGGTCGCCGGCGAGCTCACCTATGGCCTTGAGCGCCTGGCGATGTACGTGCAGGGCGTCGACCGCGTCTACGACCTCAACTTCAACGGCCGCGACGGCGACGCCAAGGTGACCTATGGCGACGTCTTCCTGCAGGCCGAGCGGGAATACTCCCGGCACAATTTCGAGCATGCCGACACCGACATGCTGTTCGAGCAGTTCAAGATGGCCGAGGGCGCCTGCCGCAAATATCTCGCCGCCGGCTGGCGTGACGGCAATCGCCGGGAGCACCAGATGGCGCTGCCGGCCTACGACCAGTGCATCAAGGCAAGCCACGTGTTCAACCTGCTCGATGCGCGCGGCGTCATCTCCGTCACCGAGCGCCAGAGCTACATCCTGCGCGTCCGCGAGCTCGCCAAAGCCTGCGGCGAAGCCTGGCTGCATACGGAGGCGGGCGGGGCGGGGGCGGCATCAGCCGGTTGAGCGAGCGCCGCTCAAGCATTCCTCATGTCGAATCGAGATCTATTTTGCAGTCGAATGTCGCAACATCTGCGGTGCCTCTGCTCCCCTCCCCCTTGCGGGGAGGGGGCGGGGGTGGGGGTCCCCGGGCGAGATGCCTGACGGGGCACTCACGCCCCATGCATGGACGCCTGCGGTCGGTTGCCCACAACAACGTCCTCGGCAGTCCTGACGACGTTCCCCACGACCTTCAGCGCGCGCTGACCCCCACCCCCGACCCCTCCCCGCTGCCGACAATCGCTACGCGATTGCGGCGTGGGGGAGGGGAGCTCAGCAGCGCCAGCCCTGCCAACGAGTTCTAAAATGCCCGACCTTCTCCTCGAACTGTTCTCCGAAGAAATCCCCGCGCGCATGCAGGCCAAGGCGGCCGAGGATCTGCGCCGCATGGTCACCGACAAGCTCGTCGCCGAGGGCCTCGTCTATGAGGGGGCCAAGGCGTTCGCGACGCCGCGGCGGCTGGCGCTGACCGTGCACGGCATCCCGGCGCGGCAGGCTGATCTCAAGGAGGAGCGCAGGGGCCCGCGCGTCGGCGGCGCCGATGCCGCGATCCAAGGCTTCCTCAAGGCCACCGGCCTGTCCTCGATCGAGGAGGCCACGATCCAGCGCGATCCGAAGAAGGGCGACTTCTACGTCGCGCTGATCGAGAAGCCCGGCCGCGCCACGCTCGACGTGCTCGCCGAGATGCTGCCGGTGATCGTGCGCACGTTCCCGTGGCCGAAATCGATGCGCTGGGGCAAGCGCTCGGAGCGACCGGGCGCGCTCAACTGGGTGCGGCCGCTGCACGCGATCACTGCCACGTTCGGCCTGGAGACCGAGGAGCCGGACGTCGTCAGCTTCGCCGTCGACGGTATCGAGGCGGGCCAGACAACGTTCGGCCACCGCTTCATGTCGCCGTCGCCGATTTCGGTGCGACGCTTCGAGGACTATGAGGCCAAGCTGCTCGACGCCAAGGTCGTGCTCGATCCTGACCGGCGCAAGGACACCATCGTCACCGACGCCAAGCAGCTTGCGTTCGCGCAAGGGTTCGAGCTGGTCGAGGACCCCGTGCTGCTCGACGAGGTCGCGGGCCTGGTCGAATGGCCCGTGGTGCTGATGGGCTCGTTCGATCCGGACTACCTCAAGGTGCCCGGCGAGGTGATCCGCGCCACCATCCGCAACAACCAGAAATGCTTCGTGGTGCGCGACCCCAAGACGGGGGGGCTCGCGCCGAAATTCATCCTGACCGCGAACATCGAAGCGAGCGACGGCGGCAAGACCATCATCGCCGGCAACGAGCGCGTTATCCGCGCCCGGCTGTCGGACGCGAAGTTCTTCTACGAGACGGACCTGAAGACGAGGCTCGAGGACCGGCTGCCGAAACTTAGTGAGATTGTGTTCCACCAAAAGCTTGGTACTCAACGAGATCGAGTTGTTCGCCTTGAGTACATCACTGAGGCTTTGGCGCATGGTAGCAAACAGGACGTCTCAAGGGCAAAACGAGCTGCCTCGCTGTCCAAAGCCGATCTGGTTACTGAACTGGTAGGCGAATTCCCTGAACTGCAGGGGCTTATGGGCCAATATTACGCGCTTGCTCAAGGTGAAGACGAACTCGTCGCTCGAGCTATCCCGGAGCACTATAAGCCTGTCGGCGCTTCAGACTCAGTCCCCCGGAGCCCCATCTCGTTTACTCTGGCAATCGCAGATAAGTTAGATGTTCTAGTCGGATTCTGGTCCAACGACGAAAAGCCGACTGGGTCGAAAGATCCTTACGCTTTGCGGAGAGCTGCTATCGGCTTGATCCGCATTCTTCTTGAAAACAATATCCGTTTGTCTTTGTCCGTCTGGATTGGCTTTGTCGCGGAGGTGCAAAAGCAGCAGCGTATACGCCACGTCTCCATAGCTAATCTAACCGAGGCTATCAAAGCGCTTGGCGGGACCGGGCTGTATGGGGATGAGCTTTTCGAGGCGGTGAAGAAGGTTGTTCCGGATATGGCTCACGCTTCAGCGCGAAGAGCAGAGTCGAAGGACTTAGCGTGGCAAGACGATCTCCTCTCCTTCTTCGCCGACCGCCTCAAGGTCCAGCTCCGCGAGCAGGGCGCGCGGCATGATCTCGTCGACGCGGTGTTCGCGCTCGGCGGCCAGGACGACCTGCTGATGGTCGTCCGCCGCGTCGAGGCGCTCGGAAAATTCCTCGAGACCGACGACGGCAAGAACCTGCTCGCCGGCACCAAGCGCGCGTCCAACATCCTCGCCATCGAGGAGAAGAAGGACAAGCGCAAATTCGACGGCGCACCGGACGCTGCGCTCTACAAGCTCGACGAGGAGAAGGCGCTGGCGAGGGCGATCGGCGAGGTCGCGGCGGAAGCCGGCGCTGCCGTCGCCAAGGAAGACTTTGCCGCAGCGATGCGCGCGATGGCCAAGCTCCGTCCGGCGGTCGATGCGTTCTTCGACAAGGTGAAGGTCAACGATGACGACGCCAAGATCCGCGAGAACCGGCTGAAGCTCTTGAATGAGATCCGCAGCGCGACGCGTGCGGTGGCCGACTTCTCAAAGATCGAGGGCTGATCGCCCTATAGCAACGTAGGGTGGGCAAAGGCGCTGCCGTGCTATCCCCACGTCCCCCGATCGCAATGGCGCCGTGCCCACCGTCTCGCAGCGGAGTTGCTGCCGAATGGTGGGCACGCTGTCGCCTTCGGCGGCCGCTTTGCCCACCCTACAAGTTACGCGCCAATAAAAATTAGCCCTACCCGGCGGGGGGAACCGGGCAGGGCCTTTTACATCTGGCCGCTTGCGGGGGCGTTGGCGACCAAATGCAGCTCTATAACTATTCAACGACCTGAATGATCCGCCGCGATCGCGGTTCGACCAGGACAGTTTCGCCGTTGACCACGGTGTAGCGATAAGGTGTCGCACCGAAGCGCTGCGGAACGTCGTAATATGTAACACCGGACTCTGGCAGCACGGTGCCAACAACGACGCGATCGGGGATCACATAGTTGGGAACACGCTCGCGCACGACATATTCGCGAAACTCCGGCCGTCGCTCGACCGTGATTACTGGAGCGTCCTCCTCGACCACGACGCTGCGCCCGACGCCCGTCGTGTAGGATTGCGCCTGTGCGGCCGCCGGTATCACGAGTGCGGCCATGAGGGCAGCAAGGGTGAGATGGGTTCGCATGGGACGGGACTCCTGAGCTGTTGATCGCTGAGAGAAACCGGCGCGTGCCGGCACCTGCTTCCCAATGCCGGCAACAGGTCATCGTTCCGCGCGGGGCCACGTGGAACCGGCGGCATTTTTGCGGCAGATTCAGCGGTGGGGGAACCGGAACTCGTGCCGTGCGTCTCCTATTCCGCCACGATGGGCCAGGATAAAGTCCGGCCAAATCGAATCGCCCCAGCCTCGTCCTTCAATCATTCAGAGTTCACCGATGACCCTGACCGTTGCCCATATCTCGCCGATCATGTCCGTGATCGCCGGCGTCCTGATCCTGATCATGCCGCGCCTGCTGAACCTGATCGTCGCGATCTTCCTCATCCTGAACGGCCTGATCGGCATGGGCCTGCTGAAGTGGCTCCACTTCTAGTCCCCAGGCTCTAGTCCCAAGGTCGGGAACCCCCGAGCTTGCGCCGCGGCGCCCAAAGTGGTGTAAGGCGCGCGATTTCTCCTCCCATTTGCGGATCGAAGCACCTCATGGCCAAAGCGGTAGCGAAGTCTAAGAAAGTTACAGCGAAATCAAAGCCTTCCAAGCCGGGCAAGGCCAAGACCGCAGCACTCGCTCCACCGCGCAAGGCGCTCAAGACGGCGTCGAAGCCCGTTGCCAAGGCCCCGGCCAAGGTCGCGCCCAGGTCTGCACCGAAAGCGCCAGTGAAAACCGCTCCGAAGAAGCCGGCCAAGACGGCTGCCAAGCCGGTCGCCAAGGCTGTGAAGGCGTCGGCTGCGAAGGCCCCGGCCAAGAGCGCGGTCACCGCGATCAAGCCGAACAAGTGGGTCTACACCTTCGGTGACGGCAAGGCCGAAGGTAAGGCCGGCCTGCGTGACCTGCTCGGCGGCAAGGGCGCCAATCTGGCCGAGATGGCCAATCTCGGCCTGCCGGTGCCTCCGGGCTTCACCATTCCGACCTCGGTCTGCACCTACTTCTACGCCAACGACAAGACCTATCCGAAGGAGCTGCAGTCGCAGGTCGACAAGGCGCTCGACTACATCGGCAAATTGACCGGCAAGAAGTTCGGCGATCCGGAGAACCCGCTGCTGGTCTCGGTGCGCTCCGGCGCCCGCGCCTCGATGCCGGGCATGATGGACACCGTGCTCAATCTCGGTCTCAACGACCAGACGGTGGAAGCGCTGGCCTCGCTGTCCGGCGATCGCCGCTTCGCCTTCGACAGCTATCGCCGCTTCATCACGATGTATTCGGATGTCGTGCTCGGCTTCGAGCACCATCATTTCGAGGACATCCTCGACAGCTTCAAGGACACCCAGGGCTATCAGCTCGACACCGACCTGAGCTCCGAGGACTGGGAGATGCTGGTCGGCAAGTACAAGGACGCGGTCGCGCACGAGACCGGCAAGGACTTCCCGCAGGACCCGCACGACCAGTTGTGGGGCGCGATCGGCGCCGTCTTCTCATCCTGGATGAACACGCGCGCGGTGACCTATCGCAAGCTGCACGACATTCCGGAATCCTGGGGCACCGCCGTCAACGTCCAGGCCATGGTGTTCGGCAACATGGGCGACACCTCGGCCACCGGCGTCGCCTTCACGCGCAATCCTTCGACCGGCGAGAGCAAGCTCTACGGCGAGTTCCTGATCAACGCGCAGGGCGAGGACGTCGTCGCCGGCATCCGCACCCCGCAGGACATCACCGAGGACGCGCGTCAGGAGTCGGGTTCGGACCGGCCGTCGATGGAAGTCGCGATGCCCGACGCCTTCCACGAGCTGACCCGCATCTACACGCTGCTCGAGAAGCACTACCGTGACATGCAGGACATGGAGTTCACGGTCGAGCGCGGCAAGCTGTGGATGCTGCAGACCCGCAGCGGCAAGCGCACCGCCAAGGCGGCGCTGCGCATCGCGGTCGAGCTCGCAAATGAGGGCCTGATCTCGCAGAGCGACGCCGTGCTCCGCGTCGATCCGGCCTCGCTCGATCAGCTCCTGCATCCGACCATCGATCCCTCCGCCAAGCGCGACGTGGTCGCCACCGGCCTGCCGGCCTCGCCGGGCGCGGCATCCGGCGAGATCGTGTTCTCCTCGGACGAGGCCACCAAGCTGCAGGCCGACGGTCGCAAGGTGATCCTGGTCCGCATCGAGACCTCGCCGGAGGACATCCACGGCATGCATGCCGCGGAAGGCATTCTCACGACGCGTGGCGGCATGACTTCGCACGCCGCCGTCGTCGCGCGCGGCATGGGCAAGCCCTGCGTGTCCGGCTGCGGCACCATCCGCGTCGACTACGGCCGGGGCACGATGAGCATCGGCTCCCGCACCTTCAAGACCGGCGACGTCATCACCATCGACGGCTCCGTTGGCCAGGTGCTGGCCGGCCGCATGCCGATGATCGAGCCGGAGCTGTCCGGCGAGTTCGGCACCCTGATGGGCTGGGCGGATGCCGTGCGTGAGACCGGCGTGCGCGTCAATGCCGATACGCCGGAGGATGCGCGCACCGCGATCAAGTTCGGCGCCGAGGGCATCGGCCTGTGCCGCACCGAGCACATGTTCTTCGAGGAGACGCGCATCCGCACGGTGCGCGAGATGATTCTCTCCGAGGATGAGCAGGAGCGTCGCGCCGCGCTCGCCAAGCTGCTGCCGATGCAGCGCGCCGACTTCGTCGAGCTGTTCGAGATCATGAAAGGCCTGCCGGTCACGATCCGGCTGCTCGATCCGCCGCTGCACGAGTTCCTGCCGCACACGCAGGCCGAGGTCGAGGAAGTCGCCCGCGCGATGAACACCGATCCGCGGCGCCTGGCCGACCGCGCCCGCGAGCTGTCGGAGTTCAACCCGATGCTCGGCTTCCGCGGCTGCCGTCTCGCCATCGCCTATCCGGAGATCGCCGAGATGCAGGCGCGCGCGATCTTCGAGGCGGCGGTCGAGGCCGAGAAGCGCACCGGCGAGGCCGTCGGCCTCGAGGTGATGGTGCCGCTGATCGCGACCAAGGCCGAGTTCGACCTGGTCAAGGCGCGCATCGACGCGATGGCGCAGGCCGTGATCCGCGAGACCGGCGCCAAGCTGGAGTACCAGGTCGGCACCATGATCGAGCTGCCGCGCGCAGCGCTGATGGCCGGCCAGATCGCGGAGGCCGCCGAGTTCTTCTCGTTCGGTACCAACGACCTGACGCAAACGACCTACGGCATCAGCCGCGACGACGCCGGCAGCTTCCTCGGCGCCTACGTCGCCAAGGGCATTCTCGATATCGATCCGTTCATCTCGATCGACCGCGAGGGCGTCGGCGAGCTGGTCAAGATCGGCGTCGAGCGCGGCCGCGCCACGCGACCCAACCTCAAGGTCGGCATCTGCGGCGAGCATGGCGGCGATCCGGCCTCGGTCGCGTTCTGCCACAAGGTCGGCATGAACTACGTGTCGTGCTCGCCGTACCGCGTGCCGATCGCGCGCCTCGCCGCTGCGCAATCCGCGCTCGGCAAGGAGATCGCGAGCCAGGCCTGATCCTGCTGCGATCGATCTGATCTGACGAAGGCCGGCACATGTTGCCGGCCTTTTTCATTGGTGAGGGTTCGTCGCGAGGCGGCGCGCACGTGACGCAAGGTGCACTTCTTCTCCAGCACTGCCGTCATTCCGGGGGCGCTCCGGAATGACGAGTGGAGAGAGCGAACGTTGCAGTTCCGATGGAACACTCCGCCTCATGATGTGCAGATGATTTTCATTCACCGCATCTGTTGACTGAATGTTCACCGTTCTCGTCGGTGCGCTGTTTACCAAGCATCTCGATCGCTCGGCGCTCTGCAACTTCCCCGCTTGCCTGTTTCACAATTGCAACGCGGATTAACTCCTCGGCAACCTAAACCCGATACGAAGAGAGAAGATCGAATTGCACGGAAGCACTGTTGTTCGGTCGATCCAGTAAGCGTTGCGTTGAGCGTATCGATGTTAGTTCTGCGTCCCGATCCGAAGGGCGCGCGATTTGCGTCCTTCGGACTCGGTCTCTGCGTCTTCGCTCTGATGCCGACAGAGACCGGGTATCAAGACATCGCTTCTCTGCTCGCCCGCCAGCCGGGCGTCGCCGAACGCTGGCAGAAGCGTGTGTTCTCGGCTGCGGCCTCCATTCAGCTCGCCACCTATAGTTTCGGTCGTCCGATCGGAACCTCGGCGCCGCAGGCGGTGAGCATCCGCCTCGCAAGCCTCGATGGGCGCGATCTCGACATCACCGGATCGACGCCGCGCAATCCGGCGCTGCAGGTTCCGCCGCGCTATCAGGCCTCCGATTTTCCCAAGGTCGATCGCACGCTGAAGGGCGATCGACTCGTCGTGCGCCCCCCGACGCCGTCGGCGCAGCCGACCGAATCGGCCGCGCCCGTCGAGCCTGCGCCCTCCGAGCCTGCACCCACGCCCTCGACACAACCCAATTCGAACTCCTCGGTGTTCGGCGCCAAGACGACGGAAGCACCGGCGCAGGCGCCACTCCCGCAGCGTTCTGCACTCGATCCCGAATTGCAGGAGGCACTGAGCGCGCCGCCGCTCGTGCAGTACGACGCGGCGAAGTCCGAGATCCAGCCATCGGGCGAACTGAAGCCTGCAGCCGACCAAATTCTGGCAGATGGCGCCGTCAGCTATGACGGCCTCACCATCAAGACCTCCAATCTCTATTTCGGCACGTCGTCGTTGGGCGTTGCCGCCGGAACCATGGAGACATGGCTGCCGGGCGAGGCGCCGCTGATCGTGATGCCGGATACGGACCTCAAGCCGATGGCGGTGCTGTCACATCCGGCCGACGATGCCGCCAAGGCCGGTGATGGCGGCGAGAGCATCGCGCCGAAAGGCGAGGTCAACACCGACAATCAGCGCGACAGGACTCCGGCCGAACGGTTGGGCCTCACGGACGAGAAGGCGCGCTTCAAGTCCGAGAAGTGCCTTGCCGAAGCGATCTATTTCGAATCCCGCGGCGAGGCGGTGCGCGGCCAGATGGCCGTGGCGCAGGTCGTGCTGAACCGGGCGTTCTCCGGCTATTATCCGACGACGGTGTGCGGCGTCGTCTACCAGAACAAATACCGCCACTTCGCCTGCCAGTTCACCTTCGCCTGCGACAACAATCCGGATGTGATCCGCGAGCCCGAGATGTGGGATCGCGCCAAGAAGATCGCGAAGGCCATGCTGGACGGGCTGATCTGGCTGCCGGAGGTGGGCAAGTCGACCCACTATCATGCCTATTGGGTGCGGCCGTCCTGGGTCGCAGAGATGAAGCGCATGTACAAGTTCGGCGTCCACACCTTCTACCGGCCGAAGAAATGGGGCGACGGCAGCGACGCGCCGAGCTGGGGCACGCCGCAGCAGACCGCGGCCATTTCGGCCGAGCTCACCGAGGCCGCCAAGAGCGAGGCCGAGAGCAATCCGAACTGGACGCGGCGCTAATCATCTAGCGACGCGTCGCATTCCACTCGAGAAAGCGGCGATACAACTCGGTCTGGCGCGCCTGGTCCGGCGGCGTTGCGGCCGCCGGCTTTGCCGTGACAGGAATGCGCGGGGACGGTGCGGCGGCCGCGACCGGCTTCGACGGTTTAACGGTGGCCGTAGTGGCCGCCGGAATCCGTGTCGTCCCATCGAGCCATTCCTGCGCGGCCCGGAACCTGGTCCAGCCGGCGACCGGCGCGCGCGGCGCCATCTCCTGCCATTTCGGATGGAAGGGAGGCCGCTGCAGCTGCGACATGCGCGAGAACAGCGACTCGACCAGCAGCGACAGCCGGCGATCGCGGTCGCTTCCTGGCTGCCAATTATACGACGCCAGGATTGCCTCTGCTGCGATCGTTTCCACCGACTCGGAATTGGAGATCAGGTTGGGGTAGTCGTCCGCGGTGAGCTTGGATGGAAGGTAATCCTCGCGCAAGGTCTTGTCGTAGCCGACCGGGACGAGATGCAGATTGGCATCCGTGATCTGGCTGAGCCAGGGCACCGGCTTGCCGTCGACCGCAATCATCGCGTCGATCTCCCCCTTGCGCAACATTTCGAGCGCGATGCGCGGCTCGATATAGAGCAGATGCGGCTTGATCTCGAGCCGCTCGAACACGTTGATCGCGGTCACGAAGGTGCTGCCGTCCGGCAGGTCGACCGCAACGGTCTTGCCGTCGAGCTCCCGCATGGTGCGGATCGATCGCGGTGCCAGAACATGCATTTCCTCGTTGAACATCTTGGTGACGTAGACGAGCTGATTGCGGATGTTGCTCGCGAAGTCCTTGCGTTCGAGATAGGACAGCGTGTCCTTGCGCACGATTCCCACGTCGACGCCCTTGAGCATGAGGATGTCGGCCACCGCCTGAACCGAGCCGCTGCCGAGGACCGGCATGACCCGCAGGTTGATGCCGTCATTGAGGACCGAGGCGACGTCGGCGCCCATCTGGGAATAGGTGCTGCCATACGAGCCCGTCATCAGGCTCACCGTATTGGCGTTGAGCTGGCTCGCGAGGTCCCGCTTGGCCGACGCATAGCGGAAGATCGCCTTGAAGGAATCGCTGACCGCACCCGGGTCGATTCCGCTGCGCACCGGCCCGAACCGTTCCCAATGGCCATCGACGAAACGCTTCATCTGCATCTGCTCGATCGGCGCGTGGTCGCTGGCGCTGGTATTGGCGACGATCCCGGGAATCAACATGGGAATTGGCGTCCCCTTCAAGGAACGCGCCTGCCTCATGATGTTGTCGCGGGAGAAGTCGTCGCCGCAATTGCGCAGGACCGCAACCATCAGGTTGGCAAGCGCGTAGCCCACGATTCCCAAGCTGTTGTTCTTGCTGATTGCAGGCGCGTAGCGATCCATGAACGCGGACCACTCGGCGAAGCCGGGATCGCCGCCCTGCACACCGCCCTCGTACAGGATGGTGGCGGAAAGCAGTCCTTCCGCGTTCTGCAGGCCTGCAGGCTGCAGCACGGTGGCAACCGAATCCGAAACCGTGGGGATGATGTGCTCGGGTCTCCAGCCGAGCTCGGCGAGGCGGCGGATCGCGAGCACCGTGAATTTCGGGGTGCTGACGTCGACCAGGATGTTGGCTCCGGCGGTCTTCAGCTTCGCGATCTGCTGATTGATGTCGGCATCGGTGACCGCGTAAGCCGCTTCCGCGACGATCGGCAGCTTGCCGCCGAGCCCGTCCTTCAAACCCTTCAGATAGTCCTTGCCGAACTCGTCGTCTTGATAAAGCACACCGATGCGCGTGCCACCGGCATGTTGCTCGAGCAGATATTGCGCGTGAATATGAGCTTCAATCTGGTAGCTGGGTTGCGCTCCCATGGTCCAAGGATAGTCGCGAGGCTGATCCCAGATCGAGGCGCCGGAGCCGACGAACAATTGCGGTATCTTGTTCGCGTTGAGATAAGGCCGCACCGCCGCGCTGGTCGCTGTTCCAACGCTCGCAAAGATGACGTCGACCTTGTCTTCCTCCACCAGCCGTCGTGTCAGCTCCACCGTCTTCTGCGGATTATAGCCGTCGTCATAGGAGATGTAGGTGATCTTGCGGCCCCTGATCCCGCCCTCGTCATTCACCTTCTGGAAATAGGCGGAGATGACCTTGCTCACGCTGCCGTAGGCGGCCGCCGGCCCGCTGTAGGGCGTCGTATTGCCGATCCGGATCTCGCCCTCGGCAGCACGCGCCAGGCCTGGCACGGCGGCAAGCACGAGGAGCAAGGCCACGGTCGGAGAACCCGGCGCGCCAAGCAGCCGAGGACCACGGGGCGCCGACGACAAGGCCGGTTGCAACAGACGATCAAACATTCCCATCATGGACCTCATCACGCAACACAACACTTTGCGGGGACGCGCGTCGCCCGCACGACACCATCGACCAGGATCCGGCGGTCCGCGCCCCGCCGCAATTCCTGCGCAGCGACCGGCGTGAGACCGCGCTGGATCACCCGGTTTCGAAGCTCGGGTCACTCGAGCCGCCGTCGAGCCTCGAGTGACCCGAGTTCGGCGGCTCTCGCGTACCAGGCGCGGGCCTTGGCCGGATCGGGCGCGACGCCAACGGCTTTCAGGTTGGACAAGATCGCGGGGTCATAGGTGCCGGCCAGCGTCAGTGATGCTTCGGCGTCCGCTTCCGCGACATGCGCCAGGATCAGGCGGGCACTCGCAACGTCGCCCGCGCCGATGAGATCGCGTCCGCGCTTCAGCATTTCGCTGATCTCGTTCTTGGTCAGCGCAGACGCGGCCGCCGGTGCAGGGCTCCTGGTCGCGATGGTCCGAGATGCTTTCGGCGGAATTGACTGCGGGGTCTCGCCTCCGCCCGGAGCCGGCTTGACGATCGGGACCGACGCCACGATCGAATCGGCACGTCCGATCGTGTGCGCCGCGGCGTCCAGCGATGCTTGTCCGTCATCGGATTTCGATTTCCCCGCTGTCCCGAAGTTTCGGGGAGACGATGAAGCGGTCGCTTCAGACTTCGTAACTGTTTCAATGTTCGGAGCCTGCATGATGCGCACCGCAAAGAACGCGAGGCACGCAAGCGCGGCCACTGCGGCACCGAACCGGAAAACAGAATCGAATTCGAGCCGTTCGGGCGGAGGTGGAGGCATCACGACGGGATCGAGTGAAGGGATCTGCCAGGATCGGTCCGCTTCTGCTGGCGCCATTGGCATCGGCGCATCGTCAACCGCTGAAGCGGTTTGCCACCACGGCCGGGAGAGATCGGTGGCCGCATCCTCATCAGGCGCAGACGTCGCATGCGCGAGGCTGTTGGACAAAGCGGCAGGCTTTGCCGGGCGCCAACGTTCGCTCTGCGCATCACCCACGGTGATCCGCGATCCGCTACTCCGCAACAAGGAACTCATCCTCAACTACTCCTGCGGACACGCGCCATCGCGTCGCCCCGCAACACTCCCTGGACCGTTTGGCGCCTTTCTGCTCGGCGACTCGGCTTCCAAACCGGCGGCGAGACCGATGACCGAATCTATGGCCATGCCAAGCGGTGAATCGGCGATCTGGCAGCCGTGAGTTCCCATTTCCTCGTCAGCAGGACGGACAAAACGCGCGCTACTACTTGAGCACCGCTAAATTTCGACCATCTCTTTTTCTTATTTGTACAGGTTCTGCGGTTCTTTTGCCGAAATCATGGCGAACCTGTCCAGCCATTTAGTTGGTGCTGGTAAATGCCGTCGGCGCCGGGGCGCACGAGATAGTGCGGCGGCGTCTGGCCGAGAACGATCTGAAGCCATGGCGCAGGAGCATGTGGCGTATCCCCATAGATCGATGCGAATTAGTCGCGCGCGTAGAGGATGTGCTCGATCCGTGCGGCGAGTCGCATCAGCGTCAGCCGGTGATCTGCTTCGACGAAAGGCCTCGTCCAACTCATTGGCGAGGGCCGCTCAGATCGTGCGCGTGATGACTACGAGCACCAGCGCAACGGTACGGCCGATTTGTTCGTCCAGCGCCCGCGGATCGATGGATGCACGCGGCCGACACGGCACGCACTAATTACATCGTGCCTGCCCCCAAATACCGGCGAGGCAGCAAATAACAACGAGTCGTAATATCTGTATTGGGCGACGATGGCTGCTTCGTCATGAGCACCGTCATTCCGGGACAAGGCCGCAGGCCCTGAACCCGGAATGACGGTGATCACGAATGACGGTGAAAACGCGACTGCCGAGCTCCGTCGTGACGCAGTCGGATCAGCTCTTGCTACGCGCTCAACGGCCGCGACTGCCGCGCCGTCGGCCGTGCCGCGAGCTCGTCGGCGATCTCGCGGGCAGCGGCCAATGTGGTCATCGTCCGCTGCGCGAAGCTCGGATTCTCGGCCGGGCAATCGGCGCGGCAATGCGCGCCGCGGCTCTCGCGCCGGCTCCAGGCCGCGGTGGCGATCAGCAGCGCAGCGCTCGCCATGTTGCGCAGCCTCGGGCTGCCGGCGTCGCGCTCCATCCTGGCAATCGCGGCGATGGCCTCCGCCAGCCGCTCCTCGTCGCGAATGACGCCGAGCTGCGCCGTCATCGTCTCGCGCAGCGAGCTCGCCGCAGCGCCGGCACAGGGGCCGGCCGGATCGGCGAACGCAATGTCCTGTAGCGTGGAGGGCGCGGTGAACGTCCGGCCGGAGATGTCCTCGGCGATCCGCTGGGCGAACACCAGCGCGGCGAGCAGCGCGTTGCCGGCGATGTGGTTGGCGCCGTCCGTTGCCGTCGCGGCGACTTCACCCGCCGCCCAAAGCCCCTCGATCGAGCTGCGGCCCTGCGCGTCGACCGCGATCCCGCCCATGTGGAAATGCGCCGCCGGCGCCACCGGAATCGGCTGCCGGGTCGGATCGAGCCCCGCAGCGGTACAGACCCGGTGCAGCATCGGATAGCGCCCGGCGACGTCGTCATCGAGCACGTCGCGCGCATCGAGAAAGGCGCCGCGTCCGGCGATGATCTCGGCCATCACGCCGCGCGCCACCGTGTCGCGCGGGGCAAGATCGACCAGCGGATGGCGCGGCAGCATGAAGCGCTGGCCGCGCCGGTTGACCAGGATGGCGCCGGCGCCGCGCAGGCTCTCGCTCACAACCGGCGCCGGATCGTGACCGGTCATCATCGCGGTCGGATGAAACTGGACGAACTCCGGATCGGCAATGACCGCGCCGGCGCGCGCAGCGATGGCGAGGCCGATGCCGGTGGCGTGCGGCGGATTCGTGGTCGCCGCGAACAGACGGCCGATGCCGCCGGTGGCCAGCACGATTGCCGGCGCCGGGATCAGCACCGGCGCGGCCGCATCGTCGTCGGTCGGCCGCAGTCGCAGGCCACGCACCGCGCCGTCTTCCGTCAGCAGCGCGTCGGCGACATGGCCCTCGATGATGCGGATCGAGGGCGTTGCGCGCACGGCTTGAGACAGCGCGGTGATGATCGCTTGTCCGGTGAAGTCTCCGCGAACGCTGAGAATCCGTCGCGCGGTGTGCGCAGCCGCACGAGACGTCGCCAGCCTGCCGCTGTGATCACGATCGAACGCCACGCCGAGGCGGACCAGGTCCTCGATTGCAGCCGAAGCGTCGCGCGCGAGCGCCAGCGCAGCCGTCGCGTCGACCAGGCCGCCACCCGCAGCGATCATGTCGGCGGCATGGGTATCGGGGCTGTCGCCGGATGAAACCGCTGCGGCGATGTCGGCCTGCATCGTCGTGCCGAACGAGGCCTCACCCAATGCGGTCGCGGAGATCAGCGTGACCGGCTGCGGTGCGAGCTTCAGCGCGCAGAACAGCCCGGCAACTCCGGCACCGACGATCACGACGTGGCCGGATGTCTCGATCTGATCGTGGTCCATGTGATGTCCAAATTCCACATTCCGTGCGCATGTGTACCGCGGTACCTGTTAGTTCTTCTTCAGAGACTTCCTTCGCTGTTTATCGGTGTTTGGCGACAAATAGCGGCTGTTCTGAAGGTCACTCCCGCACAGGATGAATCGTCGTTTGCGACTCGCGCATCAGGACGTTTCACGCCGGGACAAGGACGCATGAGCGAGTTCCGCCGCGGGAACTCGCTTCGGATGACACGTACTCATGGCTGGCTGCCGCATCGAAATTTTTCATGGCTGGGTTCCGCTTTTGAGCTTGGGAGTTCAATGCAAATGCATTAATCGGAAGGGCGCGGCGGACAGCGACCGCGGCAGGGGAGGACACGGATGTCGGTACAGGCAGGCGATCTCGGCACGGCCTCCCGCAGCCAGAGCTGGCGTACGCCGGTCGTCATCATCGTGTGCGGCTGCGCGATTGCGCTGCTGAGCTTCGGTCCGCGCTCCAGCCTCGGCTTCTTCGTGCAGCCGATGAGCCGTGAATTCGCCTGGGGACGCGACGTGTTCGCGCTTGCGGTGGCGGTGCAGAACCTGTTGTGGGGGCTCGGTCAGCCGCTCGCCGGCGCGATCGCCGATCGTTTCGGCGTGATGCGCGTGATCTGTGTCGGCGCGCTGCTCTATGCCGGCGGCCTGCTGATGATGCGCTATTCCAGCTCGCCTCTGTCGCTGAACATCGGCGCCGGCGTACTGGTCGGCTTCGGCCTGTCGGGCTGCTCGTTCAATCTCATCCTGTCGGCGTTCAGCAAGCTGTTGCCGCCGGAGCGCCGTGGTGTCGCGCTCGGCGCCGGCACGGCGGCCGGCTCGCTCGGCCAGTTCCTGTTCGCTCCCTTCGGCGTCGCGCTGATCGACCAGTTCGGCTGGCAGAGCGCGCTGATGGTGTTCGCGACGCTGATGCTGTTCATCGTGCCGCTGTCGCTCGCCGTGGCGACGCCGCCGGCGGCCGAGGCCAAGCCGTCGGAGGCCGAGCAGCAGTCGTTCACGACCGCGCTGATGGAGGCGTTTGGCCACCGGTCCTACGTGCTGCTGGTGCTCGGCTTCTTCACCTGCGGCTTCCAACTCGCCTTCATCACCGTGCACCTGCCGGCGTTCCTGGTCGATCGTGGCCTGTCGGCGCAGGTTGGCGGCTGGGTGATCGCGGCGATCGGCCTGTTCAACATCATCGGCTCGCTCAGTGTCGGCTGGCTGCAGAGCCGGCTGCCGAAGCGCTACATCCTGTCCTTCATCTATTTCACCCGTGCGCTGGCGACGCTCGCCTTCATCTCGTTCCCGGTCACGGCGGCCTCCGCGATCGCCTTCGGCGCGGTCTCCGGGCTCGCCTGGCTCTCCACCGTGCCGCCGACCTCGTCGCTGGTCGCGATCATGTTCGGCACCCGCTGGCTCGCCACGCTCTATGGCTTCGCCTTCGTCAGCCACCAGGTCGGCGGCTTCCTCGGCGTCTGGCTCGGCGGCATCGTGTTCGAGCGCTACGGTTCCTATACGCCGATCTGGTGGCTCTCGATCCTGTTCGGCGTGCTGTCGGCGCTGATCAACCTGCCGATCGTTGAGAAGCCGGTCGCGCGCGCCGTTCCCGCGACCTGAGTTGCGCGGCCGACCCGATCGGCTAAACATGGCGTGAGACAAAGAAAGCGCAGGGAGTGCCGCTGTGGGAACGTTCAAGGCGATCCGGATCGACAAGGCGGACAAGGGAACGACCGCGACGCTGACGCAGTTCGATGAAGCCGAGCTGATGGACGGTGACGTCACGGTCAAGGTCGAGTGGTCGGCGCTGAACTACAAGGACGGGCTGGCGCTGACCGGCAAGGCGCCGGTGGTCCGGCGCTTCCCGATGATCGCGGGGATCGATTTTGCCGGCACGGTCGAGCAGTCCAGCCATCCCGCCTGGAAGCCGGGCGATGCCGTGATCTGTACCGGCTGGGGCATGGGCGAGACCCATCTCGGCGCCTATGCCGAGAAGGCGCGGGTCAAGGGCGATTGGCTCGTCGGCCTGCCACAGGGCCTGTCGGCCCGGGATGCCATGGCCATCGGCACCGCCGGCTTCACGGCGATGCTGGCCGTGCTGGCCCTGGAGAAGCACGGGCTGACGCCGGCCAGCGGGGCGGTGGTGGTGACGGGCGCGGCCGGCGGCGTCGGCTCGGTGGCGACGGCTGTGCTCACCAAGCTCGGCTACCATGTGATCGCCTCGACCGGCCGCCTGGCCGAAGCCGACTATCTCAAGTCGCTCGGTGCCGCCGAAATCATCGACCGCAACGAGCTGTCCGGGCCGGCCAAGCCGCTGGCGAAGGAGCGCTGGGCGGGCGGCATCGACAGCGTCGGCTCGCATACGCTCGCCAACCTGCTGGCGATGACCCAATATGGCGGTGCCATCGCCGCCTGTGGCCTCGCTGCCGGCATGGATTTGCCATCGTCGGTGGCGCCGTTCATCTTGCGGGGCGTGTGCCTCCTCGGCATCGATTCGGTGATGTGCCCGCTGCCGGCGCGCAAGGCGGCCTGGCAGCGCCTCGCCACTGATTTGGATCGCGCAAAACTAGCTGAAATCACTCACGAAATTGCCTTGGACCAAGTGGCGTCGCTGGGGCCGCAGATTCTCGCGGGCCAGGTCCGCGGCCGTACGGTGGTAAGAATATCCTGAGGATGTTCAGACTTTTCAAACCATGCTGCTCCATTGTTGCCATGGTTGGTATGGTAAGCATGGGGTAAAGATACCGCCTTACCCGCTGCGTGGGGTTAAGTGGGAGTTTGATGCATGCTCGCGCGTATATTGCTGGGGACCGTGACTGCCGGTGCCGTGATTGCTCCTGCGGTTGCGGGTTCGATGACAGCCGACGAGGCCCGCAAATTCGTCGCCGGAAAGGTGTTCGCCTTCACCTGCGTTGACGGCACCCGTGGCGCGGGCCGCATCCTCGACGACATGGGCGCGGCGGGCGCGGTGCAGTTCTCCGGCTCTGGCCCGGTGCGTCACATCCGCCTGCCCGGCAACACCCTGCAGATTCGCGGCCAGAACGTTTGCGCTGCCATCAAGGGCATGCCGTTCGAACCGTGCTTCAACCTCGACAAGAAGGACGATCGCAGCTTCCGCGGTTCGGTCTCCGGGCTCGGCGCCTTCGCCTATTGCGACTTCCAGCACCAGGGCGGAGCCACCATGCTGATGGCGCGCGCCGTGGCGCGGCCGCGCGCCGCACGCGCTGCTGGACCCGCGGCTGACGGCTTGCACACCGAAGTGGCGGCGCGAGTCGAGACCCCGCGGGTGGAGCGCAGCAAGGTAGAACCCCTGAAGGCGGATCCTGCGAAGGCCGCCAAGGCGGAAAGTGCGAAGCCCGAAACCGCCAAGGCCGAAACCGCCAAGCCCGAAAACGCGAAGAGCGAAATTACCAGATCCGATAACGCGAAGTCGGATGCGGCGCCGGAGCTGCGTCGCTCGACCGATTAGTTGTTAGTTCACCGATTATTGAAAAACCAGTCCCCTATTAACATAGAGCAATATTTTAAGCTGACCGCACGTTAGTGGTCATTGCGCCGTAGTCGTACGGAATCTTAAATTCATGCCTCGGTAGTGACTCGTGTGCAGTTTGCAACCAGGGGGGTGGCCCACGAGAAAGGGTCGTTATGTCGCTTTATTTCTTCCGGATCAGCCAGGGCCGCTATTCTGGCGCTGCTGATCAGCCTTATGAATTCGCCAATCGGGAAACCGCCTGGAACGAGCTGACGGCTGTCTGCTCCGACCTGATCGGTGGCATCTCGAAGTCGTTGCAGCAGGGGGCCGAGTGGCAGATGGAGCTGCTCGACGAAGCCAAGCAGCCAGTGTTCCGGATCCGGCTGATGTCCGAAGCGGTCGGCTGAGTTCCAACTGTCCGGGTGATTGCGCCGCTGGCCATCGGATTCGAGGTCCGGTGCGCCGTGGCGCCAGTCCGCTGAGGGCGTGTTCTCCCTCCGTCACACTTCTCGTGCTCAGACGACGCTTGTGTTGCCGAACGCAGTTCGTGGTTTTGCTTCCACACGATCCGTCAACGGTATCGGGAGACCCGGTGCGTCGGGCGCCGGTTCCGGAGCACCGCGCCGTCCCTGAGGGCCATCATTTTACGCGCATTGTCAGTAATCTTACGGTTCCAGCATTAACCTCCGATAAGCCTGTTTCGCGCCCAATGAGGTCGTCAGAGACGACATGCGGGTTCGGAATTTTCGGAGCCCTCTGATCCTCTGACCTCGACCGCGCAGCGCAGCGCAGACCTGGATGTTCGGGCCGTCTCTGGCGCTGGTAGAACGCGGCCGAACCACGCAGTCAGCTGGGGTCCTCCGTGTCAACAATGTCCATTCGTACGAAGATCATTTCGGTCATCGCCTTCATGCTCTTCACCATGTGCGGGCTCGGCGTGCTCGCCGTCACCAGCATGCAGTCGATCAATGTCAACACGGTCGACATCGCCACCAACTGGTTGCCAAGCGTGCGCGCGATCGGCGAGCTGCGCGCCGACATCAACCTGCTGCGCATCGCCTTGCGCGCGCATGTGATGTCGGAGACGGCCGAGGCCAAGCAGGCCGCGGAGAAGCGCGTCAACGGAATCCTCGAGACGATCAACAAGGACCGCAAGACTTACGAGCCGATGATCACCTCGGCCGAGGAACGCGCGATCTACAACAACTGGGTGCAGTCCTGGGAGAAGTACGTCGTCGCCGTCAAGCAGGTGATGGATGAATCCAACAAGAGCGTCGGAAAGATTCCGCACGAGGCCACCGAAATGCTGGAAAAGTCGGCCGCGGCGATCGCGCGCGACGCCGACAAGTATTTCATCCAGGACATCGAGTTCAACAACAAGGGCGCCGACAACGCGACGCGGCAGGCTGCCGAGAGCTTCTCGCGCGCGATCTGGCTCGTGGTTTCGATCATTGCCGCCGCCGTCATCGCCGGCATCGCCGTCGGATTCTATCTCGTGCAGAACGTCTCGTCCGGCATCGCGTCGATCATCAAGCCGATGCAGGAGCTCGCCAAGGGCGATCTCGGCGCGGAAGTCACGCATCGCGGCGAGCCGACCGAGATCGGCGCCATGGCTGATACGCTGCAGGTGTTCAAGGAGGCGCTGATCGCCAAGAAGGAGGCCGATGAGCTCGCGGCACACGATGCCGAGGTCAAGATCGAACGCGGCCGGCGCGTCGACAATATCACCCGCCAGTTCGAGGCGACCATCGGCGAGATCGTGCAGACGGTGTCGTCGGCCTCGACCGAGCTCGAGCATTCCGCCGGCGCGCTGTCATCAACCGCGACGCGTTCGCAGGAGATCTCGACTGCGGTTGCGGCTGCTTCGGAGGAGGCTTCGACCAACGTGCAGTCAGTCGCGTCCGCGACGGAGGAGCTATCGTCGTCGATCACCGAGATCAGCCGCCAGGTGCAGGAATCGGCCCGCATGGCCACCGAGGCCGTCGACCAGGCGCGCATGACCAACGATCGCGTGAGCGAGCTGAGCAAGGCCGCGGCGCGGATCGGTGACGTCGTCGAACTGATCAACACGATCGCCGGCCAGACCAATCTGCTGGCGCTGAATGCGACCATCGAGGCCGCTCGTGCCGGCGAGGCCGGCCGCGGCTTCGCGGTCGTCGCGTCCGAAGTGAAGGCGCTGGCCGAGCAGACCGCCAAGGCGACCGACGAGATCGGCCAGCAGGTGTCCGGCATCCAGGCGGCGACACAGGAATCGGTCGGCGCCATCCGGGCGATCTCCACGACCATCGAGCGGCTGTCGGAAATCTCGTCGGCGATCGCGGCGGCCGTGGAAGAGCAGGGTGCCGCCACGCAGGAGATTTCGCGCAACGTCCAGCAGGCATCGGAGGGCACGCAGCAGGTTTCTGTGAACGTCGTCGACGTGCAGCGCGGCGCGACGGAAACCGGAACGGCCTCCACGCATGTGCTGGCCGCGGCGCAATCGCTGGCCTCGGACAGCGACCGGCTGAAGCGTGAGGTGGCGTCGTTCCTGGAGTCGGTGCGCGCGGCCTAATCCGACATGGCGCTACGCCGCCGGCTGAGCCGGCGGTGCCTGCTGCTGCCGTCGGAACAGCACTTTCTGGTACAGCCAGCCGATCGCGACCAGCACCAGCCCGAGCCCGATGAACGACAGCGCGCGCCACACGCCGGTCAGCGCCGACATGTCGATCAGGAAGGCCTTCAGGATCGTCAGCGCGATCACGATGGCGGACGCCAGACGGGCGCGTTGCGACTGCACGATGATTCCGATCCCGAGCAGCACCACGCCGAAGGCGAGCCAGGCGATCGAATAGGTGTACTGCTCGGCCGCGCTGGTCGGCCCTGCCGTCAGATCGGGGCCGTGATAGATCCGGCGGATCTCGAGGCTGACATAGGACAGCGCCAGGATCAGTGCGCCCGCGGCCAGCGTATTGCCATAGGCCGGCGGACGGCGGCCTGCGACCGCGTAGGACAACAGCAGCATCAGCACCGCCGGGAACGCATAGGCCAGGATCAGGATGTTGAGCAGGCCGCCCTTGATCGCGACATCCGAGATCATCGGGTTCTCGAGCAGCAGCAGCCCGAGCACGGTGGCGCCGCCGGCAAAGCCGGTCAGGATCACGGCGCTGATGTTGTGCACGATGCTGCCGCTGCGCTCCCGCAGCCGCTCCAGCCCGATCGCCAGCGCCAGGGCCACGCAGACGTCGAGTCCCACTTCGGCGAGCGACGGCACCGCCAGCATGTCGCCGTCATTGACGGCGTGGCGGATCTCCAGGAAGGCGAGCAGGGTCGTGAACAGGATCGCGGCGGCCTCGACCGCGCGCAGCGGCGCGTCGTCGCCATGGCGGCGCATCAGATAGCTCGCGCCCCAGAACGACACCGCCGGCACGCCGTAGCCCCACAGCAGCCAGTTGACGATCGGCGTGGTGCCGACATCGGCGCCGACGATGCGCGGATCATAGCCGATGCGCAGCACCACGAGCCCGGCAAAGACCGCCGCGAGCGTGCGCAGGAACGGGATCGGCCGCCTCTCGAAGATCCATGCGGTGCCGAGCGACATCAGCGCCAGCGCGATCGTCAGCCAGCCCTTCTCCAGCGCGAAGGTCAGCGCCAGCGCCAGCGCGGCCAGCGTGCCGGTCGCGAACAATGCGATCGAGGCGCTGAGGCCCGGACGCTCCTCGCGCCGGGTCAGCGCCTCGGTGGCGACGGCAAACGCGGCGGCGAGCACGACGGCGACGATCGCGAACGGAATCGAGCGGTCGAGATGGGCGATGCGCGCATAGAGCGCGACAAGAAGCGCCAGCGGCGTGAACACGCCGGCCGCCGACCACACCACCGGCACGACCGCGTTGTGCGAGCGGCCCTGCGCCAGGAAGCCGGCGCCGCCGAAGCCGAGCGCGAAGATCGCCGCCGTCACCAGATGCGACGTGACCGATGCGCCGAGCGGGTTCGGCCCCATCCCGGGCAACGCGCCGCCCGGCAGCACCAGCAGGTCCGGATTGTCGCGCAGCGCCCATTCGGCGAATACCAGGAACACGGTGGCCGCCGCAGCGGCGACCGCGCCGACGGCGCTCGGCGCGCGCCAGGCGACCGCGAGCGTCGCCGCGACCAGCACGGTGAAGCCGATCAGCGCCAGACCGTCATGGAAGCTCGCCAGCACGACCAGCATGGCGCCGAGCAGATAAACCGCCAGGCCGACGGATGAGATCGGCTCGACCTCGTCGTTCTCGGCGGCGGGTCCGAACATGAAGCCGCAGACCACGATCAGCGCGGCCAGCGCGAAACCAACCGCGACGTGGAAGACATGCGGCGCCACCGCCTCGACGCCCGCGTCGAGTCCGGGCAAGGTCCACAGGAACGACAGCCCGATCGTGGTCATCGCGAGCCAGCGCCACAGCCGCACGCGGGCCAGCGCAAAGGCGGCGGCGGTGACGATGGCGAGGTAGATGTACAGCGCCCAGTAGTTCGGTTCGCCGGTCGACACCAGCACCGGCGTCGTGAACGCGGCGACCAAACCGAGCCCGGCGAGCGCCGGGCCATGCAACAGCGCCGCCGCCAGCGTGCCCAGCGCGACGATGCCGAGCAGCACGAAGGCGATCGCGGGCGGCAGGAAGTCGTACAGCGCGTAGGCCGCGTAGATGGTGGCGAAGGCGACCGCCGTGCCGGCCGCGGTCAGGATCGCCGGAATGTTGGCGATCGGCAGCGCTGCGATCTGCGAGATGCTCTCCTTGCGCCGCGTCCATTCGCCGGCCGCGAGCAGCGCGGCCGCAAACAGCGCGCCGAGTGCGACGCGCACCTCGGGGCCGACGAGGCCGGCCTCGATCGAGTAGCGCACCATGAAGAAGCCGCCGAGCGCCAAGGTCAGCCCGCCGATCCACACCACCCAGCGGGTGCCGATGCGCTCCTCGAAGCCGGCCGCAGGCTGCGGCACGGGTGACGGGGACGCGAGCGGCGGCGGCTGTTCGGCCGCGTCGTCGCTCGCCATCGCCACGGGCTGGAGAGCAGGCTCGGTCAGCTCCGGCAATGGCGGCGGCATTGGCGGGGCTTCAGCGGGCTCCTGAAGCGGGCTTAGCGGCGGCGCGACCACCGGCGCAGCCGCGATCGGGCGTGCCGCCTCGAGCTTGGCCAGCCGGGCCTGGACCTCGGCCAGGCGATCGGAAATCCGGCGCGCGAAGGCGAGCGCCGCGAACGCGACCAGCAGCGCGATCCAATCCAGGGGCCAATCGAACATCACGCGGGGAATCCTCAATCGATGGCGCCGGTGGGCGTCAGGGGTGGAAGGTGCCGGCCTTCGGGTGGACCGCTGGCGCAGCGAATCGGCCGACGGCCCGCGGCGGGTCGCCCGATGGCCGTCGTTCCCTCTGTGTCAAACCGTGGAACATAAGTTCAAAGCGCACCGGTACTCGGCTGCGCCGCGTCGCAACTCAGTCCAGATCGATCCGGAATGGCGCGCTGTCGACCATCATGGCGCCGGGCCCGATCGCGTCCAGCGCGCGCACCATGCGCCCCTGGCGGCCCAGTGCCCTGTCGGCCAGGCTGACGATCAGCCGGTTCGGCGAGGCGATCGGCGAGGCCTGGCGGATCGCCCAGGCGATATCGAGCTCGTCGCGATTGGGGTTGAGCGCGCAGGCCGTGGCGAAGGCGCTCGCGGTGGAGCGGCTGATGCCGGCATAGCAGTGGATCACCAGCGGCGCCGCGCGATCCCAGCCGCGGACGAACTCCAGCACCTGGGCGACGTGATCCTCGCTCGGCGCCATGAAGCCCGGAAGCTGCTCGGTGATGTCGTCGACCGAGACCCGCAGATGGTTTTCGGGGCGGATCGTCTCCGGCCGCTTCACCTGCTCGACATTGGCCATGATGGTCAGCACGTGGCTGGCGCCGGTCAGGCGCACGGTCTCGGGCAGGGCGGCGAGTGAGCAGACATGGATCATGGGAGGCCTTTGGAGGCCCGATTATACGAATGGGGGCACAAGGGCAAAAGCGGGATTTGGATGTCTGCTGTCAGGCTGGCGCATATATGCGCCGACAGCCCTCAGCGCGTGTTCTTGAGCTGCCGCAGCTCCTGGCGAACCAGATGGGCCTTGCCTTCGATCTCCGCGTTCAGCCGCTCGAGATGATCGAGGAGCCGCTCACGGTTCTGGGGGGCGATCTCGACCGGTTTCTCGGACCAGGGCCGGCGCACGAAGAGGGCCACGATGGCGACGGCCAAGGCGGTCAGAAGCGGAAAGCTCAGGGCAACGAGCTGGTGCAGGGTCATCGAAGACCTCCCAGGATCCACTGACCCAGCAAATGTATGAGCACTCCGGTGATAATGCAAACGACGCCCGACCCGTAGATCAGGCCCGCGGGGGTGCTGGGCGGCAGCACCCCATAGACGAACTGGGCAAGCGGCACGAACGTCCCGGCGGTGACGATGGCCGTCGCCAGCGTGTTGACCCAGTTGGCCGCCAGCTTCAGCCGTTCATTGCGGCGTTCGTCCGGCGTCAGCGGCATCTCAGCACGACCCCAGCACCGCGTGGAAGCGGGTCAGGAACTGCTTCTCGGCCTTGGCCGCGCTCCAGGGCGTCAGATAGTCCGTCACGGTGGCGTCCGGCAGGCCGGGGTCGCGACCGAACAGCTTCTTCGCCTCGCTCTCCGAGAAGCCGGCCAGCCGGGTCGCCTCCAGAAAAGCGGCGCCGCGGTCGGCCGCCTTGATCTGGCGCTCGATCTCCGGAGCAATCTCGGCCGGCAGGCCGAAGCGGATGTGGATGGCGCCGAGCAGCCGCTTCTCGACTGATTTGTAGCCGTCGCCGAGCACCGCCTTGAATGGCGAGATCATGTCGCCGATGACGTATTCCGGCGCATCGTGCAGCAGCGCGGCGAGCCGCAGCCGGGCATCGATGTTCGGCTTGCGCGCGCGCATCACCGTCTCGACCAGCAGCGTGTGCTGTGCGACCGAGAAGATGTGCGCGCCGGTGGTCTGGCCATTCCAGCGCGCGACACGCGCGAGCCCATGGGCGATGTCGGCGATCTCGACATCGAGTGGCGATGGGTCGATGAGGTTGAGCCGCCGGCCGGACAGCATGCGCTGCCAGACGCGGTCGTGCCCGCTCGGGGCCTTGTCAGTCGTCATTTGGGAGGCTTGAGGCGTGGGGTGCGGCGCTTGCCGCTGCAGGTCTCGTGGCAGAAGCAGGTGACGAGATGGTCGTTGACCATCCCAGTCGCCTGCATGAAGGCGTAGACGATCGTGGGACCGACGAACTTGAAGCCGCGCGAGGCCAGCTCTTTCGAGATCTTGATCGACAGCGGCGTCGAGGCCGGCACGCTCGCGGTGGTCTTGAACGCATTGACCTTGGGCGTGCCGTCCATGAAGTTCCACAGCAGCTTCGAGAAGCCGGGACCCTTGTCCTGGATGTCGAGCCAGGATTTCGCGCTGAGAATCGTCCCTTCGATCTTGGCACGGTTGCGCACGATGCCGGCATCGTTCATCAGCGCGTGGATCTTCTTGTCGGAATAGCGCGCGATCTTCTCCGGCTGGAAATCATCGAAGGCGCGGCGGAAATTGTCACGCTTGCGCAGGATCGTGATCCACGACAGCCCGGCCTGGAAGCCGTCGAGGATCAGCTTCTCGAACAGCGCGCGGTCGTCATATTCCGGCACGCCCCACTCGGTGTCGTGATAGGCGACGTAGAGCGGATCGCTGCCCGGCCAAGGGCAGCGCGTCAGGCCATCGGGATGGACGACAGCAGCGCGACCCATGAGACCGGCTCAGGCGACCGTCTGTTTCGGCGCGCCCTGCAGCGCGTCGGGATCAGCGATGCGTAGAACGAGGCCGCCGGCGGTGAGCGGCGTTCCCGCCTCCAACGCCTCGGCGGCGCGGTCGATGCGCAGCAGCGCCATGCCCTTCTGCGCGGCGGCCGAGCCCATGGTGCCGACGGACTTGTCGCCGGCCAGAATCGGCGTGCCCGGCTCGGGACTCGGCCCGTCGAGCAGCACCTTCGCCGCGCGCGTGCGCGTGGTGCCGCGATGATGCATGCGGCTCACGACCTCCTGGCCGACATAGCAGCCCTTGCCGACGTCGACGCCGTGCAGCCGGTCCATGTTGGTCTCGTGCGGGAAGGCGTCGCCATACATGAAGTCGAGCCCGCCGCGCGGCACGCTGCAGTCGATGCGATGCGCCTCATAGGCGTCGGAATCGACGATCTCGGTCCCGAGCCGTGCGGCGATCTCCGCGAGCGCCTCCTGCGGCGCAATGACGCGCGCGCCGAGGCTCTCATGACGCGGATCGGTGAAGCTCGGCTCCGGCGTGGCGCCGATGGCGCCATCCCAGACCGCGATCACGCCGAGCTCTCCGGAGAGATTGCTGACCGCGACCTTGGCCCTGAGCTTGTAGAGGTTGAGCTTGTCGGTGAGCGCCTGCGCCAGCGCGCGCGGACAGTCGAGCAGGAAGCGCTCGCCGGCGTCGGTCGCCGGCACCTGTGCCACCAGGAAATCAACGATGATCTTGCCCTGCGGCGTCAGCAGCGCGCCGAACCGGGCATCGCCAGGCGTGAGCTTGGTGACGTCGGTGGTGAAGAGACCGTTGAGGAACTTGCGTGCATCGTCGCCGCTGACCTGGACCACGCCCCGGTCGTCGAGAAACGTCGCCTTCATCCGAAAAACCTCTTGCGACAGGCCGCACTGAAACGTATGCCGCCCAGGCATAAACCACAAGGCTGAAACGCCGCCGCGCGGTGGCTTCATTCTAAAGATCGAGACTCGCGTGCCACCGGAGGCCAGCAAATGGGCAGGCGCGCAGCATGATCGATCTGTCTTGGGGCGGTCAGGAGAATGAAATCCTATGAGGGCTTCATGAGCGCGCGCTTCGACGTCATTCTGAAATCCGGCACCGTGGTCAATCAGGACGGCGAGGGTGTCCGCGACATCGGCATTTCAGGCGGACGTATTGTCGAGATCGGCGATCTCGGCACAGCCTCGGCCGCCGAGATCATCGACTGCAAGGGCCTGCACGTGCTGCCCGGCGTGATCGACACCCAGGTGCATTTCCGCGAGCCTGGTCTCACTCACAAGGAGGACCTCGAAACCGGCTCGCGCAGCGCCGTGATGGGCGGCGTCACCGCCGTGTTCGAGATGCCCAACACCAATCCGCTGACGGTGACCGAAGAGGCGTTCGCCGCCAAGGTCGCTGCCGGCCGCCATCGCATGCATTGCGATTTCGCCTTCTTCATCGGCGGCACCCGCGAGAACGTCGAGCAGCTCCCGGTGTTGGAGCGCGCCGAGGGCTGCGCCGGCGTGAAGGTGTTCGTCGGCTCCTCCACCGGCTCGCTGCTGGTCGAGGACGACGACAGCCTTCGCCGCATCTTCCAGGTGATCCGCCGCCGTGCCGCGTTCCACGCCGAGGACGAGTACCGCCTCAACGAGCGCAAGGACCTGCGCGTCGAGAACGATCCGCGCTCGCACCCGGTGTGGCGCGACGAGGAGGCGGCGCTGCGCGCCACGCAACGTCTCGTCACCCTCGCGCACGAGACCGGCAAGCGCATCCACGTGCTGCACATCTCCACCAAGGAGGAGATCGTGTATCTGCGCGACCACAAGGACGTCGCCACCGTCGAGGCGACGCCGCATCATCTCACCTTGGCGGCGCCGGAGTGCTACGAGCGGCTCGGCACCTACGCGCAGATGAATCCGCCGGTGCGCTCGGCCGATCATCGCGACGTCATCTGGTGGGGCGTCCACCAGGGCATCGTCGACATACTAGGCTCCGACCACGCGCCGCACACCGCGGAGGAGAAGGCCAAGACCTATCCGGCCTCGCCCTCCGGCATGACCGGCGTGCAGACGCTGGTGCCGATCATGCTCGACCACGTCAACGCCGGTCGCCTGTCGCTGGCCCGCTTCGTCGATCTCACCAGCGCCGGCCCCGCCCGCATCTACAACATCGCCCGCAAGGGCCGCATCGCCGCCGGCTACGACGCCGACCTCACCATCGTGGACCTCAAGCGCAGCGAGACCATCACCAACGAATGGGTCGCCTCGAAAGCCGGCTGGACGCCCTATGATGGCCTACGCGTCACCGGCTGGCCGGTCGGCACGTTCGTCCGCGGCCAGCGCGTGATGTGGCAGGGCGAGCTGCTGACGCCAGCGATCGGCGAGCCGGTACGCTTCATGGAGACGCTGCGGCCGTAACGGCGCTGCGCGTTAGTTTGCTCCGTCATTGCGAGCGCAGCGACGCAGTCCAGAGTCCCTGCGCGGCCCTGGATTGCTTCGTCGCTCTGCTCCTCGCAATGACGCGGAGCGGGCATCACGCCTGGCCGTCGTTCACGCGAACAGCTTGTCGATGTCGTCCTGGGAAATCGCCACGCCCGGCCGCTTCGGGCCCTCCATCAAGTCCGGGGCGCTTGGGGCAGCAAGCTCGGTGGCCAGCCGCGCCAGCTCCTCTTTTCCCCAGATGCGGACGAGCTTGTTGATGTGGTCCTCCATGAACTGCAGCGACTTGACCACGCGAGTGATCCGCTGCCCCGTGAGGTCCTGAAACGCGCACGCCTCGAACACCTTGTTCGTGCTATCGACGATCTCGTCGCAGACCGCTGTGGCAGTCGGGTCTTTGACTTTCTGCAACTTCGCGACGCTGGCGCCGATCGCCTCCATGCTTTCGAGGATCGCGTTCCCGGCTGTCTCCGTATTCTCGACGATCGCGTCGAGGGTGTCGGTCATCGTCGCGAAACTGCCCTTGCCGTCGCCTTGAAGAGCGGCGAGTTCGCGCCGCATGCTGCTAATCTGGCCGAACATCTCGACCAGGTAGGTTTTCAGCAACCTCTCTTCTTCCGGCGCAATCATCAGAAATCCCCGACTTTTCCTTAACGTTTCCTTGCCAATTCTTCACGCGGCAGTTGCAAACCCCGGCCTGCGCTTCTGTGAAGGCATTTCGGATTTCGCTTCGGCGGTGACCGGCTCGCGACGCGGCTATCGAGATTTCGCGTAAGCTCGAAACGGCACTGTGGTCAGGTAGGTGAAGATCAGCGACCCATTTTTGCCCGTTTTCGTTAAGGGCGCATGTTCATTCCCGTCAAAGCCTTCAAATTGCTTTGTGAAGAGTTTCCGAGCGACATGGCTGCCGAGGGAGGCCATTGGGCAGTTCTCGGTCTGCTGTCGGTTTCCGCGACGCCGGGACGGCCCTTGGGGCCTGGATGAGTGAGCGGGCGTCACGACAGGAGGCAGGCGGCGGCGGCCGGCCAAAATGAATGCGAATGTCCGCTGCCAGGGACGACGCGGACGTGGGGGAGAAATTCCAGCACGCCGCCTCTTGACCCAGAGCTCTCCACTGACCGCAATCGTCGATCGACTTGCGTTTTGCCGAGCAACATTTTTGCCGGCACCCGATGGTTCCGCTCTCGGGGACGATCTGACCTCTGCAATCCCAGGAATCGATAGGCCGCCTGTGACCCCGATCATCGTTCGGTCCACGGCCAGGCGCACCGCATCGGCGAGGCGCTGACGAAGCCGGATATTTCGACTATCCTGCCATCCGGACCATCAAGGCGGGGCAGGACGGGGTCCAGGAGGGGACATCGATGAGCACAGTAAGAAGCGCGCTGGCCCAGAAGAGTGGCGCCGTGATCCATGTTCGTTCCGGGGACATGGTCGTCGAAGCCTTGCGCCAGATGCGCGACAACCGGGTCCGGTCGGTGCTCGTCATCGACGACGGCGCGCTGGTCGGCATCGTGACGCAGGGGGACTGCGCCATCAAAGTGCTGCTGCCCGGGCTCGACGCCAAGCAGACGCCGGTGGGTCAGGTGATGACGGGCAACCCGGTGACGGTCAAGCCGGACCACCGGCTGGACAGTTGCATGGCGATGATGGCTCAACGTGGCTTTCGCCATCTGCCGGTGCTGGACGCGGGCAAGGTCGTGGGCGTGATCTCGGTCGGGGACGTCGTCAAGAACATCATCCGGGACTTGGAGCACAACGTGGACGACCTGATGGGCTACATCATGAAGGATGGCCCCGGGGGGTGACGGACGAACGTGGTGCCGTCGCTCTCCGCCTATGTCTGCTTGTGACCCGGAGCGGACTTGCGCGTGGCTCGCCGAACGTTCTTCACGATCCGCTTGGACGGCGGATCTTGGTTCTCGGACTTCTGCCCGCAATTCTGTCTTACAGGCGCTGATTCCGGGCAGGCAGACCAGGCGCTATGTTGGCGCGAGAAATGGCTTTCCCTTCGACCGATGTGAAAACTCTCGGTCGATGTCGCCTTTCAATCGCACGCTACTATTTTCGATGCCATACAGTCGCCGTTCGGATACCACCTAATGCACTGGTAACATTTCTTCGTCGACCCTGGGCAACCAACTACGCCCCCGTTGTTGGTGTTGCACGATCCAGTCGGCGGACAAACTGACTCGGTGAGAATGCACCGTCCATTGTTGTCACGCTCAACACATTCAATATGGCAGGCCTTCTTTTTGGCCGCCATGACAGGCGAGGAGCCGAGACCCGCGGCGATCGAAAGAGCGGCGACCGAAAACACAATTCGCAGGATCAATCGCATACTACCCTCCTACACGTGTCTGGTTATTATAAAGAGATTGCTAAATTGCTTCTTTGATCTGGCGCAACTTATGCGCGATCATCATCCTGCGCCTAATCATAACCTGCGATGAGGAGCAATGCGCACGGACGCCAGAAATTAAAGGCGCACGAGTATGTACAGTATCGGTATTTCCAACGTACCGGCACATGCTCCCCACAGGTTTATGAACGATTTGCCCTTCCAGGCGACCGCACGTCAGGTCCTGGCCCGGTCCGGACCTTCCGGTCTGCATCCGCGATGTCGGCTTCCCGGCCTCGACCGGACAGACATTCCTTCACACCCGCCGAGTTCAGGAAGCGTTCTGGCATCGCCAGTCTGTTTCCGTGCGCCGGGGCGACACTGCCTTAGCGAAGGCCGCCGCCAAAATTTGAATTGGTGGGCGTCCTGATTTGTTAACGACCGCTGCTATGACATCACTAAGGTTAGTTTCTAGGTGATCGCTATGAGCATTTTGGTGAAGACGTTTTGCTGGATCGTGGCCTTGTCCGCTTGGTGCGGAGCAATGTGGAGCAATTTTCGCGCCGGCCAGCAACTACGCGCAGCGGGCTATAGCGTTTGGACCTTAAGTACGAGAGCCCGTTTCAATGCCTGGAAGGGAGCAAACATTGTGCTCTTCCTGAGTTGTTCCGCAATATTTGCTGCGGCAGTTTTGGTACTAATTTCGATACAATAGGCCAGAAGTCCCCTCCTCGAATGTCTCCTGTTGGCCTATCTCGGACCTTCCGATCGGCCCTGGCTGAGGTTGGCTGCTGGGGCTCAACCGGAAGTAAGCGCCCGCAGCAGCTTAGGGCAGCTTTTGACCTATTTCGGACATTGAGCTTTGACCTGTTGATCTGGGTCAACACGAAGATCGGTTTTATTGGAGTTAATTGTTTTAAACGAAGGAGGCGAAAATGAAGCTCTCATTCGCAATAGCGGCTACGCTACTGATAACTGGGTTCGTAGCCGCGAGCACCGAGACTGCACATACGTTGACTATCCAGCCAATTGCGTCGTACGGCCGGGCGTAGTGCTGAGGCCGCGACCCGTTGCACGACAAGCGGTGGTGGGTGCTGGCACTGTAAATCGCGGCGGTCCGGTCAATCGCGCTGGCAGACGTTGACCCGTCAATTTGCGAGATTTGTAGCCTCGCCCGAACCCCAAGATCGGATTTCCGCAGAGCTGCTTATAAACTCAAAATCTTTCAAGGCGGTGGACTGCACCCCTTAAGTGAGACACGATAATTTCTGTGACAGGCATTTCGAGGATGACCTGTGGCAGCAAGAGGGAAGAACCGTCAGTTTCCGACGGCTTACAAACTGAAGGCGATCAAGCGCGTCGAGCGAGGCGAAGGCGTTCTGCCTGTGGCTCGCGAGCTTGGGATATCTCGCAAGATCCTGCATGACTGGATCAAGGCCTGGAAGGCGCAAGGACCTGAGGGATTGAACCGCAAGCGAGGGCCGAAGCCCGGCCCCCGGAAGCTCAAAGCTACGGCAACCTATGACGACAAGCGGTCTGCGCTGACGCGCGCAAATGCTCGCATCGCCGAACTCGAACGGCTTGTCGGCCGTCAGCAGATGGATCTCGATTTTTTTCGGCAAGCCTTGCGCGCATTGGAGCGGCCGGCAGCGCAAGGCGGACCCGCACCCGCATCATCGAAGTCATCCAAGCCATGACATCGGAGGCAACGGAGTCCCACGCCGACGTGCAACGGCTCTGCGGTCTGGCCGGCCTGCCACGCGCGACCTATTACCGGCATCTCAACAAACGCAGTCGTGAGACTGCCGACTGCGAGCTGCGCGACCAGATCCAACGCATTTGCCTGAAGCATCCGTTCTACGGCTACCGGCGCGTGACGGCCACCATCCGACGTAAAGGCATGGTCGTTAATGCTAAGAAGGTGCTCAGGCTCATGCGCGAGGACAATCTTCTCGCACAGCGCAAGGCGCCATTCCTGAAGCCGCCTGCAGAGCGACCAAGGGACATTGTCGTGGTGCCCAATCTGGTGCGCGGCCTGGTGCCGTCCGCTCCCGATCAGATCTGGGTCGCAGACATCACCTACGTCCATCTCGCCACGACCTTCGCCTACCTCGCGGTCATCCTCGATGCCTTCTCGCGCAAGGCGGTTGGCTGGGCCTTCGAGAACACGCTCAATGCCTCGCTCGCGATTGCAGCATTGAACAAGGCCATCGAGGCCCGCAAGCCGCAACGCAGCAGCCTGATCCACCATTCCGACCGCGGCGTGCAATACGCGTCAATCGCCTATCGCCAAATATTAGCGGATCGCGACATCACGATCAGCATGAGCAGGCCGGGCAACCCCTTCGACAACGCCAAGGCTGAGAGCTTCATGAAGACGCTCAAGGCCGAGGAGGTCAACGGCAAGGCGTTCTCCGACATAAGAGACGCTCGCCGCCGGATCGATAGCTTCATTGCGGATGTCTACAACAAGGAGCGCCTGCACTCGGCGCTCGGCTATCGATCGCCTATTGAGTTCGAAGCCGCGTTCGCGCAAAACAAGGCACGATAGTCGTCGTGGCAACCCCACTGTCACAGAAATTATCGTGTCTCACTTAAGGGGGGCAGTCCAGCGGGCCGCACCATGAAATTAGTGACATCAGTGATTTTTGCGCTGTCTTTCGTGGCGCTCTCGGCAATTCCGCTCAACGCCCAGCAATACAAGATGCAAACGCCGATACCGCCAGGCGTCGCAATCCCGGACAAGGTGGAGACCCGCTTTGGGACGCTGAACTTCTTCGACGGTTTTCCCGACGATGCGACCGTGGAAAAGCTCTACGACAATCTGGATTTCCAACACGCCGTCCAGGCCTACATGTTGGCGCTGGCTCCAGTGAACCAGTTGGCAAATCGGAAGGGCATCGCGGAACTGGGTCCGTTCAATCTAACGGTGCCGATCTTCGAGGATAGGATGGACTCGAAGTCGCTTTTTCTCACCCCGAACAACAACACGCCGTACACTTGGTTTTGGCTCGACCTGCGCGACGGGCCTCTGGTGCTCGAAGTGCCTCCCAATGTGCTCGGCCTCATCAACGACATGTGGTATAATTTTGTTACTGATGTCGGGCTCGTCGGGCCGGACAAGGGTCAGGGCGGCAAGTACCTGATCCTGCCGCCCGGCTACAAGGGCGAGGTGCCGAGCGGATTTTTTGTCGTGAAGCCGGCGACGTTCAGCGTCTGGGTTCCGTGGCGCTCATTCCTCGTGAACGGCGATCCGAAGCCAGGCGTCGACTTGGTCGAACAGCACACGCGAATCTATCGCCTGAAAGATGCTGCCAATCCGCCAAAACTCAATTTCGTGCATGTTTCCGGTAAAGCATTTAGCACGCTGGCGCCGGGAGATTATCCCTTCTGGGAGTATCTGAATCAGGTTGTGCAGGAGGAGCCGACGGATACAGTCGACCCGGTCACACTCGGCCTCTACGCAGCGGTCGGCATCCAGAAGGGTAAGCCCTTCGCGCCCGATGCACGGATGAAAAAAATTCTGACCGAAGCCGCCTTGGTAGGTGACGCCACCGCCCGTGCGATCAATGGCCGGTTGCGGATCAAGGAAAGCTACTATTATCCCAACAGCGCGTGGCGAACGGGCTTCTTCGGTGGCTACAAGTTCGAAGAAAACGGCGCGCGTATTCTCGATGCCTACTCGGCATTCTTCTTCTACGCGACCGGCGTGACACCGGCGATGGATTCCAAGTCGGTTGGCGAGGGATCGCAATATATGGCCGCGTTCGTTGATAGCCAAAACAAGCCACTCGATGGCGGAAAAAACTACAAGCTGCACCTGCCACCAAATATCCCGGTCAAGCAATTTTGGTCGGTCATCCTCTACGACAATCAGACCCGCTCCATGCTGCAGACCGACCAGCGTTGGCCAGCCGCAACTAGCCAGAACCCGAAACTCTTGCCGAACGCGGACGGGTCAGTGGACATCTATTTCGGGCCCAAGGCGCCGGCTGGGAAGGAGAACAACTGGGTGCAGACCATCCCCGGCAAAGGATGGAACACGCTCCTGCGCCTCTACGGCCCGCTCCAGCCGTGGTTCGACAAAACTTGGCGTCCCGGCGAGATTGAGCCGATATAGCAAGAAGGAGGTCCGAGCTTCGACTCGCCTCTTCATTTCCGCTTATGGCCCATCTAGGACCTTCCGATCGGCCCTGGCTGACGTCGGCTGCTGGGGCTCAACCGGAAGTAAGCACTCGCGGGAGCGGAGGGCTGCTTTTGATCCTTAGCTGACGTATCGCGGCCACCAGCCCCCCCCACATTCCCCAGCGCTTGCGTGAACTGGGCTCGTGTCTACGCAAACAGTGGCATTCTGATTACAGCTCAATTGAATTGCGCCCAAGTTGAGGTGCGTCGGGGCGCGGACTCAACTTCCTCTGCTGAGTGCTTACGTGGGATGTTGATATAGACCTCCTCCGGGACATCAACGGAATGCTGACTTCGGCGTCCGCGAGTGAAGGCTCAATCTATGGACACCGTCTACGTGATCCTGCTGATCGCGACCCTCGTTCTCGGGTTTGTCGCAACCGTCCTATGGGGGCCGGACTTCGAGTGGTTTGGGCGCGATGTTGAGGCCGCCTACATCTTCAAGCTGGTCGGCATCGGGCTGATCGTGTTCTTCTTAATCGCGATCACCTTCGGCCTCATTTGAGACCTCACAAACCCGGACGGCGCGGCGTCCTAGAGGAGCAGCAGAGGCTCAAGTCGATGGCGGAAGCCGGAAGTCGACCAGACGAAATCGCCGCCGCACTCCAGCGTGGCAAAGCATCCGTCCGTGTTCGAGCTTGGCAACATCGCGCTGCGGCTAGTTACAATAAAAGCGGAACTAGATTGCTCGCCTCTGGACCGAGCGTAGCGAGTGCATGCGAAACGTCGGTTTATGGCCGATTTCGTTGAAAAAGTCGCCAGTTGCGGCGCAGAGATATCGGTGATTCAGTCTGTCTAATTGGCGGGACTGAAGGTCATGATGGGGCATCGGCAAGTCGAACAGGCTGCGTTGTTCTATGAGTTCTCGCTGGAAAGGCACATCCCAGCCGACCACCTGTTGCGGTCGATCGATAGGTTCGTCGACTTCGAGGACCTGCGACGGGAGTTGGCACCGTTCTACAGCAACATCGGCCGGCCCTCGATCGATCCGGAGCTGATGATCAGGATGCTCCTGATCGGCTATTGCTTCGGCATACGTTCGGAACGGCGCCTCTGTGATGAAGTCCACCTCAATCTGGCCTACCGCTGGTTCTGCCGGTTGGGTCTGGATGGAGCTGTCCCCGATCACTCGACGTTCTCGAAGAACAGGCACGGCCGCTTCCGTGAGAGCGATCTCTTCCGTCGCGTGTTCGAGACCGTCTTGCGCCGCTGCATCCGGGAGCGGCTGGTCGGCGGCGAAGGGTTCGCAGTCGACGCGAGCCTGATCAAGGCGGATGCCAACCGACAGAAGGGAATCGAAGGCGATAAGGGGCTTCCGCCGGAGGCCGCGGGTCGAGCGATCGACGAGTATCTTGCCGTTCTTGATGATGCCGCGTTCGGTGCCGCGACGGAGGTCACGCCCAAGTTCGTGTCGCCCTCCGACCCGGCGGCGCGCTGGACGGGAGCGCACGGCGGCCAGGCCTTCTTCGCTTACTCGACGAATTATCTGGTCGACGTCGAGAATGCGATCATCGTCGATGTCGAGGCGACCACGGCGATCCGCCAGGCAGAAGTATTGGCCGCCAAGCGCATGATTGAGCGTTCAATCGAAAGGTTCGATCTCTATCCAAGCCGACTTTTGGGCGACAGCGCCTATGGCTCAGCTGAGATGCTCGGCTGGCTGGTCTACGAGCATGGGATCGAGCCGCACGTGACCGTCTTCGACAAGTCGGCCCGCACCGACGGGACCTTCTCGCGTGAGGCCTTCACCTACGACCATAGCAGGGACGTCTATCGCTGCCCCGCTGGCAAAACCCTCACCACTACAGGGACGCTGGTGAACAACGATACGACGGTCCTCTACCGTGCGAGCAAGCACGATTGCCAAGCATGCTCTCTCAGAAGCAGGTGTTGCCCCAACACCCCGGCCCGAAAAGTGCCGCGCTCGGTCTACGAGGGCGCTCGCGACATGGCACGCGAGATCGCAAGCTCACGGGAAGGCCGCACTTCACGCCGGCTCCGCAAGAAGATCGAGATGCTGTTCGCGCATCTCAAGCGCATTCTCAAGCTCGATCGCCTGCGACTAAGAGGGCCGAACGGCGCACGCGACGAGTTCATCCTCGCTGCAGCCGCTCAGAACCTTGGCAAAATGGCCAAGCTGATCCCGATGCCCGCACCGACGCCCGCGTGACCCCCACCAAGCCAACTCATCCGATAAACGGCAGTCGTTCACGACGAAACTACAGCCTACTTTTTCAACGGAATCGGCCCATAACGGATCTGGTCGCCGGCTCGCGTGAAGGTCTGCTTCTGATGCTCGACCGGAAGCAGGTGCCCGGGAACAGCGCTCCGACACGGCTGCATTTTGTTGTCTCCTTAGGATTGAGGAAGCCGGTTCGCGCTACTAGCCTGTGACCTTCAAGACGGTACGGTTGGCCCCAAGGATAATGTCTGGTGTACTTCATCGCCTTTATGATCGTGGTCGTCTTGACTGCCGTGGTGTCGCTTCGCCGATCCATGACTCTATCACGGAACGCTCGGGGGGGCTGGCCCGGCCCAGCGGCTGGCAGCGCGGCGGCGGGCGCTTTGGCCTGTATTCTGCGCGGCAATTCTTGAGTTTGGGTTGATTGGACTTAGTCATGTTCAAGACAACCAGGAGCTTGGTCCCTCCGTGACGATCGATCTCATGGCGCTTACGGCCGCTTTTATCGGCGGCTGGTTTCTTGGCGTCATTGGCGGAATGGATTGGGACTGAAGCGCCGCAAGAAACGCAGAGCAAAAAAGCCCGTCGGGCGAATCAGTCGTGCGATCTTGTTTGTAACGTCGTCGTTCGGGCTCGCCGCAACTACACGAAACGCCTGTGCCGAAATGGCAATTTTGCGCATTGTCTCAACGTGATCGCGCCCGCAGCACCTTCCGGGCGAAAGATTTCACTTTCGTTTTTCCAGAATACGTGTCTATCCTCCACCCATCCCGCCTCAACGAGAGGGGCGTACGCGCGGTCGTCACGAGACGCGAGGCGGGCAGGCGGTGGACGTGTCGGGTTGCAGCGTGGCTTTGGTTGCGCGGACGGACAACCTTCGATGCGGACGTGAAGTCGCGTGGTCCTGGCCTCCCGATGCCGAGGTCAAGCCTGAGTGTGATGCGAGAGCATCGGCGCAGGCGATGGGGGCAATCAAGCCGGTCCCCAGGGAGAGCGCGAAAGAAGCGTTAAAACCATCGCGCAGGGAAGGCTGGGCTCATCCGGCTGCACCTGTGGTTCCTGCCCCGTGCACTTTTGTTCGCACGGGGGCCATGGGCGTCAGCCGACGCCCAGCCTTCCCTGCGCCCTCGATTGAATGAGGGCCGAACGTCGGTCATCGCTCGGACGCATCGCGCCGCGAGGACGATGAGGCGTGTCTCGATGCTGTTTGAGATGTGAAAACGGATCTCGGCCCCGATGGGCGCTCTTCGTTTTGGCTCCGTCATTGCGCTCGCAATGACGCGGAGTTTGTCGACGTAGTTGTCGTAGCCTGGGTGAGCGCAGCGATATCCGGGTTCAACGAGGCTGCGGATGGAACCCCGGATGTCGCTGCGCTCATCCGGGCTACCCGCGAGGAGCGGGAGAACCTACTGCGTCGCGCGCGACAGCGAGAACTCGCCGTTGCGGACGCGCTCCGGCAGGCCTTCGACGAAGGTCGCCACCGCGTCCTCGCCATAGGTGGTGACGAGTTCGGCCAGCGCCGCGAACAGGCTGGCCTGCGCCAGGCAGTCGCCGTCGACGCCGTCATGGCGCGCTTCCGCCCAGGCTTCGTTGAGGTAGCTGAGCGCGGCCTGCTTCTGCTCGTGGTCGGGCAGGACGGCGGGGAGGGCGCTGAAAGTGACGGGAAAGCTCATTGAATTCAGTCTGGCGGGGCCGCGAGGCGCGTTGAATTCCGAACGCGGACGCGCCGGACCAGTGAGGTTTACCACGCAGGCGGCGGACGCCTAGGCCAGTTCTTTAGGAAAGGTTAACAAGGTTAACGCAAACGTGGATAACGCCGGCGCGCCGTCAACCATGGGCCATCAGTTGGCGTAGCGCGCCGTGAGGTCGCGCGAGATCTTCGAGCCCTCGTCGATGTAGCGGCGGATCGCCACCATCGCCGCCGGCGTGCAGGTCCGGTAGGTCTGCTGAAAGCCGTTATAGCCGCGGTTGAAGCCGGCGATCATCCGGGCGCGGCGTTCGCCCGACGGCGTCTCGGCATCGATCAGAGCCTGCATCTGGTTGCGCCATTTGGCGCCTTCATTGCTGCCGCAGATGCCGCGGAGGTAATGCAGGGTTCCGAGGATCTCGGCCAGCCGCTGCAGATCGCCATCGAACGGCGCGGCCGCATCCTGCGCGCGCGCGGGCACAATGGCGCAGGCGGCAACGAGCATGAGGACGGCCAGGAGGCGCTTGGGGATCATGGGGAACACCGACGTCATATGCCTTTGCCGGACGGCGGACGCAAGGCGCCTACACCAGGGTCCGTGCGGCGGCGATGATCTCCGGCAGTCCGTCAGTCAGCGTGAGGCCCTCGAGCGCATCGGGGAGGCGCCACTGAAAGTCGTCCAGTTCCGGGTTGAGCCGGGGCTCTCCGGCCTGCCAGCGGGCCGCAAAGGGAAGGATCACATAGTGGCCGCCGCCGCCCTGGGCCGGCAGGACCTCGCGCCATCCGGCCAGCCCGACAATTGCGATCGAGAGTGCGGTTTCCTCCATGACCTCGCGCGCGACGGCCTCGTGCAGGGTCTCGCCGAGCTCCACCCGGCCGCCGGGCAGCGTGTAGACGCCCTTGGCGGGGGAACGCGCCCGGCGCACCAGCAGGAGCTTGCCGTCGCGGAAGATGGCGGCGCTGACGGCGAGTTGGGGGTGGCGGGGCGGCGTCGGGGCGGTCATACCAATGGCTCCAGGCGTGGTCTGCACCGTAGCGTGAAGACGACCGGGCCGGCAGCCCGTGCTGCTCAGAAGCTTGCCATGATGGCGTCGACGGCGTCGACCTCGTCGACCGGGTCAGGGTCGACCTCGATGTCGCCATTGATGATGCCGCCGGCCTGGGTCACCAGCGGCTTGACCCACGCCGCGGCCTGCTCGGCGAGCTTGGCCTTGGTGGCGTCCTGCTTGGCTGCGCGCATCGCGCTGCCGACCGCGAGCAGGATGTCGGTCATGGTCTTCGTGAGATGATCGAACTTGTCGCGAATCGCCGGGTCGGCCTGCTCATAGGCCTCGATGACGAGATCGCGGGCCTTGAAATTGGTGTGCGTGAAATGTTCTGGATAGGTCAGCGGCGACCACGCCAGAAAATCCTCGGCGCATTCCGGAATATCGGGAATCATTTCGAGCAGCATCACGGCTTCGTTGAAATGATTCAGATAGTCGGTGGCGAGCCCGGTGCGCGGATTGATGTTGGCGGCGCGCAGCATCGCGGCCCGCGCCGGGTCAATGGCGCTGCCCGCCGGTCGTTGGGTCGTGCGATCGGTAGGCACGGAATGGGTCGCCGCTGCGGTCATCCGCTGCAGTGTTGGCAACCTAAGTTAAAAGGTGCTGAACACACGACGATTTGAGTGAGATTATGTGTGGACGCTTCGTGATCACTTCACCACCCGCGGCTCTCAGGCAGATTTTCGGCTACGAGGAACAGCCGAACTTTCCGCCGCGGCACAATATTGCTCCGACGCAGCCGATTCCCGTAGTTCTTCTGGATCAGGACATCAGGCATTTTCGGCTCATGCGCTGGGGATTCATTCCGGCCTGGGTCAAGGATCCCCGTAATTTCACGCTGCTGATCAATGCGCGTTCGGAGTCCGCACGCGAGAAGCCGGCGTTCAAGAATGCGATTCGGCGGCGCCGCGTGCTAGTGCCCGCTGATGGATATTACGAGTGGCAGGTGATCGATGGTCGCAAGCGGCCGTTCTTCATCCATCGCAGTGACGGCGCGCCGCTCGGTTTCGCGGCCCTCGCCGAGACCTGGATGGGGCCGAACGGCGAGGAGGTCGATACGGTGGCGATCGTCACCGCGGCTGCGAGCCGCGATCTCGCCACGCTGCATCATCGTGTTCCCGTGACGATCAGGCCGGATGATTTCGCGCTGTGGCTCGACTGCCGCTCCGATGATCCTGATGAGGCCATGCGGCTGCTGATCCCGCCTCGCGAGGGCGAGTTCGCGTGGTACGAGGTCTCCACGCGCGTCAACACGGTGGCCAACGACGACGAGCAGCTGCTGCTGCCGATGACCGCGGAGATGCGCGCCGCCGAGGACGCGCAGCGCAAGCCGGCGAAGAAGGTTGCATCTCGCAAAGTTTCGCCTGCGCCTGCGGATGACGGGCAGGGGAGTTTGTTCTGAGGCGGGGAGCATCAACGAAAAAGGTCGTCATACCCGCGAAGGCGGGGATCCAGTACGCCGCGGCCTCTCGTGCCGAAACGGCTGCCGATGGAATACTGGGTCCCCCCCGCCTTCGCGGAGGACGACAGAGAAGCAAGACCCGCGACCGAGCGTTGGCCGCGCTCAGCCAAAGATCCTCAGCGCGGCGTGCTGCAGCAGCATGATGGTCTTGGCGTCCTGGATGCGGCCGTCGGCGATCATCGTCAGCGCGTCGTCGATCGAGAGTTCCAGCACCTCGATCTCCTCGCCCTCATGCGCGAGCCCGCCGCCGGCGCTGACGCGCATGTGAGGCTCGTATTCGGCGACGAAGAAATGGATCTTCTCGGTGACGACGCCCGGGCTCATGAACGCCTCGAACACGAACTTGACGTCGTGCAGCCGGAATCCGGTCTCCTCCTCGGCCTCGAGGCGGATGCGCTCCTCCGGCGAGGCATCGTCGAGCAGGCCGGCCGCCGCCTCGATCAGCAGATCGTCATGGCCGTTGACGAACGCGGGATAGCGGAACTGCTTGACCAGGATGACGCTGCGCTGGGCGAGGTTGTAGGGCAGGATCGCCGCCGCGTTGCCGCGCTCGAACACGTCGCGGCTCTGCATCTGCCAGGTGCCGTCGTCGCGCCGCCATTCGAACCTGGTCGAGGTCAGCGTGCCGTAATGGTCGGAGAGCACGCGCGTCTCGTGGACGCGGATGCGGTCGGAGATGCTCATGCTGAACCTCTATTTCATGCCGGGCGTGGGCGCGCGGCCGTCGAGCCATTTCGAGAACACGACGCTGTCCTGCACGGCATAGTCGAGCGTCTGGTAGAACGCCTGCACCGCGGTGTTGTCGCCGCGCACCATCAGCATCAGCTTGGCGACGCCGCGCGCCCGCAGCCAGTCCTCGGCCGCGGCCATGATGGTGCGGCCATGGTTGTGGCCGCGATGCTCGGGATCGACGCTGACGTAGTAGACCCAGCCACGATGACCGTCATGGCCGACCATCGCGGAAGCGGCGATCGCGCCGCCGCTGCGGCCGACCAGGACGGTCGCATTGTCGCCACGGCGGGCGAGCGCGATGTCGGCGGCCGGATCATTCCACGGCCGCGTCAGGCCGCAGCGCTGCCACAGCGCGATGATGGCGGGCACGTCGGCATCGGTGATGTCGGAAATGATGAGAGCAGGAGCAGTGTCCATGGGAGCGTCGAAAGCCTAGAGCACCTTGCCGGGATTCATGATTCCGAGCGGATCGAATTGCGCCTTGATCGCGCGCATCAGCGAAATCGCGGTCGGGTCCTTCACGTCGGGCAGCTCGTCGCGCTTGAGCACGCCGATGCCGTGCTCGGCCGAGATCGAGCCGCCCATGCGCAGCACGATCTCGAACACGACCGCATTCACCTCGTGCCAGCGGGCGAGATAGTCGGCCGTGTTGGCGCCGATCGGCTGGCTGACATTGTAGTGGATGTTGCCGTCGCCGAGATGGCCGAACGGCACCGGACGCGCGCCGGGCATCAGCTTCACCACGGCCGCGTTGGCCTCGGCAATGAAGGCGGGCACTGCGGCGACCGGCACCGAGATGTCGTGCTTGATCGAGCCGCCCTCCGGCTTCTGCGCCGCCGAGATGTCCTCGCGCAGTTTCCAGAACGCCATGCGCTGGGCGAGGCTGTCGGCGATCGCGGCGTCGTCGACGATGCCGTCCTCGAGACCCTTTTCCAGGATCGTCTCCAGCGTGGCGCGGGCATCGTCGCGCGACGACGACAATTCCATCAGCACGAACCAGGGATGGGCGCCCGACAGCGGCGCGCGGTTGCCGGCGGCGTGGCGGATCGAGAAGTCGAGCGCGATCGCGGCGATCAGCTCGAAGCTCGTCAGGTTGCCGGCGGCCTCGCTTTGCGCGATCGCCAAGAGCTTCAACGCGTCATCCGGCGACTTCAGCCCGACGAACGCGGTTTCGACCGCGCGCGGCTTCGGAAACAACTTCAGGCTCGCTGCGGTGATGATGCCGAGCGTGCCCTCTGCGCCGATGAAGAGATTGCGCAGATCGTAGCCGGTGTTGTCCTTCTTCAATTTCGACAGCGCATTGAGTACCCGCCCGTCGGCCAGCACCACCTCGACCCCCAACGCCATCTCGCGCGCCACGCCATAGGCCAGCGCGGCGGTGCCGCCGGCATTGGTCGAGAGATTGCCGCCGATGGTGCAACTGCCCTCGGCGCCGAGCGACAGCGGAAACAGCCGGTCGACCTCGGCGGCCTTCTGCTGCGCCACCTGCAGCACGACGCCGGCCTCGGCGATCATCGTGTTGGAGGCGGTGTCGACGTCGCGGATCTTGTCCATGCGCTTCAGCGACACCACCACTTCGCCATTGTGCGGCGTCTGGCCGCCGACGAGGCCGGTGTTGCCGCCCTGCGGCACCAGCGCGATGCGGTGCTGACTGGCAAGCTTGCAGATTGCCGCGACCTCGGCGGTCGAGCCCGGGCGCAGCACCAGCGGCGAGCGGCCGTGGAACAGGTTGCGCTCCTCGGTGACGTAGGGGGCGACGTCGGTCTCCGCCGTCAGCGCCTGGCGCTCGCCGACGATGGCGGCGAATTGCGCGATCAAATCGGGCGGCAGCGGCGGCAGGGCAGGCTGGCTGATGTTCATGGTCAGTCGCTTCCAGTGTTATCTCGGCGCGGCGGCGCGGCGCAGCCGGTCGTTGATGGCCTCGCCCAGTCCGTCGTTCGGGATCGGCATCACCGCGATGCTGCGCGCACCCTTGGCATCGAGGCTGCGAAGATAGCCGAAAAGATGCATCGCCGCCTCCGCTGGATCGCCCAAGGGCGAGAGGTTCAGGATCGCGGCGGCTTGGTCGGCCCCGGGCAAGGTCACCGGACCGAAGGCGAGCAGCGCCTCGCCGGCCGCGACCTCGCTGGCGTCGAGGCGGACGGCGGCGCGCGGCGCATAATGCGAAGCCAGCATGCCCGGCGCCAGCGGCTGCTCGGACGTATCGGTCTCCGCGGCGGGCCGCGCCAGCGCACGGCTGAGCACCGCCTCGATCGCCTCGCTGGGAACCCCGCCCGGGCGCAGCAAGGTCGGCTCGTCGAAGCAGCCGACGATGGTCGATTCGACACCGACCTCGACCGGCCCGCCGTCCAGGATCAGGTCGATTCGTCCCGAGAGATCTGCCGCGACATGAGCCGCGGTGGTCGGCGACACGTGGCCGGAGATGTTGGCGGAGGGCGCCACCACGGCGCCGGCGAACGCCGCGAGCAGCGCTCGCGCGATCGGATGCGAGGGAATGCGGATCGCGACCGTGTCGAGACCGGCCGTCGCGAGATCTGCGACCGTGCAGTCCGCGGCCTGCGGCACCACCAAAGTCAGCGGTCCCGGCCAGAACGCGGCGGCCAGACGCTCGGCGGTGGCATCGAAGCGGCCGATACGCTGCGCCGCCGCGATATCGGCGACGTGGGCGATCAACGGATTGAAGGCGGGCCGGCCCTTGGCCTGATAGAGGCGGGCGATGGCCGCGGCGTTGGCCGCATCGGCGCCGAGGCCGTAGACGGTCTCGGTCGGGAACGCGACCAGTCCGCCGCGGGCGAACGTCGCCGCGGCTTGTGCGATTCCGGCCGCGTCGGCGGGCAGGATCCTGGTCTCGATCGCTTGCATGTCTGGGGCGGGCATCGATGGTACGGGACGGCAGTGGCTTCCGCGCTCGGCTATAGCGGGCGCGGACGTCCGAATGAAGCGCGCAAATCGCCTGTCGCATTGCGCTCGCGCCATGGCCACCGGACAAAGCCCCACGGCCTCAAGCGGTTAACCCCTCTGCCGACGATCAGCGATTTCGATGCGATTTCCTGCCTTGTGTCCTTGCGAAGACGGAAACCCAACGCTATAAGCCGGCTTCCCAAGTCGGAGCGTGGCTCAGCCCGGTAGAGCACTGCGTTCGGGACGCAGGGGTCGCAGGTTCGAATCCTGCCGCTCCGACCATTTCTTGGCGTGACAACTCACGCTTTTCCCGATGTCACCTTGCGCCTGCTACCCTGGTCCAGCGTAGCTCGATGAAGCGAGGTGTTCCCGACATGACAGCGCGATCTCCACGTACGGCGCCGCTTGCGGGACGAACCGGAACGGCCTGGCGGCACGCCAATGTCGGCCGGTTGCTCAACAATGCGGTGCGCCGGTTCGAATCCCGGGTTCTCCAGCTGATGGCGGAGAGCGGTCACGGCGAAACGCGGATCGCTCATGTCAGCCTCACGCGCAATCTCGACGTCGAGGGCACGCGGCTGACCGAGCTCGCGCGGCGGGCCTCGATGAGCAAGCAGGCGATGGGCGAACTGGTCGATCAATGCGCCGAGCTGGGGCTGGTGTCGCGCGAAGCCGATCCGAGCGACCGGCGCGCGCGCCTCGTCCGCTTCACGCCGGCCGGACTGAAATGGCTGGAGGCGTTTGGCGATGCCGTCGATGTGGCCGAAGGCGAGATGCGCAAGGAGCTCGGCAAGGCGGCGATGGACGCGATCCTGCAGGGATTGCAGGCCTATGGCGCCCGCTTCGATACGCTCGACGACACCAGATAGTCAGGTTGCTTGACTATTTTGCGGGGCGCGGTAGCCTTCCTCCATTGCGAGGAGAAGCGCGGTGATCGAACGTCTGAGCGCCTCGGTGCTGATCGTGGGCGGCGGGCCGTGCGGGCTGATGCTGGCCAACGAGCTTGGCCGCCGCGGCGTGTCCGCAATCCTGGTCGACGAGAAGCCGGGAACGGCCTTCAACCCGCAGGCCAACGCGACGCAGGCGCGGACGATGGAGCATTTCCGCCGGCTCGGCTTCGCCGACGAGATCCGGCGCGCCGGCCTGCCCGCGGACTATCCGACCGACGTCGCCTATTTCACGCGCTACACGGCGCATGAGCTGGCACGTTTTCAATTGCCGTCCGCAGCACGCGCGACGGAACTGGTGAAGGGTCTGTCCGGCTCATGGAGCGCGGCCGAGCTGCCGCATCGGGTGTCGCAGAAGTTCGTCGAGGCGATCCTGCGCCGGCACGCAGCGCGGCTTGCAGGCATTCAGCTGCACTACGGGCATCGGTTGATCGGTTACGTCGCCGATGACGGCGGCATTGCCGCCGACGTCGAGCGTGTCAGCGACGGTGCGCGCTGCGAGGTCGCGGCTGATTTCCTGATCGGCGCCGACGGTCCGCGCTCCCGGGTGCGACAATCGCTCGGGATCTCCTATGGCGGAACGACGGGAATAGAGCGCGATTTCATGGGCGGCCGCATGCTCGCGGTCTATCTCCGCTCGCCGGAATTTTACGCCAGCGTCCCGCATGCGCGGGCCTGGATGTATGTCTGCTTCAACCGCGACCGCCGCGCCTTCATGGCCGCGGTGAACGGCCGCGACGAGTTTGCCTTCCACACCCAGCTGCGGCCGGGCGAGGACGAAAGCGCGATCAGTGCCGAGGACGCAAGGACAACGTTCCAGCGCGCCTGCGGTGCGCCCATTCCCTGCGAGGTGCTGTCGCACCTCACCTGGACCGCGGGTCATGCGCTGGTCGCCGAGAGCATGCAGCGCGGCCGGGTCTTGCTTGGCGGTGATGCGGCGCATCTGTTCACGCCGACTGGCGGACTCGGCTACAACACCGCGATCGAGGACGCGGTCAATCTGGGCTGGAAGCTCGCAAGCGTCGTCAAGGGAACGAGCCCCGTCTCGCTGCTCGACAGCTACGAAGCCGAGCGCCGTCCGGTGGCGCTGCGCAACACCGACTACGCACGCCGATTTGCGGATTCGCTCGGCCTGTTTGCCGCGGTGCCCGAGATCGAGGATGCGACAGCGGCCGGCGACGAGGCTCGGCGCATCGCCAGCGCCTATCTCGATCGGCATGCGCGCGCCGAGTTCAACATCCCCGGCATCACTTTCGGCGGCCGCTACGACGGCTCACCGATCATCGTCCCCGATGGCACTCGACCCCCGCCGGATGCGGCCAACGTCTACGTGCCGAGCGCCTGTCCCGGCGGCCGCGCGCCGCATGCCTGGCTGGAGCAGGGCATCTCGCTCTACGACCGCTTCGGCTTCGAATGGACGCTGCTGCGCTGTGAGGGCAGCGACGTCGATGAGGATCAACTACACGAGGCCATGGGGCCGCTGCGTGCCGACGTCGAGATCGTCACCTTGCCGCGGGCCTTGCGCGATCTCTACGAGGCCGACCTCGCGCTGATCCGTCCCGATCAGATCGTGGCCTGGCGCGGGAGCGCTGCGCAGGCCGGCATGCTTGGCAGCGTGCTGGCTCGGGCGCTCGGAGGGCATGCACGCACTCCCTGAGCTCTCGGTCGTGCGGGGCGAAATGGACCCGCGGCGGCGCGCCGCCGATCGGCTTCTACGCCTTCACGATCAGAACCTCTTGGACATCCGGCGCGTCATCGACACCAACGTCGTCGGCAGGGTTGAGCTGAGGAGCACGTCGGCGCTGCGCGTTCGACATTGGGGCGCCGTCTGCCCGAGCATTGCCCGACCTTCGTCCGGCTGCTAGCGTTCTCCCGTGAGGCACGGGCGAACGAAACGACGATGAACGACGTGATGACCGAATCGGAAAAGGCGCAGCAGATCGTGGCTGCGCTGAGGGCGGCGGAGGCGAGCCCGCCGGAAGCGGCCCTGCAGACGTTGAACGGCCTGATGGGGCTGGTGCGCAGCCCGAGCGCGGAGCAGCCGCTCGAGGTGGAGGAGGCGCGCTCGGCGGCCTTCATGTCGATCTGTGAGGTCGGCAAGGCGCTGCATCGCGGGCAGCCGACGGAGGCGCTGTGGCCGGCGGCGCTGTCGGCCGGCGAGCGCTGGCTGGCGCTCGCCAAGTGAGCAACGACAAGTGAGCAAGGACGAGTGAGCAAGGACGAGTGAGCGAGAACCAGCCCGGCGCGGGCCGCATGAGTTGGCGTGCAATGGCGCCAGGCGATCTTGCTGATGTCGATGGGATCGCGGCCCGCGTGCACCCGAACTATCCCGAGGACAGGCGTGTTTTCGCGGAGCGCCTGCGTCTCCACCCCGATGGATGCCGCGTGCTGCTCGCGGCTGGCGCCGGGATCGCCGGCTATGTGCTCAGCCATCCCTGGCAGCTCGGCCGGCCGCCGGCCTTGAACGTGCTGATCGGAAGCATTCCGTCGCCCGCATCGACCTACTACATCCACGATCTCGCCTTGCTGCCCGAGGTCCGCGGCAGCGGCTCGGCGACAGTGATCGTTGAGGAGCTGATCCGACACGCGCGTGCGCTCGGCCTGACGTCGCTGTCGCTGATCGCCGTCAACGGCTCGACGCCATTCTGGGAGAGGCAAGGATTTGCAGTCGACAAGGCAGCCGCCGCCACCGATCCGACCGGCAGCTACGGCGGCGACGCGAACCTGATGATTCTGCGGCTCGCCTGAATTGCACGCGCTTCTTTCGCGGCGGCGGTGCCATGCGAAGCGGCCCGGCGAGGGGCCGGGCCACTGCGGTTCATGACGTGCTCTATTCCGGCATCGACATCGGCCGCCGCCACATGTCGCGCCGCCGGCTGAAGCGGTTGGCGTGCAGCATCCATCCGGTGACAGGCTTGCCGTCGCGGTGACGGCCACCGCTCTCCGCGGCCGCCCAGGCGGCGACGGCGCCGAGCAGCAGGGCGGTGGCAACCGAGAACGCCAGGATGACGGTGCCGGCGCGCGTGCGCGAGATCGCGCTCTTGGCTTGTGCGATCACGCTGTCCACCCGCCGCTCGGCATCGGGAGCAGCGAGACCGGTCGTGCCGCTGACCATCTGTACGAGATAGCCGCGATCCTCCGGGCTGACGCCATTGTGGCTCGACGCCGTGAGCAGGATGCGTCCGGCTTCGCTGCGCGCGGGTGCGAGATCCGGGCTGGGCGCCCGCCGCGGCGCGCGGAACAGCTGGTCGAGCTCATAGCTCAGGACCGACGGCTCATTGGCCGTCGCCGGCGCAGTGAGCGGATTGGTCCGTGTCGCCGCGGACGCGCCGAGCACGGCCAGGGTGGCGCCGAGCACGACCGCCAGCGCCCAGGCTGCGACGCCGTGCAGACCGTCGCGCTTTTCGATCTCTTCGCTTTCGGCAAGCCCGTGCGGCGCGCGCAGGCGGCCCGCCATGTAGCCGCCGCAGCCGAAGCTGATCAGCGCCTGCAGCACCAGATACAGCCCTGACAAGAGCCAGAGCGCCACCGAGGCGTCGCGCCACGTCGGCGCGGTGGAGCTGACACCGAGGCCGACCGACATGGCAAAGCCGATCAGGATCGAAGAGACCGCAGCGGCGGTGATGGCTCCTGCAACGACCGGCGTCCATTGCAGGGTCCAGCTATCGGCCGTCGCGCTTGCAACGGGTGACGTGACGACCGGCGCACTTTCCATGGCCATGATGTCGTCTCAGCGCAGGCCGAAGAACGACAGAACGGCCATGATGACCACGATCAATCCCACGAGATAAATCAGTCCGTCCATGATGGTCCTCCTCCGGTTCGACATTGGTCGCCGTATAAGCGACAGCGAGGCGCAATGTTCCGCGCACGGAGCGGCGGAGGAGGAGAGGACGCGCGGCTGCCGGCCTCAGATGGGAGTTGCCGCAACAGCTAACGAATCATGGTGCCATTGCGCGACGCAATAGAGCAGGGCCAGGGGGCGTGGCAGCCAGAGATGTCGCCGCCAGCCATGTTTCAATCGCAGCCAACTTCCGATCGCAGCCATGTCTCGATCGATGGCGCTGCCCGTCCACCGCGCGAGAGGCTGATGCAATGACCCGCGCTCAATAGCGTCGGTCGTAGCGGCGCTGCCGGGCATAGGCGTAGGTGGGGTTGATACCGCAGCCGGCATCGGTGCCGGAGGCCGCAGCCAGGCACTGGCGATAGGTGGAGAATTGGCAGTTGCCCGGATAGCCCCAGATCCTGCCTTGCAGGCAGTAGCGGTCCTGCGCGGCGGAGGCGGGCGAGATCGCGGCGAAGCCCGCGAGAACGGCGGTGGCAGACAGCGAAGCAAACAGCAGGCGGCGCATGCGCTTATCCTTGCGTTGAAAAGTACCGTTGCAACGCGAGGGTACGCAGGCTCGTTCCTCGCGCGCAGCATTAACTGTTGTGTCGGCGTCGCAGCTTCGCGTTCACCGACGAACGAAAATATCTGCATGTTGGCGCTTGCCCGAGTTGGCCTTTTGAAGATCTGAGGCAGCCCCACCGTCGCGGAGCTCGGCAACGGGCGTCATGGCGTGATGCCGGAACATTCGTCCACCGCCCCGGTTGCCTTTTTCGCCGCTAGTGATGGACCGATCCCATGTTTCGCCGATCCAGGACGTCAGACGCCGCCCATCGCGACTCCCCGAGCGTTTTCGCGAGCAGCCCGCGCGCACCTGGCACCGGCGGGATGCTGGCTCTGCTCGGGTTCGCGTTCCTGATCCACTATTTCGATCAGCGGCCCGAACAGGCCGGGCGCACGGGACGCGCGAGCAGGGTCGACGATGGACACAGCCGGTTGGCGCGTTCGCCCTCGGAGATTCCCGCGCGCAGCTGGAAGGACGTCTCGTTCCGGGTCTACGAGAACGTCACCGAGCACAGGATCGTTGCGCTCGCCGCGGGCATGACATTCTACACCCTGCTGGCGATCTTTCCGGCGCTGGCCGCGCTGGTGGCAATCTACGGCCTGTTTTCCGATCCGGCCAAGATCACCGGACATCTGGAGCAGTTGCAGGGCGTGATGCCGGGCGGCGCCATCGACATCGCGCGCGACCAGTTGACGCGCGTCTCCGCCAACGGCACTCAGGCGCTCGGCATCACTTTCCTGGTCAGCCTCGCGATCTCGCTATGGAGCGCCAATGCCGCGATGAAGTCGCTGTTCGATACGCTCAACGTCGTCTATCGCGAGCCGGAGAGGCGTGGCTTCATCAAGCTGAACGCGATTTCGCTGCTGTTCACCGGAGGCGCGATCCTGTTCGCGCTGCTCGCGATCGGAGCCGTCGTCGTGCTCCCGGTGCTGCTGAACTATCTCGGCATGTCCGAGGCCGGCGACCTGGTGTTGCGGATCGGCCGCTGGCCGGTCATCTTCATCTGCGTCGCGCTCGGACTGGCCCTGATCTACCGCTACGGGCCGGACCGCGAGGAGCCCAGATGGCGCTGGATCAGCTGGGGCAGCGCGCTGGCGGCGGCGCTGTGGCTCGCGGGCTCGGCGCTGTTTTCCTGGTATGCGGCCAATTTCGGCAGCTTCAACGCGACCTACGGCTCGCTCGGCGCCGCCATCGGCTTCATGACCTGGATCTGGATCTCCGCCATCGTGATCCTGATCGGCGCCGAGCTCGATGCCGAATTGGAGCATCAGACCCTGCGCGACACCACCACCGGCGCCGCGGGACGTCCGCATCCTGTCGAAGCCGTATCGCATCGATGAGCCGGCGGCCGCGCTCGACGCGGTGAAGATGGAAAACGTCTGGTCGCAGGCGCACATCTCCTGAGGAATACCTGATCGATGCAGGTTGGGTGGACGGAGCCAGTTGATCATCTATCATTTCAGGATGGCGCCGGGTGATCCGCGCCGCCGTGCGCCCGCTCGTTGCTGTGCGACCATATCGACGGCGCCAACCAGCATCTCCGGCACCACGACGTCAGCCTGGTCGTCGACGCGGGCGATATCTGCTGCACGTTCCAGGTCCGCTCCCGCGGTGGCGATCCGCTGATCGGCGCCTACCGCGATCCCGACCTGACGCGCCCAAGGGCCAACGAGATGGGCTGCGGCAATCTTTCCGACTGGGGGCGCCTGCGAAATGAAATATGACGGGAGCGGCGGTCCGCCCTGTCAGTGCGGATCGCCGAATCCTTCCGCCCGCGATCTCTGGATGCAGCATCGTACGCTTCACCTTTGATGTTGGGGCGCCGCAGCGCAGCTTCCGCGCGGCGCCATTGTATGTCTGGCATCATGCCACAACGGTAGAACTACGGAAAAACCGGATTTCTCAACGCGCTTTAACGAGAGTGGAACAAGTTGCATCAATCTTTGCGCAGACTGGTCGTCGGTCGCATGGGCAACCGTCACCGTCGCCGATCATCTGCAAACGAACTCATCATCTGGAGGTTACCTTGTTGTTTCGATCGAATAGCCGCTCGGACGCCGAAGCGCAGCTTGCAGCAATCAGTCGTGCGATGGCCGTGATCGAATTCCAGCTCGATGGCACGATCATCACCGCCAACCAGAACTTCCTGAACGCGGTCGGCTATCAGTTGCAGGAAATCCAGGGCAGGAACCACAGCATGTTCGTGGATCCTTCCGAGCGCGACAGTGCCGCCTACCGCGAGTTCTGGGCCGCACTGCGCCAGGGTGAGTTCAAGGCTGCCGAGTTCAAGCGGATCGGCAAGGGCGGTCGCGAAGTCTGGATCGAGGCGTCCTATAATCCCGTCCTCGACAGCGCCGGCAAGCCGGTGAAGGTCGTCAAGTTCGCGACCGACGTCACCGAGAAGAAGCTGCGCAGCATGGCCGACGGCTCCAAGCTTGCCGCCATCGATCGCGCGCAGGCCATGATCGAGTTCAAGCTCGACGGCACCGTCGTCAGTGCCAACAAGAATTTTCTCGATGCGCTGGGCTACCGCCTCGACGAGATCCAGGGCAAGCATCACAGCATGTTCGTCGAACCCGCGCTGCGCGACAGCCCGGCCTACCGCGAGTTCTGGGCTGCGCTCAATCGCGGCGAATACCAGGGCGGCGAATACAAGCGCATCGGCAAGGGCGGCAAGGAAGTTTGGATCCTCGCCACCTACAATCCGGTGCTCGATGCGACGGGCAGGCCGATCGGGGTCGTCAAGTTCGCGACCGATGTCACCGCGCAGAAGCTGAAGAACGCCGACCTCGCCGGGCAGATCGAGGCCATCGGCAAGTCCCAGGCGGTGATCGAGTTCAACATGGACGGCACGATCATCACCGCGAACGACAACTTCCTTCGCGCGCTCGGCTACACCCTGGCCGAGATCCAGGGCAAGCATCACAGCATGTTCGTCGAAGCGTCCGAGCGGGAGAGCGCTGCCTATCGCGATTTCTGGACGAGCCTGAACCGCGGCCAGTACCAGTCGGCCGAGTACAAGCGCATCGGCAAGGGCGGCAGGGAAGTCTATATCCAGGCCTCCTACAATCCGATCCTCGACCTCAACGGCAAGCCGTTCAAGGTGGTCAAATATGCGACCGACGTCACCCGGCAGGTCTTCGTTCGCATGGGCAACGAGCGCGTGCGGGCCATGATGGAATCGGTGGCGGCGGGCGCAGAGGAACTCAACGCGTCCGTGCGCGAGATTTCCGAAGCGATGACGAAGTCGCGCGAGACCGCCATGGGCGCGGTGGACCGGGTCACCGCAGCCGACGCGCAGGCGCAGCGGCTCTCCGATGCGGCTCAGTCGATGAGCGGCATCGTCGAGATGATCCACAACATCACCGGCCAGATCAATCTGCTGGCGCTGAATGCCACCATCGAGTCCGCCAGGGCCGGCGAAGCGGGCAGGGGCTTTGCCGTCGTTGCATCCGAGGTCAAGAACCTGGCCACCCAGGCGAAGACCGCCACCGACAAGATCGCGACGGAGATCGACAGTCTCAACAATATCTCCGGGGGCGTCGTCACGTCTCTCGGCTCGATCAAGCAGGCGATCCAGAACGTCAGCGAGTATGTGACGTCGACGGCCGCCGCCGTCGAGGAGCAGAGCACCGTCACGAGCGAGATGTCGTCCAGCATGGCGCGTGCCGCGGCAGAAGCTCAGGCTCTGGCCGAGCGCGCCGCGGCTTGAGGCCGGATCGGAAAGCGCCGACGCGCGGCGGCCTGTCAACCCAGGCCGCCGCGCGGTTGCAGGCGATGCCGCCGCCCGGCGCGTCATGCGCCTGTTGCCCCTTTGCCGAATTCCACCACTCTCACCGGGGCGATCCGTGGCCGATATCCTCGCATTTCCCGCCCGGGCCTCGTTGCGGATCGTCGGCGCGAAGGCAGAACGGCTGCGCGATGCGGTGGCAACCGGCGAGGTCGGACGGCTGCGGTGCGAATTGGAGCTTTGGCGAAGCGCGGTCGACAATCTGGATCGGTGCATCAGGTCGGATCCGGCCCTCGCACCGCTTGCGGCCGAGTGCGACAAGATCCGCGACCTGATCTCCGTCACCGCGGCCAAGCTTGATACATTGCTGTAGAACCGGCCGCCCCAGGAGTCGCGAGGAATCGTGATCAGGCCGGGATCGGCTGCTCCGGGCAGTTCGTCAGGCGAGCCGGCGTGCCCACGGCGGTGCAGCCCGACGGCACGTCGGTGGTGACGACGGCACCGGCGCCGATCTTGGCAAAATCACCGATCGCGACGTCGCCCAGCACGGTCGCGCCCGAGGAGAGCAGCACGCCGCGGCCGATCCGCGGGGCGCGGCCGGGCAGCGCGTCGTGTCGCCCGATCGTAACGTTCTGCAGAATGGTGACGTCGTGGCCGATGCTGCTGTCGGCGCCAATGACGATGCCGGTGGCATGATCGAGAAACACCGCGGTGCCGATCAAAGCCGAGGGATGGATGCTGACCTGCAGCGACGCCGAGGATTCTGCCTGGAGCAGCAGTGCCAGGTCGGGTTGCCCGTTGCTCCAGAGCCAGTGCGCGACGCGATGCGCCTGCAGTGCGACGTAGCCTTTGTAGTTCAGCAGCGGCGGCAGCAGCGCCGTCGTCGCTGGATCCTGCGTCGCGATCGCGCCGAGGTCGCGACCCGCCGCCTCGACGAGCTCAGGCGCGGCGGCATACGCCTCGCGCGCGACCGCGGCAAATCGGGCGCGCGCGGCATCGCCGCTGCCGAGGCGGATGCCAATCTGCTGCGCGACGGCACTGCCGAGATCAGAATGGTCGAGGATTGCAGCCGACAGGGCGCGGCTGAACACGGGATCGGCCGCGGCGATGCGCCGGGCCTCGTGCTGGATCGACGGCCAGAGCTCGGGACTGGATGGGTGTGTGTCGGCCATGGCAAAGCCTGCTCGATAACAGGTGACGGCGGCAATATAGCCTGACCTGCACGTTGCAGAAACCTGGACGACGCCTCGCGAGCGTTGGCAGCCGATGTGGCCGGCGACAATCCCTGCCGAAGGTCGCAGCCCGTTCAGTTCTGTGCCGTCCGCGCCGCCGCGGCGGCGACGCCCGCACCGATCAGAAGGGTGCCGCCCGCCTTGTTGAAGATGCTGATCACCTTCGCGCTCCGTACGAGCGCGCGGGCGCGCGAGGCGATCAGCGCATAGCCGACGGCGTTGGCGAAGGCGAGTACGACGAAGGTCGATTCGAACACGACCATCTGCGTGAGGAAGCTGCCGTTCGGACTGAGGAACTGCGGCAAGAACGCGACGAAGAAGGTGATGCTCTTCGGGTTCAGCGCCGTGACGATCCAGGCGTGACCGAGCATCTTCAGCGCCGAGGTCCTGTCGGTCCGCGGCACGGCGTTCAGCGCGCCGCCGGCCTGCCACAGCTTGATCCCGAGCCAGACGAGATAGGCCGCGCCGATCCATTTCAGCACGGTGAACAGCAGCGCCGAGGTCGCCAGCAACGCACCGACGCCCAGCATGGACAAGGTCATGGCGGTGAAGTCGCCCAGCGCGACGCCGACCGCCGTCGGCAGCGCGGTTCGCCACCCCTGGCCCAGCGCATAGGAGACCACCAGCAGAACCGTCGGCCCCGGGATCACCAGGAGAATGATGGACGTCGCTGCAAACGCGAGCCAAGTCTCGATCGTCATGCTGACCCTCTCTTGTCGTTCCCATCATGAAGGCATATCGCATACGGGTTCGTCGAGCCTGAAATCGTGTTCTCGTCCTCGGTTCTGTGCTGACCGGGCGTGACGGGTGTCAGGACCGCGACGGCGCCGGACTGCTCCGCAACACGATCGTCCGGGGCTGTCGGGTCCCCGCTTCAGCGAATGTTGCGGATGTCTGACGACTAGCGTTTCCCCTCGAACGCCAGCCGCAGGGCGAGCGTGCCGAACACCGTTCCCAGCAGATATTGCGGCCAGCGGCCGAGGCGGCCACCTCTGAAGATGTTGGCGCCGACGCGGCTCGCGACAGCAATGACGGCTCCATTCACGACGAGGCCGATGGCGTTGAGCACGGTCGCGAGCGTCATGATCTGGAGCCCGACCGATCCGGCATCGGCCGTGACGAACTGGGGGAACAGCGCCAGAACGAACAGGGCCATTTTTGGATTGAGCAGGTTCGTCACCAGCCCTTGCCGGACAGCTGCCAAGGTCGAGCGCCGGTCGCTCTCGCCGGAGACCGGCGCGAGCGGACGATTCGAGCTCAAAGCCTGCCACGCCAGAAACAGGAGATAGGCGGCGCCCGCGTAGCGAACCGCGTCATAGGCGACGGGGACCAGTAGAAACAGCCTGGAGAGGCCGAAGGCCGCAGCAAGCGCATGGCAATAGGTCCCAGCCTGAATTCCCATCAGCGTCGCAAACCCGACAGACCGCCCCTGCGCGATGCTGCGGCTGGCGATCAGGAGCATGTCAGGGCCCGGAGTGACGGTCAGCGCCAGACACGCGAGGGAAAACAACGCGAGTGTGTGAAGATCGGGCATGTCCGGTTCGCTCCGAGTCGGGGATAGCGAAGCTTACATGCATTCTCCGCGAAACTCGATGAAACTCGGGCCATCATATCTTCGGCGGTGAATACGGACATGTTGGAACGCGCAACGCGTCGACCGTCAGTTCGGCAAAGGCATCGTTTTGGGAGTTTGGTGCAATTACAATAAATTCGGCTGGCAGCGCGCAGCCGCATCTGAGCTCGTGCGCTGCCGCCGAAACTACGAGGCGAGGTCGACAGTGCAATTGTTAGGGAAAGAGAGTTACCGCTTGCGTTCGATGGGATGCATCGGCTCTGGTCCGAGGAGACAGGATTGAGTACGATCTTCGAGGTCCAAGCAACAGACCCGCTCATGTCGGAGGTTTACGCCTTACGACGCCGTGTGTTCGTCGTCGAGCAAGGAGTCCCTGAGGAACTTGAAGTCGACGATGACGATAGGCGCGCCATCCATCTTGCCGCGCTTTCGGATGGCCTCGTCATAGGGACGTTACGCATCCTGCTTCGTGACCGCGCTGCGAAAATCGGCAGGATGGCGGTATCGGCATCATCGCGAAAAAGGGGCGTTGGGAGGGAGTTGATGGAGTTTGCGGCTGCGACCGCATCTCGCCGCGGTGCCGACGAGATCGTTCTCGGGGCGCAAGTCACAGCACGCGGATTCTATGAACGACTGGGGTACAGCGCGGAAGGATCAGCATTCGACGATGCGGGCATACCGCACGTGATGATGCGAAGGAAACTCCAGCGATGAGCCGTCGGTTGGCTGTGTGGCCTCTCCGAACGCATCGTCTGATGATGCGCGGGTGACGTCCGGCCCGTCGGCCCCGACGGCTGCTCCTGGCCGGTGCGGACCGTTCGAGCCGATACGGCGCCGCCATCAACGTCAGCACGGCGCCCAACATCGCCCGCGCTCACCGAAGATTTATCTTTCGCTTTTCCAGAAGATGTGCTCTACTGCGTCCATCCTGCTTCGCCACGAGGGGCGTATCGCGATCGTCACGACACGTGAGGCGGGGAGGCGATGGCCGCTTGTTTGCCGCAGCGTGCTTGCACGCGGACGAACGGCAGCTGGCGGACGAGAAGTCGTGTGGTCCTGGCGCCGCGACGCTGGCGCTAAGCTTTCGGGCGATGATTCCGAGGGCGACGGTGGCTAAATGTGGTCTTCCAGGAGGTTGTCCATCCGGTCTGAACCGAGGAAGCTGAGGTTGCGAAGCTTCAGTGTTCCAAGGAGA
>NZ_JAUETE010000004.1:0-419353 GCF_032484535.1 Bradyrhizobium sp. SZCCHNS3016
GCGTTGACCGTTTCTTTCGAATGCCCATCGCAACCTCCTCATCGAGTGTTGCGACGACCAATTGAATCCACCTCCCGACCTTCCCTGCGCGATGGTCTTAACAGCTGCTTCGCGCTCTCCCTGGGGACCGGCTGTGTTGCCCCCATCGTCGGCGTGATGCGCTTCCGCACCATCATCCGGCTTGACCTCAGCATCGGGAGGCCAGGACCACGCGACTTGACTGTCCGCAACGGATCGTTCGTCGGCGCGACACCGCGCTGCGACCCGCTACGGCCACCGCATCCCTGCCTCGCGTCTCGTGACGACCGCGCGTACGCCCCTCATCGATGAGGCAGGATGGACGCAGTAGAGCATACTTTCTGGAAAAACGAAAGCGAAATTTTTGTCGGTCGTCCGGGCCGTCTAATCCGCCCGGTATCACGACCACCGTCATTCCGGGGCAAGGCCGAGAGGCCTTGCCCCGAAATGACGGAGAATGGCGACGGCCCAACCTTCTCATGATGCGGTCAAGCTCACGGAAACCTTGTGTTTCGCGTCAGCCACTTGCAATCCGGCTACGCCCCTTCCAGCTGACGAGCAGAGGCCGTATGACGGCCCGACGCAACGGAATGAGACATGAGCACAGCAATCGAATTCGGCCTGGACACGTTCGGCGACGTCACCCGCAACGCGGAGGGCGCGATGGCCGCCCATGCCCAGGTGATCCGCGACGTCGTCGAGGAGGCGGTGCTGGCCGACCAGCTCGGGCTCGATTTCATCGGGCTCGGCGAGCACCATCGCGGCGATTTCGCGATCTCGGCGCCGGAAGTGGCGTTGGCGGCGATCGCCGCGCGCACCACGAAGATCAAGCTCGGCTCGGCGGTGACGGTGCTGAGCTCGGATGACCCGATCCGCGTGTTCCAGCGGTTCTCGACGCTGGGCGCGGTGTCGAACGGCCGCGCCGAGGTCATCCTCGGCCGCGGCTCGTTCACCGAGTCCTTCCCGCTGTTCGGCTTCGATCTGAAGGACTACGAGGCGCTGTTCGAGGAGAAGCTCGATCTGTTCGTCAGCCTGCTGCCGCAGCAGCCGCTGACCTGGCAGGGCCAGTTGCGCCCGCCGCTGAGGGATCAACTGGTCTATCCGCCGGTCGAACATGGGCGGCTGAGGGCCTGGATCGGCGTCGGCGGCAGTCCCGAGTCCGTGGTGCGCGCCGCGCATTACGAGCTGCCGCTGATGCTCGCGATCATCGGCGGCGACCCGAAACGGTTCGCGCCCTATGTCGAGCTGTACCATCGCGCGCTCAAGCAGTTCGGCCGCGAGACGAAGCCGATCGGCGTGCATTCGCCGGGCTATGTCGCCGACACCGACGAAGTGGCGCGCGAGGAGCTGTGGCCGGACTACAAGACCATGCGTGACCGCATCGGCCGCGAGCGCGGCTGGCCGCCGATGGGCCGCGACGAGTTCGTCCAGGAGGCCGATCACGGCTCGCTCTATGTCGGCTCGCCGGAGACCGTGGCGCAGAAGATCGCCGCGACGATCAAGGCGCTCGGCCTGTCGCGGTTTCAGCTGAAATACTCAGCCGGTCCACTGCCGCATGCGAAACTGATGCGGAGCATCGAGCTGTATGGCAAGGTGGTGGTGCCGAGGGTGAGGGAGTTGCTGGCGGAGCAGTAGGCTGCCTACGCGGTCCGTCACCATGTCCGCAACCGCGCCTGGCTCTTGCATCACGGGACCTGGATCAGAGGCCCGACCAAAACGGCTCGTTCAGGACAATCCAAGCGAGCCGATTAATAGAGCCTTCGTGACACGCATCGTAAGCTCGACGTCGCGCGTGCCTGCTCCGATCAAGGGGGAGCAATCCGATCGGCTGCCCGGAGGCGGACGACAAGCTTGCAAGCCTGGGGACGAACTGATGTTGCTGAAGATCATCGCGGTGGTTTACGGACTCTGGTTCGTTCAGGCCGCCTTGGAGCCCGGCTTCTACGATACGCCGTCTCACATGGTGAGCTCGACGCTCGCGCTCGGCGGATTGATCGCGCTGTTCGATCACGCCTTCAGTATGGGCTGGCTCTCCGCCAACATCTGGCGGATCGTTGCGCTTGTCTACGTCGCCGACGGCCTGGTCCACGTCGTCCCGAGCGCCAAGGCTCTGATCGAGGCGCAACGTTTCGAGGTGCTGGCGGGCGCTGCGGCGATCAGCTTCGTTTTCCAACTCCCGATGCTCTTCAGCTTGTGGCGATTGTCGTTTCCGTCCACGCGCTCGGATCAGACCGGTCTCGCACGCATGGCCATGCGATAAACGTCAGGCCCTGTAAGCCTTCGACGTCGCTCACCGCCTCATACCTGCCCGGGCAACAACGGCCCGCGCTCACCTGCCGCCAGCCGCGCAAGCTCCCCGGCCGTCCGCGCCAGCACACCATCCCAAGCCATCGGCTTCTCCTGCCTGAACAGCCGCATGGTCGGATACCACGGGGTGTCGGCGCGGTCGCGCAGCCAGCGCCAGTCGAGCGCATAGGGCAAGAGCACCCAGACCGGGCGGCCGAGCGCGCCGGCGAGATGCGCCACCGACGTATCGACGGAGATGACGAGATCGAGCGCGGCAACGGCGGCCGCGGTCTCGGCGAAGTCGCTCAGCAGCGGCGCGAGATCGATGACGTCGGTGCCAAGCTCGGCGAGCGCGGGCGCATCGTCCGGCCGCGGCTCCTTCTGCAAGGAATAGAGCTGCACGCCCGGCATCACCAGCCGCGGCAGCACCGCCTGCGCGGTGAGCGAGCGCTGGCGGTCGCCCTTGTGCCTGGGATTGCCGGCCCAGACGACGCCGACTTTCAACGACGGCGCGCGCCCGAGCACGTTGCGCCACGCGGCCACGTTGATCGGATCGGCCGCAAGATAAGGCACCTCGGCCGGAATCGTCTCCAGCGTGGTGCCGAAGATGCGCGGCAGATCCATCAGCGGCGCCTGCAGGTCGAATGGCGGCAGCGGCGCACCGCGCGGCATCACCGTCACGCCCTCCAGACAGCGCAGCAGCGGCGCGATCGCCGGCTGCACCTGCAGCACGATATTGCCGCCCATCGTCTTGACGCGATCCACATAGCGCACGAATTGCAGCGCATCGCCGATGCCGTATTCGGCGAACAGCAGCAACGTGCGTCCCTCGAGCGGCTCACCCTGCCATTCCGGCGCGTCGAAGCGCGGCATGCCCGCGGAGAGGTCCGGACAGTCGCGGCCCCAGCGATGCTCGGCAAAGCCGTTCACGAGGTCGCCGCACATCAGCAGGAAATGCGCGTGATTGTAGCGCGCGAGCGCGTTGTCGGGCGCGAGCGAAATCGCGTGATGCGAGACTGCCAGCGCGGCGTCGATGTCGCCGGCATTACGCAGCGCCACCGCGAGATTGGCGTAGCCCTTGGCATAGGCCGGATCGGCGGCGACGGCGCGGCGATGCGCCGCGACGGCATCATCGATCTCGCCGCGCAGCTCATGGATGATGCCGAGGTTGGTATGCGCCGGGGCGTGATCGGGCTGCAGCGCCAGCGCGTGCTCGCAGGCGGCGATGGCGGCGTCGAGCTGGCCTGTCCCGCACAGGCAGGCGGCGAGGTTGCTGAGCACGACCACATCGGTGGGATCGAGCGCCGCGGCGCGGCGATAGGCCTCTACGGCCTCGGCCGGGCGGCCGGCCTCGTGCAGCGCGTGCCCCAGCAATCGCGCGGCATTGGCATCGCCCGGCGCAAGATCGCCGGCGCGGTGGTAATGGATCGCGGCGTCAGCGTAGGCGCGCTGCTTGTAGAGCACGTCGCCGAGGGCGAGGTGGAGGCCAGCATCGGCGGGCTGCGCCGCCAGCGCATGCAGATAGGCGGGCACGGCCTCGTCGTATCTGGCCTGGTCGGCGAGCACATGGGCCAGCGCCCGCCATGTGCCGGGAAAGGACGGATCGCGCTCGAGCAGCGCGCGATAGGCCGCTTCCGCCTCGGCAAGCCGCCCCTGCCGGTTGAAGGCGAGCGCGAGATTCCAGCGCGCGCGCAACAGCGCCGGATCGAGCGCCAGCGCGTGGCGATAGGCGGCTTCGGCCTCGGAAAAGCGGGCGAGCTCCAGCAGCGCGCTGCCGAGCTTGCTGTGGATGGCGGCATCGTGCGGCCTCAACGCTGCGGCGCGCGCAAAGGCGTCGGCAGCGCCGTCGCGCTCACCTTTCACCGCCAGCGCGTCGCCGAGCGTCACATAGGCCGGCGCATGGTTGGGATCGCGTGCGAACACGCACGCCAGCAGCTCCGCGCCGTCTGCCATGCGGCCATCGGCGAAGGCGAGGATCGCGGACAGATGCAGCGCCGGCAGATGATCCGGCACCGCCTCGAGGATGTCGCTGCACAGTGCCTTGGCCGAACCGGCACGCCCGGCATTGTAGTGATCAGCCGCCTCGATCAGCAGCCGCTCGACGGCAACAGCCCCCATGATGTCCTCAACCTCTCGCACTCGGATGCAGAGTTGAACGTGTGGCAGCGCGATTCCAGGCGAGACTCGGGGCCGAGCCGGCTCAGCCTGCCGCCACCTCCATCCGCATGGCCGCCTCGCGGGCGCGCTCGACGTCGGGCGTGCGATAGGCCGCCTCCGGAATGGCGCCCAGCCGCGACTCGTGAAGGCGCGCGCCCAGGCCATAGAACTGCTGGAAGCTCATGATCAGGGGCCGCCATTTGTCCGGGTCGATGCGGTCACGCGTGCCGTCCATCAGGATGGCCTCGTCGACATGGACCCGCTGCACCCGCACCTCGAAGCACTGGATATGCCCCCTCAGGATCGCGTCGTCGTCGGCGATGCCATGTACCGACTCGATGCGCGCTTCGAGCTGGACCGCGCATTCGGCGACGCGCGGAGCCGCAACGGTCTCCGACGCCGTTGCGGTCAGCCCGGCGGCGGCGAACTTGTCGGACACGTGGCGATAGCCCTTGCGCTGCTTCATCGCCGGCACCGGGTCCGATCCCGTGGTCTGCGCCAGGCGATCGACGGCGGCGACGAGATCGACCGACGGCAGGTTCAGCACGCACTCGCCGGTGCGGCGCATGTTCTGCGGCGTCTTCGATCCGGCGGCGAGGCCCAGCATGCAGCGCCAGCCGAGCCAGAACGCCGACGACATCGGCGCGAGATTGAAGCCGCCGTCCTCATTGACGGTGCTGATGAGGACGACCGGCGTCCCAAAATAAAGGATGCCCGGCTCGATGGTCGTGTGCATGGAAAGCTCTCCAGGGTGATGCATCTCGGCGGCGATTGCGCGCCGCACGGACGGGGCTCAGGCCGCCGTCTCACCCGGAGAAGTTCCTCGATGGCAGCGAAGCGCTCCACCCGATTCCCGAACGGGCCGGATCACGCGTGCGCCGGGTTTGATCTGGAGAGGTCTGCGCGCGCAAAGGCTGCGGCAGTTGGCGATCCCGGCATGACTCGAACATGCGACCTACGGTTTAGGAAACCGCCGCTCTATCCAGCTGAGCTACGGGACCGGAGCCTGCACCGAAGTGCACCTGCTTCGCCGCCTCCATAGCAGACCCGGCCACCGACCGGAAGCCTCTCCGGTCGTCGCCTGAACCGGACGGCCGGCCGTGGCACAACGACGCTCGGGTCCTGTGAGGGGAAGACGGTGGGAACGCGGCCGCGTGATCCCGGTTGAGGCGGGGCGCCTACCGATCACAGGCCCGTAGGGAGGGGTGGTTTGACTATCCGGAAGGCAGCCGATGGTCTAAGAGAACGGCGCCGATCCGGAACCCAGCCTTGGGATCGCCGTATTGGTCGTGCCTGAGCGCGTCACGTGGCCGGGCCAGCCGCCTGCCCATTTCAGCCGAGGGAAACAGACAAGTCGATGCTCATCCGGTCGGTCATTTCAGGCGCGCTCGCAGCTCTCCTCTCCGTCGCCGCCGCAAGCGCGCAGGATACCCGCCATCTGCTGGAGTCCAAGGAGTCGCTCTACAACAACATTTATGTCTATGAGCAGGCGCCCTACCGCAGCATGACCTTCGGTCACAACCGGCGCATCTATACGGAGAGCGTCTACAACACTCGCGACGAGCTCGATCTGCCGGTCGACTATACCCGCTTCATGACCGCGAGCGTGATGTACGCCAAGGACGTCCGCTCGATCCTGGAGATCGGCTTCGGCGGCGGCCGCACCGCCTGGTACCTGCACCGCTCCCTGCCCAAGGTGCAGGTGACCTCGGTCGAGCTCGATCCGACCGTGCTGGAGCTCGCCAAGAAATATTTCGGCATCAAGGAGGAGCCGAACTTCCACGTCGCCAACCGCGACGGACGGCTGTTCGTGCAGGAATCCAAGGAGCGCTACGACATCATCCTGATCGACGCCTATCGTGGGCCGTTCGTGCCGTTCCACCTGCTGACCAAGGAGTTCTACCAGCTCGTCAAGGACCATCTCGCCGAGGGCGGCGTGGTGGCGCAGAACGTCGAGCCATCGACGATGCTGTTCGACGCCGCGGTCAAGACCATTCACAGCGTGTTCCCGCAGGTCGACTTCTACGAGGCCGGCGGCAACATCGTCATGGTCGGCTATCTCGGCGACGAGCGGAAGCCCGAGGATCTCGCCGCCATCGCGCAGGAGCGCGACAAGGAGTTCGGCTTCCGCTACAAGCTTGCCGAGATGCTGGCGCAGCGCAAGCGCATCGACATCGACGGCGGCCAGGTGATCGATGCGAACGCCAAGGTGCTGACGGACGACTTCGCGCCGGTCGAGGCGCTGAAGAGCATCGAGCGCCACAACAGGAAGCTGCCGTGAGCGCGCCGGTGTCACGCTCGGGCCTGCTGGCGATCTATCTCTGCTCGTTCCTGGTCGGCTGCGTGCTGATGGGCTTCGAGATGCTCGGCAGCCGCTATCTCAACCCGTATTTCGGCAGCGGCATCGGCGCCTGGGCCAGCCTGATCTCGACGGTGCTGTGCGCACTCGCGATCGGCTATTTCGCCGGCAGCGCCATCGTCGACCGGCAGCCGACGACGCGCACCATCGGCACCATGATCCTGATCGCCGCCGCCTACATGGCGCTCGTGCCGGCGACGGCCGACATCGTCATGGCCGACATCCTCGACACCGTCGGCGACGGTCCGGCGGCCACGCTGATGGCATCGACCGCGCTGCTGCTGGTGCCGCTGACCCTGCTCGGCACCTTCTCCCCGATCGCCGTCAGCCTGTTGACGCGCTCGGCCGACGAGGCCGGCCGCGTCGCCGGATTGGTCTACGGCGTCTCGACCATCGGCAACGTCGTCGGCACGCTGGTCACGACCTTCGCGCTGATCCCGACCATCGGCTCGCGCGCGATCACCTATTATTTCGCGGTGGCGCTGGCTGGCTGCGCCGGCATCCTGTTCATTCCATTCGGCAAGAAGACGTCCTGATTTTCATTTTGAAGAGCTTCTCGATGACTGAGTTCTGGCCTCGCCTGACCGCTACGGTGGCAATGGCGGCATTGCTGTTTGCATCCCCCGCGGCACGCGCCGCAGAGGCGCAGATCGAGCTCTGGGACGGGCAGCGCGCGATGGCCCATATCGCGGACCTGCTGAAATTCACGCCGCGCTCGATGGGCGAGCCGGGCCATCAGAAGACCATCGACTACATCAAGGCCGCGATGGCCAAGAGCGCGGCGGACGCGGTGCTGACGCAGAGCTTCACCGCCAAGGGCGATGACGGCAAGGCGATCCCGCTGACCAACATCATCGCCCGCTTCCAGGTGCAGAACCCGCGCCGCATCATCGTCGCGACGCATTACGACAGCATCATCAAGGCCTATCGCGATCCGAAATCGCCGGACGCACCGATGCCGGGTGCCAACAACTCCGCCTCGGCGGTCGCGCTGCTGCTGGAGACCGCACGCGTGCTGTCGCTGTCGCCGAAGCCCGAGATCGGCATCGACCTGATCTTCTTCGACGGCGAGGAGGGGCCGAAATCGCTCGGCGCCGGCGATCCGACTTGGCGTCCGCTGGGCTCGCCGCATTTCGCGGCCAATCTGAAGACCTATTATCCGGCGCACAAGCCGGAGAAGGCGGTCGATTTCGACATGGTCTGCGACAAGGAGCTCAAGCTGCAGCCGGAGCCCTCGTCGCTCGGCTCGGCGCTGCCGGAGGTCAAGAAGTTCTGGAGCATCGGCAGCCGTATCGCGCCACAGGCGTTCTCGCCGGAGCCCACGGCGTATCCGATCAGCGACGACCACACGGCGCTGCAGCAGGCCGGGATTCCGAGCTTCCTCGTCATCGACTTCGACTACGAGCCGTATTTCAACACCACGCAGGACACGATCGAGCAGTGCTCGGCGCAGAGTCTCGAGACCGTCGGCCGCACCCTGCTGCGCTACCTCTATACGCCTTGATGCGCCCGAGCTGCGGCAGGCGGCGCGCTCACGCCGCCCGCGCCCGTGCCTTCAGCGGATCCGACGCGACCTCTGATGCGCGCGCCAGCAGGCCGGGCACGAGCGCTTCGGCCGCCTCAGCGCCCGAGATCACCACGGCCTCGACGCCCGCTCCGGCATTGCCGCCGCCGGCGATGACGAGGTTGCGCAACGGAGCCTTGGCGCCCTTGAGGCTTCCCGAGCGGGCCACGCCGTAGATCGCGCCGGCGCTGGCGAGATCGTAGCGCGCATAGGTCACGGGGCTGGCGTCGGTGCGATAGACGATATGCTTGGAAAGGCCGGGAATGATGGTCCCGGCGGCCGCGACCATGGCATCGCCGAGCTGCTGCTTGCGCGCCTCGTAGTCCGGCGAGCGGCGCCACGCCTTCCAATCGTCGCCGCCCTCGCCCGGAAACCAGCCCTTGGCCTGCTCGTGAGGAACGAGGGTGATGATCGTCATCGTCGCATGTCCCTCGGGCGCCGCCGACGGATCGAGCTTGGACATCACCGCGAGGCCGATCCCCATCGGCGAGTCGAGATGCGTGGCGGGCGCGATGTCGGGCACCATGTCGAGGCCGAGATGCACCGAGAAGCACGACGTCGCCGGCGCGAGGCTGCGGGCACGCTCACGAAAGACGGCGGGCAGATCGTCGGGCCTCAGCAGCTCGGTCAAGGTGCGGCCGAGATCGGCATTCGAGACCACCGCCTGCGCGCGGACCGTGCGGCCATTGCCGAGCACGACACCGACGGCGCGACCCTCCTCGACCAGGATGCGCGTGACCTTGGATTTCAGATGCACCTCGCCGCCCCGGGCAGTGACCGCCTCGGCGAGCACGTCCGCGAGGTGGCCGGAGCCGCCGACCGGATAAAAGCCGCCCTTGAAGTAGTAGCCGAAGATCGGGACCATCTGGGCGCAGCTCAGCGTCTCGCTGCCGTCGCCGAGATAGCCCGACAGCGCATTGAGATAGGCGATCAGCTCGGGATCGGAGACATGGGCGGCGACCAGCTCGTCAAACGGGCGGTTCATCCAGCGGTACGCCTGCGGATGCTTGCGCGGGAAGGCCAGCATCTCCTCCAATGTGGCCGGCATGCCGGGAATGCCGCTGCGGCCCTGCCCCGTCGCATACATGCTCTCGAAGATGGCATGGATGGTGTCGAACAGCCGGGTCAGCCCGTCCGCGCTGGCCGGAAACATCTCGCAGAGCAGTCGGACATAGGCGCGCCAGTCCTCGGGCACGTCGATGCGGCGGCCGGCGAGACGGTAGGAGTGGATGACCCGCTTCCAATGGATGCGGTCGGCGACGCCGAGCCGGCGCAGCACGCTGTCGACCGGCCCGCCGGGCCAGACACCGGAGAAATCGTGCGGCCCGGCATCGAAGCGATACAGCACCGGCTTGTTGTCGTGGTGGGCCTTGCGAAGATAAGTGTGGCAGAAGCCGCCGGGCACGACGTGGTGGTCGAACACCTTCACCTTCAGCCCGGACTCCGCGAGCAGGGCTGCCGCCGTCAGCCCGCCGATGCCCGCGCCGATCACCGCGACGTCGCACTCGGTGTCGGCCGCTTGGGTGAAGCTCGGGGCCGGCCATTGGCACTCCTCGCGCGCGGCCCGCATGCGCAGCAAGGCCTGGCGAATCGCGAAGCGCGGGCCGAAGATCGAGATCAGCGCGCCGCCGACGACGATCATCGTCGTGATCCAGGAGGCGACGCCGGCCCAGCGGCACAGGCCGAGCACGAGGAACAGGACGCCCCAGAGCCCGGTCATCATCATGTTGATCAGGTGGAACTGGGGCGTCGCGGCGCTGTCGGCATAGGCCGACCGGGAATAGTCCGCGGTCCAGGGACGGCCGACGGCGAGCGAAGCGAAGCTGATGAGGCCGAGCGCTGCGAAGGACAGCCACAGCGCATTGCCGGCCGTCCAATTCGGCGCGACGTCGTTGGCGATCGCCAGCACGACGAACAGCGCGAGGCTTCCGAGTTCCAGCAGCGCGAGCTGGCCCCGGGAGGCTCGCCACACGTTGGCGGCCAGCGCCAGGCCCAGCGCGGACCACACCGCCCATGCCGGCTGGTGCCAGGCCAGTAGCGCCCAGAACACGACGAACGGCAGCAGCGCCAGCTTGACCGTGAGGAACACTTTCATGGCAGCCTCCTCCGCGCCGGACGCGGCGCAGTTCATCTTTCCATTGTCAAGATATTCATAGGAGCGCTCGCCCGGTTCCGTCAACACTAATCTTTCCATCGTCAAGATTAGTTTCGTCAACTACGGCGGGATGAAAATGGTGGAAAGATGCTGCGTATCGTTCCGGCGCCACAGCAAGGTGCGATTCACGAGCGGCACCGCCGTCAATGCCGACCCGACTGTGGCAACCAGATCACGGAACCACGGCAAATAAAGAAGAAAGTCGCAAATTACGCAGCATTGGAGTCACACCTCGCCGCAAATTGGCGACAATCTCCCGTCATCTGAGGCGGGGAGCCGCTGAGGATTGCCGTTCGTGTACCCACCCCGCCTGCCAGTACTGATCTTTGCAGCGATCACCTGCCTGCCCGCCGTGCAACCTCCACGCGCGCACGCAGAGTGGTGGAGCCGCTCCCCGACGGATTTCGAGGAATGCGCCGACGCCGCCGAGAAGTCGGCCTCCAAGGAGGAGAAGACGGCGGCGCTGGCGCAGTGCAACGCTAAATTTGCCGGGAGACGGAAGCCGGGCGGCGGCTATGTCTATTACGACTTCATGCAGGACCGCAGCTTCGACATCGCCGGGCCCAACCCGACGGCCGAAGAGCAGAAGTTCATCGATCAGCAATATACGCAATACCTCGAGCGGCAGCGCCACGCCAACATGAGCTCGGCGATGATGTCGCGGCCGCAAACGCAGGACCTACAGCAGACCTCGCTCAGGGACATGACGGCGCGGGCCGCGATCGAGCCGCCGAAGCCGGCCATGCCGGCCCCGCCGCCGCAACGGCCGAGCAAGCCCCCGGCCTCGTCCGCGCAAGGCGGATTGCCACCGCCGACGTCGAACGTGGAGGCACGCGCCCGCATCAAGGCGGCGCAATGTGCCAAGGACGGGTGGCGCCGCGATTCGTTCTCGTGCAACTTTCCGGTCCTGTCCGAGAAGCTCGATGAACTGAAGCGGATGTTCACCGGCCCGAGCCAGACCGTGGCCGCGCCGCCCGGGGCCAAGGCGCCGAAACGGGCCGAAGCCAGGAACTGAGCCGCGCGCGACACGTTCCCCTGTGCGACCATTCTGCACGCGGCTTGTAACGCCGCGTGCATGCCCATAGGTTTTGTCGGCGTGGGCGCAGGAGGCAGGGTCATGGGTCTACTCGATATCCTCAACGGCATGCAGAACGGCCCGAACGGGCCGAGTCATCCGACCACGCAGAAGAGCGGCGGCATGTCGCCGATGACGATGGCGATCCTCGCTTTGCTGGCGTGGAAAGCGGTGAAGCATTTCTCGCAGAATGGGCAGCAGCCGAACGCGGCGCCAGCGCCGGTCCCGCCGCCCCAGCCGACCGGGAATCAAGGCGGACCGCTCGGCGGCGGATTGAGTGGCGGCCTCGGCAACATCATCGCCGGCAGCCTGGGCGGCCTGCTTGCGGGCGGCGCGGCCGGCAGCGTGCTGTCGGGCGGGCTCGGCGATCTCCTGCGCCAGTTCCAGGACAAGGGCCATGGCGACACCGCGAACTCCTGGGTCTCCCCCGGCGAGAACAAGCCGATCTCGCCCGGCGATCTCGCCAATGCGCTCGGCGCCGATCAGATCGATCAGCTCACCGCACAGAGCGGGCTGTCGCGCGACGAGCTGTTGAACGGGCTGAGCCAGTACCTGCCGAAGGTGATCGATCAGCTCACGCCGGACGGGCGGCTGCCGACCGAGCACGAGTTGGCGGGCCGGATCTGACGCTCCGCGATCGCTGACGGGAAGGACGACACTCATGCTGCACATTCTGATTGTCGGGCTGGTCGCCGGCTTCCTGGCGCGGCTTCTATCGCCGGGTCCCAACAATCCCTCCGGCTTCATCCTGACCATCGTGCTCGGAATCGTCGGCGCGTTCATCGCCACCGCCATCGGGCAAGCCATCGGCCACTACAGCCCCGACCAGGGCGCGGGCTACGTCACCGCGACCCTCGGCGCGGTCGTGGTGCTGTTCATCTGGAACAGGCTGGTCGCCAGCGGTACGATCCGCGATTTCAATCGGTAACGGCCTCACGCCACGTCATTGCGAGCGACCACAACGGCCGCTCGCCATGACGATTTCACCCCAACAGATGCATCCCCGCATCCATGCGCACGACCTCGCCGGTCATGTGGCCTGATGCCGGACTCGCCAGGAACGCCACGAGCTGCGCGATATCCTCAGCGGATGAAGCCGCGCGCAGCGGCACCCGCGCCACCACGGCATCGCGCACCTGCTTGGCGCCGGCCTCGCCGCGGCCCTTGGTGAACCAGGGCGTATCGATATAGCCGGGGCAGACGGTGTTGACGCGGATCGCAGGCGCCAGGGCGCGGGCCAGCGATAGCGTCATCGTGTTGAGCGCGCCCTTGCTGGCGGCGTAGGCGACCGACGAGCCGACGCCGCTGATGCCGGCCACCGACGAGACGTTGACGACCGCGGACGCACGCGCCGTCGCCTTGGCCGCCGCTTCCAGCAGCGGCCGGGCGGCGCGCACCATCTGGAAGGGGCCGATGGTGTTGACAGCGAAGATGCGTTGGAAATCCTCGGCCGAAAGACCGCCGAGCTGATCGTGCGGTACGTGCTTGGTGGTGCCGGCATTGTTGACGAGCGCATCCAGCCGGCCCCAGGCCGCAGCGGCGGCGACGATCTTGCGGCAATCCTCGTCGCGCGACACGTCGCCTTGGATGACGACGACCTCGGCACCTTCCTTGCGGCAGAGATCGGCGGTCTGCTCGGCCTCACTCTTGCTGTTCGAATAGTTCACGACGATGCGCATGCCGGCCTTCGCCAGCAGCAACGCGGTCGCGGCTCCGAGGCCGGACGCCGACCCCGTCACGACCGCGCACAGACCTTCAGCCATTCCGCACCTCCCTGTTTGCTTTGCTTCTTCTTAGCCAACATCGCTGCATCTGCAAAATCGGCACAATCTCCGCAGCGCGGAAATCGCTCGCCTCCATGCGGCGAGCGGACGGGGCCCTGCAGCGGGCTACGCTTGTCAGGACCGTCGCTTGCGCTCATCATGCCGGCAAAACATCGCCGGAGCGCGCAGGACATGGCGCGCCGAGACCGACGACAACGAGGGCGAGGAGCGCTGTGGCGGAAGCCGAGAACATCGTCGTTGCGACCGCGGAAAGGATCTTCGCCGATCTCGCCGACCCGCAGACGATCAATCACGACAAGGACGGCCGCTGGACGGCGCCGCTGTGGCGGGCGCTGAGCGAGGCCGGCCTGCCGCTCGCCTGGGTGGGCGAGGAGTTCGGCGGCGCCGGCACTGACCTCGCCGACGGCTTTGAGATCATCAATGCCGCCGGCCGTTTTGCGATTGCGGTGCCGCTGGCCGAGACGCTGCTCGCGGGCTGGCTGCTGCAGCAAGGCGGCATTGCCTCGCCCGACGGCCCCATGACGATCGCGCCGGCTCATCCGAGGGACCGGATCACGCTCGACACCGACGGCACATTGTCCGGCCGCGCCCGCGGCGTGCCGTTCGCCAGGACGGCGCAGCATGTTGCCGTGCTCGCCCAACGCGGAGACGGCGTGTCGATCGCGCTGGTCGAGACCGCGCGCCTGCGCATCGAGGCGGGCCTCAACCTCGCCAACGATCCCAGCGACACGGTGACGTTCGACAAGATCACGCCGCTGGCATGCCGGCCGGCACCGGCGGGCTTCGGCGCCACGACCTTGATGCTGATGGGCGGCGTCGCCCGCGGACTGCAGATCGCCGGCGCGCTGGATCGTCTGCTCACGATCAGCGTCAACTATGCGGGTGAGCGCGTCGCCTTCGAGAAGCCGATCGGCAAATTCCAGGCGGTGCAGCACAACCTGGCACGGCTGGCCGGTGAGAGCGCCGCCGCGAGCGCGGCCGCGACATCGGCGGCGGATGCGATCGCGCGGGCCGCCGCGTTTGACGAGGCGGTGTTTCTCGAAGCCGCCGCGGCCAAGATCCGCTGCGCCGAGGCCGCCGAGAAGGGCGCGGCGATCGCGCATCAGGTCCACGGAGCCATCGGCTTCACCACCGAGCACATCCTGCACCGCTTCTCGCTGCGCGCGCTCGCCTGGCGCGACGATTTCGGCTCCGAGAGTCATTGGGCCGTCGAGCTCGGCAAGCGCGTCGCTGCGCGCGGCGCCGATGAGCTGTGGCCGCTGGTCGCCTCGCGCTGACCACGTAGAGGATTGTCGCATGAGCGCACTTCGTTTCGATCCGATCCGGCTGCCGAGGGAATGCGAGGAGCTGCGCAAGGAGGTGCGCGCCTTCCTCGCTGATGAGATCGCGGCCGGCACTTTCAACCCATACCAGCCCAAGCGCGAGGATGCCGACGCGCGCGAGTTTGCAGCCCGCGTCGGCGCGCGCGGCTGGATCGGCATGACCTGGCCGAAGCAATATGGCGGCCACGAGCGCTCGTTCCTGGAGCGCTACGTCGTGACCGAGGAGATGCGGGTTGCCAATGCGCCTGTCAGGCGCTTCTTCGTCGCCGACCGGCAGAGCGGACCGATCCTGCTGCGCTACGCGCCCGAGCATATCAAGATGGACATCCTGCCGCGCATCTGCCGCGGCGAGCTGTGCTTCGCGATCGGCATGAGCGAGCCGAACTCGGGCTCGGACCTGTTCGCCGCCAAGACGCGCGCGACGAAGACCGAGGGTGGCTGGCTGATCAACGGCTCGAAGATCTGGACGACGTCGGCGCACATGGCCGACTACATGATCGCGATCTTCCGCACCTCGCCGTCGACCAAGGAGAACAGGCGTCATGGCTTGACGCAGTTCCTGGTGAACATGAAGTCGCCCGGCATCAAGGTGAATCCGATTGGCCAGATCACCGGGCAGAAGGAATTCAACGAGGTCGTCTTCGCCGACGCCTTCGTGCCGGACGATCATCAGCTCGGCGAGATCGACGGCGCCTGGAAGCAGGCCACCTCCGAGCTCGCCTATGAGCGCTCGGGGCCGGAGCGCTTCCTCGAAACCTATTACGTGCTGACCGAGCTGGTGCGCGCGATCGGTCCCGATCCGGACACGCGCAGCGCCGAGGGCATCGGCCGGCTGGTAGCGCAGCTGCATGCGATGCGGCGGATGTCGGTGTCGGTGGCCGGCATGCTGCAGGCCGGCAAGGAGCCGGTGGTCGAGGCCTCGATCGTCAAGGACGTCGGCACGGTATGGGAGCAGCAGCTGCCGCACCGCGTCCGCGACCTCGCCGCCTTCGTCGAGGAAAATGCAGGAAATCGCGAGACCTTGGAGAACCAGCTGACATTTGCGATGCAGACCGCACCGAAGCTGACGATCCAGGGCGGCACCACCGAGGTGCTGCGCGGCATCATCGCCCGCGGGCTGGGACTGAGGTGAGGCAGACAGCATTCCGGCGGTCGCGAACTGATAGCGCTGGCAATGGCGCCCGGAAAGCAGAATCGGAGACCACAACCATGACCCACTTTCCTGACATCGGCGTCGAGATCCACGGCCATGTCGGCCTGATCGAGATCCGCCGGCCGCCGCTCAACTTCTTCGACATTTCGCTGATCAACCAGATCGCCGACGCGCTCGAAGGCTTCGACCGCGACATCGAGATCCGCGCCTCGGTGCTGGCGGCCCAGGGGAAGGCGTTCTGCGCCGGCGCCAACTTCACCGATCCAGCGCGCCAGGCGCAGGAAGCGGCCGGCGCCAAAGGCGATCCGGCCGACAGCCTCGGGGCGATCAACCATCTCTACATGCAGGCCGTGCGGATTTTCCGCTGCAAGAAACCGGTCGTCGCCGCCGTGCACGGCGCCGCCATCGGTGGCGGGCTCGGCCTCGCCGTCTCGGCCGACTTCCGCGTCACCTGTCCGGAAGCGCGCTTCTCCGCCAATTTCACCAAGCTCGGCTTCCATCCCGGCTTCGGGCTGACGGTGACGCTGCCCGAGCTGATCGGCAAGAACAACGCCGAGCTGATGTTCTACACCAGCCGCCGCGTCACCGGCGAGGAAGCGCTGAAGATGGGGCTCGCCAATGAATGCGTGCCGCAGGACCAGGTGCGGACAGCCGCGATGAAGCTCGCCGCCGAGATCGCCGAATGCTCGCCACTCGGCCTGCTGTCGACCCGCGCGACGATGCGCGCCAGCCTCGCCGACCGTGTGATGGCAGCAACCGAGCACGAGCTCGCCGAACAGACCCGGCTGCGCGCGACCGAGGATTTCAAGGAAGGCGTCAAGGCAACGGAGGAGCGGCGCTTCGCGAACTTCAAGGGCCGGTGACGAGCCTCGAGCTTCGGGCATGACGAGCAACTAACTGGCGACCGCCCCCTGCAACGCGAAGGCAACGCCGCCAATCGTGAAACAACCGCCTGAAACCGCATAGCCACGGGCGCGCGCGGCGTCGGCCACACGTGCAGCATCGGCGACGCGGAACGTCAGGCCGCTCATGAGTTCGCGCTCTCCGGGTTCGATACGGATACGGGCGTTCGGTAATTTCAACCGCTGAACACCATCGCTGCCGGCAGACGGCACGACATCGAGAATGCGCCCCCAATGCGCGGCGAGTGAGGCTGGCTCGGGGCTCCGCAGCACCACCTCGGTCATCGCCGTCGTCACGTCGCTGCGGATCGCGCGCGTCCAGTCCGGTCCGGCGGGCGGATAGGGACCGAGCACATCGTCGCTGCCCTCGGTGTGATTGAGCTCGATGAAGGCGGCGCGGCAGTCACGCGGATGCAGTTGCACGCCGTGATAGGCCGGATGATCGATCACGTTGGCGGTCCGCACACCCATCTCGTTTGCACGGGCGGCGCGGCCATCGGGATCATCGCAGGAAAAGATCGCCATGTAGCCGCCGCGGCCGCCGGTCTTGTCGAGGAAGCGTCCCGCCGCGGTGTCATCGCGGGTCGGCGCAATCACCTCGAGCAGGATCGGCCCGACCGGCAGCAGCGCATTCTCCAGTCCGTATTTGGCGACATGTGGATCGCGATAGCAGACCTCCAGCCCCATGATCGCGGCGATGTCCGAGACCACCGGCTCGAGCCGGGGCGCGACCAGGCAGATCTGACGGAGGTGGAGGTAAGCCATCGCAGCCCTCTTTGAGGATTCACGTGTTCACACAAGCCCGCGGCGTCATTGCGAGCGACGCGAAGCAATCCAGAGCTCAGGCCATGACCCTGGATTGCGTCGCTTCGCTCGCAATGACGGAGAACGCGGAGCTACCGACCCTGAAACACCGGCGCGCGCTTCTCGACGAAGGCTTTCGCCGCCTCCTTGTGATCCTCTGTGTCGCTGCAGCGTGAGTGGTGCATCGCCTCGGCGTCGAAGCAGGCCTCCAGCGTCATCGTCTCGGCATTGTTGATGTTGCGCTTGATGTAGCCGAGCGTCACGCTTGGCCCCTGCGCCAGCGACATCGCCAGCGCGCGCGTGGCTGCTTCGACCTCGGCGTCGGGCACCACCTTGGTGACCATGCCCAGTGCGAGCGCCTCCTGCGCCGTCAGGACCGGCGAGGTCAGATACAGCTCCCGCGCCTTCGCGCTGCCGAGCAGTTGGGTGAGGAAATAGGTGCCGCCGAAATCGCCCGACAGCCCGACCTTGGCGAAGGCCGTCGTGATCTTGGCCGACTCGCCGGCCACCCGCAGATCGCAGGCCAGCGCGATCGACAGGCCGGCGCCGGCGGCCGCGCCGTCGATCTGCGCCACCACCGGTTTCTGCATCTGGTGCAGCAGGCGCGACACCTCCATGCGCTCGCGCAAGGTCGTCACCTTGGTCTCGAACGAGGGCGCGGTCTTGGCTTCGGCCATCGCCTTGACGTCGCCGCCGACGCAGAACGTGCCGCCGGCGCCCTTGAGCAGCACCGCACGCACCTCCGGATCATTGGCCGCGCGATGCGCCGCCTCGACCAGGCCCTTGGTCATGTCGCTGTTGAGCGCGTTGCGTCGCTCCGGACGGTTCATCGTGATCGTGAGCAGGCCGGAGTCGAGATGCTGCAGAACTGTCGTGTTGGTGGTCATGGCCGGCGCTCCTTGTTGTTTCCCGGTGTTATGTCTCCCGTCATTCCGGGGCGACACGGCGGCGTCGAACCCGGAATCCCGAGCTGATGGACTCACATCGAGGTTCCGGGTTCAACGCTGCGCGTTGCCCCGGAACGACGGATGTCGCGGCAGAGTTTGCGCCTTGCTCGGGCGCGCCCCGGAATGCCGTGGCCCCGGCCGTCACTTCTTCACAAGCGGGCAGCGCGACGCCTCGAGCGGCTGGAATGCCTCGTTGCCCGACACGGTCGCGAGCAGCTTGTAGTCGTCGGACTTCCCCTTCGATTCCGACGGCTTCTTGACCTCGAACAGGTACATGTCATGCACCATGCGTCCATCCTCGCGGATGCGGCCGCCCTTGGCGAACATGTCGTTGATCGGTGTCGCCCGCATCACCTTCATGACGGCGTCCGCATCGGTCGTCCCGGCCATCTTCACGGCTTTCAGATAGTGCGTGACGGAGGAATAGACCCCCGCCTGGGCCGAGGTCGGCACGCGCCTGGTGCGCTCCAAGAAGCGTTTGGTGAAGGCGCGGGTGTCGTCGTTGAGATCCCAATAGAACGCTTCCGCGACCAGAAGCCCCTGCGCCGTCTCGAGCCCGACGCTGTCGATGTCGGAGACGAAGGCGAGCAGCGGCGACAGCTTCTGGCCGCCTTTGCTGAGGCCGAACTCCGCCGCCTGCTTGATCGCGTTGATGGTATCGCCGCCGGCATTGGCGAGCCCGATCACCTTGGCCTTGGAGGCCTGGGCCTGCAGCAGGAAGGAGGAGAAGTCCGACGTATTGAGCGGATGACGCACGCTGCCGAGCACCTTGCCGCCCGACTTCACCACCACGGCGGTGGTGTCCTTCTCCAGATCCTGGCCGAAGGCGTAATCCGCGGTCAGGAAGAACCAGCTGTCGAGGCCGGACTTCACCGCCGCCAATCCCGTGACATTGGCCTGCGCGAAGGTGTCGAACACGTAGTGCACGGTGTACGGGCCGCAGGCCTCGTTGGACAGCCTGACAGAGCCGGGACCGTTGAAGATGATGATCTTGTTGCGCGCCTTGGCGATCTCGCCGGCGGCCAGCGCGGTGGCGGAGGCTGCGACATCCCAGATCATCTCGACGCCCTGGTTGTCGAGCATGTCGCGGGCGATGTTGGCGGCGAGATCGGCCTTGTTGAGATGGTCAGCCGCAAGCACCTCGATCTTGCGGCCCAGCACCTCGCCGCCGAAATCCTCGACGGCCATCTTCGCCGCGGTCTCGCTGCCGGGACCGGTGATGTCGGCGTAGAGGCTCGACATGTCCAGGATGCCGCCGATCTTCAGCGGCGGCTTGCTCTGCGCATGCGCCACGCCCGCAGAGAACGTCAGTGCCGACGCCAGCATGAACAGCGACGCCGCCGCGCCGCGGATGGTTCTGGTCATAGATATCCTCCCTGCCGGGCGCATCGCTACATGGCGACGGCCTCTTTGATAGTTCGCATCATGGCGTACGTAGTCGCAGGCGGCAAGCGCTCAGCAAAGGCACCGCTGCTGCTGCTTTCCGCTCAGTGGAATGGAAATTTCGTGCGATGATGCAGCATGGCGAGAGTGCGCAGAATGCAGAGCAGATGGAGGCCGATTGCGCTGGGTGCGAGCGTCGCGATCATCGTGATGATGTCGGCGAGCCACGCCTCGCCGTGCATGTTCGCCGAGCTCGGCGAAGGCCACGTCAGCGAGATCATCGATGCGCGCAGCTTCCGTCTCGACGACGGCCGCGAGGTCAGGCTCGCCGGCATCGAGGCGCCGCCGGACGAGCAGCGCGCGGCAGCGATCGATGCGCTGGGCATGCTGCTGCGCGGCCGCGACGTCGTGCTGCGCGGTGAGGACGACACTCCGGACCGCTACGGCCGGCAGCGCACCTTCGCCTTCGTGGCCGGTGCGGACCAGCCGGTGCAGAGCGAGCTGCTCCGGCAGGGCACCGTGCTGCGCGGGATCGACCTGCCGGACCGGGATTGCGCCCTCAGCCTGGGTGCGGCGGAAGCCGAGGCACGCAGCGCCGGACGCGGTCTCTGGAAGATTGGGACCGTCATAAAAAACACGGAAAGTCCAGACGATATTTTGTCTCGCGTAGGGCAATTTACGGTTGTCGAAGGGAAGGTGTTGTCCGTACGACAGACGGGGACAACAACTTATCTGAACTTCGCTCGTAGCTGGACACGGGGCTTCGCGGTGACTATTCCAAAGCGTATGATGGCGGTATTGGAAGGTGCCGGCATCGACGTCAAATCACTTGCGAATCGACAGGTTCGCGTGCGCGGTTGGATCGAAGCGCATGCGGGTCCAAGACTGGAACTGACGCAGATCGCCCAGATCGAGATTTTGAGCGGGAATTGACCGCTGAGGTACGTGAGTAGCGACGTGAGCCTGTCTGTTCGAAAGTGCATGACGGTGACGAACTGCGGTTCGTGGATCGCACCGGCGTTGCTGTGCCTGGGACTGGCGTTGTCCGGTTGCAGCGACATGGGCAAGTTGCAGCAGGCGACGGCGCCGATGCCGACGCCGCGGCCGAAGCCGGCGATGGTGCAGACGACGCCGGCGAGCGATCGCGAGCACGAACGCATTCTTGCAACTTATGGCGGCGCCTATGAGGATCCCCAGCTCGAGGGCCTGATCAGCAAGATCGTCGACCGGCTGGTGGCCGTGTCCGATCGGCCCGACCAGGGCTACAAGGTCACGATCCTGAACTCCGGTGCGGTCAACGCCTTCGCGCTGCCGACCGGCCAGCTCTACGTGACGCGCGGCCTGATTGCGCTCGCCAACGACACCTCCGAATTGTCGTCGGTGCTGAGCCACGAGATGGCGCATGTGCTGGCGCGCCATGCTGCGATTCGCGAGGACCAGGCGCGGCAGGCCGCGGTGGTGACCCGCGTCGTCTCCGACATGGGCAACGATCCGGACCTGACGGCGCTGGCGCTCGCCAAGACCAAGCTGACGATGGCGAGCTTCTCTCGCACCCAGGAGTTCGAGGCCGACGGCATCGGCGTCGGCATCTCCGCCAAGGCGAAGTTCGATCCCTACGGCGCGGCGCGCTTCCTGAGCTCGATGGAGCGCAACGCCGAGCTGAAGGCCGGCAAGGTGGCGATCGACCCGCGCGCGCAGGACTTCCTGTCGTCGCATCCGGCGACGCCGGAGCGGGTGCAGAACGCGGCCGCCATCGCCAAGCAATACGTCTCCCCCGAGGCCAGGGAGCACGACCGTGAGACCTACTTGGCTGCGGTCGACAACATCGTCTACGGCGAGGACCCGAGCGAGGGCTTCGTGCGCGGACGGCGCTTCCTGCATCCGAAGCTCGGCTTCACCTTCCAGGCGCCGGAGAACTTCACGCTCGACAACACTGCGCAGGCCGTGATCGGCGTGCGCGAAGGCGGCGCCCAGGCGATGCGCTTCGACGTGGTGCGCGTGCCGGCCCAGCAGACGCTCGGCGACTATCTGAATTCCGGCTGGATGGAGAACGTCGACAAGTCGGCGACAGAGGAGCTGACGATCAACGGCTTCCCGGCGGCCTCGACCTCGGCGAGCGGCGATCCCTGGCAGTTCAAGGTCTACGCGCTGCGCGTCGGCAGCGACGTCTACCGCTTCATCTTCGCCTCGCGCCAGAAGACCACCGAGAGCGAGCGCAATGCGCGGGAGACGGTGAACTCGTTCCGCCGGCTCAGCCTGGAGGAGATCCAGTCGGCGCGGCCGCTGCGCATCAAGGTGATCACCGTGCAGCCGGGCGACACGGTCGAGTCGCTCGCGCACCGCATGACCGGCGTCGACCGTCCGGTCGAGCGCTTCCGCGTTCTCAACGGCCTCGACGCCCGCGCCCAGGTCAAGGTCCGCGACCGCGTCAAGATCGTGGTGGAGTGACGGGGAAGCCTCCGAGGGCAACCTGCTCGCGACAGGGAGCGACGTCCGGCAGCGAGATGCGTTGCGACATCGCGCCTGACAAGTGGTGTCGTCCCGCGAACGCGGGGACCCATAGCCACCGCTCTCCACCGTTGATCGCGCTGGGCAGCGGTCCTCCGCAACCACAACGGCCTGTGATTATGGATCCCAGCTCAAGGCCGGGACAGGGCCGCAGAGCGAGGCACTGCGACAGGCCACAAGCAAAAAGCCCGACCTCGCGGCCGGGCTTTCGTAAGCAACTAATTGGAAAACGCGCTAACGGTCGATCAGGCGGCCTCGTCGGCCACGGCGGTGTCGTCGCCGTCGATATCATCGCCCTCGGCGTCGGCATCACCTTCGGCGACCGCATCGGCTTCGGTCTTGGCACCGCGGCGCGGGCTCTTGGCGAGCTGCGTCTCGATCTCCTTGACGGCCTCGGTCTCGGTCGAGTGCTGCACGACGGCGATCTCGCGCGACAGACGGTCGAGCGCCGCTTCGTAGAGCTGGCGTTCGCTGTAGGACTGCTCGGGCTGCGACTCCGAACGGTAGAGATCGCGCACGACCTCCGCGATCGCGACGATGTCGCCCGAATTGATCTTCGCTTCGTATTCCTGGGCGCGACGCGACCACATGGTGCGCTTGACGCGGGCGCGGCCCTTCAGGGTCTCCAGCGCCTTCTTCACCAGCGCCGGGTCGGACAGCTTGCGCATGCCGACATTGGCGACCTTGGCGGTCGGCACGCGCAGCGTCATCTTGTCCTTGATGAAGTTGATGACGAACAGCTCGAGCTTGGCGCCCGCGATCTCCTGCTCCTCGATGGCCAGGATCTGGCCGACGCCGTGAGCCGGATAGACGACGAATTCGTTGGTCTTGAAGCCCTGGCGCTGGGTCGGCAGCTTCTTTTCCTCGACCCGCGGCGCGGCCGCGGCGGGAGCAGCCGGCTTGGCGGCGACAGCGGGCTTGGCAACAGGGGCAGCAGCGGCAGGAACGGCGGTCTTGGTGGCAGCCTTGGGCGCAGCGGCGGCCTTGGCAGGCGCAGCCTTGGCAACAGAGTCCTTTGCAAGAGTGGTCTTCGCGGCGGATGCTTTCGCGGCAGTCTTGGCAGTCTTTTCAGGCATTGCGCTTCTTTTGTTCTTAGTGGACTTGGCAGCCGAGGCCTTCGCGGCAGCCCGAATCTCCTTTACAGGAGCCCGGGCACGGCCCTTGGAAACGCTGCGGCTGGCCGCGGCGGCTTTTTTTGTACTCTTGGAAGCACTCTTTTTACGCGTTTTCTGTGACACAGCCTGCGCGCGGAACTGCCACGCCCCTGTTTGATGTTGCGGGAACCTAAAAGGGCGGCCAAAAAAGGTTACGCATGGCCGGGTTCGGCTCTGAGAATGTGCTATATATAGCACATTTGCCGCAAAAATCAATGATTTAGAGGCCGCAGGGGCGGTATTGTGACGGATCCACGAAGTTAGGGTTAAGTGAAGCGTGCCGGAATAGAACAACTCGTGCAGCGCGTCCCGCTCGCCACAAGAGGTGTTCTAGGCCATTGTTTCCGCGTAACGATTTCGATCGGCGCGACGGTGCCCCGCAGGCCGGGGCGCGCTGGTGAACGCGCAGGTAGCGAGACGACCGTCAGTCTCCGGCGCCGGGCTTCGACGAAAAATATTTCTGGAACTTTCCATCCTCGCCGTCGTGCTCCTTGGCGTCGGCCGGCGGGTCCTTCTTCTGGGTGATGTTGGGCCAGGACTTGGCATATTCGGCGTTCACGCCCAGCCACTTCTCCAGCCCCGGCTCGGTATCCGGCTTGATCGCGTCGGCCGGACATTCCGGCTCGCACACGCCGCAATCGATGCATTCGTCCGGATGAATGACCAGCATGTTGTCACCCTCGTAGAAGCAGTCTACCGGGCAGACCTCAACGCAATCGGTGTATTTGCACTTGATACAGTTTTCGGTGACGACGTAAGTCATCCAAGGCTCCGGAACGGATCGACAATTCGGCTGGCTTGGACTAGCGCAGGACGTGTTGTGCCGCAAGTGAAGCGGGGCGAAGAACTGAACCGGAAATTGCTCTGGCGCAATCGATCTGGCGCAATCGATCAGGATCGTCCGCCATCCAGATCATCGTACAGTCCGCGCACGGAGGCGGCATCGCCGCGGCGCTCGGCAAAGCCGGTCACCTTGAGCACGCGCACGCTGCGGTCGAGCGCGATGGTCAGCACGTCACCGGTCTTCACCCCGTGGCCGGGCGAGGTCTCGCGCACGCCATTGATCCGGACATGGCCCGACGACACCAGCGCCGCGGCGCTGGTGCGCGCCTTCACCAGCCGCGCATGCCACAGCCATTTGTCGAGGCGCTGGCGCTCTGACGGGGTGTCGGACGTCGGCGTTGTCCTTCCAACCTATCTTGCCAACCGATCTTGTCGCTCAATCCTTGCGGTTGTTCGCCGCGAGCTGCTCCTTGAGCGCAGCAAGCTTGGCGAACGGCGAGTTGGGATCGACCGGGCGGTCGCGATCCCGGCCTCCGCCGCCACTCGAGGCATAGGGCCGCAGCGCCGGACCGCTGTCGCGCTTGTCGCGACCGCCCTTGCCGAAGTCGCGGCCGCCGCGTCCCTCACCACCGAACTTGCCGCCCTTGTTGCGATCGCGGTTCTGGTCGCGCCCCTTGGCGTCATGGTCGCGGCGCGGCCCACGATCCTCGCGCGCCGGCGCTGATGCACCCTCGGCTGGAGCCGCACCAGCCTCCGGCGGGCCCTTGCGGAAGTCCTTGCCGAACTCCTTCATCCGGTCGCGTCGGCCCTGGCCGCGATGATGGCGCTCGCGCGCCTCGCCGCCCTCGGCCGGGGCCGTCCCAGCAGCCGCCTGGCCGCCACCGGCAGCCTGCCCGCGCTCATGCTGCGGACGGTTGGGCCGGCCGCGATGATGATGGTCGTGGCGCGGCCTGCGCTCCTCCGAGCGCCCGCCCGGCCGCCAGACCTCGACCAGGACGGGCTCGGCGGCAGCGGCGGCCTCGGCCGGAGAAGCCGCGGTCGCGGTAGATCCCGCAGCAGCTTCAGCCGCGGCAGCTTCAGCCGAAGCATCGCCGATGCTTGCTGCCTCGTGCGCGACGGCCTCAGCGGCTTCTGGCTGCGGCGCATCCGCAGCAACGGCGGTTTCCGCCTCGGCGACGACGCTTTCGGCAACCGTTTCGGCCACGGACGCGTCGTCCGCCGCATCGGGCGTGACGAAATCGACGGTCGGCAGCGATGCCAGGGCCGACACCGACGCGGTTTCCGCCTGCTCCTCGCCGACCGCCGCGGGCACGGCGACAGTCTGCTCGGTCACCGGAGCGACGGCGGCCTCCGCGACGGTGGGAACTTGCTCGTCGGCCGGCTCGCCGGCGATAAGTGCGAGGTCCTCGCCCGGCACGGCCTGCGCTTCTGCCGGCTCAGCCGGAGCGGTCTCCACAGCAGCGGCCTCGGCAGCAGCAGCCTCGACGGGCTTCTCAGCCGGCTTGGGTGGCAGGGGCGGACGCTTCTCCATGCGATAGCCGAGCGCACGCAGGATCGAGGCGAAGTCCTCGCCGGCCGAACCGGTGAGCGAGGTCATCGCCTGCGTCACTACGAAGCCGCGGCCGTCGAAGGCGCCGGCTGGCTTTTCGCCCGGTGCATTGTCGCGCCAGGCCAGGGCGGGACGAATCAGGTCGGCCAGCCGCTCCAGGATGTCGACGCGCACCGCGCGCTCGCCCGCCTGCTTGTAGCCGAGCACGCGATAGGCATCGCGCGGCAGCGCCTTGTCGACCGGGAACGAGGTACGGCCCGAGCTCGCCAGATGCTGCGCGCCGGTCAGCGCGGACATGTCGACATTGCCCTGCTTCTCGGCCCACAGCAGCGCAGCGAGCGCGCGCGCCGCCGGCTTGAGCAGCGCCGGGACGTAGATGTGATAGGCGCCGAAGCGCACGCCATATTTGCGCAGCGTGGCGCGCGACGGCTGGTCGAGATCCTTCATCTCGGCCGCGATCTTGGCGCGCTCGATGACGCCGAGCGCCTCCACCAATTGGAACGCGATGCCGCGGCCGATACCGGTGATGTCCTCGGCCTTGGACAATTCGAACAGCGGGCCGAGCAGCTTCTCGATATGCGTCTTCAGCCAGAGATCGAGCCGCGCCTGCACCTTGTCGCGCGCAGCACCCGTCAGCCGCTCGTCGGCGATGATGCGCAGGCGCGGATGCAGCGCGTCGTCGGCCGCGACCAGCTTGGCGACCGCGTCGCCGGTCCAGCGCACCGTGCCGTCGGCGGTGAGCACGATGTGCTCGTCGGGCGCGCTGGACAGCTTCTCGGCGCGCGCCTCGATCTCGCCGGCCAGCGCCTTCTGGGCAGCAGCCTGCAAGGCCTTGGCCTCCGAGCCGGCTTCGGCGGCGTCGGGCGCGAAGGTGAATCCATCCAGGCGGCCGATCGCGTGCCCTTCAACGATCACTTCGCCGGTCTTGCCGATTTCCGTATTCAAAACACTGTTCTCCCGCAGGCGCCGCATCAATACACTGGTACGACGATCAACGAAACGCTCCGTGAGCCGTTCATGAAGGGCGTCTGACAATTTATTTTCGAGCTCGCGGGTAATCCCCTGCCAATAATCAGGGTCGCGCAGCCAGTCTGGCCGGTTGGCCACGAAGGTCCAGGTACGAATCTGTGCAATCCGCCCCGACAGCGTGTCGATGTCGCCATCGACGCGGTCGGCCTGATCGACCTGTGCGGCGTACCAGGCGTCCGGAATACGCCCCTTCTGCATCAGGAAGCCGAACACGGTGGTCACCAGCTCCGCATGGGCGGCCGGCGACAGCCTGCGATAATCGGGGATCTGGCAGGTTTCCCAGAGACGCTCGACCGCGGCCGCGCCATGCGCCATGTCGCGCACCTCGGCGTCGCGCGCGGCATGATCGAGCACGCGCAGATCCTCCGCGATCGGCGCGCGCGTCAGCGCCTCATGCCCCGGCGCGATCGCCAATGAGACCTGAAGCGCGCTCAAGGACGCGAAATCAAGCCTGGAGTTCCGCCATTGCAGCACCTTCACGGTATCGAAGGTGTGGTTCTGGAGCGCATTGACCAGCTCGGGCTCGAACGGCGCACAACGCCCGGTGGTGCCGAACGTGCCGTTGCGCGTTGCCCGCCCGGCACGGCCCGCGATCTGGGCAAACTCCGACGGCGTGAGCCGGCGGAACTGATAGCCGTCATACTTGCGGTCGGACGCGAAGGCGACGTGGTCGACGTCGAGGTTGAGCCCCATGCCGATCGCGTCGGTGGCGACGAGATAGTCGACGTCGCCGTTCTGGAACATCGCCACCTGCGCGTTGCGGGTTCGCGGCGACAGCGATCCCAGGACCACAGCGGCGCCGCCATGCTGGCGGCGGATCAGCTCGGCGATGGCGTAGACCTCGTCGGCCGAGAAGGCCACGATGGCAGTCCGGCGCGGCTGCCGCGTAATCTTGCGGTCGCCGGCGAATTCGAGCTGCGACAGCCGCGGCCGCGTCACGGTCGATACGCCCGGCAGCAGCCGCTCGATGATGGGGCGCATCGTCGCAGCCCCGAGCAGCAGCGTCTCGTCGCGGCCCCGCCGGTTGAGGATGCGGTCGGTGAAGACGTGGCCGCGCTCGAGATCGGCGGCGATCTGGATCTCGTCGACCGCGAGGAACGACGCGTCGAGATCCCTGGGCATCGCCTCGACGGTCGACACCCAGTAGCGCGGGTTCTTCGGCTTGATCTTCTCCTCGCCGGTGATCAGCGCGACGGCCTCGCTGCCGACGCGATCGGCGATCTTGTTGTAGACCTCGCGCGCGAGCAGCCGCAGCGGCAGTCCGATGATGCCGGAGGAATGCGCGAGCATGCGCTCGATCGCCAGATGCGTCTTGCCGGTGTTGGTGGGGCCGAGCACGGCGGTGACGCCGCTTCCGGGAGCACGGTCGGACGCGCGCTCGAAAGGCGAGGCTGCCGAAGAAGACGAAAAAGCCATTCGTTAAATTGGGTCTCGAGGCCGGCGTTGCAGGCGCGCGGGTCAGGCGCGATGGATGCTGGAATTATCGTCGTTCTGGAAGGCTGCGATCCTCACACCTGTGTCACATTGCTACGCATATAGGGACGCAGCTTAAGCTTCGGAACGCCTTGAGAACGAATCACGCCCGAATCGCTGACTCCGGCGCCTTTCCGGCTTCGTTCACCGCAACATCTCGCGCCGAGCGATCAAGGCAGCACTAGATCAAGTTTTCATGGTCTCGACAAGCAACGCTTTCGCGAGGGAACTGGCGCTGTTTTCGAGCAGACCCGAGTCGAATCAGAATCGGCGAAGAGTCAAACGGATTCACGCGAGCCGTCGTTCAGGCCGCGCGCCGGATCACACATGCTGGCTTTCCGGGCGGCCTCGCAATGACGGCGCCGGCCGGACAACGAGGATTCCGCCGCGCGCTACTGCGTTTTCGCGACGTGCGGCGAGGCCTGGGTGATGAAGGAGGTGGCCTCGAGCATCGCCTTGCCGAAAGAGGTCGGAATCACGACCCGGAACGGCACCAGGATGCGCGTGCCCGCGAGCGGCACGAAGAATATCTCCATGTTGCGGGCCTGGGCGAGATATTTGATCACCGGCCGGTCCGGGATGTAACCCGCGACCGGCGTGAAGTAGACCGCACAGACCAGCGCCGGGCCACGATAGCCTTTGTCCGCCTTGACGTTCTCCATGCGCTTGTAGTCGAGCTTGAGCTCGTAGCGCATGCGGCCGTCGAACACGGGCGCAGCGCCGCGGCACGAGTCCGGCGACAGCAGCTCGCCATTGCCCGGCACCCGCACCAGCGAGGCCGTCATCGGATCGAGCACGCCGCGCTTGTGGGCATCCGTTACCGGAATGCGGTCGGGATCGACCGGCGGCGTCGGCTCGATGGCGAAATCCTTCACGGTGCCGTTCTGCAGATTGATGCGGATCTGCTCGGACTTCTTTCCCGTGGTGGTCGAGGCCTGGTAGCTCTGCCCGACCAGGGCGCCGTTGACGACGCGTCCCTGCACCGACCCGGTGCCCGATCCTTGGGAGAAGCTCTTGAGCAGGCCCGCGGTGCCGCCCTGAGCTGCGGCGCCATACTGATCATCCCCGATTTCGACCGCCCAGGTGCCCTTGCCGACGGGGATGCCAGCCAGCGAAGCCTCATATTGGGCGTCCAGCCGGGCCTGTGCTCGGGCGCCGTGGGGGGCCAGCAGCAGGAGCGCCGCGATGGAGCCGGCCACCGCCAGGCGCCGGAAACGGAAGAAGGCCGTGCTGTTGGTCACGTCGAAATGGTCCTGCCGATCCGCTTGTCGGGCCCCGGCCCCTGTGCCGCGCCACTGCTGTTACTTACGCCAAAACCGCTCCTGAACAACGCGAACCGGTCACATCCTGGCCGATTGTCCAGCGCTTTACGTCCGGCTCCGCTTCCGGCGAAGCCGCATCGGGCGGCCCAACTCCCCGTGAGCCCCTGCAATCAGCCGGGGCTCGACGGGCCGGTTTGACGCGCCATCGCGCGAACGTCCACTCATCACGCCCGAATACGCCCTTTATGTGGTCTCCGGCGATCGGCTATGATGTTGATTGTACGACGTCTTTCGGAGAAAAACGGCCATGCGGACGCCTATGGCCGAACGCCGTGCCGCGGGCGCAAATACCGCCGCCGTGAAGCGAGGCATCCCTGCGATTCGGCGCGTGGCTAAGGTGCTACCGGCCCCATCCCTCAAAACCTTGACGAAAAGCCGCATCCCCCCTATAGGACCGCATCTCCCAGAGACGAGCTGGACGAGTTTTGGACCCCCGCGGCCCGCCGACACAGGCGGACGAAGGGTGCGGGGATGAGAGAGGATTTACTGCCATGTCGCGGCGCTGTGAACTGACGGCCAAGGGCCCCCAGGTTGGCCACAAGGTCAGCCATTCCAACATCAAGACCAAGCGGCGCTTCCTGCCGAACCTGTGCAACGTGACCTTCATCTCGGATGTACTCGGCCGCAACGTGCGCCTGCGCGTCTCGACCAACGCGCTCAAGAGCGTCGACCACAATGGCGGCCTCGACGCCTATCTGCTCAAGGCCAACGCCGCGGCGCTGTCGCCGCGCGCGCTGGAGCTGAAGCGCGCCATCGAGAAGAAAGCGGCGGACGCTGCCCCGGTCGCCAAGGCGAGCTGAGAGAGCAAGCCGAAATTCAAGATTGATGCAGAAGCCGGACGCATCACGGGCGGGGCTTCGAGCAGAATGAGATGTCGAAACGGCCGGGTCGAGAGATCCGGCCGTTTCGCATGCGGATGCCGTGACCAACGGACAACTCTGGACACGGCAGCCGGCTGCGGGGCGGCAGGACACGTCGAGTGACCATCCGTTCGTACAGTGGGCCATTCGGTCACTTCGTGATGTCCGTCGCGCGGCGCGCAACAGCGACCCAGACGAAGTGCCATAGGAACCGACCTCCCCAACACCAGCCGGATGCTCTACACTCGTTGTGGTAGCATTATCGCGGACATTCCTTTGCCATGAAGAATATTGTCATCTGCTGCGACGGCACCGGCAACGAGATCAGCGAAAACATCTCGAACGTACTCAAGCTCTATCGCTGCCTGCGCAAGACCGACAAGACCACGCCGCATCAATCCGTGTTCTACGATCCCGGCGTCGGCACCTTGACCCAGCCCGACAGCTGGCACCGCTTCAAGGCCAATTTCAACATGGTGCTGGGGCTCGCGACCGGCTACGGCCTCGACGACAACGTCATCAACGCCTACTCCTTCCTGGCCACGCATTACCAGGACGGCGACCGCATCTTCCTGTTCGGCTTCTCGCGCGGCGCCTACGCCGTGCGCGTGCTGGCCGGGCTGATCCATAAGGTCGGGCTGATCTCGCCCGGCCAGATCAACCTCGCCGGCCCTGGCGTGATCGCCTACAAGAAGTATTCCTCCGACAATCCGAAGGCCGGACGCGGCATCACCACCGAGGTCGAGAGCACCGAGGAGGACGGGCCGGTCCCGGAGAGCCGCGACGACCAGGCCGCTCAGTTCGCGCGCATCACCTCGGCACGCTGGCCGACGATCCATTTCGTCGGCGTGTGGGACACGGTCGCGAGCGTGATCGTGCCGCGCACCGACCGGCTGTTCGCGCTGCCGAGCCTCGAGGAGCTCGCCTTCACGATCGAGAACCCGAGCGTGAAGATCTTCCGCCAGGCTGCGGCGATCGACGAGCGCCGCTGCATGTTCCGGCTGAAGCAGTGGGGTATGCCGCAGACCTTCACGCCGAACCGCTTCAACAGGGCGCAGGCGCGACCGCAGGACGCCAAACAGGTGTGGTTCGCCGGCGTGCATTCCGACGTCGGCGGCGGTTATCCCGAAGTGCAGTCGGCGGCTTCGAAATATCCGCTGCTGTGGATGATCGACGAGGCGGTCGAGGCCGGGCTGACGGTCAATCCGCGCACGGTGAATCAGCTCGCCTGGGGCGTGCAGCGCAAGAACAGCCCGTTCTCCTATGTGGCGCCGAGCGTCCAGGGCCACCTGCACGATTCGATGACGCCGGCCTGGCGGCTGCTCGAATGGCTGCCGAAGAGCGCGACGTACAAGGAATGGCCGGAGGGCAAGGCCCATTTCGGATTCTACATTCCGAATTGCGAGCCGCGCTTTATTCCCGAGGGCGCGTTCATCCACGAGAGCGTGCTGATGCGGATCGCGGAATCGCAGGACTACCGGCCCGTCAATCTGCCCGCGTCCTATGAGCGCGTACCGCTTCCGGTCAAACAGAAGGCGGAGTAGCAGCAACAGCGCGTTGCGGGTCGAGCAGCGTCTTCGGAGGCTCGCGCGTGGCGGATCGCCTCAGATCATGCGCAGATGGATGACGCCGTCGGTCACCTCGCCACGGGCGAACTGCTCGCGCGCCATCTGCTCGAACGCCGTGCGGTTTCGCTGCAGATAAGCGAACGCCTGATTGCGTGTGCCGAAGCAGGTCTCGAGATGACAGACCTGCCGCGTAGCGCCGATTGCAAGCGCAAATGCGATCGTCTGGCCTCCACGCTGCGTCTCGTCCTTTGCAATGCGAACGTCTGTAGCTGTCAACTTGGCCACGTCAGCCTCCTCGGTACGAAGGTCGGATCTGTACGCGGGACGCGGTTGAGGCGTAATGATCAGGCATGGATCGCCCGTCTGTTCGAGCACCAGCAACGGATCTGAAGTTCCGCTAGTTCCACCGGCGCAGCCGACATCGGAAGGCGAGATGAAGCAGCCCTAGCGAGCGACCTTCTTCCGCCGCTTCGGCGCAGGCGCAGCAACAGGACCCGCTTGCGCAGCTTCCGCTTCCTTGGCGAGCCGCAACACGCGCAGCCGCTCCATGTTCTTGCGGACCGCCATCGCGCGCTGGTCCCATTCGGCGCGCGCCTTTGCTCCGTCCTCGGCGGCGACGCGCTGGCGCTCTGACCGCGCAATGCTTTCGGGGGAGCGTTCTGACATCCTCTTGGTGGCCATCGACTGATCCTTCCGGAGATGCGGGTTACCGTCGAGACGCAGAAAGCCCGCTCAATACAGGATCGAGCGGGCAAACCAGCCATTTCAGTACATCCGTGAAATGGCCCAAGACGTCAGATCAGTACGATCAGACCAGCGCGAGATTTTCTGCGCTGGTTTTACCGCGCATCTTGTCCGTCTTGACCTCAAAACTGACTTTCTGGCCTTCAGCCAGGCCAGCGAGACCAGCGCGTTCAACCGCGCTGATGTGAACGAACACGTCGTTCCCGCCATCCTCCGGCTGAATGAAACCAAAGCCCTTCTGGCCGTTGAACCACTTGACGGTACCCTGCATGTCTATCTCCAAATCATTAATCGCGCGACCATCACGCGATCCTCATTCAACTGAGCAATGACTTTTGGAAATAGCCCACGGGCACATTCAGAAAGGCACAGCGGCTAATCGAACTACCTCAAAGTAGAGATTTTCTGGGGGATTACAAGGCCGCGCGGCAAATATAGTTTGCCGAGGGCTGGGAACGTGAGTCGGCTCACGCTGGCAATATCAGCAAATTGCCCTTATCTTCACTGGACCATCGGTAACGGCCTGGCCATCGATGGCTGAGAGACGCTCGTGCTCCCGCCTTCCGACGAAGGGGATCATCGTGTCTCGCACGTATCGTGGCTCATCACATTGTGAGCAACACGTTTCATTGACGCCGCTCTGCTGAGCGCGCCGCTCGCCCGCCGCAGCGCCGATCGGCTTCGCCAACCCAATTTCATCGATAGAGATGAAGACAAGGAGGACACTTTTGCAGGTTCTTGTTCGTGACAACGACGTCGAGAAGGCGTTGCGCATCCTGAAGCGGAAGATGCAGCGCGAAGGCGTATTCCGCGAGATGAAGCGCCGCAGATCCTACGAGAAGCCATCGGAACGCAAGACGCGCGAGAAATCCGATGCGATCAGGCGCCAACGCAAAGTCGCGCGCAAGCTGGCCATCCGCGAAGGCTTGCTGCCTGCGCCCGTCAAGAAGGTACCTGCGTCGCGGCCGGGCGTGCTGCCCTCCACGACCTCGACGCGCCCCGATCGTGATCGGCCGCGGGATCCACTCACCTCTGCAACACCGCGCAGCTGAGCGAACGACGGCATGTCCGCCGAAAACGACGGACCCGACGGGAAGAGGCTGGCGTTCACGCCAGCTTTTTCGGTTGTTTACCGGCGTTGTCGGCCGCTTCGCGCGCCAGGCGCTCAGCCTTCAGTCGCTCGCGGTTCTGATCGAACGCGGTCTGAGCCTTTTCATAGTCGCTCCTCGGCGGCTCGGCCGGCTTGAAGGCCTTGTGAGCCTCGCGCACGGCAGCCGTTGGCTTGCGCTCCGACATGATGAGAGTCCTCGTTGGGATGGTGAACGCCGCTGCGACATCCTGTCGAGACTGGCATAGCATGGGCACGGTTCAATGACGGCCTCGGGTAGACGGAGCCCGCTGTCTTGGCGCGGACCGGCTTGGACGACCACCCTGCGGCCTCATCGGGGGCCCTTCCTATTATAATCCAAATACGCCGAAGATGTTGCAAGGAATTGAACCCGACCCGGTGCCCCATCGTTCCGACCGGCCGACGGCTTACGCACAATCACGCCATCCCGTGCTTGCGGCCGGGCACGGCAGCGAGCAGCTCGCGCGTATAGGCGTGTTCGGGATTGGCGAACAGCGCCGCGGTCGGCTTCAGCTCGACGATCTCGCCCTTCTGCATGACGGCGATCCGATCGCAGATCTGCGCGGCCACCCGCAGGTCATGCGTGATGAACAGCATCGACAGACCAAGGCGCGCCTTCAAATCTTCCAGGAGCCGCAACACCTGCGCCTGGACGGACACGTCGAGCGCCGACACCGCTTCATCCGCGACGATGATCTCCGGATCGAGCGCGAGCGCGCGCGCAATGCCGATGCGCTGACGCTGGCCGCCGGAGAATTCATGCGGGTAGCGGCCGATGGCGCCGGCGTCGAGCCCGACCATGCCGAGCAGTTCCTGCGCGCGTTTCAGCGCTGCGTCGAGCGCGGTGCCGCGGGCGACCATGCCGTCGGCGATGATGCGGCCGACCTTGCGGCGCGGGTTGAGCGAGGCGAACGGATCCTGGAAGATCATCTGGATGCGATGACGCTGCGCGCGCAATGCGCGGCCGTCCAGCGCCGTGAGATCGACATCGCCGATCCGCACCGTGCCGCGATCGGCCTCGATCAGCCGCATCACCAGACGCGCAACGGATGACTTCCCCGAGCCGGACTCGCCGACGAGTCCGAGCGTCTCGCCCTGGTGGATTGCGAAATTGACCGCATGCGCCGCGCGCGTCTCGCGCTTCGGACGGAACCAGCCGGTCGGCGTCACATATGTCTTGTCGAGGCCGATCACCTCCACCGCCCGAGGCGCATCCTCGCGTGATTGCCGTGGCGGCGGATCGAACGACGGCACGGCGGCGAGCAGCGCCTTGGTGTAGTCATGCTGCGGATGGCCGAGCACGGCGGCGGCCGTGCCCTCCTCCACCACCCTGCCATGACGCAGCACCACGACCTGGTCGGCGATATCGGCGACGACGCCGAAATCATGGGTGATGAACATCACCGCCATGTTGTGGCTGGCCTGCAGGTTGCGGATCAGCTTGAGGATCTGCGCCTGGGTCGTGACGTCGAGCGCGGTGGTCGGCTCGTCCGCGACGAGCACGGCCGGCTCGAGCGCGAGTGCCATCGCGATCATCGCCCGCTGGCGCTGGCCGCCGGAGAGCTGATGCGGATAGGCGCGGATGATGCGCTCGGGATCAGGCAGCCCGACCTCGCGCGCCAGCGCCAGCGCCTTGGCGCGGCGCTCCCGGGGGCTCAGCAGATCATGCGCTTCGAACACCTCCATCAGTTGCTCGCCGATCCGCATCAGCGGATTGAGCGCGGTCATCGGCTCCTGGAACACCATGGCGATGCGGCGGCCGCGCAGATCGCGCCAGCCTTCGGCGTCGACGGCAAGCAGGTCGCGTCCCTCGAAGCGGATCTCGCCGCTTTCGACTCTGACAGTATCCGGCAGCAGGCCGAGCAGCGCATGCGCGCACATCGACTTGCCCGAGCCGGATTCGCCGACCACGCAGACGATTTTGCCGGCGGTGAGATCGAACGAGACGCCGTCGACCGCATGGGCGCGCTCTGCGCCCGTCGGCAAGGCAATGCGGAGGTTCCTGATGGCAACGACGGGTTCGGCCATCTTCTCACCTGCCCTCGCGCGACAGGCGCGGGTTGAGCGCATCGTTCAGCCCCTCGCCGATCAGATTGAGGCCGAGCACCGACAGCAGGATCGCGACGCCAGGAAACACCGTGATCCACCACGCCTGACGAATGACGGTGCGACCGGCGCCGACCATGTAGCCCCAGGAGATCAGGTTGGGATCGCCGAGGCCGAGGAACGACAGCGAGGATTCCAGGAGGATCGCGGTCGCGACCATCAGCGAGGCCAGCACGATCACCGGCGACAGCGCGTTGGGCAGAATCTCGCGCCAGATGATCCAGGCATTGCTCTGGCCGGTGACGACGGCGGCCTGGACATATTCGCGGGTCCGCAAGGACAGCACCTCGCCACGCACCAGCCGCGCCACCGGCGGCCAGCTGACGAGGCCGATGGCGGCGACAATCGAATAGATCGACGGCTGCAGGATCGCGACCAGCACGATGGCGAGCGCGAAGCTCGGGATGGTCTGGAAGAACTCGGTGAAGCGCATCAGCGCATCATCGACGCGGCCGCCGAAATAGCCGGCGATGGCGCCGAGCGGCACGCCGACGATTAGCGCAACGAGTGTCGAGACGAGACCGACCAGCAACGAGACGCGGGCGCCGAAGATCAGGCCGGCGAGCACGTCGCGTCCGAGCGCATCGGTGCCGAGCGGGACCTTCGACAGCGTGAACGGCGGGACGAACGGCCGCTGCACCATGCGCCACGGCGAGTTGGGAAAGCACAACGGCCCGGCCACCGCGATCACGATCGCCAGAGCGAGAATGATCAGCCCGATGATGCCGCTCGGGCTGCGCAGCATGGTGCGCCAGAACTGCCTCATGAGGCGTACTCGATGCGCGGATCGACCAGTCGGTAGACGAGATCGGTGACGAGATTGAAGATCAGCACCATGGCCGAGGAGACCACGAACACGCCAAGCAGCAGGTTGTAGTCGCGCTGGATCAGCGCGTCGTACATCAGCCGTCCGATGCCCGGCCAGGCGAAGACCGTCTCGGTCAGCACCGCGCCGCCAACCAGGGTGCCGGCGTGAACGCCGGCGAGGGTCACCACCGGCAGCAGCGCGTTGCGCAGCACGTGGCGGCGCAGGATGACGCCATCGCGCAGGCCCTTGGCGCGCGCGGTCTTGACGAAGTCGAGCCGCTTGACTTCGAGCATCGAAGCGCGGGTCATGCGGGTGTAGGTCGCCATGAAGAACAGGCCGAGCGTGGCAGCCGGCATGGCGAGATGTGCGGCGACGTCGAGCGCATGGCGGACTCCCGTATAGCCGGCACCGACCGTTTCATAGCCGAAGCTCGGCAACCAATCGACCCAGACCGAGAACAGCAGGATCGCGATCAGGGCGATCCAGAACAGCGGCGTCGCGTAGAAGATCAGCGCGAGCACAGTAATTGCAGTATCGAGGATCGTGCCGGCGAAGCGCGCGGCGAGCGCGCCGAACAGGATGCCGAGACCGAGCGAGATCGCGAACGCGGTGAGCGTCAGCAGCAGGGTCGCCGGCAGCCGCTCGGCGATCAGCCTGGCGACCGGCGCCTGCTGGCGGAACGAGAAGCCGAGGTCGAGGCTGGCGATGCCCTTGACGTAGATGAGGAGCTGTTCCGGCAGCGGACGGTCGAGGCCGAATTTTTCGCGCAGCTGCGCCACGAAGAGCTGGTCGGAGGCGCCGGCTTCGCCGGCCATCACCACGGCCGGATCGCCCGGCGCCAGCCGGATCAGGAAGAAATTCAGCACGATGATGGCGAGAAGGACGATGACGCCCTTCACGACGCGCTGGGCGATGAAGGAGAGCATGAAAGCCCCGTGGAAGTCAGCTCGACGGAACAGCGAAACACCGGAGCGCGGGGATCATCGCCCGCGCCCCGGAACGCTCCGCTATTTGTCGAGCCAGGCATCGCGAAAGCCGTCGTTGACGCCGATGCCGGTGGTGATGAGGTTCTTCACCTTGCACTTGGTGATGGTCGGGAACTGCAGCTCGAGCAGCCAGGCCACGGGCACGTCCTCAGCCAGGATCGTCTGCACCTTGTCATAGGCCTCCTTGCGCTTGGCGTCGGTCGGCGCCGTGGCGCCCTCCGCGAACAGCTTGTCGACCTCCGGGTTGGAGTAGCCCTCGACGTTATTGAACAGCTGGCCCTTGGCGATCGCCGAGGTGATGTAGTTGCGGGAGACGCCGAGCGCGGGATCGCCGTACTGATAGAGATAGGTGAAGGCGATGTCGTAGTCCCACTCCATGATCTTCTGGTTGCCGCCCGGGACGTCGGTCGCGATCGTCTCGATGTTCATGCCGACATCCTGCAGGTTCTGCTTCACCGCCTCGCCCCAGCGCTGCCAGGTCTCGCCATAGGCCAGCGGCAGCATGCGGATCTTCTCGCCCTTGTAGCCGGCCTCCTTGAGCAGCGCCTTCGCCTTGGCCGGGTCATATGGATATTTCGGCACGTCGTCGCTGTAGAACTTGATGGTCGACGCCGACGGGCCGGTGGCCACCTTGCCGAGGCCGTTCCAGATCACGTCCTTGGCGAAGTCGCGGTCGATGGCGTACATGATCGCCTGACGCACCTTCTTGTTGGCCAGGATCGAATGGCGGTTGTTGAGCCACATCCAGGCCAGCGGCGAGAAGAACTCCCAGCCGGCGCCGGTGACGCAGGCGCCGGGCAGCTTGGAGACGCGCGGCACGTCGAAATTCTCGATCGAGCCGCCCGGCAGCACGTCCACCTTGCCGGTCTCGAAGGCGACCGCGCGCGCGGCAGCGTCGGGAATGATCTGCCAGTAGACCTCGTCGAGATAAGGCTTGCCCTTCTCATGGTAGTTCGGATTTTTCACCATCCGGATGAAGGAGCCCTTCTGCCATTCCTTGAACATGAAGGGGCCGGTGCCGACAGGCGCGTTGTTGTTCGGATTGGTCTTGTAGTCGGTGCCCTCATACAGGTGCTTCGGCACCATCGGCATCGAGCCGACCTCGAAGATGCCGATGAAGGGACCGAACGGCTCCTTCAGCGTGAACACCACCGTGAGATCATCCGGCGCCTCGACTTTCTCGACCATCACGAGGTTGTTGCGGGCGCGCGCATGGGTCTGCTTCAGCATCTCGATCGAGAACAGCACGTCGGCCGAGGTGAACGGCTTGCCGTCGTGCCAGGTCACGCCCTTCTTGAGCTTGAAGGTGTAGACCTTGGCGTCCGGGCTGAGGGTCCAGCTCTCGGCGAGGCCGGGCAGCGGTTCGAGCTTGGGGCTGTAGCGCAGCAGGCCTTCGAAGATGTTGCCGGACACCATCTGCGTCGGGCCGTTCTGGACCATCGCGAGCATCAGGCCGGGCGGCTCGGGCTGGATCACCGCATTGACCACACCGCCGACCTTCGGCTCCTCCGCTTGCGCCGCGGACAGTCCGCAGCCAATGACTACACCCAGCAGCACCCGTTTCAACATGATGAACTTCCCAAATGTCATTGCCGGCCGCGATGCATCAAGCGCGCCAACGTGCGCGATATCGCCATGCGGCTTCTGATGTGATGCCTGCTCTGGGCGCATGGACTGTTGGATCGTCCGCGCGCAGCGCCGTAGAACGGGCTCCAATACGACCGCGGGCAACGCTTTGGAAACGTCGCCAGGACCTGTGTCAGTCGCGCAATGCGCCCCCGGACGACGCGGCTCACAGGTCGAGCCCCTTGATGCAAAGGCTCACACGATCGCAATCGCGGCCGCAAGATGAAACTCGCGACAGCGTTAGCCCAAAAATTGAACAGGGAAAATCAGCGCCGCAGACGCGCGATCGCGCCGGAAACGATCTGCATGATCACGCCGATGATCCAGCCGACCATGATCAGCGACGTCCAGACGATGTGCGGATCTTCGCGCAGGATGATGATGGCGACGGCGAAGAACGCCGTCAGGGTCGCAAGAAAGGTCCCGACGGCGCTCAGGAATTCGGCTGTATCAATCTTCGTCTCCGCAGGTGAGTCCTCGTCATGCGGATGAAAAGGGAGTTGCGGCGTGTCGATGCCGAGATAGAAGCCCAGTGCCCCAGATAGCATCATCACGATCAGGAAGCCCTGCGTGGTCAGCAACGGAACGCTGGAGCCGACATGCGCCCCGACGAAGACGCCGCAGGCGGCCCCCGCCAGAGCCAAACCCGAGCGTTCGAGGATATGGGCAAACTTCCTGACGCGAAACCGCATGACCTGCCCCCAAATGTCAGACCCGCCACGCGCATGCAGCGGATTCGACGCCTGGATCCGTCCTAACGGCAAGACCGTCACCCAAACGTCAAATCTGAAGCTGCACTCGCGCGAAAATTTTAGCTACATTTCTTTTGACGCCAGCACTGCCCGAAAGGGAGGGCGAATGCTGGCGCCAATATACTAGGCGGCCCTGGTCAGGTCGGCATTGAGGTGGCTCAACCTCGGCATGACCTCCTGCTTCAAGAGGCGCAGCGAGTTGTGCCAGGCTTCCGGCCTGTGCTTGTAGTCGAAGCCGAACACGCACAGCGTGCCGAAGCCGCCGACCTCATGCCAGATCTTCTCGATCTTCTCGGTCACTGTGGCCGGCGAGCCGACGATCCAGTTGCGCTTGGCGCAATAATCCACCGTCACGTCGGAATCGGGCACATCGGGTGAGTGCTTCAGATAGTCCTTGAAGCCGAAATGACCGAGCAGGGGCAGGAAGTATTCGCCCATCATCCGTCCCATCATGTCGCCGGAGGACAAGCGCCAGGCTTCCTCGTCCGTATCGGCGACGAATACCTCGCGCACCAGCCGCCAATCGCTGCGGCTGGGCTTGCGACCGGACTTGGCGGCGCCGGCCTCGACCGAGTCCCAGTGCGACGACACATAGGCGGGGTTGAGGTTGAGGCTCATCGGGATGAAGCCGCGCTCGCCGGCAAGCTTCAGCGTGTCGGAGTTCTTCGACAGGCCGGCGACGCCGATCGGCGGATGCGGCGTCTGGATCGGCTTGATGTGCGGCTTGAGGAAGTCGAACATCACATCGGGCTTGGTCACCGTCCAGTACTTGCCCTTGTACGTCCATGGCGCGTCCTCGGACCACATCTTCAGGATGATCTCCAGCGCCTCGCGCGTCATCTCGCGGTTCTGGCCGCTCATGCCGTCGACGTTGAACATCGCCCAGTCGCTCGGCAGGCCGGATGCGGCAATGCCGAAATTGAGGCGGCCGTCGGAGAGGTGATCGAGCATCGCGACGCGATTGGCGAGCTCGGCCGGGTGATGATAGGGCAGCAGGAAGCCGCCGGGCCCGAGCCGGATGTTCTTGGTTTCGCGGAAGGCCTGCGCCAGAATCAGGTCGGGCGCCGGATGCGGCTCCCAGGGCGCGGTGTGGTGCTCGCCGATCCAGGCTTCCTGATAGCCGAGCTCGTCGAGCCACCGCAGGACCTGCAGGTCCCACTCCTGCCCCTCCTTCAATCCGCACTCCGGCGGATGCGAGGGCATCGTGAAATATCCGATTTCCATGGCGCTTTCCTCTCGCGTTTATATTGCGGCGCATCTTTGCGATGCGCTCATCGTCACGCGAGACGAAACACGACCAGACGAGTCGGCATCGCCGCACGTGGTCTGCGAAGTCTAGCACTTCATCCGACAGCGACAATCGTCAGCCGTGTCGCGGGCGGAATGATGACCGCAGAATTTTGCAACGCTGATGCGCAACATTGCGGTCATCAATTGCACGTCAGCGTGCGCCGAACGTCGTCCTGCCGAACAGCTCCTTCTGCGTCGACGGCTGCGAGCGCCAATATTGCGGAGGTGCGGCGACTTGTCCGCCGAGCTCCGCTGCGGCATGCCAGCCCCAGCGCGGGTCATAGAGCATGCCGCGGGCCAGTGCGACCATGTCGGCCTTGCCCGAGGCCACGATCTCCTCGGCTTGCTGCGCCTGCGTGATGAGACCGACCGCAATGGTGGGAAGCGCCGTCGCCTGTTTCACGGCCGCGGCGAACGGCACCTGATAGCCGGGTCCGAGCGTGATCTTCTGCAACGGCGACACGCCGCCCGAGGAGACGTCGATCCAATCGGCGCCGCGGCGCTTCAGCTCTTGCGCAAACGTGATGGTCTGATCGAGATCCCAGCCGCCGTCGACCCAATCGGTCGCCGAGACGCGCACGCCGACCGGTCTGTCCGCCGGAAATACCGCACGCACCGCATCGAATACGTCGAGCGGAAACCGCATGCGGTTTTCGAGCGAGCCGCCATAGGCGTCGCTGCGCTGGTTGGCGATCGGCGACAGAAACTGATGCAGCAGATAGCCATGCGCGCCGTGGAGCTCGATCGCGTCGATGCCGAGGCGCGCGGCTCGTTGGGCTGCGGAAACGAACGCATCGCACACCCGCTTCAGTCCGGCTGCATCGAGCTCCTGCGGCGCGAGTTCGCCATCCTTGTGCGGCAGGGCCGAGGGCGCGACCGTCTGCCATCCGCCGTCCGCAAGCGGAATCTGCTGTCCGCCATCCCACGGCTTGTGGCTGGAGCCCTTGCGTCCGGCATGAGCGAGCTGCATCGCGACCGCAGCCTTCGCATGTTTGCGAACCGAGGTCAGGATGGGCTTCAGCGCAGCTTCCGTCGCATCGTCCCACAGCCCGAGGCAGCCGGGGGTGATGCGCCCGATCGGCTCGACATGCGTCGCCTCGATGCAGAACATCGCCGCACCCGACAGCGCCAGCGTGTTGATGTGGGTGAAGTGCCAGTCATTGGCCGCGCCATTCTCGGCCGAGTACTGGCACATCGGCGACACCATGATGCGGTTGGCGAGTTCGAGACTGCGCAGCTTGATCGGAGTGAACAGGGCGCTCATGCTGAGTTCCAGGCTGTAACGGTGGACACGATGATCTGATGGCGGCAAGTGTCGATCATGGACGAGGCGCGGTCAACGCGAGGCGCCGCAGCGGCGCCGCGGCTCACTCCACCAGCGTGAACTGCAGCAGCAGCGTGCGCTGGATCATCGAGAAATTGTCGTCGGACACCAGCGTCAGCACGGTCTCGCCCTCCGGCGTGACATGCGCATCGATGCCCTCGAGATTGTCGATCTCCTGCCCGAGATCGGCGGAGAAGATCGCCGGACCATCGACCAGCGCGCCCGGCGCGATCTGCGCAAGCATCAGCCGGCGGATTCGAATGCCGACCCCGTTGAACAGCGAGAACTTGCGTTCGAGCATCAGCAGATCGCCCGACGGCAGCAGCACGGCATCGCTGACGTCGAACTCGTTGCTGCGGACGATGCTGAACTGTCCCGCCGCGGGTCCGCCGATCAGGAAGGCGAGCAGATTGCCGTTCGGGTCCAGACCGCGCTCGGAGAGCGCGATCAGGGCGCCGGCGAGCGGCAGGCCCTTCGGCACGACTACCAACGCTTCCAGTCCTTTGTTGTGGGGCAGCCGCTTGGCGGCCGGCGGCAGCGGCACGATCTCGCCGCGCGAGCCGGTTCCGCCCTTGGCGAAATCGTAGCGCAGGAGCTGGTTGACGCGCTCGAGGCCGACATAGACGATGTCGCCATCGCGAGCGAGCGACTCGGAATCATACCAGCCGCGATCGGTGATGGGCCGTCCGTCCGGACCGAGCAGCGGCGCCGCTTCGACATCGGCGAGCCCCGCGATTTCGCGGCCGGAATAGGCAATGCGGCCGGTGAACCAGCCGCCCTTGTCGCTGACCGCGAGGAAGCGTTCACCCTTGGCATCGAGCCGGATGCCGGACAGGCCGCCGAAGCCGGGATAGGACGAGGTCAGCGCCACGCCGCTGCGATACTGCAGCATCCCGAAGCGCAGATGGGTCCTATCGCGGAGGTCGAACGCAGGCAGCGGCCGCGCATTGACCTCGATCTTCACCGGCGACGTGACGGAGTGCTCGTCGGAAGCTGCGCGTCTGCGGACAGACGTCGGCGCGAGTTGCGCACGAGCCGTCGTGGACCATGCGAATGCCGACACTCCGCCGATGGTCAGCGCGAGAAAGCGCCTGCGGTCGGCAATCGCCTGCAGCGACATCGTCAGCGGAGCCCCCTCCCCCACCTCCTCCCAGACGGAGGAGGGACGCAGCCGGCCGACGGCCGCTTACGAATGCAGCCTGCGCTTTTGCCCCGGCGCAGGCTGCGGCGCAGCGTGGGTCTCCGTAAACAATTCGGCAAGCTTCTCGGTGATGGCGCCACCGAGCTCCTCGGCGTCGACGATGGTCACCGCGCGACGGTAGTAGCGCGTGACGTCGTGGCCGATGCCGATCGCGATCAGCTCGACCGGCGAGCGAGTCTCGATCTCCTCGATGATGTGGCGCAGATGCCGCTCCAGATAGTTGCCCGGATTGACCGACAGCGTGGAGTCATCGACCGGCGCACCGTCCGAGATCATCATCAGGATCTTGCGCTGCTCGGTACGCCCGAGCAGGCGCTTGTGCGCCCAGTCGAGCGCCTCGCCGTCGATGTTCTCCTTCAGCAGCCCCTCGCGCATCATCAGGCCGAGATTCTTGCGCGCCCGCCGCCACGGCGCATCGGCCGACTTGTAGATGATGTGGCGGAGATCGTTGAGGCGGCCAGGATTGGCCGGCTTGCCGGCGGCGAGCCACGCCTCGCGCGACTGCCCGCCCTTCCAGGCCCGCGTCGTGAAGCCGAGGATCTCGACCTTGACGCCGCAGCGCTCGAGCGTGCGGGCGAGAATGTCGGCGCAGGTCGCGGCCACCGTGATCGGGCGTCCGCGCATCGAGCCGGAATTGTCGAGCAGCAGCGTGACGACCGTATCGCGGAAGGTCGCCTCCTTCTCGCGCATGAACGACAGCGGCTGATAGGGATCGATGACCACGCGCGACAGCCGCGCCGGATCGAGGACGCCTTCCTCGAGATCGAACTCCCAGGCGCGGTTCTGCTGCGCCATCAGCCGGCGCTGCAGCCGGTTGGCGAGCCGCGCCACGATGCCTTGCAGGTGCGCAAGCTGCTTGTCGAGATAGGAGCGCAGGCGCTCCAGCTCGTCGTGGTCGCACAGGTCCTCCGCCGCGATGATCTCATCGAACTTCGGCGCGAAGGCGTGATATTCGGGGCCGCGCGGCTCGTTCGCACCGCCTCGGTTCGGACGCGTCGCCTCACCCGGCGTCTCGTCGTCGCCGAGTTCGCCGTCATCGAGCGTGTCGGACGCCGAGGCCTGGGCCGCCTCCATGGCGCTCTCCGACATCTCGTCCGACGTCGTCTGCGCCTGGTCTGCGCTCATCTCCTGCGCTGCGTCGGATTCGGGCGAGCCCTCGGCGCCTGACTGCTCATTGTCGCCGTCGCGGTTGTCGTCGTTGTCCTCGTCCTCTTCCGAATCGGCGTTGCGCTCATCGCCGAGATCGAGCGCCGACAAGAGATCGTGGACGAGGTCGCCGAACTTGGCCTGATCCTCGGTGAAGCGGCCGAGCTCATCGAGACGCTGGCCGATCCTGTCCTCCAGGAACGGACGCCAGAGATCGACCACCTTGCGCGCCGCATTCGGCGGCGCCATGCCGGTGAGGCGCTCGCGCACCATCATGGCCAGCGCATCCGACAGCGGCGCGTCGGCGCGGTCGGTGATCTCGTCATATTTGCCGCGATGGAAGTGATCATCGAGCATCGCCGTGAGATTCCTGGCGACGCCGGCCATGCGTTTTGCACCGATCGCCTCGACGCGGGCCTGCTCGACCGCCTCGAACACGCCGCGCGCCTGCGGATTGCCCGGGATCAGCTTGCGATGGATTTTCGGATCATGACAGGCGAGCTTCAGCGCGATCGAGTCGGCATGGCCGCGCACCACGGCGGCGTCGCGCTTGGTCATCTTGCGCGCCGGCTCCGGCAGCCGGGCCTTGCCCGGCGCAAGGCCGGGACGCTCGGCCGCGAAGGAGACTTCGAGCTCGGGCGCCCTGGCGATCGCGCGCAGGCACCCCGTCACCGACCTCTTGAAAGGTTCGGTCGGTGCTTCCTTGACGCCAGGACGGGGCTTGTTGCTCGGTGTGGTCATCTGATTCCTGCGGCTATCGTCCCGGCGAACGCCAGGCCCGATAACCACCGGCGTTCGTTTGTTCGCACTCGCTCTCCCGCATCACTCGACGAGAGAGGCCGCGGCGTATGGGTCCCGGCCCGAGGCCAGGACGACGCCGGTGTGTCAGCTCAGCGCCACGTTGATGGAGGATTCCGGCAACTCCGCATTGAAGCAGCGCTGATAGAATTCCGCGACCAGCGGACGCTCGAGCTCGTCGCACTTGTTGAGGAACGTCACACGGAAGGCGAAGCCGATGTCGCCGAAGATCTCGGAGTTCTCGGCCCAGGTGATCACCGTGCGCGGGCTCATCACCGTCGACAGATCGCCATTGGCGAAGGCGTTGCGCGTGAGGTCGGCGAGCCGCACCATCTTGTTGACGGTGTCGCGGCCCTGTGCGTTCTGATAGTGCTTGGCCTTGGCCAGCACGATCTCGACCTCCTCGTCATGGGCGAGGTAGTTGAGCGTGGTGACGATCGACCAGCGGTCCATCTGGCCCTGGTTGATCTGCTGGGTGCCGTGATAGAGGCCCGAAGTGTCGCCGAGCCCGATGGTGTTGGCGGTCGCGAACAGACGGAACGCCGGGTGCGGCTTGATCACCTTGTTCTGGTCGAGCAGGGTCAGCCGGCCCGACACTTCGAGCACGCGCTGGATCACGAACATCACGTCCGGACGGCCGGCATCATATTCGTCGAACACCAGCGCGACGTTGTGCTGCAGCGCCCAGGGCAGGATGCCATCCCGAAACTCGGTGACCTGCTTGCCGTCTCTGACCACGATCGCGTCCTTGCCGACGAGGTCGATACGGCTGATGTGGCTGTCGAGGTTGACACGCACGCAGGGCCAGTTGAGTCGCGCCGCGACCTGCTCGATATGGGTCGACTTGCCGGTGCCGTGGTATCCGGTCACCATCACGCGGCGGTTCTTGGCGAAGCCGGCCAGGATCGCCAGCGTCGTGGCGCGGTCGAAGCGGTAGTCGGCGTCGACCTCGGGGACATGCGGGTCGCTTGCGGAAAAAGCCGGCACCTCAAGGTCGCTGTCGATCCCGAACACCTGCCGCACCGACACCTTCATGTCGGGCACACCGGTCATCTCCTGCGCATTGGTCGTAGCGGCGGTCGTCATTCATCCTCCGAGGTCCCGGGCATTCCCGAAACCAGATTTCATGTTTGGCTGCGGTTGAAGGGCTTCGACGCCAGCCTAGCAGAGAGCACGCGCGGGCAGAAGCCTAAGCCTTGATCAAAGTTCCGTCGTTATATCATCGAGATAGGCATGAGTGGCCGTTTTCGAAAGGCTGCCCTGCGAATCCCGCCACCTTTTCGCCCACCGGCTCTTCCCAGGATCTCGACGTGGCACCCGGGGCCGGGGTTCCTACTTATCGAGGAGCTCCCCGCCCACCCTCTCCACCAACAGGAACCGCGTGGCCCATCTGCTCGATCCCCTCATTGCCTTCGTCTCAGCGCATGCGGGACTGGCCTATCTCACCCTGTTTCTGGCCGCCCTGCTGGAGGCGATTCCGATCGTTGGCTCGGTGGTTCCAGGCACGACCATCATCCTGGCGCTGAGCGCGTTGATTCCGGGCGGCGAGCTGACCCTGCAATGGGTGCTGGCGGCGGCCATCCTGGGCGCGGTGCTGGGGGACGGCGGGGCGTTCTGGGTCGGCCATCGCAGGCAGCGCGAGATCCTGACGAGCTGGCCGTTCTCGAACTATCCGCGCCTGGTGGCGCAGAGCGAGGCCTTCTTCCACCGTTTCGGCACCCTGGCGATCTTCTTCGCCCGCTTTGTCGCGCCGATCCGCGCCGTCGTGCCGATCACGGCCGGCGCGCTCGACATCCCTCCGCCGCGCTTCTACGCCGTGAACATCCCTGCCATCGTGCTGTGGGCCTGCGCCCATGTCCTGCCCGGAGTATTCGCCGTGCAGCTGTTGCACCGCTATGGCGGCATTCCGCATCATAGCCATATCGCCAAGTCGACCTGGATCATCGCGGCTGTCGCGGGCACGATCGTGGTCTGGCTGGTCCTCAGATTGACGCGGAAGCGGCGCGAGACGCAGCTGGCGGCCGGCGCCGCGGATTAGAACGGCTACAGCGAATCCAACATGGCGCCGCGGCCGGGTGCGGGTCCGATATAGCGGGCGCGCGGGCGGATCAGGCGGCCATGCTGCAGCTGCTCGCAGGCATGGGCGAGCCAGCCGACGCAGCGGGCCATCGCGAACAGCGCCAGCTCGCTGCCGGCGGGCAGACGCAGACTATGCACCAGCACCGCAAGCGCGTAGTCGATGTTCACGAACTCGCCGGTCGCCTCTGCGATCCGCTCCGGCACCTCGCGGGTGAATTTGCGCGGCGCGCCAGCGCGCGTCAGCGCCTCCAGCAGCGAGATCGCGCGCGGGTCACCGCGCTTGTAGACGCCGTGGCCGAATCCGGCGAAGCGCTCGCCCAGCGCCACCCGCTCGCGGATCAGCGGCGCGACGTCGCGATCGATCAAGGTCTTCACCAATTGCGACGCCAGCACGCCGGCACCGCCGTGCTGCGGCCCTTTGAGCGCCGCAAGACCCGCGATGACGGCATCGTAGAGGCTGAGGCCCGTCGACGCCGCACAGCGGACGGTGAAGGTCGACGCGTTCAGCTCATGATCGGCCAGCAGCACCAGGGTGCGGCGGATCAGGTCCGGCGCATGTTCATGTCCGGGCGCCCAACTCCGCGCGACCTGAACATGGAGCGGGTCGGCTGACGCTGGCTGGTTCAGCATGGTTGCGACCACAAGCCGAACGATGCGGGCGCCGACCAGCGCCCGACCGTCGGGTGCGCGGTTGAAGGCCGCGGGATCAGCATGTGTCGCCAGCGCCAGCACCGCGATGGCGCGGTCGATCGGCGCCGCGCGCCGCGCGGCATCGGCGATGAGACCCATCTCCTCCGACGCGGCCGGAAGGTTGTCCGGCGCAAACGGATCGAGCGCTGTGACGTCCCACAACAGTGTCGCGGCATGCTCCAGCGTGTCGCGCTCGGCCAGGTCGACGCAATTGACGCCGCGATAGATCGGACCGGCTTCGGTGATCGTCGACACGGCGGAATCGAACACGGGGAGATCCGCATCGAAGCTGCGGAAAGCGCGCGGCTCGGGGGCCGGCGCACGACGCTCCTTCAGGGCGCGGATGTCCTCGGCGCGATAGCGGCTGCTGCGCGAGTTCGGCGACGGCTCGGAGCGGACCAGGCCGCGGCTGACATAGGCGTAAAGGGTGGCCGGCGAGATCGCGAGTTCGGCCGAAGCTTCACGGGCAGATAGGTAAAGACCACTGTCTTTTTTCATATTGATCAGCTTAATCAAGATTGATCAATCTGTCGACAGGGCGGATCTTGCCCGCGTGACCATTCGTGAAGGAGACCCGCCATGACCATCCACCTCGGCAAGACCCCGATCGGCCTCGACGGCATCGCCGCCGCCGAGACCGTGCTCAGCCACGTCGACGGCCAGCAGGGAGAGCTCATCATCGCCGGCGCCCGTGTGGCCGATCTCGCCGCCGCCAGCGGCTTCGAGGGCGTGACCGCCCGGCTATGGAGCGCGGCCACGAAGCGCACCGTCGGCGAGGCCGAGGTCCGCGCCAGCCTTGGTCGTGCCCGCGAGCGTGCCTTTGCCCGGCTGCCCGAGCTGCTCGCCGCGACCTCCGGCCTGTCGATCATCGACGGCTTCCGCGCCGCGGTCGCGGCGCTGCGCCACGAACCCGGGCTCGACGACGAAGCCACGATCGTCGGCGCCTGCCCGGTGATCGCCGGCGCCCTGGTCCAGCGCGCGCAGGAAGCGCAGCCGATTGCCCCCGACCCTGATGCCAGCCACGCCGCCGATACGTTGCGGATGGTGCGTGGCGATAGGCCCGAGAGCGGGGAGGTGGCGGCCTTGGACACCTATCTCGTCACCGTCAGCGATCACGGCATGAACGCCTCGACCTTCGCCGCGCGGGTCGTTGCGTCGACCCAGGCCGACCTGTTCGCGTCGGTGACCGCCGGCTATTGCGCGCTCACCGGCCCCCTGCATGGCGGGGCGCCGGAGCCGGTGCTGGAGATGCTGGACGCGATCGGGACGCGCGACAACATCAAGCCGTGGGTCGACGCGGCGCTCGGCCGCGGCGAGCGGCTGATGGGCTTCGGGCATCGGATCTATCGCGTGCGCGATCCGCGCGCCGACGTGCTCAAGGGCGCGATCGAGCGGCTGGCGGGCAGCGGGGCTGATCTGCCGTTTGCGAGCGAGGTAGAGGCTTACATCCGCCAAGCGCTGCGGCAGAAGAATCCGGAGCGCGTGCTCGACACCAATGTCGAATTCTTCACCGCCATCCTGCTCGATGCGCTGAAGATTCCGCGCCAGGCGTTCACGCCGATCTTCGCCGTGGCGCGTGCGGCAGGCTGGACGGCGCATGCCCGCGAGCAGCAGCGGACGGGGCGGCTGATCCGGCCCAGCTCGGCCTATATCGGGCCGAAGCCCTGAACCGTCGAGCGCGACGCGCGGCAGCCTCGAGCGCTGTCGCGCATCAGCCCTTCACCACCGTCTTCAGATAGTTGTAGGCCTTGATGATCTCGATCAGGCGATCCTCTGTGGAGCGGTCGCCGCCATTGGCGTCGGGATGGTGCTGCTTCACCAGCGCCTTGTACTTGACCTTGACGTCTTCGAGCGTCGCATCGGGACCAAGGCCCATCACCTGCAGCGCCTTGCGCTCGGCGTTGAAGACCTTGCGCGTCTCTGCCTTGGGGGCCGACTGGGGATCCGGACGCCAGCTGCCGCGGCCGTTGATCTCGGCGAAGACGCTGAACGGATCGGCGGCATCGCCGAGATCGCCCTCGGCGCTGCCGGTGCCGCGCTTGGCCGACGTGTTGGCACCCATCTTCCAGGTCGGGCGATGTCCGGTCAGCGCATCCTTCTGATAGCGCGCGACCGCCTCGGCGTTCATCCCCGAGAAGAAATTATAGGACTGGTTGTACTCGCGCACGTGGTCGAGGCAGAAGTGCCAATACTCGCGCACGTTCTCGCGTCCCTTGGGCGCGCGGTGCGAGCCCTTGTTCTTGCAGTCCGGCCACTGACAGGGCTGGGCCTCCTCGCGCACCACCGGCTGCCGCGCAGCCTGCTTCTTGGGCTTGATGCGGATGGAGTCGAAGAATTTGTTTGAATCGATCGCCATGGCGGACTTTGACTACGCAACGCCGAAAGCTTCAAGTCTTGACATTGCGAATACCTCTGGCGGGGACCGCCGATTGACGAAAAATAATTTGATGCGTATTTCCAGAGACCATGCGGACCCGAGATGCTATCATCAAAAAGTTGCGCGAAGCTTTCTCGCCGGAAAGCCTCGATGTTCAGGACGAATCACATCTGCATGAAGGCCATATGGGCCATCAGCCGAGCGGTGAGACCCATTTCCGCGTGTATATTGTGTCGCAGGCCTTCGCCGGCAAGAGCCGTGTCGATCGCCACCGCCTGATCAACGCCGCATTGGCAGCGGAACTTGCCGGCTCGGTGCACGCGCTCGCGCTGCATGCGAAGGCGCCGGGCGAGGCTTGATCCCCAATTAGAACGCCGTGCCTGCACGGCGCGGCCGCGTCTCCTCGGTTTCGCCGCGCGGCACCGGTACGATGCGCAGCGCGGTGATGCGATTGCGCTCCCGGCGCAGCACGCGAAAGCGGAAGCCGTAGAACGTGAAGCTCTGGCCGCGCTCGGGGATCGAGCGCGCCTCGTGAATCACGAGACCTGCGACAGTGGTCGCCTCCTCGTCCGGCAGCGTCCAGTCCATCGCGCGATTGAGATCACGGATCGGCACCGATCCATCGACGACGACGGATCCGTCCGGCTGCACGCGCACGCCGGCGACCTGCACGTCCTGCTCGTCGGAGATGTCGCCGACGATTTCTTCCAGGATGTCCTCGAGCGTGACGATGCCTTCGACCTCGCCATACTCGTCGACCACGAGCGCGAAATGCGTCTTGCGGCGGCGGAACGCTTTCAGCTGTTCCGACACCGAACGCATCTCCGGCACGAACCAGGGCGGCAGCGCCAGCGAGGCGACGTCGATGTGCGACACATCGCCCTCGGCGGCGCGGATCGCACGCAGCAGGTCCTTCGCATGCAGCACGCCGATGATGTTCTCCGGCGTCCCGCGCCATAGCGGGATGCGGGTATACTCGGTGGCGAGCACCTCGCGCACCAGTTCCTCCTGCGGCAGGTCCGCATTCACCATCACCATCTCGGTGCGGTGGACCATCACGTCGGACACCTGCAATTCGCGCAAGTCGAGCAGGCCGCCGAGCATGTCGCGGTCCTGCTTCTCGACCTTGCCTTCATGATGCAGGAGATCGACGGCGCCGCGCAGGCGTTCGGTCGGCGACAGGATCGGCTGATTGGCCCCGACCTTGAAGCCGATCAGCCGCATCAGCCCACGCACGATCGCCTCGATCACGGCGAGCACCGGACCAAGCACGATCACCGTCGCCCGCATTGGTCTGGCAACCGCGAGCGAGACGCGATCCGGCCCATTGATCGCGATCGTCTTCGGCAGCACCTCGGCAAAGATCACGACCAGCGCGGTCATCACGCCGGTCGCGTAGAGCACGCCGACCTCGCCGAACCAGGCGGTGAAGATGCCGGTCGCCAATGCGGAAGCGCCGATATTGGCGATGTTGTTGCCGAGCAGCAGCGCGCCGATCAACCGCTCGCGCATGTCGAACAGGCTCGACACCACATCGGCGTCGCGATTGCCCTGCTTCGACAGCCGCAGCATCGAGGCGCGGGAGGCACCGGTCAGCGCGGTCTCGCTCAGCGCAAAGAAGGCGGAGGCGGCGAGGAGGATGATGACGACGGAGAGTGTGATCCAGTCCATGGCGCCGATGTCGCTCTGTAGGGAGGCCGCCGATGATCCGTTGGCACTGCTCAACACGGCGTAAAGCCCGGGATCAGCTTCTGCTGCGCAATTTGGCCTGCAGGAAGTCGCGAACGCGCGCCGGATCGACGTCCTTCGCGATGACGGCGCGGCCGATGGCTTCCATCAGGATGAAGGTGAGCTTGCCGCGCTTGACCTTCTTGTCCTGCGCCATCAAGGCCAAAAGCCGGTCGGCGTCGCCGATCCCCTCCTGGGCGAAGCCGGCGATATCCTGCAGATGGGTCGGCAGACCGACCGCGGCAAGGTGACGCTCGATCCTGACGACGTCGTCGGGCGGCAGCATGCCGAGCTCGGCCGAGAACTGCGCCGCCAGCACCATGCCGACCGCGACGCCCTCGCCGTGGAACAGCCGGTCGGAGAAGCCGGTCACGGCCTCCAGCGCATGGCCGAACGTGTGGCCGAGATTGAGCAGCGCCCGATCACCGGTCTCGCGCTCGTCGCGGGCGACGATCGCCGCCTTGGCGCGGCAGGAGGTCGCGACCGCGTGCTCGCGGGCCGCTCCGCCCTTGACGATGTCGGCATGGTTGGCTTCCAGCCAGGCGAAGAAGCTGGCATCGCCGAGCAGGCCGTACTTGGCGACCTCGGCATAGCCGGCGCGGAACTGGCGCGGCGACAGCGTGTCGAGCACCGCGGTGTCGGCGATCACCAGCACCGGCTGGTGGAAGGCGCCGAGCAGGTTCTTGCCCTGCGGCGAGTTGATGCCGGTCTTGCCGCCGACCGAGGAATCGACCTGCGCCAGCAGCGAGGTCGGCACCTGCACGAAATCGACCCCGCGGCGCAGGATGGCGGCCGCAAAGCCGGCGAGATCGCCGACCACGCCACCGCCGAGCGCTATGACCAGATCGTTGCGCTCGATCCTGGCCGCGATCAGCGCCTCGCTGACCTTCTCGAGGCCGGAATAGCTCTTGGAGCCCTCGCCCTCCTCGACCACGATCGTGGACGACGGGATTCCCGCCTCCGCCAGGATCGCCTCGGTCGGCTTCAGCCAGTGCGCGGCCACGGTGCGGTCGGTGACGATGGCGGTGCGGACGCCCGGACGCAGCGCCGCGATGCGCTGGCCAAGCGAGGCGAGCACGCCGCGGCCGATGACGATGTCATAGGCGCGTTCGCCGAGCGCGACGTCGACGATGATCGGATCGGAATGCTTCAGTGGTGCCGTCATCGGAGCGCGCCCATCGCCTGCGGAGGATCGGATTGAACTGGATCGGGTTGTGGTCCGGTGGGCCTCGCCGCGGTCTCCGGTGGAGAGAAGAACGCCTGCAGCGCCTCCAGGCAGTCCTCGACGACCCGGTCGTGCGGCACGTCGCGCGAGAAGATCGTGAGGTCGGCGAGCTGGTAGACCGGCTCACGCTCGGTCAGGAGCCGCGCGACCGTGCCTTCGGGATCAGCCGTCTGCAGCAGCGGGCGGTCGGCCCGCCGCCGGACGCGGCGCATGATCACGTCGGCATCGGCCTTCAGCCACACCGAGACCGCCTTCTCCTGGATGCGGCGCCGCGTCTCCTCGCGCATAAAGGCGCCGCCACCGGTTGCCAGCACCGCCGGACCATTTTCGAGCAGGCGGGCGATCACCCTCGCCTCGCCGTTGCGGAAATAGTCCTCGCCGCGCGACTCGAAGATTTCCGGTATGGTCATGCCGGCCGCGGTCTCGATCTCGGTATCCGCATCGACGAACGGCAGCCGGAGCCGCGCCGCGAGCCGCCGGCCCACGGTCGACTTGCCGACCCCCATCATGCCGACCAGCACGATCAGCCGCTTGCCGAGGCCTGCGAGAATCGCGGCCTCCTGGGCGACAGGTCCAGATGCTGGTTGCGTCGGTTCGGTCATTTCTCCGCTTCTAACCCAGCCCCTGCTGCTTTCAAAGGCATCCTGTTCCGCTCCCCGAGCCAAGGCGGGCTGCCCGGTCTGCCCGACGGGCTTGCAAGGCCGATGCGAACATGTTGGATGAAACCGTTCCCTTTCTGGTGGCCTGCGCGACCGACATGCCCAGCCTGTTCCGCTTCCTGACCGTCATCGCCATCATCGTCGGCGTGGTCTATGGCGCGATCTACGCGCTGGCGAATTTCGTCAACCCGAAGCCGCGCGAGATGACGGTGACGATCCCGCCGGACAGGTTCCAGAAGAGATGATCGGCACCGCTGCGGCGAACCGAAAAGCCACAGGGCATTGATTAAGAATTTTACGATTGTCTGAGGCGGCCGGGCGCCGCGATATCGGCCAGATTTGCAGTCACCGCTCGACGTGCCGGCACGAATACCTCGTAGTGATTCGATCGCCTCGGACGCAGCGGATTTCACGACATGAAGGTCAAGGCCTCCGACGCCAGGCTGATGAGCCTGTTCCTCGACATGATGGCCGCCGAGCAGGGCGCCGGTCAGAACACGCTGGACGCCTATCGCCGCGACCTCACCGATCTCTCCGACTTTCTCGGCGGCAAGGCCAACGGCTTCGCCACGGCCGACACCCAGGCATTGCGCGACTATCTCGCCGATCTCGACACCAGGGGTTTCAAATCCTCCAGCGTGGCGCGGCGGCTGTCGGCGATGCGGCACCTGTTTCGCTTCCTGCTGAGCGAGCGCATCCGCAGCGACGATCCCGCCGCCATCCTGTCGGGCCCGAAACGCGGCCGGCCGCTGCCCAAGGTGCTGTCGATCGGCGATGTCGACCGGATGCTGACCCGCGCCAAGGAGCTGAGCGAGGGCACGGACGCTTCGCCGGCGCAGCGGCTGCGCGCGCTGCGGCTGTATTGCCTGCTCGAGGTGCTCTACGCGACCGGCTTGCGCGTCTCCGAGCTGGTGGCGCTGCCGCGGACGGCCGCCCGCAACGATGCCCGCATGATCGTAGTGCGCGGCAAGGGCAACAAGGAGCGGCTGGTACCGCTGAACCAGGCCTCGCGCCAGGCGATGGCCGACTATCTCGCCGCCCTGGATGCGTTGAAGCCCGAGAAGAAGGCCAGCGCGACGTTCGGCAAATGGCTGTTTCCCTCGTTCGGCGAGAGCGGCCACCTCACCCGCCAGCACTTCGCCCGCGACCTCAAGGAGCTGGCGGTGGCGAGCGGCCTGCCGGCCCGGCTGGTGTCGCCGCACGTGCTGCGCCATGCCTTCGCCAGCCATCTGCTGCACAACGGCGCCGACCTGCGCATCGTCCAGACCCTGCTCGGCCACACCGACATCTCGACCACCCAGATCTACACACATGTGGTCGAGGAACGGCTCAAGAGCCTGGTGCGCGACCTGCACCCGCTGGCCGAGACCTGACCTCGCTTCACACCTTCCCGAAACCAAATCCGCCGGCGTGACGCCCGGCCGGCTTGACTTCGCGCCCGTCTGCCCCGAAAGAGCGCCATCCTGCCCGCGATCCCGGCGCGATGCCGGGAGGCTGGGCACCGATCGTACCCTAAGCTCCTGAAGTCCTTCGGCTTCAGGTCCGAAGGCCGAACCGATTTCGTCTCCCAGCGCTCTTCCTTCAGCTCTTCCATGCCGGATCCCATGCGCAGCTACCTCGATTTCGAAAAGCCTGTTGCCGAGCTCGATTCCAAGGTCGACGAACTCCGCGCGATGGCCGCCTCCGGCACCGATATCGGCGAGGAGGTCAGCCGGATCGAGGAGAAGGCCGGCCAGGCGCTGGCCGAGCTCTACGCCACGCTCACGCCGTGGCAGAAGACCATGGTGGCCCGCCATCCGCAGCGGCCGCACTTCACGGACTTCGTGGGCGGGCTGATCACCGAGTTCACCCCGCTCGCCGGCGACCGCAAGTTCGGCGAAGACGCCGCTTTGCTCGGCGGCTTCGGCCGCTTCCGCGGCGAGCCGATCTGCGTCATGGGTCAGGAAAAGGGCGCCACCACCGAATCCCGCCTCAAGCACAATTTCGGCATGGCCCGACCCGAAGGCTACCGCAAGGCGGTCCGCCTGATGGAAATGGCCGAGCGGTTCGGCATCCCCGTGCTGTCGCTGGTGGATTCCGCCGGCGCCTATCCCGGCATCGGCGCCGAGGAGCGCGGCCAGGCCGAGGCCATCGCGCGCTCGACCGATGCCTGCCTGGCACTCGGCGTGCCCAACGTTGCGATCATCACCGGCGAGGGCATGTCGGGCGGCGCCATCGCGCTGACCACCGCCAATCGCGTGCTGATGCTGGAGCATGCGATCTACAGCGTGATCTCGCCGGAAGCCGCCTCCTCGATCCTCTGGCGCGACGGCACCAAGGCGCAGGAAGCCGCCAACAGCATGAAGATCACCGCCCAGGACATGCTCCGCTTCGGCGTGGTCGACACCATCCTGAAGGAGCCGGTCGGCGGCGCCCACCGCGATCCTGCGGCGATGATCGCGGCCACCGGCGAGGCGATCGCCCAGGCGCTTGACGAGCTGAAGGGCCTCGACGCCGACGCCATCCGCAAGCAGCGCCGGCAGAAGTTCATCGAGATCGGCCGCAAGCTCGGCTGAGCGGGCGGGAGCCGAGCGCTCGGCGCTCGCGGTTTTGTGAGTCTTTCCAGCCGTTTGGCCGCATTTCGGCCCCGCCGGCGGGCTCTGCTGTTTAGAAGTTGTTGACCAAAGCGGCCAGGGCCTCGCGGCTCCACCGGAGCGCGGGTTGCGGGTCGTGGGGTCAAAGGCTACAATTTTAATCAATGGTTTGACGGCATGACGCAGGGTCGACCCGTGATTTATCCAGCTTTCGGGCCGATCGGGCGAGATGAGACTGGGGTGTTGCGGCATGCCGGGTTTGCGGGGAGCATTGTCTTGATCAACCGCGCTTTCGTCCGGGTTCTGATGACCTCGGCGGTGTTGGCCGCCGGTGCGCTGCTGACGGGTTGCAACAGCGATCAGGTCGCGCTCGCCACCAACGCCAAGGCCAACCAGCCGGTGCCGCCGAAGCTCGTCGCGACCATGGGCGAGAAGGACATGGATCTGCAGTCGCCGATCCTGGTTCGCGTGTTCAAGCAGGAGGCCGAGCTCGAGGTCTGGAAGCAGGACCGCTCCGGCAAGTTCGCGCTGCTCAAGACCTATCCGATCTGCCGCTGGTCCGGCGACCTCGGACCCAAGGTGCGCGAGGGCGACCGCCAGGCGCCGGAGGGCTTCTACTCGATCAATCCGAGCCAGATGAATCCGCAGTCGGCCTACTACCTGTCCTTCAACACCGGCTATCCGAACGCCTTCGACAAGGCGCTGGGCCGCAGCGGCTCGCAGCTGATGGTGCATGGCGACTGCTCCTCGCGCGGCTGCTTCGCGATGACCGACGAGCAGATCGCCGAGATCTATGCGCTTGGGCGCGAGTCGTTCTTCGGCGGCCAGCGGGCCTTCCAGTTCCAGGCCTATCCGTTCCGGATGACGCCGGTGAACATGGCCAGGCACCGCAACAATCCGAACATGCCGTTCTGGCGCATGATCAAGGAAGGCTACGACCATTTCGAAGTCACCCGGCAGGAGCCGAAGGTCGACTTCTGCGAGAAGAAGTACGTCTTCGACGCCCAGAAGCCGCCGGGCGCGACGCATGATCCGGTGTTCGACGCCGCCGCCAAGTGCCCGGCCTATGTCGTTCCCGACGAGATCACCGCCGCCGTGCGCGACAAGCAGCAGGCGGACGAGGTGGAATACGCCAAGCTCGTCGCCAAGGGCACGCCGGTCGCCAAGCTCAACACCGGTATCGATGGCGGCATGAATCCGATCTTCGCCAGCCGCGTGCCGGGCGCCTCCACCGGCCTGTCCGATGCCGGCGAAGCGCCGGGACTGTCGCTCGCCAACTTCTCGCCGGCGCCAGGCACGATCCCCGGTCATGTCAACCCGCCGCGCGCGCCCGGCGCCGACGAGGTCGCCGCGATGCCGGCCAGTGCGGCTCCGGCTCCCGCAGCGGCGCCCTCCACTCGCGTGGCAGCCGTCAGTGCGCCGGAGAAGCCGAGCTTCATGTCGAGCCTCGCCCGCAAGGTTGGGATTGGCGGCAATGCGGCGGCCGATACCAAGGCTGCGACGGCGAAGCCCGAGACCAGGACCGCGGAGGCCAGGCCCTCGGAGATCAAGCCCGCCGAGATCAAACCTGCGCCCAAGCCGGTCGCGGCCAAGCCGGCCGAGACCAGGCAGGCTGCCGCGCGGTCGCCGTTCAAGCCCGCCGCCGGCGACGCGCCCGCCACCACGGCCTCGGCCCCCGCCCAGACCCAGACCGCACTGGTCTCCGGCGCCGTCCCGGTGCTGCAGTCGAACTCGTTCGACAGCCGGTTCGCAGGATTCAAATAGTAAGCCGTCCATCGAGCGCCGCTTTTTTGCGAGACACCGAGGGCCGCCGGACACGCGCAAGCTAGCCGCGTGCTCGGTGCCACCCTCCCCTGGAGGGGGAGGGTGGCACCGCATTTGTGGGGCCGTCGTGGTCAGCAATCTCAAACTGCATTTGGGGATGCGCGTCATTGTTCTCGCGGCGCCCTTGGCGTCCGAGTGATCCATCGATCTCACCCTCTCGAAGCGAGGGTGCAGGGAAGGCCGGACCTCGACTGAGGCCCGTGGCCCGCCTGCGAAAAAATGCAGGCGGCAGGTACCACAGGTCCAGCCGGACGACCCGGCCCTCCCTGCGCGACGGTTTGAACGGCTGCTTCGCGATCTCCCTGGGGACCGGGCTGTCTTGCCCCCATCACCGGCGAGATGCGCGGGGCATCATCAGCCGGCTTGACCTCAGCATCGGGAGGTCAGGACCACGCGACTTGACCGTGCGAGCCGATGTTGTTCGTCCGCGCGAATGATCACGCTGCAAACCGGCCCGCCCATCACATCCCGCACTCCACGCTTCGTGACGACCGCGCAGCGCCCCTCGTCGATGAGGCGGGACGGACGGAATAAATCACGATATTCCGAAATTTGGAAGCGGCATATTTTTGCTGATGGGACTGGACAGCCCAAATCAGCTTGAACGCGCGGGCAAATTCAGTTTTTCCGCGCAGCGCGTTTCTCATCGCTGCGAGGCATGGACCCGCCCGCCGCACGCGGGATGCAGGACCGAATCGCCCGACGGGCAGAGGCGCCAGCGTCGTCGCCCAAGCCTTCATGGCCGGGCCGGCCGGTTGACGGCTGGAATATCATGCCATATTAAAAGTTACATGAGACCCAACAGCCAGTTGTCCGGCATCCTGCACGTCCTGCTCCACATGGCGGAGCACGAGGGTCCGGTCACGTCCGAGGCGCTCGCAGCGATGATGCAGACCAATCCGGTCGTGATCCGCAGGATCATGGCCGGCCTCCGGGACAGCGGCTATGTGCGCTCCGAGAAAGGCCATGGCGGCGGCTGGACGCTCGCCTGCGATCTGGCGACCGTCACCCTGCGCGACGTCTACGATTCACTCGGGCGTCCATCGCTGTTCGCCATCGGCCATCGGAGCGAGACTCCCGACTGCCTCGTCGAGCAGGCGGTCAATGCGGCGCTCGACACCTCCATCCGGGCCGCCGAGGCCCTGCTGCTGGCCCGTCTCGGCGCCATCACGCTGGCGTCGCTGAGCGCTGATTTCCACGACCGCCTCGAACGACGGAAGCGACCCCGCAAAGGAGACATTTGTCATGCCGGCTGACATCGCCGACGGCGCCCAGCAGTTCATCCGCGCGTTTTCCGATCCCGAGTTCGTCGCGCGCTACACGGATGGTCCGCGGCGCTTCGTGCCCGGTCTCGACGGGCTGCACCGGATGACGGCGGTCCTGCTGGCCGAGCGGGCGCCCGAACATGCGAGGGTGCTCGTGCTGGGCGCGGGCGGCGGGCTCGAGCTCAATGCGTTGGCGGAAGCGCAACCATCATGGACCTTCGTCGGCGTCGATCCGGCGCCGCAGATGCTGCGACTCGCCGAACGCACGCTCGGCGCGCGGACGAGCCGGGTCGAACTGATCGAGGGCACCATCGACGATGCGCCGGCCGGCCCGTTTGACGCGGCGACATGCCTGCTGACGCTGCATTTTCTGGCAGCATCGGAACGTTTGCGGACAGTCCGCGCCGTGCACGACCGGCTCCACCCTGGGGCGCCTTTCGTGGTGGCCCATAGCTGCCTGCCCAACGAGCCAGTCGAGAGGTCGCTGTGGCTGGATCGGTACGCGGCCTATGCCGTTGCGTCCGGCACGGACCCCGAGAGGGCCAGGACGATGCGCGCGACCGTCGATGCCAGCGTCAACATGCTGAGCCCAGGGGAGGATGAAGCCATCCTGCGTGACGGCGGCTTTCGCGATGTTCGTCCATTCTTCACAGCGCTGACCTGGCATGGCTGGATCGGTCACGCCTGAACCGCCGCCGAGCATTACACCGATGCTCCCTGAACGATCGCGATCAGGGCCTGCTAATTAGTTGCCCGGCCTGCGCCGGCATCCACGCATGTCCCTCCCTGCGGCCCCCGAAGAGGTGGATGACGCGGCTTACGGACAGGCTTCGCGCCGGAGCCCTGCCACGTCTCAGCTTGCGTGATGTCGCGCACGGAGCGCGGGGACGCGATCTGCGACAAACGGCGCGTCACCCGAGGCGAGGTGACGCAACCGAGAGGAGCAGGTCATGAGCTTTTGGGATGATATCGGAGATGCCGTCAGTTCCGCCGTGGACGACGTGAAGGACGTCGCGAAGGATGTGGCGGGTGCGGTCGGCGGTGCGGCGGGCGCCGTGGTCCATACGGTCGAGCACGTCGCCGGCGATGCGGCCCATGCCGTGGGCAGCGTGGTGCATGGCATCGGCGCGCTCGGCGGCGAGGCCATTCATACCGTGGGCGGCGTGCTCGGCGCGATCGGGCACGGCGCCGAGGCGATCGGCGGCGGCCTGCTTCACACCGTAGGCGACGTGGCCTCGACCGTGGTCCATGTCGGCGGCGACGTCCTCCATACCGGGATCAACGTCGCCGGCGACGTGGCGTCCGGGGTCGGCCATCTGGTGCATGGTGACATCGACGGCGTCATCAATGACGTGAAGCATATCGGCGGCGACATCGTCGATGGCGGACTCAAGGTCGGTGGCGACGTGGCGCATGGCGCCCTCGACGTCGCCGGTGACCTCGCACACACCGCGGTCGGCCTCGGCGAGGCCGGGTTGGAGGCGGCCGGCGCGGTCGGTCACGGCGCGCTCGGCATGGCCGGCACCATCGTCGGAACGGCCGGCGAGGTCGGAATGGACGCACTGGACGCCGCAGGCGCGGTGGTGAAGGGCGGCTTCGACGCCGGCGTGGCGGTTGCCGACGGCGCCATCGGCGTGGTCACGGACACGGCGTCGGCGGCGGGCCACCTGATCGGCGGACCGATCGGCGAGGCGATCTCCGGCATCGCCCACGGCGCCGATGCGGTCGGCACCGGCATCGTCGACGGCGTCGGCCACTTCGTCGGCGAAGGCCTCAACGGGCTGGCGCAGACCGCCGGCGAGCTGAGCCACTCGCTGGGTCAGCAGCTCGACGCGATCGGCCACGACCTGGGCTCGCTGGTCAACGACCTCAGCCATGGCGATCTCGGCGCTGCGATCGGCGATATCTTCAAGCTGGCGCAGGACGGCTTGCGTGGCGACGGCATTGCGGTGGCCCACGGCGCGCCCGACGGCGGCAGCCATGGCGGGTTCTGGGACTCGATCGCGCAGGCGATCCACCAGTCCGGCGACAACGTCCAGGGCGGCCAGGGCCCCGGCCCCGGCCTCCCCGGCCCGTTGCATGGCGAGGGCTCGTCGCACAACCCGATCGTCGTCGACAATTTCGGCGACCATGGCCATGCCGGCAACACCGGCATCGTGCCGCCGAACTTCGACCACGCCCCGGCGGCCGTGCACGACGCGCCGCACGCCGACTACAGCCACATCGTCCAGATGGACGACGCGCATCACTTCGCGATGCATGGCTGAGACACCGGCGCTCAGCCGGCAGGCATCCCGCCGTGACCGTCACGGCGGGATGTCGCGTCAGGACCGATCGGCGTCGTGCTGGACGATGGCCGGCGGCGCGCCGATCGCCTGCGCGCGATCATGCGGCTGATCGTTCATCGCCGAGAGCGCACACAGCGCCAGCGAGCCCCAGACAGCGGCGCTGAAATACAGCGACATCCAGGCGATCTCTTCCTTCCAGTGCTCGAACTCGTGGGTGACGGTCCAGCGCGTCGCGGAGTCGCGCAGGCCGACGAGCGGGTGCAACAGCGGCGTGCCGGCGGCGCGCTCGATGCGCCAGCGCTTCACATACATCGGGACATCGATCACGACCAGGAAGGCGAGATAGCAGGCGATGCCGACGAGGCCCCCGATCAGAAGCCCGCGAACCATGCCGTCGAACTCCGGCAGCAGCCGGCCGAGGCCGATGCCGACGAACAGGAAGGCCACCGCCCACAGCGAGTTCTCGATCGCGTTGTAGAGGAAATTCCTGGTGACGACCGCATACCAGGAACAGATCTCGGCAACGACGATCAGCGGCACGATGATGCGGGCCATGTTGACCGCGGTCTCGGCATCCGCGATCGCCCCGAGCTGCGCCAGGATGATGGCCCATTGCGCCGCGAAGGCGATCTCGGCGATGGTCGCCACGGTGCGGCCGACGAACACGCTCGACAGCCAGCTGTCGACCAGACAGATGCGCTGCACGTCGGCGCGCGGCAGCACCGAGCGGAAGGCGCAGCCGAACACATAGGCCGCCGATAGCGCCAGCATCGAACCGGTCTGGGAAGCCTGGCCCAGGGTATTGCTGCCGCCGTTGAGCTGGCGGTACAGGATGAACCAGAACACGATGTTGGCGAGGCTGACGAGCGTCAGCATCGCCCACCACAGACCGACCGGGTTCGACAGGGCTCGCGACTGCGCACGCATCCGGGCACTCCAACTTTCATGTGACTGACATCCGATCGTATTAATTCCGTCACGGAGCGGCAACCCGTTCCGGCCACCGGGGGCGCAAAAGGCCGTGTGCCGGCGAGCCCTGCGGCCGGCGTTGGGAGTTGCCCGAGTTCCTTGCAGGAACCCGAAGGCGATCGGCGTCACCGTGGCGATGGACGATTTCGGCACCGGCTACTCGTCGCTGCAGGTGTTTCCATTCGACAAGATCAAGGTCGACAAGAGCTCGTCCAGTCGGTGGAGATCAGCGTGCACGCCGCGGCAATCATCAAGGCCACCCTGCTGCTCGGGCGCAGCCTCAACATTCCCGTGCTGGCCGAGGGCGTCGAGACCGAGCAGCACCTCGCCTTCCTGCGCGAGGAAGGCTGCAGCAGAGTACAGGGCTTCCTGTTCGGCAAGCCGATGCCGCAGGAGGCCATCAGCAGGATGATTCGTTTGGTCGGGGGTACGCCGGCGGCTGCCGTCGACGTGCAGGCCAAGAAGGCTGCGGCCGCGTGACGGCAGATCTTGTCATCGTGATTGCCTTGCGGCTGAACTGAACAGGCGGCCGCGAATGTGATGGCTCACCCTCCCCTGGAGGGGGAGGGTCGATCGCACGCGAAGCGGGCGAGCGGGGTGGGGTGATGTCTCCACGCGCGCCGGCTCCAGAGGAGAGATCACCCCACCCCGCCTCACGCGCCGCTTCGCACCCCGTGAGGCGACCCTCCCCCTCCAGGGGAGGGTGACCGCGGCACGCAGCCCGGCCAAGCTCGGCGCAGCGTTACTCAGAACGTGCGGATGATCTTGAAATCGAGTCCGTCGGCCGCGGCGAGATGCATCGCCATGCCGGCCCGGCCCTGGCGGATCGTCACCTCGCCGCGCGCGCCGGAATAGACGATGTTGCGGCCGGCGGCGGCGAGCGGTCGCAGGGACAGCGAGCCGGCGCGCTCGGCGGCCGCCTTCAGGAAGCGCAGGCCCTCGTAGTTCGACTGACCGACCGATCCGACCGGCGGCGCATCGGCGCCGAACATCGCGGTGTAGCGGCTCATGAACGCGTCATTGGCCTTGGAGCCGATGCAACTGAAATAGCCGGAGGCCGAATACAGGTTCTCGGTGTTGTCGGCGCCGATGCCGAGCAGCACCGTTTCGTCGACCGCGCCGGCGAGACGCAGGGTGGTCGCGGCGAGGCCGGACTCGCCGAAAGCGCGATTGAAGGTAATGCTGTCGGTGCCGATCAGCGAGATCAGCACGACATCAGGCCTGGCGGCGCGGATGCGCGCCAGATGCGCCTCGTGATCATCCTCGCCGACCGGCACGAACTCCTCGCCGACCACCTGGCCGCCGGCCTCGGTGATGTAGGTCTTGGTCTGAAGGTGGGACTGCCAGGGCCAGACGTAGTCGCTGCCGATCAGATACCAGCGCCGGGCGCGCTTGTTCTCCGCCAGCCAGTGGATCGCGGGGCGGGCCTGGCTGTGCGGCGTCTCGCCGATCGCCATCACGCCGGGCGTGCGCTCGCCGCCTTCATAGACCGGCGTATACACATAAGGGGTGCGGGCGCGGGTCAGCCGTCGCAGCGCCAGCCTGACCGCGCTGATATGCGAGCCCATGACGACGTCGATGTCGTCGAATTCGAGCGCATACCTGGCGCGCTCGGTCACCTCTTCGACCGGCCCGCCGGAATCGTAGAACGACAACTCGATCTCGCGACCGAGGATACCGCCGTGGCGGTTGATCTCGGACACCGCGAGCAGCGCGCTGTTGGTCGCGGCCGGCCCCCAGATGCCGGGCGACCCGGAGAAGGTAAGGAAATTGCCGATGCGCAGCCTGTTCTGGGAGCCGCGCCGCTGGATACGGTCAGGATCGAACGGGGCGAGTGCGGGAAGGCCGGCCCGCCGGGGCGGGCTCCTGAACAGCAGGGATGGCGGCAGACTGAGACGCCCGGCCGTGACAGATCCTGTCGAGAGCACACCCACTCCTTGGCCGCAACCGTGTCTGGCCCATTGTGGACCGGCGGTCATACGCCGTCAAAATCAGCACGTATTCGGCAAATATCCTATTCGAAAATGTTGAATGTTCAAGAATTGGGATGCATATAGATCGGGCAGCAACTGCCGGACATTCATTCAAGTCGGGACCGCAAGCGAAATTCACCGTGGCCAAACCGCCCCATCCCAACACCCCCCTCACCGAACATCTCGCCTACCTGCTCGCGCAAGCCAACCGGGAGATCAACCGGCAGTTGGAGTCGCGCCTGAGCACCGAGGGCGTGCCCGTCGAGCAGTGGCGCATCCTCAAGGTGCTCTCCGACGGCGAGGGGCACTCGATGGGCGATCTCGCCGACGCGGTGCTGCTGAACCACCCGACCCTGACCAAAATGATCGACCGCATGGTGTCGGACTCGCTGGTCTACCGGCGCCAGGACGCCCATGACCGCCGCAAGGTGCTGATGTTCATCAGCGATCATGGCAAGGCGCTGTGCAAGCGGCTGAACTCGCTCGCCGCCAGCCAGGAGGCGCACATCCTGGAGAATTACGGCGACAAGGCCACCGGCGAGCTGAAGCGGCTGCTGGAGAATCTGATCGACGCGGCGAGCTGAGCGGTAAGCTGCCGTAGGGTGGGCAAAGGCGCGATCGCGGTGCTTCCACACGGGATTCGACCAACGCGCCGTGCCCACCATCTGCTGCGTCGGTCTGGGACGGTGGGCACGGCGCGCCTATACACCGCAATGCGGCGCAGCTGTTTCGCAGGCGCGCCTTTGCCCACCCTACAGATCCCGCCCTGCGGCAAATGTATCGGCTGCCCCGGCAAGCTCGGGATAGACGCAAGACGAATCCTCCATCATCTTGCTAGCTGACGATCGCGACGAACGGGCCGCCAACAGAGCCCGCGCGCGATCCCCGGCCATGCCGGACGAGGACACGACACAGGGAGGACAGGCCATGGGCATTCATTTGCTCGATCGCGCCATCGGCAGCGATTATCCGACATTCGCCAGCACGTCTGACATCCGCGCCTTCGAGCAGACACCGTACAGCGAGCGGATCGCCGCGCAGAGCACCTACGAGGCGCTCAAATGCGGCGCATCGGCCAACCCCGACGCGCCGGCGATCCAGTTTCTGCAGAATGCCGATCCGGCCGATACGCCGGTCGTGATCTCCTATCGCGACTTCATCGCCAGGGTCACCCAGGCCGCCAACATGTTTCATGCGCTCGGCGTCGGCCCCGACGACGTCGTCAGCTTCATGCTGCCCTTGGTGCCCGACGCCTTCGTCACGCTGTTCGGCGCCGAGGCCGCCGGCATCGCCAACCCGGTCAATCCGCTGCTCGAGCCGCACCAGATCGCCGAGATCCTCGACGCCGCCAAGACCAAGGTGCTGGTGGCGCTCGGGCCCCTGCCCGGCACCGACATCTGGCAGAAGGTCGAGAAGGTCCGCGGCAGCCTCAAGCACCTCAAGGCGATCGTGCAGGTGCATGGCGGCGGTGGTGACCCCGCCAACGGCATTCACGCCTTCAACGACCTGATCAAGCCGCAGCCGGGCGATCACCTGGTCAGCGGCCGGCAGATCAAGGCCAGCGACACCGCCGCCTATTTCCACACCGGCGGCACGACCGGCACGCCCAAGCTGGTGCGTCACAGCCATGGCAACCAAGTCTATCAGGCCTGGGGTATCAACCTGATCCTCAAGGCCAAGCCGGGCGGCACGCTGCTGTTCGGCATGCCGCTGTTTCACGTCGGCGGATCGCTGACCCAGGCGCTGCAGACGCTGTCGGCGGGCGGGTCCCTCGTCGTGCTCTCCGGCGCCGGCTGGCGCAATCCGAATGCGGTGCGCAACATCTGGGGCCTGGTCGAGCGCTACAAGCCGGAGACGCTCTCGAGCGTGCCTACAGTGCTGGCGGCGACGCTGGCGGTGCCGCAAGGCGCGGCCGACATCTCCAGCCTGCGCTATGCCGCCGGCGGCGGCTCGGCGATTCCGGTCGCCGTGGGGCAGGCGATCATGGACAAGCTCAAGCTGCCGGTCGTCGAGGTCTACGGCATGACCGAGACCGCGAGCGTGCACACCATGGCCTATCCGGACCAGCCGATCCGGCTCGGCTCGGTCGGCCTGCCGCTGCCCTACGCCAAGGTGCGGATCGTCAAGCTCGATGCCGACGGCCGTTATGAGCGCGATTGCGCGGCGGATGAGATCGGCGTCGTCATCATGGCCGGGCCCGGCGTGTTCTCAGGCTATCTCGACGACGCCCACAACAAGGGCGCGTTCATCGACGGCCATTGGGTGAACTCCGGCGATCTCGGCCGGCTCGATGCCGACGGCTTCCTCTGGATCACCGGCCGCGCCAAGGACCTCGTGATCCGCGGCGGCCACAACATCGATCCGGCGCCGATCGAGGAGATCCTGTTCCAGCATCCGGCGGTCGGCTTCGCCGCAGTGGTCGGCCAGCCCGACGCCTACGCCGGCGAGCTGCCGATCGGCTATGTCCAGCTCAAGCCGGGCGCGAGCGTGCAACCGGGCGAGCTGGAAGACTGGGTGCGCGCCCGCACGCCCGAGCGCGCCGCGGTGCCGGTGCAGATCATCCCGATCGACCCGATGCCGGTGACGGGCGTCGGCAAGGTGTTCAAGCCGCAACTGCGCTGGGACGCCGCGACGCGCGCGTTCACCAAGGTGCTGTCGCAACTCACCGATCGCGGCATCGATTGCAGCGTCAAGGTCGGCGCCCATGGCAGCCACGGCAGCCTCGCCACGGTGACCCTGTGCAACGTGCCGGCCGAGCAACGCGAGCCGGTCGCGAATGAGGTGCATACGCTGCTCGCGCCGTTCGTGATCCGGCACGAGGTGGTGCAGGAGTGAAGCCTGCTCGGCATTTGATCGCGATGGTGGTGTTCTGGCATCATGGCAGCGGGATTTGCTCCGCCGGGCTGGTTGCAGATGGACGAGACCGACATCACCATCGCGGTCGAAGATGCCAGGCAGGCTGACGTGGGGGGCCTCATCGCGGAGGCCAACGCCTATCTGCGCACGCTATACCCTGCGCAAAGCAATCACCCCGTCGACGCCGACGCGCTGTCTGCGCCAGGAGTCGTCTTTCTTGCCGCCCGTCGCAAGGGACTGCTGCTCGGCTCGATCTCGCTTCGGCCACTTGACCCAGATCACGCAGAGATCAAGCGATTGTTCGTGCGCGAAGCTGCCCGCGGCTGTGGTCTTGGACGCAAGCTCCTCATGACACTGGAAAGCGAGGCCAGGGCGCGCGGCATCGACCGCGTCAGCCTTGAAACGGGTATCCGTCAGCCGCAGGCGATCCAGCTCTATCGCAGCTCCGGCTATCAGGACTGCGGGCCATTCGGCACCTACCGCCTCGATCCGCTCAGCCTGTTCATGACCAAACGACTGGCGTCTTGATCAGGTTGCGCGATCTGCCTGCGGAAATAGGTCGAGGCGCAACTATTTCTCCGGAACGCCTGGCCCCAGCCGTTGAATGTGCAGCTTTCCCATGGGCTTCGCAAGCCCCTTGTCGGCCGCAGCCTTGCGCAACAGATCCGGCCGATCGGAGATGATGCCGTCGACGCCGACGTCGATCAGCTGCGCCATGTCCTCCGGCTTGTTGACAGTCCAGACCACGACCTGAAGGCCGAGCGCATGGGCCTCGCCGATCAGCTCCGGCGTGACTTCGGTGAAATACGGCGACCACACCTTGCCGCCGGCCGCGTGGATCGTGCGCGGCAGTGAGCCGCCGTGATCGGCCGGGTTGAAGCCGGCGGTCCAGCGCGTCGCTTCCGTCAGCGACACCGTCGGCGTCTTGCCGCCCTGCCGTGACAGATAGACGGTGGGGATTTTTGGCGCGCGCTGCTGCACCAGCCGTAGGGTGCGCCAGTCGAACGACTGGATCATGACGCGGTCGGTGAAATGCTCGGCCTCCAGCAAGCCGAGCAGCAGCGTCACGAAGCGCTGCGGATCGGGCGCCTCATCGGGACGATCCGGATCGAGCTTGGTCTCGACGTTGAGACGGACATGATCGTCTCCTGAGCGCCGCACAAGGTCGATGACCTCCTTCAACAACGGAATGCGCGGCGGCGCGGCGCCGGGACCGCGCAACGCGCGCTGCTCCGGAAACTGCCTGGCGTAGTCGCTGCCCGGACGGATCTGACCGACGTCGTAGGCTTGCACCTCTGCGAGCGGCAGCTCGATCAAGAGCGGTCCAGGCGGCGCGACGTAGTTGCCGGCGGCGTCACGGGCGAGGTCGGGGTTGAGCCGCCGCTCATGCGAGACCACGAGCACGCCGTCACGCGTGACGCCGACGTCCAGCTCGAGCGTGTCGACATGGAGGTCCAGCGCGGCAGCAAAAGCCTGCAGCGTGTTCTCCGGATGCAATGCGCGACCACCGCGGTGGGCCTCGATATCGAACGCCATGACGGGACTCGCAAGGGGCAAGACCAGGACGAAGCTGAGGACGAAAGACGAGCGCCGCATGACGCCAGACTATCATACCCCGCAGTCCATTTCGCTTGTCTCCGCAATTCTTCTGAACTAGGCCTTTCGGGAGCGGCCGGGCGGATACCGGCCGGTGAGGCCATGGGAGGACAGGTTGCGGAGCCAGAACCGGCGCACGGCGGCTGCCGTCGCCGCCTCTCCCCATCGCTCCCTTCCTGCGTGCAACGGATCAAGCGTATGACCGATCTTCCCGTAATCATCGCCGGCGGCGGCATCGGCGGCCTCGCGACGGCGCTGACCCTGCAGCAGATCGGGGTGCCCTGCGTCGTCCATGAGAGCGTGCGCGAGATGCGGCCGCTCGGGGTCGGCATCAACCTGCAGCCCAACGCGGTGCGCGAGCTGTATGATCTGGGCATTGGCGCTGACGATCTCGATCAGGTCGGCGTGCCCGCGAAGGAATGGGCGCTGGTCGGGCTAAACGGCAACGACATCTATTCCGAGCCGCGCGGCCTGCTCGCAGGCTACAACTGGCCGCAATATGCGGTTCACCGTGGCAAGCTGCATATGCTGCTGTACAGCCGGCTGGTGGAGCGCGCGGGAGCTCAAACCGTGCGGCTCGGCAGCCGCGTGACCGGCTACGAGAAGAATGCCGACGGCTCGGTCACGGCCCGCATCGAGCAGGCCAACGGCTCGACCTCGGAGGCCCGCGGGCGGCTCTTGATCGGCGCCGACGGCATCCATTCGGCGGTACGCGCGCAGATGCACCCCACACAGCCGCCGATCCATTGGGGCGGCGCGGTGATGTGGCGCGGCGTCACCTGGGCGAAGCCGATGCGCACCGGATCGTCCTTCGTCGGGCTCGGCACCCATCGCCATCGCGTCGTGGTCTATCCAATCTCGCACCCCGATCCGAAGACGGGGCTCGCACTGATCAACTGGATCGCGGAAGTCACGATGGACAACACCGAGGGCTGGAAGCAGACCGGCTGGTTCCGCCAGGTTCCGGTGAGCGAGTTTGCTCACCACTTCGCCGGCTGGACCTATGACTGGCTCGACGTGCCCGCGCTGATCGCCGGCGCCGACGGCGCCTATGAGAACCCGATGATCGACCGCGATCCGGTGCCGACCTGGGTCGACGGCCCGGTGGCGCTGCTGGGCGACGCCGCGCATGCGATGTATCCGACCGGCTCCAATGGCGCCAGCCAGGCCATCGTCGACGCCCGCGTGCTCGGCACCTGCCTGCTCGCGCACGGCGTCACGCCGGCTGCGCTCGCCGCGTATGACGAGAGACTGTGCGGCCCGATCTCACAAGTCATTCTGCGCAACCGTGGCGCCGGTCCGTTCGGCCTGCTCAATCTGGTCGACGAGCGCTGCGGCGGGAAGTTCACCGATATCGACGACGTCATCCCACCCGCCGAGCGCGACGCCTTCATGGCCGGCTACAAGAAGGCCGCGGGCTTCGCGATCGAGCAGCTCAACGCCGCGCCGCGGACGATCGCGGAGGGGGCGAGAATCTAGTTGGCCGCCGCGCTCGGAGCGCCAGCCGCAACCATCCCTTGACCCCCTCGACGATCAAGCCGTGCTGCGAAACCCGATCCACCGACTCGTCTTCTCCGCAGCCGTGATGGCGCTTGCCGCCGCCTCGGCTCATGCGCGCCCGGCATTCGTTTCCGACTTCGCATTTGTGATGCCCGACATCTGGTTCGTGCTGCCGGGGACAGCCCGCAACGACGACACGCTATTGTTCCGACGCTACAGCGTCGCGATGCACAGGGCCGCGTTTGACGCCACACGGTCAGGCAAGGCAGACAAGATCGACATCATCGGTCCACCCGGCACGTTCTACAATTCGATGATCTACACCTGCCGGAAGATCCCGGACAAGCCGGACTATCTGACGTTCCATCTGCCGCCGACGGTCATCCCGGCCTCGTTCAAATATGACGATCACAAGCCACAGCTCACGATCGACATCCTCGCCGATAAGGAATCGAGCCGAAACGTCGGCGAGTACAACAAGGGTGATCTGTTCCTGGATGCGACCGACGCGGAGGCAGGTAACCTCCGTCGTCTGATGCGGGCGTCGGACATCTCGGTACAATTCGGCGCCCGTAAGGACCGGCTCAAGCTCGCCGTCACCAATCACCTCAGCCGTCTGGAGCTGGCCAAGATGGTCAAGGAAATGCTGCCGCTTCTGCTCAAGGTCGACCCAGCCACCTTGCGCTCGTTCACCAGCACGGAGCTGCGCGAGCATTGCCTCGCCTATCGCGGCGCGATCTGAGAGAGCACCGACGCGCGGCGGCGGCCTGCAGAAGCCCCACGACGTTGCAGATCCGCTGATTTCACGTAGATTGCCGCCGCTGACGCCGACCACGCCGAGACTGCCATCTGGATGTTCACCAGGCCAGCCGCACCCCGACGACTTGCTCGCTTCCTGCTCATGGCCGCATGTCTGATCCTGTCGGATCATCACGCCATGGCCATGGATTGCCGGAATGAAGCGGCGACCTCGCGACTCGTCGGCTCGATGATCATTGCCGGCTTCTTCGGCACGAAACCATCCGATCCCGGATTTCAGCAGATCCTCGCAGACCTCGAAGGCGGCCTCATCGGCGGAATCATCATACTGGGGCGCAATGTCGGCGCGCGGCAAGACCTCGAGGAGATGATCAAGCGGATCAGCGAATGCAAATGCGCAACAATTCCCTTCATCGCGATCGATGATGAGGGCGGCAGCGTCGAGCGCATTGGGAAAAACATCGGATTCGACGAGACGCCCTCTGCAGCGGCCGTCGCCGGAGGCTCCATTCGATCGGCTCGCAACACATACGGTCTGCTTGCCCGGAAGCTTTCCTCGCTGCACTTCAATACAAATCTTGCACCCGTGGTCGACCTCAACAGCAACCCCTCGAATCCCATCATCGGGCAGCGGCAGCGCAGTTATGGGAATGACGCGGACACGGTCGTCAAATATGCCACGGCCTTCATCGTCGAGCATCGCAGGAAGGGGATCCTCACGGTCCTGAAACACTTCCCCGGTCACGGCTCATCGACGACGGACAGCCATGCTGGCATTGCCGACGTCACATCCACCTGGTCGCCGGCGGAATTGAAGCCGTTCAAGCGGCTGATCGCAGCGGGGCTGGCCGACGCGATCATGGTCGGACATCTCGCGAATTCCAACCGCTGGGGAAATATCGCTACCCAGAATGGAGCGCATGCGATCGATCGCCTGCTCAGGCGGGAGCTGCGCTACGACGGCGTGATCATGACGGACGACCTGGCCATGAAGGCGACTCTCGACGCCAAGCAGCCGTCAGCCGCTGCGGTCGCCGCTGTCAAGGCCGGGGCCGACCTCATCATCTTCACCCGGTTGAGCGACGAGGATCAAACCTCCGATGTCGGACGCGAGATCAACCGGGCGCTGACCGCAGCAGCCTGCTCGCAGGAGATACGGGCGAACGCACTGCAACGATCGGCTGCCCGCGTTCGCGAGCTGAAGTCGCGCTGGACTCAACACCACCGCGAACGCCATCATTGAATTGCGCACGCCGCCTCAGGCGTATCATCGCCGATCGATTGACATCGGGACCGCGCGGCACACTGCGCCGACCGCTCCCACCTTTGTCTCCCGCGGACGGCTCCGGCAATCCCGACACGACGTATCGTAAGCCGCTACCTAAAAATCAAAGCGCGATTGCTCGAGCTTCAATCGTTCGCGCATGATCTCTCCGGAAAGCCACTTCGCATCTTTCCGGATCATGTTTTACGCGTACCTGCCGTGGCAGTGCTTGTACTTCTTCCCCGAGCCGCAGGGACAGTCCTCGTTGCGGCCGATCTTGCCCCAGGTGGCGGGGTCGTTCGGGTTGCGCGCTTCGGCCGGGACCGGAGCGACGCCGGAGGACGGCACCAGTGAGACGTTGGCGAAGGCCAGTTCGTCTTCGCCAGTGTTCGGATCGACGTGATGCGCCTGCATCGGCGGCAGCACCGGCTGCTGCTCCTCCGGCGGCACGATCTCGACCCGCATCAGCTGCGCAGTGACCGCCTCGCGCAGATGCGCGATCATGGCCTCGAACAGCGTGAAGGCTTCCGACTTGTACTCCTGCAGCGGATCGCGCTGGCCATAGCCGCGCAGGCCGATGACCTGGCGCAAATGGTCGAGCATCACCAAGTGCTCGCGCCAGAGGTGGTCGAGCGTCTGCAGCAGGATGGTCTTCTCGACGTAGCGCATCACGTCGGGGCCCCATTGCGCGACCTTGGCGGCCATGCGCTCGTCGGCATGGGTCTCGATGCGCTTGAGCAGTTCCTCGTCGGCGATGCCCTCTTCCTTGGCCCATTCGTCGACCGGCAGGTCGATGTCGAGCACACGCTTCAGCTCCTCCTTGAGGCCGGCGACGTCCCACTGCTCGGCATAGGCATGCTCGGGCACGTGCTTGGCGACGAGGTCGTCGATGAAGGCGTGACGCATGTCGGTGATCGTCTCGACCACGCTCTCGTCCTGCATCAGCTCGACGCGCTGGTCGAAGATCACCTTGCGCTGGTCGTTCTGGACGTTGTCGAACTTCAGGAGGTTCTTGCGGATGTCGAAGTTTCGCGCCTCGACCTTCTGCTGCGCCTTCTCCAGCGCCTTGTTGATCCAGGGGTGGATGATGGCCTCGCCTTCCTTGAGGCCGAGCCGGGTCAGCATGCTGTCGAGCCGGTCGGAGCCGAAGATGCGCATCAGATCGTCTTCCAGCGACAGGAAGAACTTCGAGCGGCCGGGATCGCCCTGACGGCCGGAACGACCGCGCAGCTGGTTGTCGATGCGGCGCGATTCATGCCGCTCGGAGCCGATGATGTAGAGGCCGCCGGGCTTGGTCACGGTCTTGGCCGGCTTGGAGCCCTTGGCGGGCTCGATCTCGACCGTCTCCTCGGCCTTCAGCACGATCTCGCGGAAGCGGGCGATGTCGGCCTTGATCTGCTCGATCTTGGCGGCCTTCTCGGCCTCGTCGGTGATCCCGGCGGTCTCCTGCTGCAGGCGCATCTCGAGCGAGCCGCCGAGCTTGATGTCGGTGCCGCGGCCGGCCATGTTGGTCGCGATCGTGATCGCGCCGGGCACGCCGGCTTCGGCCACGATATAGGCTTCCTGCTCGTGGAAGCGCGCGTTCAGCACCGCGAACAGCTTTGCCGGCTTGCCGGCGCGGGCCGCCGCATAGAGCTTGTCGAGCGCCCGCTCGCTGCCGAAGTCGATCTGCTTATAGCCATGCTGCTTGAGATAGGCGGCCAGCACTTCCGACTTCTCGATCGAGGCGGTGCCGACCAGCACCGGCTGCAACCGGGAGTTCGCCCGCTCGATCTCGGCCAGGATCGCGGCGTATTTCTCCTGCTGGGTGCGGTAGACCTCGTCGTCCTCGTCGAGACGTGCGACCGGCAGGTTGGTCGGGATCTCCAGCACCTCGAGCTTGTAGATGTCGAACAGCTCGTCGGCCTCGGTGGCGGCCGTGCCGGTCATGCCGGCGAGCTTGGCATACATGCGGAAGTAGTTCTGGAACGTGATCGAGGCCAGCGTCTGGTTCTCGGGCTGCACCGGCTGGTGCTCCTTGGCCTCGAGCGCCTGGTGCAGGCCTTCGGAATAGCGCCGGCCCGGCATCATGCGGCCGGTGAACTCGTCGATGATCACGACCTCGCCGTCGCGGACGATGTAGTCCTTGTCGCGGGTGAACAGCGTGTGCGCGCGCAGCGCCTGGTTGATGTGGTGGACGACGGAGACGTTCTCGACGTCGTAGAGCGACTCGCCCTTGAGCTGGCCGGCATCGCGCAGCAGGGTCTCGATCTTCTCCATGCCGGCTTCGGTGAGCGTCACCGTGCGCTGCTTCTCGTCGACCTCGTAGTCGGTCTTGTCGAGCTTCGGCACGAAGGTGTCGATGGTGTTGTAGAACTCCGAGCGGTCGTCGAGCGGGCCGGAGATGATCAGCGGCGTGCGCGCTTCATCGATCAGGATGGAGTCGACCTCGTCGACGATCGCAAAGAAGTGTCCGCGCTGGACCATGTCCTCCAGGCGGTACTTCATGTTGTCGCGCAGATAGTCGAAGCCGTATTCGTTGTTGGTGCCGTAGGTGATGTCGCAGGCATAGGCCGCCTTGCGCTCGGCATCGTCGAGGCCGTGCACGATCACACCTGTGGTCAGGCCGAGGAAGCCGTAGATCTGGCTCATCCAGCCGGCGTCGCGGCGGGCAAGGTAGTCGTTCACCGTCACGACGTGGACGCCCTTGCCGGCCAGCGCGTTCAGGTAGACCGCGAGCGTCGCCACCAGCGTCTTGCCTTCGCCGGTCTTCATCTCCGCGATATCGCCTTCGTGAAGCACCATGCCGCCGATCAGCTGGACGTCGAAATGACGCTGGCCGAGGGTGCGCTTGGAGGCCTCGCGGACGGTGGCGAACGCGGGCACCAGGATGTCGTCGAGCGTCTTGCCCTCGGCGAGCTGCGTCTTGAACTCCTCGGTGCGCGCCTTGAGCTGCTCGTCGGTCAGGTTTGCGAGCTCCGACTCCAGCGCATTGATGGCGTTGACACGGGACTGGTAGCCCTTGACGCGACGGTCGTTGGCGGAGCCGAATAGCTTACGGGCGAGCGCGCCGATCATTGCTGAAATCCTGCCTCTATGGGTCTGCGTTGCAGCCGTAACTCATGGTTTGGGTTTGCTGTTCCCGACGTGATGCACCGCAGCACCCGCGCCAGCCTCGACCTTCGGCGCCGGGCGGCGTCCGCCAGATGAGTGGGAGACAGGCAAACCAGGGTTCAACGGCCAAAAACGCAGCAAAATAAGGGCTATCGCCCTTGAAGCGACCGGGGAGAGATATGGCTGGGGGGGAACGTTGTCAACGGCGCCCGACAGCCGGTCCGTCGCCGTCCACCTGTCGCCGATTTCACGAAATTGACAGACTTTTCGCGTTGCCAAGGCACGGCGATTGGGCGAGTGTCCCGGCCGCCCTGAGGCCTCCCCCCTCGAGCCCCCTCTTCTCAACAAGGATTTTCCATGACCACGTCGTTCCCGGTTACGAAAACCGGCCTGCGCCTCGGCCTTGCCACCGCTCTCGCCGGAAGTCTCGCGTTGTCCCTGCTTGCCGCGCCCGCACGCGCCGCCGACGATGCCAACCCGGTGCTGGCCAAGGTGAACGGCGCCGAGATCCGCAAGAGCGACGTGACGCTCGCCGAAGAGGAGCTCGGACAGAGCCTCGCGCAGATGGATCCGGCGACCAAGGACGAGAACGTGCTGTCGTTCCTGATCGACATGAAGCTCGTCGCCAAGGCGGCCGAGGACAAGAAGGTCGCCGACAGCGAGGAGTTCAAGAAGCGCCTCGCCTTCACCCGCAACCGGCTGCTGATGGACAGCCTGCTTGCCAGCGAGGGCAAGGCCGCGACCACGCCGGACGCGATGAAGAAGGTCTACGAGGAGGCCGCCAAGCAGATCGGCGGCGAGCAGGAGGTGCACGCCCGCCACATCCTGGTCGAGACCGAGGACGAGGCCAAGGCCGTCAAGGCCGAGCTCGCCAAGGGTGCCGATTTTGCCGAGCTCGCCAAGAAGAAGTCCAAGGACCCCGGCGCCTCGGACGGCGGCGACCTCGGCTTCTTCACCAAGGAGCAGATGGTGCCGGAGTTCGCCAACATCGCCTTCTCGCTCGAGCCGGGCAAGATCTCCGATCCGGTGAAGACCCAGTTCGGCTGGCACATCATCAAGGTCGAGGAAAAACGCAGCCGCAAGCCGCCGGAGTTCGACCAGGTCAAGGGCCAGATCGAGACCTACGTCACCCGCAAGGCCCAGGCCGACTACGTCGGCAAGCTGCGCGAATCCGCCAAGATCGAGCGCCTGGACAAGCCGGCCGCCGATGCTGCCAAGCCGGCGGATGCGAAGCCAGCCGAGCCGGCGAAGAAGTAAGCGGCTCGGCTACTTGGCTTGAGGCGCGACATGGTCGCGTCATAAATGGTGTCGTCCCGGCGAAAGCCGGGACCCATACCGCGTGATGTTTGAAACAGGCACGCGGCCGATACCGGGGCTCCCAACTGGACCCTGTGGTTATGGATCCCGGCGTTCGCCGGGATGACAGCAGTGGGTGCAGTGACATCCACTCCCACAACGACGACCGAGATGATACAGAGCGCTTCCCGCTCATTCCTGCCGGAAGCCTCTCCGATGTCCTCAGCCGTCTCCCCGCTCGCCCCCACCGATGTCCCCGACATGCCCGCCGTTGCGGGCGTCAAGCTCGCGACCGCGGCGGCCGGCATCCGCTACAAGAACCGCACCGACGTGCTGCTGGCGCTGCTCGATCCCGGCACCACCGTGGCCGGCGTGTTCACGCTGTCGAAATGCCCGTCGGCGCCGGTCGAATGGTGCCGGGCCAAGCTGAAGGGCGGCAAGGCGCGCGCCCTGGTGGTCAACTCCGGCAACGCCAACGCCTTCACCGGCAAGACAGGCAAGCAGTCGACGGCGCTGACGGCGGCGATCGCCGCCAAGGCGGTCGGCTGCAAGCAGGACGAGATCTTCCTCGCCTCGACCGGCGTGATCGGCGAGCCGCTGGATGCGACCAAGTTCGACGGCGTGCTCGAAGGGTTGGCCGGCACCGCGGCGCCTGAAGACTGGATGGGCGCGGCGCGCGCCATCATGACGACCGACACGTTCCCGAAGGTCGCCACCGCCACCGTCAAGCTCGGCAAGGCCAAGGTGACGATCAACGGCATGGCCAAGGGCGCCGGCATGATCGCGCCCGACATGGCGACGATGCTGTCCTTCATCTTCACCGATGCGCCGATTTCGGCACCCGCGCTGCAGGCCCTGCTCAAGGCCGGCGTCGAGGACACCTTCAACGCGGTGACGATCGACGGCGACACCTCGACCTCCGACACGCTGCTCGCCTTTGCCACCGGCGCCGCCGCGGCCCAAGGCGCACCGAAGATCAGCCGCGCCAGCGACCCGCGCGCGAAAGCGTTCGTGAAGGCGTTCAATGCCGTGCTGGCCGACCTCGCCGAGCAGGTCGCGCGCGACGGCGAGGGGGCACGCAAGCTGGTCGAGATCATCGTCGAGGGCGCCAAGAGCAAGCCGTCCGCCCGCAAGATCGCGATGTCGATCGCCAACTCGCCGCTGGTGAAGACCGCCATCGCCGGCGAGGACGCCAATTGGGGCCGCGTCGTGATGGCGGTCGGCAAGGCCGGCGAGCCGGCCGACCGCGACAAGCTCTCGATCTCGTTCAACGGCATCCGCGTCGCCTCCAAGGGCGCGCGCGATCCGTCCTATGACGAGACGGAAGTCTCCGAGGCGATGAAGGCGCAGAAGGTGCAGATCAAGGTGGCGCTCGGCCTCGGCAAGGGCCGCGACCGCGTGCTGACCTGCGACCTGACCAAGGAGTATGTCGCGATCAACGGCGACTACAGGTCCTGATTCCGCAACCGACCGCGGCAAGGAAGCGCGCAAATGCCGGCGCGCTTCCGGGGGCCGAGTCGATCAGCTCGCGATCCGTGCGTCGGCGACCGCCTTCTGGAACAGCGCCTTCATCGCCTCCGCGATGCCCTGCGTCGGCGACACCTCGAAATAGAACCCGTCCGAGGCGCAGGCCTGCATCTTCTGGGCGATCTCGCTGTTCGGCGACGGGCCGAACGGCCCCTTGTTGAAAGGATCGATCCAGCTCATGTACCAGCTGTTGGTCGGCAGCTGCAGATAGGTGGTGTAGAGCACCGCGATCTTGATGCCGCGGTTCTTGAGCGTCGTGCAGAGCGCCGGATTGATCGGCGACTGGCAGCGGTTGCCGCTGGCCTTTGGCTTCAGGCAGGCGGCGTTGCTCTCGTCCGCGACGCCATCGGAGACGAAGAACAGGTATTTCAACGGCGAGCCGGTGGTGCCGTCGCCCGGCGTCGAGATCTCGTTGTTGATGGCGGGGAACACCGTGGTGAACGGCGTATCCTTGTCGGCCGTGTAGGAGTCGTTGTTGCCGTAGACGCCCATCAGGTCGATGTTGCCTGCGGCGCTCTTGGCGCTGGACAGGCTCGACGACAGCGAAAACAGCGCCCGCAATCCGATCGTCTTCGACGCCGCGCCGAAATCGTAGATCGCCATGCGGAACTGGTTCGTATAGGTCTGCGTCTGCTGCGCCGTGTCCATGAGCTGCTGGGTGGCGCTGCGCAGCACGTCGATCCGGGTGGTCACGTTGAGCGTCTTGGCGAGATTGTAGTAGTTGTTGGAGTCGTTGTAGTCGTGGCATGCGAAGGCGCATTTGTCCGAGGTCGCATTGACCATCTTGGTCACGTCCGCCGGCGTCGCCGCCACACCCATCGACGGCGAATTGTCGAGCAGCAGGTAGAAATCGATGTATCGCGGCATCGAGGCCTTCGCCGTCGACGAGCCGTTCAGGGTCATGGTCTTGAACCCGACGATGTTCATGAACATCATGGGCACGGTGGCCGAGAACGACACGGTGGCGCTCAGCACCGAGCCGGCCTTCTTTACCTCCGGCGTCAGGCTGGTCAGCGTATAGCCCGATGTGCCGGACATGTTGCCGTTGAAGATCTTGGCCGCGTCGTCATTGCCGGCGGCGATCACCCCGTCCGAGGTCATCGCGCCCGCGGCAATGAAGGCCGGCGCCGTCCGGGACACCGCGCCGACCGATGCGGCGTCGACCGCCGCCTGCAGCTTGGCGCGCATCTGGTTGGCGCGGCTGTAGTCGACACCGCAGCCGACCGCCGTGATCAGCGGAACGCAGACGATGGCGAACGTCACCGCGACGTTGCCGCTGACGTCGCGGCGAAGGCGGGCAAGCAGGCTGGATACAATTCGCATGAATGATGCCTAACGAACCATGAGGGGGTCACGGCGTTCACCCGTGAAAATATGCGGGCGGCAATTAAGGTTGGCTTATTTCAACCGTGGAAACGGGGCTCAAAACGGCCTAGGTTAAAACTCCCTCAACAGGCGCGCCTGGTTCTCGGACCGGCCCATCCCTCTCGAAACCCGATCGGACCATGCCCGACCTGAAACTCACGCTCGTGGTCGCCTGCGCGCTCGTCGACGCCGACAATCGCGTACTGCTGGCGCAGCGGCCGCCCGGCAAGGCGCTCGCGGGCCTCTGGGAATTTCCCGGCGGCAAGCTCGAGCCCGGCGAGCGCCCGGAAGCCAGCCTGATCCGCGAGCTCGACGAGGAGCTCGGCATCACCGTGCGCGAAGCTTGCCTCGCGCCGTTGACCTTTGCGAGCCACGCCTATGAGACGTTCCATCTGTTGATGCCGCTCTACATCTGCCGGCGCTGGGAAGGCCTGGTGACCGCGCGCGAGGGCCAGCAACTAGCCTGGGTGCGGCCCAACAAGCTGCGCGACTACCCGATGCCGCCCGCGGACATCCCGCTGCTGCCGCATCTGATCGACTTGTTGATGTGAGCCGCGGCGATAGCCTCACGCTCACGCGTCATGCGCGGGCCTGACCCGCGCATCCATCTACATTTCGGACTCTTCAAGAGGGATGGATCGCCGGGTCAAGCCCGGCGATGACGAGAGTGGCTATTCATCCGCTCCCGCGCGAGGGCTCCGCTTCACTGCCGCCTCTAGGCTCGCCGTCGCCGAACCCGGCTTCAGCGGCTTCTGCTGGCTCTCATGCGGGGCCCAGCCTGACAACCAGATGATGTCGAAGGTGGCGCGGATGCGGCCGTCGGGATCGGCGAAGCGCTCGGCATAGATCCCGGCCATGCGCAGCAAGGTCGCGCGGCGCGTCGGCGTGCGACGGCGCTCGACCAGGCTGTTGGCCGCGCCCATGCGGCGGAGATCCTGCATCAGGCCGAACGCGCTGGCATAGCGGACCACGACCCGGTCGACGTCGGTGACGGGCAGCGCGAAGCCTGCACGCTGCAGCAGGCCGCCAACGTCGCGCAGATCGGCGAACGGCGCGACGCGCGGTGATACGCCGCCCTCGCACTCTGCCTCGGCGGCGGCGAAGGATTGCCGGAGCTCGGTCAGCGTATCGCCGCCGATCATGGCCGCCAGCAGCAGACCATCGGGGCGCAAGGCCCGGCGAATCTGCACCAGCAGTCCGGGCAGATCGTTGACGAATTGAAACGCCAGCGCCGACAGCGCGAGATCGAGCGATTGCGCGGCCAGCGGCAGCCGCTCATCCGCCGTTTCGGGCGCAGCGATATGTGCGAGCTGCGAGAGGCGTCCCGAAAGATACGGCTTCAAGCCCGCGGCCGGCGTCCAGACGTCGGCAGCCGCGGTGAAGGACCGGTTCACTGCCGCAAGCCGATCCTCGATGTCCTCCGCAACGCGCTCCAACAGGAAGGTCTCCGGCGCTGCCGCAGCCCGCCGCTGCCTGAGCGCGAGCAAGCTGCGATCGAACAGAACGGGAGTGGTGACGGACTGGACCATTGGGGCTGGTTACGCCGATCCTCGCGGCCGGGCAATGCACCGCTTGAGCAGCGTGGGTTGCGGCGCTAGCCTCAATACATGGGTGTGACGTTTGCTCCAATCAGCGTCGGACGACTTCGTGCAGCCGTGGGCGCGCTGCACGGCGGTCTCGCGCATGTCGCGAAGTTCGCGCTCGACGTCGCGCTGCCGACGCTGTGCATCGCCTGCCGCGAGCCGGTCGACGGCGAGGGCGTCTGCGCGGCCTGCTGGGGCAAATTGTCGTTCATCGAGCGGCCGTATTGCCCGAAGCTCGGCATCCCCTTCGTCTACGATCCCGGCCCCGAGCTGCTGTCGATGGAGGCGATCGCGGCGCCGCCGGCCTATGCCCGGGCGCGCGCCGCCGTGCGCTATGACGAGGTCGCGCGCACCCTGGTGCATCAGCTGAAATATCAGGACCGCACCGATCTGGCGCCGATCATGGGCCGCTGGATGGCTCGCGCCGGCCGCGAGCTGCTGGCCGAGGCCGACCTCGTGGTGCCCGTGCCGCTGCACTGGCGGCGCGGCTTCAGCCGGCGTTACAACCAGTCCGGCGCGCTGGCGCGGGTGATCGCCCGGTCCAGCGGCGTCCGAATGCAGGGCGATGCGCTGCGCCGCGTGCGGGCGACCGAGCAGCAGGTCGGGCTGTCGCGCGCCCAGCGCGCCAGCAATGTGCAGGGCGCATTCCAGGTATCTTCAGACCGCCTGCATGACGTGCAGGGGCGCCGCATCGTCATCGTCGACGACGTGCTGACCACGGGCGCGACGGTGGATGCCTGCGCCCGCGCTCTGCTGCGCGCCAAGGCGGCCGAGGTCAGCGTGCTGGTTTTCGCCCGGGTTGTCGATGCCCCCCGCGCTCCCATATAATCTGTCGTTCCGTAACAGCTGAGCGCGACATGACCGCTGCGATCGAAATCTATACCCGTCCGGGGTGCGGCTACTGCACGGCCGCCAAATCGCTTCTGACCCGCAAGAACGTTCCCTTCACCGAGCATGACGCGGGCAAGGATCCGACGATCCGGCAGAAGATGTATGATCGTGTCGGCCCGGGCTCGACCTTTCCGCAGATCTTCATCGGCCACACCCATGTCGGCGGCTGCGACGATCTCTATGCGCTCGATCGCGAGGGCAGACTCGACGCCATGCTGGCGGGAGACAAGGCGACATCATGAGCAACGACCGCAGCTTTACCGCCGCCATGGTGCAGATGCGCACCTCGCTCCTGCCCGAGCCGAGCCTCGAGCAGGGCACCAGGCTGATCCGGGAAGCGGTCGCGCAGGGCGCGGAGTACGTCCAGACGCCGGAAGTGAGCAACATGATGCAGCTCAACCGGACGGCGCTGTTCGAGCAGCTCAAGAGCGAGGCGGACGATCCCTCTCTCAAAGCCTATCAGGCGCTCGCCAAGGAGCTGAGCATCCATCTGCACATCGGATCGCTGGCGCTGCGCTTCTCGGCAGACAAGGCCGTGAACCGCTCGTTCCTGATCGGACCCGAGGGCAACGTGCTGGCGAGCTACGACAAGATCCACATGTTCGATATCGACCTGCCGGGCGGTGAGAGCTATCGCGAGTCGGCCAACTATCAGCCGGGCGAGACGGCGGTGATCTCGGATCTGCCCTGGGGTCGTCTGGGGCTGACGATCTGCTACGACGTGCGCTTCCCGGCGCTGTATCGTGCGCTGGCCGAGAGCGGCGCCTCGTTCATCAGCGTGCCCTCCGCCTTCACGCGCAAGACCGGCGAGGCGCACTGGCACACGCTGCTGCGCGCCCGCGCCATCGAGACCGGCTGCTTCGTGTTCGCCGCCGCCCAATGCGGCCTGCACGAGAACAAGCGCGAGACCTTCGGCCACTCGCTGATCATCGATCCATGGGGCGAGATTCTCGCCGAGGGCGGCGTCGAGCCCGGCGTGATCGTGGCGCGCATCGATCCGTCGCGGGTCGAGAGCGTGCGCCAGACCATTCCTTCGCTGCAGCACGGCCGCCGGTTCGGCATCGCCGACCCCAACGCGGGTCCGGACTATCTGCACCTAGTGCGGGGCTCGGCATGATCCGCTATGCGCTGCGCTGCGAGCGTGACCACACGTTCGAAAGCTGGTTCCAGAGCTCCTCGACCTACGATTCGCAGGTGAAGCGCAAGCTGGTGGAATGCCCGACCTGCGGCTCGACCAAGGTCGAGAAGGCGATCATGGCGCCGCGCATCGTCAGCAAGAAGGGCCGCGAGGCCGTTCCAGTGCCAGTGCCGGCCTCACCGACGCCAGCGCAGGAAGTGATTCCGCCGGGATCGACCGCGCTGATGATGGCGCAGGAGCGCGAGCTGCGCGCCAAGCTCAAGGAGCTGCGCGACCACATCGTCAAGAACGCCGACGATGTCGGCGAGCGTTTCCCGACGGAAGCGCGCAAGATGCATTACGGCGAGACCGAGCACCGGCCGATCTATGGCGAGGCCTCGCTCGACGAGGCCCGCGAACTGATCGAGGAAGGCATCGAGGTCGCCCCGATCCCGGTGCTGCCGGACGATAGGAATTGAGCAATCGAGAAGGCCTTTTCGTCATTGCGAGCGAAGCGAAGCAATCCAGGAGCCGAGGACAGATTCTGGATTGCTTCGCTTCGCTCGCAATGACGGGGGAGAGATCTCGGCCTGCACTCTCTCTTTCGCCGGTGTGACGACATGTCCCCCCTCTCCTCGTCCTGGCAGCTCTGGGCCCTTCTCTCCGCGCTGTTTGCGGCCCTGACCGCCATCTTCGCCAAGGTCGGCGTCGAAGGTCTCAACTCGGATCTCGCCACGCTGATCCGCACCGCGATCGTGCTGGTGACGCTGGCGCTGATCCTGTTCGCGACGGGCCAACCGACGAGCCCCGGCCCGATCTCGATGAAGAGCTGGATCTTCCTGACGCTGTCGGCGCTCGGCACCGGCGCCTCGTGGTTGTGCTATTTCCGTGCCCTGAAGCTCGGCCCCGCGACGCTGGTCGCTCCGATCGACAAGCTCAGCGTCGTGCTGGTCGCCTTGTTCGGCGTCGTGTTTCTCGGCGAACGACCGAGCCTGCAGGGCTGGATCGGCATCGCGCTGATCGCGGCCGGCGCCGTGCTGATCGCGATCAAGGGCTGACTACACTGCGATCAGCAGCGCTACCCCGGCAACGATCAGCACGATGCCACAGATCTCGCGCAGCGAAACCGGCTGCTTGAACGAGTAGTACGACACGCCCTGCGCGAACAGCACCTCGATCAGCGCGAGCGTGCGGACGTTGGCGGCCGCCGTCAGCGCGAAAGCCAGGAACCAGAATTGTGACGCGAAGGCGCCGACGAAGCCGGCCATCATCGACGGCCGCCACAGCGACAGGATTCCGCGCAGGATGTCCGGCGCGCGCGACAGCAGGTAGACGGTCAGGATCGCGGTTTGCACGAACAGGCCCCAGACCAGCGTGTACGATGCGGCGGTCACGAAGGAGACGCCGTCGACGGCGATGATGGCGCCGCGGAAGCCGACCGCCGACAGGGCGAACGCCGCCGCCGCAACGAGGCCGGTCACGGTCGGCTTCAACTCCGCAAAGCTCTTGTCGCCACCGGGCCGAAGCGCCGTGACGACGACGCCGATGGTGGCGATCAGGATCGCGATTACCTTCGGCACCGAGAGCGGATCGCCGAGGAAGATGAAGCCGAAGATCGCGGTCTGGATTGCTTCGGTCTTCAGATAGGCCGTGGTGACGACGAAGGAGCGGTCGGTCATCGCCAGCAGCATCAGTCCGGTGGCGACGATCTGGCTGAGCGCGCCGAGCAGCAGCCACGGCCAGAACACAGAAGGCGGCCACGGCAGGTGGTCGCCGGTGGCCAGCAGCACCGCGGTCAGGAACACCAGCGAGAACGGGAAGCCGAACAGGAAGCGGATGTTGGTCGCGCCCCAGGTGCCGAGCTTCGCCGTCAGCGACCGCTGCATCGCATTGCGTGCGACCTGACCGGCCGCAGCCACCAGCGTGAAGAGAATCCAGAGCGAGGCGATGGAGAGCATGCGGGCACGGAGCGGCTGTGAAGGCCGGCCACCGTGACCAGCGCGAGGCGTCGGGTCAACAGGACAGGCGGCAATTCAGTCGCATGTCAGGATTGCAGATCGCGGCGGGATGACAAACCACTATCTACAGTTTGTGGTAAGCTCGCGTCACAAAGACGGTGTCGTCCCTGCGAACGCAGGGACCCATAACCACCAGCTTCAGTTAGGTTGGACACGCCGAAGAAGCAATCACCCGCGAAAAGCAACTCAAGCGCTGGAAACGCGACTGGAAGATCGAGCTGATCGAACGCGACAACCTCGAATGGCGCGATCTCAGCAACCTGATCTTCTAGCGTGCCTCAAACCACTCCCTGGGGTTATGGGTCCCTGCGTTCGCAGGGACGACACCTTTGGTCGAGCGGCATCTGGCTGGACCGACGACAACCGAGAATGAAGCTGGCGAGGGGGAGCAAAGCTGTCGTCCCGGGCAAGCCCGATGACGCGACGCGTCAGCGGGCGTAGACCCGGGACCATACCGCGTGATCTGTCTTGGGGCAGGCTGCACGTTGAACCTGTCGCGCCACGGAAAGCCCGCCAGCGACCTGATCTCCTAGCGTGCCCCGAACCACTCCCTGGGGTTATGGGTCCCTGCGTTCGCAGGGACGACACCGGTTGTGGAGCAGCATCCCGGCCGAACCGAAGCGCGACGCCGTGCTACACCATCTGCTCGGCGACCATCATGTAGTTCACGTCCATGTCGGTCGACAGACTCCAGCGGTCGGCGAAGGGGCTATAGACGACGCCGCTCTGCTCGGTGATGACCAGACGATTGTCGAGCAGGTATTTCGTCAGCTCGTCCGGCGTGACGAACTTGCTCCACTCATGCGTGCCGCGCGGCAGCCAGCGCAGCACATATTCGGCACCGACGATGGCGAGCGCGAAGCTCTTCCAGTTGCGGTTCAGCGTCGAGACCACCATCATGCCGCCCGGCTTCAGCACGGCGGCACAGCGGCCGAGGAAGGCACCGACATCGGTGACGTGCTCGACGACCTCCATCGCCAGCACGATGTCGAAGCGCTCGCGCGGATCCATCTCCTCGATCGTGGTGCAGCGATAGTCGATCGACAGATGGCCCTTTTCCGCATGCAGCCTGGCAGCGGCAATGTTGCTGGCCGAGGGATCGACGCCGACGACCTGCGCGCCCAGCCGCGTGAACGGCTCGCACAGCAATCCCGCGCCGCAGCCGATGTCGAGCATGCGCAGTCCCGAGAGGCAGTTCAGGCTCTTGGCGTTGCGCTCGAATTTCCGGCAGGCGGCATCGCGGATGTAGGTCAGGCGCAGCGGGTTGATCTTGTGCAGGGGCGCCATCTTGCCCTTGGGGTCCCACCAGGTCTCGGACAGTTTCGAGAACTTCGCGATCTCGGCCGGATCGACGGTCGAGCCGGAGGGAACAGAAGTGCTGCGGGAATCCTGAGGCATTGTCATCGCTGAATACTCAATGATCGAAGCTGCGGCGCCGTACCGGGCTAACGCGCCGTGATGGCGTTCCGGAACGCCAGCGGCTCCGCGATGGTCGAAATGGTTTCCTTGCCCTCGCCCACCCCCAAGATGGTGACGTCGCCGTAATTGAGAACCCGTCCCATGATGGTCTGGTTGACGTCGACGCTCTCGACCTTGTCGAGGGCCATCTCGAAGGTACGGCGCTTGATGAAACCGGTTTTATGGACGACGCGACGATTGGTGACGTCCGTCTCCGTGGTGAGGCGATGGAACCAGGCCCGGACCGTCCAATACAGGGCGACAATGGCGATGACGGCGGCGGTGGCCAGGCACAGCATGACCAAACTGTCGTTCACGGTCATGCGGGAGAGGACGAGCAATCCAAACACGACGATCCAGGCCCCGATCGCGGGCAGGTAGAACATCCAATGCGCATTGGTCGAATACAGCACCTTCTCGCCGGGTTGCAGGATTTCGTCGATGTAACGCGCCATTCCAAGCCTCTCACCTGACCCTGTCACCAACCTGACCCTATCACCACAAGGAACCGTCTTGCCCCCAGCCGCGGCGCTATGTATACGCGCGTTTCGGCTGGCGCGCCTCCGGTTTCGCGCTCAGCCGGTCAACTTATCCTCCTGATGGGAATGAGCGCGTCGTCATGGGTCGCCTCGTGCTGAAATTCGGCGGCACATCCGTCGCCAACATCGACCGCATCCGCAACGTCGCGCGCCACGTCAAGCGCGAGGTCGATGCCGGTCATGAGGTTGCCGTGGTCGTCTCGGCGATGTCGGGCAAGACCAACGAGCTGGTCGCCTGGTGCACCGAGGCGTCGCCGATGCATGATGCGCGCGAATACGACGCCGTGGTGGCCTCGGGCGAGCAGGTCACATCCGGCCTGCTGGCGATCGTGCTGCAGAGCATGGGCATCCAGGCCCGCTCGTGGCAGGGCTGGCAGATCCCGATCAAGACCAGCGACGCCCATGCCTCGGCGCGAATCGTCGATATCGACGGCGCCGAGCTGATCCAGCGCTTCCGCGACCGCAAGGAAGTTGCGGTCATCGCTGGCTTCCAGGGCATCAACGCCGAAACCGGGCGAATCACCACGCTCGGCCGCGGCGGCTCGGACACTTCGGCGGTGGCGATCGCGACCGCCATCAAGGCCGACCGCTGCGACATCTATACCGACGTCGACGGCGTCTACACCACCGACCCGCGGGTGGTGCCGAAGGCCAAGCGGCTCGACAAGATCGCCTTCGAGGACATGCTGGAGCTGGCGTCCCAGGGCGCCAAGGTGCTGCAGGTCCGCTCGGTGGAACTGGGCATGGTGCACAACATGCCGATCTTCGTCCGCTCCTCATTTGACAAGCCCGAGGATATCGACCCGCACGCCAACCAGCCGCCGGGGACGCTGATCTGCAGCGAGGAACAAATCATGGAAAATCACGTCGTGACCGGCATCGCCTTCTCCAAGGACGAGGCCCAGATCTCGGTGCGCCAGATCGAGGACAAGCCGGGCGTTGCCGCGTCGATCTTCGGACCGCTGGCTGATGCCAACATCAATGTCGACATGATCGTCCAGAACGTCTCCGAAGATGGCAAGACCACCGATCTGACATTTACGGTGCCGGCGACCGACTACAACCGGGCGCGCGAGACCATCACCGCGGCCAAGGACAAGATCGGCTACCAGCGCTTGGATACCGCAACCGACGTCGCCAAGGTCTCGGTGATCGGCTCGGGCATGCGCAGCCATGCCGGCGTCGCCGCCAAGGGATTTGCCGCGCTCGCCGCCCGCAACATCAACATTCGCGCGATCACGACCTCCGAGATCAAGTTCTCGGTGCTGATCGACGCCGCCTATACCGAGCTCGCCGTCCGCACGCTGCACACGCTCTACGGACTGGACCAGGCCTAGAAAATCCTCCTCCGCAACCACACCTGTCCCGTTATGTGACAGCGGGACGGGCCGGAGATCGTTCGAAAGCCGTTGACGCCGCCCGCGGTGGCAGGCGTTTTGCTTGGCAAAACAAGCCCTAATTCGCTATACGCCATCGCAGGATGGCAGCCGCAAACTGTGCTCCAGTGATGGTTGTTCTGGTTCGGGCCGGCACTCTGAGCGTGCGATAGTGCCGAATCGAGAAAGCTGTTCGATGCCGCGAGTTTAGCGCCAGATCCGGCCGCGTGCCGGGCTGGCCCCAGGAAGGGGGATTGTGCCACATGCGAAGCGCGTCGGGAGGCCCCCGCGTCCTGCTCAGACGGCTTCGCGAGACCATGGCGGAGCAGGTCTCGGCACAGGAGCGACTCGACAAGATCGTGGTGCTGATCGCGGCCAACATGGTCGCGGAGGTGTGCTCGGTCTATGTGCTTCGCGTCGACAACACGCTCGAGCTCTACGCCACCGAAGGTCTGAACCGCGACGCCGTGCACATGACCGTGCTGAGCGCGCATGAGGGACTCGTCGGCCTCGTCGCCAGCGAGGCGACGCCGCTCAATCTGAACGACGCGCAGAGCCACCCCGCCTTCTCGTACCGGCCGGAAACCGGCGAAGAGATCTACCACTCCTTCCTTGGCGTGCCGATCCTGCGCGCCGGCAACACGCTCGGCGTGCTGGTGGTGCAGAACCGCGCCAAGCGCACCTATGTCGAGGAAGAGGTCGAGGCGCTGCAGACCACCGCGATGGTGCTCGCCGAGATGATCGCCTCCGGCGAGCTCGCAGCGCTCGCCCAGCCCGGCGCCGAGCCGGCGGCGCGGCACTCGATCCACAAGACCGGCACCGTGCTGTCCGACGGCATCGCGCTCGGCCACGTCGTGCTGCACGAGCCGCGCGTCGTCATCAACAACTACATCGCCGAGGATCTGCCGAAGGAGATCAAGCGGCTCGACGCCGCGCTGCTCAAGCTGCGCGCCGACCTCGACCGCATGCTGGAGCGCGGTGACGTCGCCGATGGCGGCGAGCACCGCGAGGTGCTCGAAGCCTATCGCATGTTCGCCAACGACCAGGGCTGGTCGCACAAGCTGCACGAGGCGGTCGCGACCGGCCTCACGGCGGAAGCCGCCGTCGAGCGCGTGCAGTCCGACACCCGCGCCCGTATGCTGCGCTCCACCGATCCGTATTTGCGCGAGCGGCTGCACGATCTCGAGGATCTCGGCTACCGGCTGCTGCGCCAGCTCGTCGGCCAGGACCACGCGCCCCGGCGCGAGCACTTGCCCGACAATGCCATCCTGATCGCGCGCGCAATGGGCCCGGCGGCGCTGCTCGACTACGACCGCAAGCGGCTGCGCGGCCTCGTGCTCGAGGAAGGCACTGCCAACTCGCATGTCGCGATCGTGGCGCGAGCGCTCGGCATTCCCGCCGTCGGCGAGGTGCCGAACGCGCCGGGTATCGCCGATCCCGGCGACGCCATCATCGTCGATGGCACGTCGGGCTCGATCTACGTTCGGCCGTCGTCCGAGATCGAGTCCGCCTATGCCGAGCGGGTGCGCTTCCGCGCTCGCCGCCAGGCGCAATATGGCGAGCTGCGCAACAAGCCCTGCGTGACCAAGGACGGCCAGCCGATCGAGCTGATGATCAATGCAGGCCTGGTCATCGACCTGCCGCATATCGAGGACACCGGCAGCGCCGGCATCGGCCTGTTCCGCACCGAGCTGCAATTCATGGTGTCCGCCAGCCTGCCGCGCTCCAGCGACCAGCTGGCGCTGTATCGCACGGTTCTCGACGCCGCCGGCCACAAGCCGGTCACGTTCCGCACTTTGGACATCGGCGGCGACAAGGCGCTGCCCTACATGGAGACCGTGATCGAGGAGAATCCGGCGCTCGGCTGGCGCGCGATCCGCCTCGGCCTCGACCGCCCGGGCCTGCTGCGCGGCCAGATCCGGGCGCTGCTGCGCGCCGGCGGCGGCCGCTCGCTGCGCATCATGTTCCCGATGATCTCGGAAGTCGCCGAGTTCGACACGGCCAAGGCGATCGTCGAGCGCGAGCTGACTTACTTGCGCCAGCACGGCCACACGCTGCCGGAGCGCGTCGACGTCGGCACCATGCTCGAGGTCCCGGCGCTGCTGTATCAGCTCGACGAGCTGCTTTCGAAGGTCGATTTCATCTCGGTCGGCTCGAACGACCTGTTCCAGTTCCTGTTCGCGGTCGATCGCGGCAATGCCAAGGTCTCCGAGCGCTTCGACACGCTGTCGACGCCGATCCTGCGGGCGTTGCAGCAGATCGTGCACAAGGCCAAGGCGGCCAAGCGGTCGGTGTCGCTGTGCGGCGAGATGGCCTCCAAGCCGATCGGCGCGCTGGCGCTGATCTCGCTCGGCTACCGCTCGCTGTCGCTGTCGGCCACCGCGCACGGCCCCGTGAAGGCGATGATCCTCGAACTCGACGCCGGCAAGGCGGCGACGAAGATGGCCGAATGGCTGGCCGCACCGGCCGGCAGCTTCTCGATGCGGCAGAAGCTGACCGAGTTCGCCGAGAGCGAAGGCCTCGCGCTGTAGCGGGCCCGTCGCGCCAAGCGTCTTCCGTTCGTATCGTTTGCTCCTAGATCAGATTGCATCATGTCGTCGCTTCCCCAAGCCAAACTGGATGTCCTGCTCGCGCATCACGCCTCGCTCGAGGCGGAGCTGCTCGGCCAGGTCAATTCCGACCGCTACGTGCAGATCACCCGTGAGCTCGCCGAGCTCAATCCGCTGATCGACGCGGTGAAGGCGTATCGCGCCGGCGTCAAGGAGCTCGCCGAGACGGAGGCGCTCATCGCCGATCCCACCACCGACGCCGAGATGCGCGCGATGGCCGAGGCCGAGCGCGACGAGCTGATCGCGCGCCGCGGCGCGCTGGAGCAGCAGATCCGCGTCGCCCTGCTGCCGAAGGATGCGATGGACGACCGCAACGTCGTGCTCGAAATCCGCGCCGGCACCGGCGGCGACGAGGCCTCTTTGTTCGCCGGCGACCTGTTCCGGATGTATGAGCGCTTCGCCGCCCTGCAGGGCTGGAAGGTCGAGGTGATCTCGGCCTCCGAAGGCACCGTCGGCGGCTACAAGGAAATCATCGCCGAGGTGCAGGGCCGCGGCGCCTTCGCCAAGCTGAAATTCGAATCCGGGGTGCACCGCGTGCAGCGCGTGCCCGATACCGAGACCCAGGGGCGCATCCACACCTCGGCCGCCACGGTTGCCGTGCTGCCGGAGGTCGAGGAGGTCGATGTCGACATCAAGCAAGACGACCTGCGCATCGAGACCATGCGCGCCCAAGGCGCCGGCGGCCAGCACGTCAACAAGACGGAATCGGCGATCCGCATCACCCACATCCCGACCGGAATCGTCGTGATGATGCAGGACAGCCGCTCGCAGCACAAGAACCGCGCCTCCGCGATGAACATCCTGCGCTCGCGCATCTACGACGCCGAGCGGCAGAAGGTCGACGCGGCGCGCTCGGCAGAGCGCAAGGAGAAGGTCGGCTCCGGCGACCGCTCCGAGCGCATCCGTACCTATAATTTCCCGCAAGGGCGTGTCACCGACCACCGCATCAACCTGACGCTCTACAAGCTGCCGCAGGTGATCGCGGGCGAAGCGCTGGGCGAACTGATCGACGCGCTGACGACCGAGCACCAGGCAGCCCAGCTCGCCGCGCAAGGTGCGGCGGCGTGATGCGCACCGGCGCATTGCAGGAGGCGATGCGACGCTGCCCCGACACAAACGGTGTCGTCCCGGCGAACGCCGGGACCCATAGCCACCGGCCTTCGTGGCTGTCACAGAAGGCAACTCCGACCGCCCGTCCCGCAACGGCACGGCGTATGGATCCCCGCGTTCGCGGGGATGACGCGTGGAGGGAGCTTGCGCGATGACCGGCCTCATCGCCGGCGTGACGATCGATGCCGCCCGCCGTGCCCTGGCCGCGCGCTTTGCAGATGCGGGCCTCGACTCGCCCGAGCTCGATGCGCGGCTGCTGGTCGGCCATGCGCTGCAGCTCGACCTCACCGGGCTCGTGATGCACGGGAGACGACAGCTCTCCCATGACGACGCGCAGCGCCTGGAAACGCTGATGCAGCGCCGGCTGGCCGGCGAACCGGTCGCCCGCATCCTCGGCACCAAAGAGTTCTGGGGCCTGGACCTGCGATTGTCGGCCGATACGCTGGTGCCGCGGCCGGACACCGAGACCGTGGTCGAGCTGGCACTGGAACATCTCGCGGCCGGCGGCGACCTGAAGCGTCGCTTGCGCATCGCCGATCTCGGCACGGGCTCCGGCGCGATCCTGCTGGCGCTGCTGTCCGAGCTGCCGCGGGCCTTTGGACTGGGCACCGACATCAGCTTGGCCGCGCTGACGACCGCGCGGGACAATGCGCGCGCGCTCGGATTGGCCGACCGCGCCGGCTTCGTCGCCTGCTCCTACGCCGCAGCGCTGGCTGTGGGTTTCGACCTGATCGTGTCGAACCCGCCCTACATCCCGTCGTCCGAGATCGGCGCGCTCGACGCCGAGGTGCGCACTCATGATCCGCTACGCGCACTGGACGGGGGCAAGGACGGGCTCGACGCCTACCGCGCGCTGATCCCGCAGGCAGCGGCCCTGCTTCAGCCCGGCGGCGCTGTCATCGTGGAGGTCGGGCTTGGCCAGAGTGACGACGTCGCTGCATTGATGGTGAGGGCTGGCCTGACGGCCGATTCCTCGACGATCCGGGCCGATCTGGCCGGTATTCCCCGAACCGTCATGGGCTTAAAAAAGCTCCGGTAAAGGTCGGGGGATAGAGAAAAAGCTCTTGGAATATCCCCCGGGAGCGACTACGTTCCACCCATAGCACCGGTGCAGGCCACGACGAGCGGTATTCACGGAACACCGCAGCAGTCAGATGCCAGAGAGCCGCGCCGGGCGATAGGTTCCAGAACGCAGATCTGCTGAGCGCGAGAGCCGGATGGCTGCGCAGCCCGCGACTGCAAAGCGAACGAAAGCCTGACTTTGCACTTGAGGTCTTACGCTAAGCAAACTGGGTCGGTCGTGGCGCATCTCGCCCTGGCTGGCTGAATGACGTGGTTCGCCGGTCCCAGGGGGCTGGCGGGTGGGGAACGCGTTTTGAACGCGCTTTTGTCGAGAGAATCGGCTGTCGATCACATCGGCATGGGTCGAACCGGCATGTCGGAACCGGCATGGGTCGGATGGGCCATTTGGACCGCGCACGAGGCGTCCGAGCCCGGCGAAGGTATTTCAATACGCTTTCGGTATTCCGATAACAATCAGTGCTCACTATCAGTGCTCAGCAATCGGTGCTCCTAACGCAGGGTTGGAATAAAGGCAGGACATGAGAAACGGTCAGAACAACAAGCGGATGCGCAACCGGAACAGCGGCGGTAACAACAACAATAACCGGCGCGGCCAGAATCCGCTGACCAGGGTGTTCGAGTCCAATGGACCGGACATCAAGATCCGCGGTACCGCCTCTCATGTCGCCGAGAAATATGTCCAGCTTGCCCGCGACGCCCGCTCCTCGGGTGATCCCGTTGCCGCCGAGAACTACTACCAGCACGCCGAGCACTATTTCCGCCTGATTGCCGCCGCGCAGGAGCAGTTCCGCCAGAACCAGCCGCAGCAGCCGCGCAACACCGAGGACCTGACCGTCGACGACCTCGATGATGAAGGCGAGAGCTTCTCGCATTTCGGCCAGGAGCCCGGCTTCGTTCCGGCCCAGCCGCAGCCTCAACCCCAACCCTTCATGCGCGATCGCGAAGGCGGCCAGCGCGAGCGCGGCGACAACCAGCCCTATCAGCGCGAGCAGCAGCCGCGCGAGCATCGCGAAGCGCGTGAGCATCGCGAGCCGCGCGAACACCGCGAGCCGCGGGAGCACCGTGAACCGCGTGAGCATCGCGAGCGGGAGCCGCGCGAGCACCGCGAGCGTCCGCAGCCCGTCCAGTACCAGCCCCAGCCGCAACCCCAGCCCGTCATCGCCGACAGCGGGGTCGATCGGTTGCCGTCCTTCATCACCGGCCCGCAGCCGCAGATCGCCAATGCCCCGGCCGCCTTCGAGGGCGCTGCCGAGCGCTATCCGCGCCGCCGCCGGCGTCCGCATGGTCCGCGCGGTGAAGCAGCCGCTGCTGCGCCGGCGCCGAGCGAGGACCTCAATCCGGGCGAATAGCGATTTCGCTCCGTCATGACGAAACGGGTGGGCCTGAGCCCACCCGTTTTTCTTTGCGCTGAGAGGCACGCAGGGAGCGACCCGGTGTCATCCGTCGCGCGACGGCAGACCGACCTCGCGGCGGCCGGAGCCACAGGATCCTGGGGCCGACGGTGACGGCGCCAGCACGGGTTCGAGTCGTGGGATCAGCCGGATGCGCTCGCGGCGCGCCGGGATCACCCGGTAGACCTGCTTGGTCGCCTCGACGATGTGGACACCGGCAAACGGCAGCGACAGCGCCGCGCCGACGCGCTCCCAGGCCATCGCCGATTTCAGGAACCAGCCGCCGACCGGGGGCATGAACAGCGCCTCGCCCCAGCCGGTCGGCGTGAACCAGGTCTGCCGCAGCAACTGCGTGATCTGCGAGCGGGAATAGGGCCGGCCATGGCCGAATGGCGTGTTGTCGGTCCGCGTCCAAACGCCGCGCCGGTTCGGGATCACGATGATCATGCGTCCCGCCGGCGCCAGCACCCGCCATATCTCCCGCAGCAGCCCGGCCGGGTCGTCCGACATCTCCAGCGCATGCACGATCAGGATGCGGTCGACCGCCGCATCAGGCAGCGGCAGCGAGAACTCGTCCACCAGCGAGGCCAGCGTCGGCCGCGCCGTCGGCCATTTCAGCACCCCCTGCGCCGCCGGCATGAAGGCGATGCAGCGTTCGGAATCCTCGCGGAACAAGCCGAGATAGGGCGTGGGATAGCCGATGCCGAGCACCCGCTGCCCGGCCGCGTTCGGCCAGCGCGCGCGGATGCCGCGGTTGATCAAGAGCCGCGCGACGATCCCGAGGCGACCCGAATAGAAATTTCGCAGATCGATCACGTCCATGACGTCAATGTATCATGCGGGCGCACGCTGCCGCGCGCCGAATATTGCGTTGCGCCTCCAGCGTTAACGCCATATCTCTGCCCGGGACATCGGAGGCCGCCCCGCAGCGCTGCGCCCGGGCTCCGCTTCCACGACCTTCTGGCATCGCGAGCGCTACCATCGTGCCTCGCCCGGTCCCGCCGACGGAGACATCATGGCCGCCGACATCCGCGTCTTCACCTGCCTGTCCGACAATTTCGGCTATCTGATCCATGACCCCGCGACCGGCGCGACTGCCTCGATCGACGCCCCCGAAGCCGGACCGATCGTCCGGCAATTGGACGCCGAAGGCTGGACGCTCACCGACATCCTGATCACGCATCACCATCACGACCACGTCGGCGGCGTCGCCGAGCTCAAGCAGAAATATGGCTGCCGGGTGGTCGCGCCGCACGACAAGACGACGGCGATCGCCAACGTCGACCTGCGCGTCGCCCATGGCGATGTCGTGAAGATCGGCGAGCTGCTCGCGCGCGTGCTGGAAACGCCCGGCCATACGCTCGACCACGTCTCCTACGTGTTCGACGCCGACAAGGCGTTGTTTGCGGCCGACACGCTGTTCTCGGTCGGCTGCGGCCGCGTGTTCGAAGGCACCTATCCGATGATGTGGGACTCGCTTCTCAAGCTGCGCGCGCTGCCGGACGACTTCCGGCTCTATTGCGGTCACGAATACACAGCCTCGAACGTCAAATTCGCGCTCACCGTCGACGGAGACAACGAGGCGCTGAAGGCTCGCGCCGAGGAAGTCACGCGGCTGCGTGCCGCCAACCGGCCGACCATTCCGTCGCTTCTCGGCGACGAGAAGACCGCCAACGTGTTCCTGCGCGCCGACGATCCGGCCGTCGCGTTGCGGCTGCGCATGAAGGGCGCCAGCGCCGAGCAGGTGTTCGGCGAACTGCGTGAGCGCAAGAACAAGTCGTAAGGCTAAGGACGACGATGACCACGCTCTCGGCTGCCGACATCATCGCGCGCCTTGGTCTGCAGCCGCATCCGGAGGGCGGACATTTTCGCGAGACGTTTCGCGATCCGGCCGTGGACGCCTCCGGCCGCGCCGCATCGACCTTGATCTATTTCCTGCTCGCCCGCGGCGAGCGTTCGCATTGGCACCGGGTCGACGCGGTCGAGACCTGGCACTTCTATGCCGGGGCAGCGCTGACCTTGCGGATCGCCGCCGAAGGCCAGGCGCCGCAAACGACGACGCTGGGGATCGACCTCGCAGCCGGCCAGCAACCGCAGGCGATCGTCCCTGCCCATGCCTGGCAAGCCGCCGAGAGCACCGGCGATTGGACGCTGGTCGGCTGCACGGTGGCGCCGGGCTTCATGTTCGAAGGATTCGAACTCGCGCCACCCGGCTGGGAGCCGGAGGTCTGAGTCAGGCGCTCGCGCCCGCGACCTTCGCGGCGGGCTCGGCAAAGCGCTGGCGCTCCTGGGCGAGGAAGCCGGAAATCGCGTCGGCCGGCATCGGCTTCGCGAAGTAGTAGCCTTGGATGTAGTCCGCGCCCAAACGCCGGAGGCTGTCGAGCTGCTCCTTGGTCTCGACACCTTCGACCACACACGAGATTTCCATGTCGGCGCAGAGGCCGGTCAGCGACTTGATGATCTTGTGGCTGATTGGGTTGGCATTGACGTCGCTCACGAAACTGCGGTCGACCTTGAGCTTGTCGAGCGGCAGCCGGTGAACGTGGCTGAGCGACGAGTAGCCGGTGCCGAAATCGTCCAGCGAGATGCCGCAGCCGATAGCCTTCAGCGCCGCGATCGACTGCTCGGCGCGGGCGAAATCAAAGGTGACGGCGGTCTCCGTGATCTCGAACTCAATTCGGCGCGGCGGAACGCCGCTGGCATGAATCACCGCCAGCAGCGGAAGAACACCGTCCGGCGAACAGATGTCGTGCGCGGAGAGATTGAACGACACGCGAATGTCGTCCGGCCAGGTCCGCGCCGCGGCGAGCGCCTTGACCAGCAGACAGCGCGTCAGGCTGCGGATGACGCCGATCCGCTCGGCCGCCGGGATGAAGCTTGCGGGCGACACCGTGCCCAGCTTGGGGCTGTGCCAACGCGCCAGCACCTCGAATCCGGTGGTGCGCGAATTCGTCGCGTCCATGATCGGCTGAAACGCCAGATCCATCTCGGCTTCGAAATCGGCCGTGCGCAACAGGTGCTCGATCACGCTCCGGCTGCGGATCTCCGCCTCGAGCTCGGTCGAGAAGATGATGGCCTGGCCGCGGGCGCGGCGCTTGGCGTGGTAGAGCGCATAGTCGGCGCATTCGTACAGCGCATCCGCGGCCATGGCCGAGCGCGGATATAGCGCAAAGCCGGTCGAGCACGACAGGCCGGTATGCGTCGTGTCGAACTGATAGGGCAGCTTGATCAGCTCGGTGATCTGCCGTCCGAGGTTGAGCAGATCGTCGTCCGTGGGGTTGCCGGCGACCACCAGTCCGAACTCGTCGCCGCCGAGCCGGGCGAGATGGACCTGGCCGCCATGGCCGGCACAGGCGTCGCGGACGCGGCGCGCGGCCTCCATCAGCACGCGGTCGCCGACCGTATGTCCATAGGTGTCGTTGATCGGCTTGAAGCCATCGAGATCGATGATGCCGACGGCGAGCCGCGTGCCGTCCCGCTCGGCCTCGGCGAATGCCTGCGTGAGCTCCGAGAAGAAGCGGCGGCGATTGGGCAGATCGGTCAGCGCGTCCAGATTGGCGAGGCGGAAGTTTTCATCCGACAGCGCTTGCGTCGCGGCCTGCTCCGCGAGCAGCGATTTGCGGCTGGCGACGAGCGCGGCGAAATCCCGATAGTAGATGAACAGCACCGTGACCATGGCGCCGGACACGAGCAACTGATTGACCGCGATCGCACGCAGCGCGTGAACGCCGGTGGACATGAAGAAGATGACGTAGGGGACGATGACCACGAGGGTCACGATCAGCGCCGCGGAGCGCAAATGCATCAGGCAGAAGATGATGCCGATGACCGTGACTGCCATGTAGAACGCGACCTGCCCCTTGGCGAACGGATCGCCATAGGGAAACAACGCGAATGACCAGACGACGAACAGCGCCCCGATCGGGCCGGCGATCCGGTTGGTGACGCGCAGGTTGCGCAGCACCTCGGCGTCGCTGCTGGCGGCCTCGCCCTGCCGCAGCCACCACAGCATCCGCGCGCCGGTAATCGTCGATAGCAGGGCCGGCACCGAAATCGTGAGCCACGTCGGCGCCAGCGGCAGGAAGGTGTAGGCGAGCGCCAGGCTGTTGGTGATGAGAATGAAATAGAGCAGCGGCACCTGCTTCGAGAACGCCTGGAACTGCGCGCGCGTCAGCTCGGGATTGTCGGCGGGGACGCGAAACAACTCCCCCGCGCGGGCCATGTAACGTCTCACGTCCGGCATCGCCGCCCCGTTGTCAGCACCATTTCCCGCGAATTATCGCGCGGGACGGGTAAAGGGCGGGTTAGGTGCAGACCGCGCCAAACCGTAATCGGCGGTTGTGAGCTACCGGCCGGCGCGCTGGTTTTGCGCACGGTTAAGTGCGCATCAAGGATAACCGGCGGATTCGGGCCGCCGTACCGAAGTCCGCATGCGAGCGGGCACCGCCTGACTTTCGCTCAACCTGACGCGGTCAGCGCTTGCGCAGAAGGAACATGTCCTTGGCCGCGACCAGACCGCCGCCGGCGATCAGCAGCGCCGCCACGGCGATGGTCGCGCTCAGCCGCGCGTAGCCGGCAACGATCAGGAACGCCGTCGACAGCAGCGGCGTCGCATAGGACGCCGCACCGAGCACCCGAATGTCGCCCCGCTTCATGCCGATGTCCCAGGCGTAGAACGCAGCACCCACCGGGCCGATGCCGAGACCGGCAACAGCGAGCCACTGCGTCGGGCTGTCGGGCCAGACCGTTCGCTCGACCGCAACGTGGACCAGGGCCGCCAGCGCGGACGTCGCCAGGCAGAAGCCCGCGACCGCATCGGTCGGCACCGCCTTCAGACGACGCGAGAGCACCGAATAGATCGCCCACACGAACGCCGCGACGAAGGCGGCCGCAAGCCCCGGCAACTGGCTCGCAGCGAAGCTCGCACCGTTGCCGAGCAACAGCAGCGCCGTTCCGACGAGACCGATCGCGGCGCCGATGACGTGATGGACCGCCAGGCGCTCGCCAGGCAGGAAGGCCGAGAACATCACGATCAGCAGCGGCCAGAGATAGTTCAGCAGCCCGGCTTCCGCCGGCGGCGCGAAGCGCAGCGCCAGGAAATACAGCGCGTGATAGCCGAACAGGCCGCCGACGCCCACGGCCCACGCCCTCGCCGGCTGCCGCAACACCTGCAGCCCATCCGGTCGACGCAACACACTGAGCAGGCCGACCGCGCCGCCGACAGCAAAGGTCATTGCCGCAAGCTGGAAGGCGGGGATCGTACCCGTCGCCACCGTCAACAAGGCGAGCAGCGACCACATCAGGATCGCGGTCAGACCGATCAGGGTCGCAGTGCGCTGGGACATCAGGCGGCAGGCTCCGTCACGGCCGGCTCATGCCGGCCACCCACGCCTGCGTCCGTGCGGGGAGCGTCCAAGACGTGAATGCCCGCGGCGAGCGCGGGCATCAGGTTTTCCTTAACCGCAGATGGTGGCCGGAGGCAACGCCGCCGGCGCGGATCACACCATGTACTGGCCGCCATTGACCGACAGCGTCGAGCCGGTGATGGCTCCGGCCTCATCAGCGGCGAGGAACACCACGGCGCGCGCGATCTCCTCGGGCTCGCCGAGGCGCCCCACCGGAATCAGCGGCAGGATGGCTTTCTCGAGCACGTCCTTCGGCACCGCCTGCACCATTTCGGTGTTGATGTAGCCTGGGCAGATCACGTTGACGGTGATGCCGGCCTTGGCCGTCTCCAGCGCGAGCGCCTTGGTGAAGCCGATGTCGCCGGCCTTCGCCGCGGAGTAGTTGACCTGCCCGAACTGGCCCTTCTGGCCGTTGATCGAGGAGATGTTGACGATGCGGCCGAACTTGCGCGCGCGCATGCCCTCGATGACCGGGCGGGTCATGTTGAACAGCGAGCCGAGATTGGTGTTGATGACGGCGCTCCACTGCTCGAGCGTCATCTTGTGGAAGGCCGTGTCACGGGTGATGCCGGCATTGTTGATCAGCACGTCGATGGGACCGAGATCGGCTTCGACCTTCTTGATGCCTTCGCCGCAGGCCTCGAACGAGCTGACGTCCCATTTGTAGACGGGGATCTCCGTCTCGCTCTTGAACTTCTCCGCAGCGGCATCGTTGCCGCCGTAATTCGCCGCGACCTTGTATCCCGCCGCCTTCAGCGCCTTGCTGATCGCCGCTCCGATACCGCGCGTCCCCCCGGTCACCAACGCCACACGTGCCATGTCGAATCCTTCCCTCGATGACTGATCGCACAGGACAACCTCTGGCTGCCACCGTGCATACCGTTGTTATTGGATCATGAAACGTCGTGCGACGATCAACTTGCCGCATGACCATCGATGCTCGCTCAACTCCATTTTTTTAGTGGTCGATTATGCGACGTGTTTGACGGACATCAAGAACAAAACGCCCGGCGAGATCGCCGGGCGTTGATCTTTAGTTGAGCTGGACGCGATTGCGAAGACTGAACGGTTCGCAGTCAGTGCCGGCTTTTTAGTCGCGTGCGACGCACAGCGCGATGCCCATACCGCCGCCGATGCACAGCGTCGCGAGGCCCTTCTTGGCGTCGCGCTTCTGCATCTCATGCAGCAGGGTCACGAGCACGCGCGCGCCGGATGCACCGATTGGATGGCCGATCGCGATCGCACCGCCGTTGACGTTGACCTTGGCCGGATCCCAGCCGAGGTCCTTGTTCACGGCACAGGCCTGCGCGGCAAACGCCTCGTTGGCTTCGATCAGGTCGAGGTCGGCGATATTCCAGCCGGCCTTCTTCAGCGCCGTGCGCGACGCCGGGATCGGACCGGTGCCCATGATCTTCGGGTCGACGCCGGCCTGTCCCCAGGACACGATCCGGGCGAGCGGGGTCTTGCCTTCCTTGGCGGCCTGCTTGGCGGTCATCAGCACCACGGCCGCTGCGCCGTCATTGATGCCCGACGCGTTGCCGGCGGTGACCGTGCCGTCCTTCTCGAAGGCCGCACGCAGCTTGGCCATGGCCTCGACCGTCGCGCCATGACGCGGGTATTCGTCGGTGTCGACCACAATGTCGCCCTTGCGGCTCTTGACCGTCACGGGCGCGATCTCGTCCTTGAACCTGCCGGCCTTCTGAGCGGCCTCGGCCTTGTTCTGCGATGCAACGGCGAACTCGTCCTGCTGCGCGCGGGTGATCTGATATTGCTTCGCAACGTTCTCGGCGGTGTTGCCCATGTGATAGCCGTTGAAGGCATCCCACAGACCGTCCTTGATCATCGTGTCGACCAGATCGAGCGAGCCCATCTTCACGCCGGCGCGCAGGTATTGCGCATGCGCCGCCATGCTCATCGACTCCTGGCCGCCGGCGACGACGATGTCGGAGTCGCCATTGACGAGCGCCTGGTAGCCCAGCGCGACGGAGCGCAGGCCCGAGCCGCACAGCTGGTTGATGCCCCAGGCCGGGCTTTCCACCGGAATGCCGGCGGCGATCGAGGCCTGACGGGCCGGGTTCTGGCCCTGAGCTGCGGTCAGGATCTGCCCCAGAATGACTTCGGACACGCGGCCCGGCTCGATGCCGGCGCGTTCCAGTGCGGCCTTGATGGCGACAGCGCCCAGCTCATGGGCCGGAACGCTGGCAAAGGCACCGTTGAAGCTTCCAACCGGGGTACGGGCGGCACTGACGATGACGACATCGTCTGACATGGGCATCTCCTGGGGTTCTTGATCTTGGACGTGAAAGCGAGGGCTTGAGAGCTTGAGGGTATTTGAAATGAAAATGATCTTTTCAGTTCACGGTCGTGCCGGCCGTCCGCAAGCCCCGGATTGGCGAGTGCGCAACCTTCGGGCTTCATCCTGTTAACGTCGTTGCGACATGTCAATTGGCGGCATCAGCAATTCCTGTTGCGGCGCATTCAAAATGGGATGCTTGGCGGTTTCGTGAGCAAGATTTCTGCTGCGGGATTAACCGTTCCGCACAAAACCGTAGCCGAACTCGCCCGAAAGTGATTACGTTATTGCATTGCGTAGCTCTTCGCCCTGCGGCGACGCCGCCGGGTTTCCCTGTTCTCGGTTTGCATGTGTGAGCTCATGGCGAAATCTGACCAACCCACCACAATCAAGAAATACGCGAACCGGCGGCTCTACAATACCGGGACGAGTACCTACGTGACCCTCGAAGATCTGGCCTCCATGGTTAAGAACGGCGAGGATTTCCTAGTCTACGACGCCAAGACAGGCGACGACATCACCCGCTCCGTGCTCGCCCAGATCATCTTCGAGCAGGAGAACAAGGCGGGCCAGAACCTGCTGCCGACCACGTTCCTGCGCCAGCTGATCCGCTTCTATGGCGACAGCATGCAGATGGTGGTTCCGAAATACCTCGAGCAGTCAATCGATACGCTGACCCGCGAGCAGGAGAAGTTTCGCAAGCAGATGGCCGACACTTTCAGCGGGACGCCGTTCGCGCCGCTCGAAGAGCATGTGCGCCGCAACATGGAGCTGTTCCAGCAGACCTTCTCGATGTTCAAGCCGTTCGCACCGCCGGCCCGCGGGGAGGAAAAGGCGGCCGAGCCGACCCCGGCCGCCGACGACAACATCGACGAGCTGCGTCGTCAGATGAAGGAAATGCAGGACCGGCTCGACCGCATGTCCGAGCCGAAGAAGGACGAGCAGCAAGGCTGACGCCGAAGGCCGGCGGCCGATCAGCTCGCCGCCGGCAACTCGACCGTGCCGTTACCGATCCACGGCCGATCGACCGAGGCGAGGCCGATCACGCGGCCCTGGATGTAGTCGCAGCCCCAATCGCGCAGCAGCGCGACCGATGCCTCGTCCTGCACCCATTCCGCCACCGTCTTGATCTGCAGCCGCCGCGCCAGCTCGACCAGCGTCTGCACGAAGGCGCGATCATCGGCCGAGCGAACGAGGTTCTGCACGAAGGCGCCGTCGATCTTGACGATGTCGACGCCGAGCTTGCGCAGATTGCGGAACGAGGTGTGTCCGGCGCCGAAATCATCGATGGCAATTCGGCTGCCGAGATCTTTCAGCCGCGTCACGAAGCCGCGGAGATCGTCGACGTCCTGGATCTCGACCGTCTCGGTGATCTCGACGATCAGCCGTTCGGCGACCCCCGGATGGGCGCGCATCATGGACTCGATCGAGGCCCACCAGTCCGGATCCATGGTGGTCTCAGGCGAGATGTTGAGGCTCAGGGTGACGTCGGGCGTGCTCGCAAGCTCCGTCACCACCAGCTCCAGAATGCGGTGATCGACCAAGCGGATCAGGCCGAGACGTTCGGCGACCGGCACCACGTCCGGCGCCAGGAGGGCCCGACCGTCATCCTGGCGCATCCGCACCAGGCATTCATAGAAGGCGGGCGCAAGCGTGTTGGCATTCACCACCGGCTCGAACGCCGTGACGATGCGCCGCTCATTGAGCGCGGTCACGATCTCGTCGGTGACGCGGATGTTGACCTTGCGCTGCGCGTCGCACTCCACGTTCGGCCGCCAGGTCGAGAACGATCCGATGCGGCGGCGCTTGGCGGCGTCGAGCGTCTCATGGGCGCGGTTGACCGCCTCCTCGACCGAGCGGGCGTGACGGGGAACGCTGACTGCGCCGATCGTCGCGGTGACGGCGACCGGACCAGACTTGGTCGGCACCACCTCGTCGCGCACCGTCGCGAGGAAGCGTTCGGCGGCGGTGTTCATATCGTCCATCGTACAGTTCTTCAGGATCAACCCGAACTTGTTGCCCGAGAACCGCCCGAGCGTGTCGCCACCGCGGAGCCGGCCCCGGATGCGCTGGGCGATCTCCAGCACGACGCCGTCGGCGACGTCGAAGCCGAAGGCGTCGTTGATGCGCGCGAGATGATCGATGCCGACCAGCATGAAGGCGCAGGAGAAGCGGAAGCGGTGCGACTCCTCGATCACCTCGGCAAGCGTCGCCATCAGATGCGTCCGGTTCAGCTCGCCGGTCAGCGGATCGTGGCGTGACAGCTTGAGCAGTTGCTCCTCGCGGGCGTGGCGCTCGTTGTTGATCCGCACGATGCCCTGGGCACGCGATGGCCGCCCATCGGGGCCGGCGAACCAGCAGCCGGTCTCCTCGACCCAGATCAGCGGCGCACCGGCGTGGGTGCGCACGCCATATTCGATCCGGTACGGCGTGCCGGCGGCACCATGCAGCGGCGCCGCCTGGTGCATGATCTCGGAGCGGATGCTGCGGTCCGGCTCGATCAGCTTGCTGAATTCGGCGCCGTTGCAGAGTTGCGGCAGCGGAACGTCGGCAAACACCGCCCCGACGTGATCGCTCCAGACGATCACGTCGCTCGTCAGATCCCAGACGAAGGCAGCTTGGCCCAGGGACGCCAGGATCATCGCGGTCTGTGGCAATTCGGATGTCAAGATCGCCTCGTTTCGGCACAGGCCGGCAAGACCGGCGCTGATTTGGGAACGGCCGACGCATATCTGCGCGAGCGGCGGCGGCCGACTTCGCGAATCAGACTACGCATCTCTGGTTAACGGAGAGCATGCCGAGGCGACGAGCGCGTGTCCGAGACGCGTCAACCATCTTTGGAACGCACAGCGCCCGACGCGCTTGGAACGGCATTGGCTTTGCGAATTGGAATGGCGAAAGGCTCCGGCGTCCCATAACGTGACACGCGCGCCGGTAATGGTTGGGCAATGTTAACGATTGATCAGGACGAGGGCCGCCTGGACCGAACGGAGGAGACGTCGCGCTCGGTCGTGCTGCTGCCGGCCGGCACCAGCGACGAGCATCGCGCGCGCATGGTCCGCGCCTCCCGCCCCGACGCCAGCTTCGTCACCCATCTGATCGCGACCGCCGAGCAGCTGCCACAGACCCGCACGCTGAGGCGTGCCGCGCCGGCAGACGTGCACAACGCCTATGCGGCGAGGCTTCAGCCGGTGACGCGGGCCGTCGGCCGGACCCGGCAGGTGATCTGAGCGCGGCTCGCCTGCGCGTCAGGCCTTTGGCGTGTCGGTTTTTGGCGGCTCTTGCGGCCCCCCCGGGCCGATCACCTCAGCCTGCAACTCCGGGGCAGCGCCTTTCGGCTCCGCAGCAGCCGGCCGGGGCACCGAGCGATCGAGCAGCACCGATTCGGCGACCGAGGCCGCTGCCGGCACGGCATCGGTGGACTCCTCGCCGGGTGCGGGAGGGGCAGCGGCATCCGCCTGCTGAAGCTCCGCCCTGGCCGGTTCTTTGGCCGGTTCTTCGATCAGCTCGGGCTCGGGATCAGAGACGGGCACGTCGGCAGGAACCGGCGCGGGAGCAGGCGCTGCTACGACGGCGCGGGCGGCGCGCTTGGTGCGCAGCGAGATGCCGCCGAAGAAATCGACCATCGCCAGCAGGGTCAGCAGCAGAAAGGTCGAATTCCCGAACTTCTGCCACATCACGAATTCCGCCGCGGCGCCGCCGAAGACCAGCAGCGACAGCAGATGATCGGTCAGATATTTTCCGTTCGGCTTCGCCGCCTTGATGATTTCGAGCAACAGCAGCAGCACGCCCAGGGCCAGCAGCATGTCGCCGAGCGAGATCGTCCAGACCTCGCCGGACGGAAGCTGAAGGCGCAGCAGCGTCTCGCTGAAGGCGACCCCCGGCATCAGGAAGACGATCATGTTGTAGATCGCCAGCGGGATCAGCAGCAGCGGGAAACCGACCATGGACATCGGTTGAAGCCTTGGATGGCGCGGGCGGCGACCCGGCGCAAAATCAATCGGTGCGAAGATGATGACAGCGAGACGGGATCACGCGGCACAGATACGCAACGGTCCCGGCGAATCACGTCGCACGGGACCGCTTTCAACCCCATCGATGGCCGAATTCGGGCAGCTTGGAAAGCGGCCCGCGCGGACAATCAGGCGTCTTTCTTCTTCAGAACCTGGCGGCCCTTGTACATGCCGGTCTTCAGGTCCAGGTGGTGCGGACGACGCAGCTCGCCGGAATCCTTGTCCTCGACATAGGTCGGCTTCTTGATGGCGTCAGCCGAGCGGCGCATGCCGCGGCGCGACGGCGAAGTTTTTCTTCTGGGGACGGCCATATCGGTATCCTCTAGGGGTATTTCGGAAGGCATCGTCCGCAAAGGGACGGCTGCAGCCATGAAGCTGGCGAGCCCGGATGCCGATCAAGGCCGCGCTTATAGAGGAAGGGGTGCGGCATGGCTAGGGCTCTCCGAGGCATTTTTGGCCAAAATTGCGCCCGCTCAGGTCTCAACGCCGCTCCCCCCAGCAGGTCTGCAGGCTGGAGGCCTGGGCCCGCACCATGTAGGTCGCCGACAGCCGCCGCACGCCCGGCCCTGGAGCCCGGGCACTGCGCCGGACGGGGTTCGGCAGAATCGAGGCCATCAGGGCCGCCTCGCGCGGGCCGAGCCCCGCGGCGGAGCGATTGAAGGCGTAATTTGCGCCCGCCTCGACGCCGAACTGGCCGGATGGGCCAAGCTCGGCGATGTTGAGATAGATCTCGAGAATGCGCCGCTTGCTGAGCACGAGATCGATCCATAGCGCCAGCGGCAGTTCCAGCGCCTTGCGGACATAGCTGCGGCCCTGCCAGAGGAACAGGTTCTTGGCAACCTGCTGGGTGATGGTCGAGCCGCCGCGGCTGACCTCGCCATCCTCGGCGTCGTCCATGACCTCCCGCAGCGCCCCCCAGTCGATGCCGTGATGGCCGCAGAATTTGGCATCCTCCGCGGCCACCACCGAGCGGGGCAAATACGGCGACATCGCCGGGAGGTCGATCCAGTGCCGCGTTACCGGCTGCCCCGTCACCGACCGCCACAGCATCAGGGTCGAGACGGGGTGACCCACGGCATAGAACGGCGTCAGCGCGTAGGGCACGAGCAGCACCAGCACGACGATCAGGAGGATGGTTCTGACGGTACGCAAGGGCAGGCGTCGCTCGGGTTGGACCGCCGCGGCGGCGGACAATTGGCCGGGATTATCCGACATCTCCATGAGGTTTCCTGCTTTTTTCCGCCGTTGCGGCCGAAAGCCGCCACCGCCCCGGCAATTGACGAAGTCGCCGCCATCAACGATTGTCCGGCGAAATTTGCCCCTGGAGCTCTTGTTAAATGACTGCGACGGCCCTCACCGACTTCACCCAACGCCTGGACAAGACCGCGGAAGAGACCGAAGCCCTGCTCGGCGAGCTCCTCGGCGACGCGCCGCTGGCGGACGAGATCATCAGGCCGAAGCGGCTGATCGAGTCGATGCGCTATTCGAGCCTCAACGGCGGCAAGCGGCTGCGCCCGTTCCTGGTGGTCGAGAGCGCCGCCGTGTTCGGCGTGCCCCGGCGCGGCGCGTTGATGGCGGGCGCGGCGCTCGAATGCATCCACTGCTATTCCCTGATCCATGACGATCTGCCGGCGATGGACAATTCCGACCTGCGCCGGGGACGTCCGACCCTGCACAAGGCCTATGACGACGCCACCGCGATCCTGGCCGGCGACGCGCTGCTGACCATCGCCTTCGACATCATCACCCGCGACGAGATCCATGCCGACGCCGGCGTCCGGCTGGCGCTGACCCGGGCGCTGGCCCGCTGCGCCGGGGTCGGCGGCATGGCCGGCGGCCAGATCCTCGACCTTGCCGGCGAGGGCCGGTTCGGCGACCGCGACCCGGTCGACGTCGCCCGCGTGCAACAGATGAAGACCGGCGCCCTGCTCCGCTTCGGCTGCATCGCCGGCGCCCTGCTCGGCCAGGCGTCGGCAGCCGAGTACCAGGCGCTCGACGACTACGGCCGCGCGCTCGGCGAAGCCTTCCAGATTGCCGACGACCTGCTCGACGTCGAGGGCGATGCCGCGACGCTCGGCAAGCCCGCCGGCGCCGACGCCGAGCTCGGCAAGACCACTTTCGTCACCCAGCTCGGCGTCGAGGGCGCCAGGCAGCGCGTCCGCGACCTCCTCGCCCGCGGCGATGCCGCGCTGTCGATCTTCGGCGCCAAGGGCGACGTGCTGCGCGCCGCCGCCCACTTCGTCGCCGAGCGCAAGAGCTGAGGCGAGGCGTTGGCCGGAGTCCATCCCGACGATCCGGACCTCGCCCGCTTCGCAAGCATGCCGGCTGCGTTGCGCGTCATCTATGCGCGGCCGCGCACCTTCGTTTCGCTGGGCATCGCGATCATCGCGTTCTTCTTGCTGCCGCAGGCGCTCCGCCTGATCACGCGGCTGCTGCTCGCCTGGGACATCTTCACCGCGCTCTACCTCGTGCTGGTCGCGGCGATGATGCTGCGCAGCGAGCATCATCACATCCGCCGCAAGGCGATCATGCAGGACGACGGCCGTTTCGTGATCCTGCTGGTCACGGCACTCGGCGCCTTTGCCAGCATCGCGGCGATCGTGCTCGAGCTCGGCGCCTCCAAGCGCGACGCCCCGGCGCTGACGCTGGCGCTGCTCACCGTCTCGCTGTCCTGGGCCGCGGTGCATGCGACCTTCGCCCTGCACTACGCTCATGACTACTACCGCGGCGCCAAGCCCGGCGGCCTGCAATTCCCCAGCGGCGACACCGACGAGCACGCCGACTACTGGGACTTCGTCTACTTCTCCTTCGTCATCGGCATGACCGCCCAGGTCTCCGACGTCGGCATCACCGACAAGATCATCCGCCGCACCGCGACCGTACACGGCATCATCTCGTTCATCTACAACACCGCGCTGGTCGCCCTGATGGTCAACATCGCCGCCAGCGTAATCTCGTCCTGATCAGTTGCACACCTCGACGCTGGCGTTGTTGGCCGGACCACCGCCGCCACGATATTCGAGACGGCAGCCGGGCCTGACGGCGCGGCACAGATAGGCATCGCAATAGATCTGGCCGGTGGACCTCGGCGGCCGGGCGGCCTGGGTCTGCGGCCTGGCGTAGCCCGGGGCCGACCCGATGCCGACGCCGGCATTGGGAAGCGGCAGGCCGGGCTCGGGAGCAGCACGGGCGCGACGGCGCGACGGCACGTCCCCGTCGTCCTGCCCGCGCCTGGCAACCGGCTTCTTCTCGCGCCGCTTCTCGCATTCATTGTCGTCGTTGACGAACGAGCCCTCGGCGCAAACGACGCGCGTGCAGCGGTCGCCGTCCGACTTGTAACCATGCTGGCAGACCAGCGGGCAGACGCGGGCCTGCTTGAGCTTGATCGCCTGGAGCGCATCGGCCGAGGCCGCCTGGGTGTCGAGCTTGGTGCCCGCATAGCGGTTGAACTGCGACAGCGAGCGGCGCGAGGCCGAGCCCCAGTCGCCATCGGCGTCCTCGGTGAGGCAGCCGACGCGGCGCAGCTCGAGTTGAACAGATTTGGCGAGATCAGCCGGCTGCGATGGGGGAGTCAGCGAGGCGACCTCCGGCCCCTGCTGCAGGGCTGCGGCCGCCGGCGCGCCCGGCGATGTCGCCGCGCGCGGATTGTCGGCCGCCGCGAGCTGCTGCTCCTGCCGCTTCTTCTCGGCGTCGGCCGCCTGCTGCTGCGCCAGCTGATTGGCCTTCTCGGCAGCAATGCGCGCCTGCTCGGCCGCCTTGGCCTCGGCCTCCGCCTTGGCGAGGGTATCCTTGCGGGCGCCCTCCGCGACGAGTCGCGCGCGCTCGGCCTCGGTGGCGCGGGCCTTCTCGGAAGCGGCGGCGCGATTCTCCTCGGCGGTGAGCTTTTCGAGCTGCAACTTGGCAAGGCTGGCGTAGAAGCCGTCCGGATATTGCGCCAGGAACGCGTTCAGCGCGCCCTTGTTGCCGACCTGCATGGCGAGCTCGTAGTCGCGCCGGATGTCGGCCTGCGGATTTGCGGGCGGCGCCACCGGCATCTGCGTGACGACGCGCGGCACGCCAGGAACCAGCGGCACGTCCTCACCGCCAAGCGAGCCATACACGAACGGCTCCTGGCGGTTGCCGGTCGACTTCAGCACCTCGTCGCGCACGAAGCCGAACGCCTTGCGGACGTCGAGGCCGGGGGTCGCGATGTGCCGAGATAGCGCCAAGGTGAACGGGCTGTTCTTGCCGTCGCCGTCCTGCGCCGTGGAGCCGGCCTTGGCGGAGTAGGCCACCAGCGTGTTGGGGCTGGTCGGCTCGACCTTGGCGAGACCGCGGCCGAGGCTGCGGGTCGCCACCGTCCGCTGCATGTTGCGGGTGAACGGATTGTCGCGGCAGGCATCGAGAATGACCAGCCGCAGCTTCTTGGCCGGCTCGACGGCAACCAGGATGCGGTCGAGCGACAGCGTCTCGTCATAGACGTCGGTATCACGCTCGAGCCGGGCATCGATCGGGATCAGGTAGTTGGCCCCTTCGACTTCCATGCCGTGGCCCGCATAGTAGACCACGGCGATGTCGGCATCGCGCGCGGCGTCGGCAAAATCGCGCAGCGCCCGCCGGGTCTCACGGGCGGTGAGATCGCGCCTGTAATCGACGACGTCGAAGCCGGCGCTCTTGAAGGTCGCGGTCATCACCGCGCCGTCATTGGCGGGGTTCGTGAGCTGCGGCACGTTCTGATAGGCGGAGTTGCCGATGACGAGCGCCACCCGCTTCTCGGCGAGCGCGGGGTGGCCGATCAGCAGCAGCGCTGCCGTCAGGATGTAACCGCCCAATCGAAGTGACCAAGACATCGTACCTACCCCATACCGCTGGGAGACCTGCTGGGACCTGCCTATCAGAGTGCAGCCCATCCGGCTTGTGACCGGGATCACGCAGATTTATTCCCGATCGACCTGGCCTCGGCCATTATAGTCTGTCGCTGGCGCAATGACGCCAGTTCATGCCTTGCCAAGCGCCGCTTTGCATCGAAAATGCGATCCTTGTTTGTCCAGGTTCCCAGGGAGTTGGCCGTGAGCACAGACCGTTCCACCGTCGAGGCCGTCGTTCAGGGCTATTTCGATGCGCTGTACGAGGGCGACGCCGATAAGCTTGGTGCCGTGTTCCACCCCACCGCTGACCTGCGCTGGGTCGAGAATGGCGAGCTCAAGATCCTGACCGTGCCGGATTGGCTGGCCTGGGTGCGCAAGCGCCCATCGGCCAAGGCTGAGGGCAAGCCGCGCGAGGACTTCATCGTCACCATCGATCGTTCGGACGACAAGACGGCCTTCATCAAGGTGCGGTGCCAGCTGCCGCCGCGCTATTTCACCGATTATCTCGTGGCGATGAAACTGAAGGACGGCTGGCAGATCGTGTCGAAGTCCTACCGCTACGACCTCCGGGATTGAGGCCGGCGCAACGATGCCCGGCTGATATCTATGGAAGCCCATTTTCAGACATTCCTGATCCTGCTGGCCGTGCTGGCAGGAACCGCCCTGATCGCGCGGCGCGCCAACCTCGCGCCGGCCATCCTCTTGATGCTCGCCGGCATCGCGCTCGCCTTCGTGCCGACCATGCCGGCCTTCGCGCTGCCGCCGGAGTTGGTGCTGCTGGTGGTGCTGCCGCCGCTGATCTATTCGTCGAGCGTCGCGATGAGCTGGCGCGAGTTCAAGCGCAATCTGCGGCCGATCGTGCTGCTCGCGGTCGGCTGCGTGATCTTCACCGCCTCCATGGTGGCCACCGTCACCCACTATCTTCTCGGCCTGCCCTGGAGCATCGGCTTCCTGCTCGGCGCCATCGTGGCGCCGCCCGACGTCGTGGCGCCGCTCGCCATCGCCCGCCGGCTGCATTTGCCGCGCCGGGTCATGGTGATCCTCGAAGGCGAGGGCCTCGCCAATGACGCGACAGCGCTGATCCTCTATCGCTTCGCGGTGGCCGCGATCACGACCGGCGTTTTTTCCTTCCCCGTCGCCGCGGGCGAGTTCGCAGCCATCGTCGTCGGCGAGATCGCCTTCGGCATCGGCGTCGGCTGGCTGATGCTGCGCGCCCGTCACTACGCGCGTGACCCGCAGGTCGAGATCACGTTGTCGGTGCTGACGCCGTATCTGGCGTTCTGGATCCCCGAGCATGTCGGCGGCTCCGGCGTGATCGCGACCGTGGCCTGCGGCCTTTACATGAGCTGGAACGGCCCATTGTGGATCTCCTCGGCAACCCGCCTGCAGGGCGTCTTCTTCTGGGACCTCATGGTCTACCTGATCGAGGGCATGCTGTTCCTGCTGACCGGCTTCCAGATGCGGCTGATCTACGAGAAGTCGAAGATCTTCCCGCTCGACGAGATCATGATCGCGACCGCGCTGGTGCTCGCCATTGTCGTGATCGCGCGCTTCGCCTGGACCTTTCCGGCGACCATCCTGCCGCGCCTGCTGAGCAGTTCGCTGCGCGCGCGCGATCCGCTGCCATCGTGGCGGCAGACCTTCATCATCGGCTTCACCGGCGTGCGCGGCACGGTCTCGCTCGCCACCGCGCTGGCGCTACCGTTGACGCTCTCGACCGGCGATGCGTTTCCCTATCGCGACCAGATCCTGTTCATCGCCTTCGGCGTGATCTTCTTCACCCTGATCGGGCTCGGCCTGACCCTGCCGGCCGTCGTGCGCTGGCTCGGGATCGGAAACCAGGGCCGCGCCGAGCATCAGCGCGAGCACGAGCAGGAGATCGCGGCGCGGCGCGAGGCGCTCGACAGCGCCCTGCACTCTCTGGAGACGATGACCAGCGACCGCGAGCTATCGGACGAGGTGGTTCGGCTGCTGCGGGCGCGTCATGAGGTGCGGACCAACCAGCTCCCGGAGGGTCTCAAGCCGGACGACAACGATTCGTCCGCGCTCGGCATCGAGCTGACGCGCGAGCTGATCATGGCGGAACGCAAATTCATCCATGTGATGCTGCGCGACGGCAAGATCACCGACGAAACCCGCCGCCGCATCGAGCGCGATCTCGATTTGGAGGAAGCGAGCCTCGCCAACCGGTCGTATGGCGAACTGCCGCTGTAGGGATCGAGCTGCGAGTCCACCGCCTCACATTCAGTGTCATCCCGGCGCACGCCGGGATCCATAACCACCGCGTTTCATGGGTGGCAAATCTCACAGCTCCAGCGTACCGCGCGAGAGGCCGGCAGTCTCACCTCACCGCTCGATCATCCAGCGCGTCACCGCCTGATGGTAGTTCATCGGCCCGGGCACGGTCTTGTAGGTCTTCAAGTAGCGGAATCCGGCCTTCTGCAGGGCGCGGTTGGGGGCGGTGTTGTAGGCGTGCGGCTCGCAGAACAACTGCTTGAGCTGCAGCCGCTCGAAATAGAAATCGATGCTGCGGCGGACGCATGCGGTGCCGAAGCCGCGGCCGCGCAGCTCCGGCTCGGTGACGTGCAGATGCATGTGGGCGCGATTGCCGAACACGATGCGGTCGCAACTGGAGAAGCCGATCGGGCGGCCGTCGAGCCGCCAGATCACCAGCAGCGCCGCGCGCTCGGCCAAGGGCGTGTCGTAGAGCGTCTCGAACAGTCCGGTCCACACCGACCTGGTCGGCATCCGCGTCGGATCGATGCCCATCAGGTCGAGCTGCTCGATGCTCGACGAATAGAAGTAGTCGATGACCATCGAGGTCTCGGCGAGTTCCATTTCGCGGATGTCGAGATTCATCGAGGCGTCCTCTTCAGCAGGCCTCAAGGTGCCGATCATGCGGGCAGCAGTGGGGCGGCGCGAGGCGGATCGTGTCGTCACGGCAACGGCGCGTGTCGCAGCAGCCGCGCGCTGCGGAAAATTTCAGAATGAGTAGCTGGAGACCAGCAGCCGCCGGTTGCAATTGCAGCACGGTCGGCGCGGCGAAGTCGGGCCTCATGGTTCTCAAAGCGATGCGAGAGCATCGCCTGAACGCGCCGCGAGCGGCGCTCCTCACGATGAGGGTCCGATAGTTCGTTCGCCGAGACGTCGGTCCTCGTCCTGGGGAGACCGCCGCAGGCGGTCGTCTCGAAGGAACGGCCAAGAGGGTTCTGCCTAACGGGCCCTCCGCACCTACGCGGGATGGCCGGGGCGGGGCCTGGAGCGGAGCCTACTACTCCGCCGCGGTCACGCTCTCCGGCGCCTTGGCACCCTGCTGGCCGTAGCGCTGGTCGATGTAGTCGATGACGAGCGCCTTGAAGTCGGCGGCGATGGTGGGCCCGCGCAGGGTGCGGAACTTCTTGCCGTCGACGAAGACGGGCGCGGCCGGGGCCTCGCCGGTGCCAGGCAGCGAGATGCCGATATTGGCGTGCTTGGATTCGCCGGGGCCGTTGACGATGCAGCCCATGACGGCGACGTTGAGCGCTTCCACGCCGGGATATTGCGTCTTCCACGCCGGCATCTCCTCGCGGATGAAGTCCTGGATCGAGCGTGCCAGCTCCTGGAACGTGGTCGAGGTGGTGCGGCCGCAGCCGGGGCAGGCCGCGACCAGCGGCACGAAGGTGCGGAAGCCCATGGTCTGCAGCAGCTCCTGCGCGACCTGCACCTCGAGCGTGCGGTCGCCGCCGGGCTCCGGGGTCAGCGAGATGCGGATGGTGTCGCCGATGCCCTGCTGCAGGAGGATGCCGAGCGCGGCCGAGGAGGCGACGATGCCCTTCGAGCCCATGCCGGCCTCGGTGAGGCCGAGATGAATGGCGTAGTCGGAGCGTGCGGCGAGGTCCTGATACACCGCGATCAGGTCCTGCACGGCCGAGACCTTGGCCGACAGGATGATGCGGTCCTTCGGCATGCCGAGCTCCTGGGCGCGGGCGGCCGACAGCAATGCCGACTGCACCATCGCTTCGCGCATCACCGCGCGGGCATCGCGCGGGCTCGCGGAGGCAGCGTTCTCGTCCATCAGCTTGCTGAGCAGCTCCTGATCGAGCGAGCCCCAATTGGCGCCGATGCGGACCGGCTTGCCGTATTTGTTGGCGAGCTCGATGATGGTCGAGAACTGCGTGTCCCGCTTGTCCTTGAAGCCGACATTGCCGGGATTGATGCGGTATTTCGCCAGCGCCTCGGCGCAGGCCGGATAGTCGGTCAGCAGCTTGTGGCCGATATAGTGGAAGTCGCCGATCAGGGGCGTGGTGATGCCGCGCTTGTCGAGCTGCTCGCGGATCTGCGGGACGGCCGCGGCGGCCTCCTCGCGGTCGACCGTGATGCGGACCATCTCGGACCCGGCGCGCGCCAGCGCTGCAACCTGGGCCACCGTCTGGTCGACGTCGGCGGTGTCGGTGTTGGTCATCGACTGCACCACGATCGGAGCGCCGCCGCCGACGGCGACGTTGCCGACCATGACGCGGGTGGTCTGATGCCGGGGAGCGGGTCCGGCGACATCGGACGCTGAAGTGTTCTCGGTCAGGATCTCGGGCTTGTTCATGGGCGCTCGGATATCAGGTTTTGGTGACATTCAGCAATGGATCAGTCGCGGCCAGGACCACGCGGTTCGGGCGGTTTACGAGAAAAAGCCCAACGATCACAAGCACGGCAGCCAGGCCAAAGGCCAGCGTCAGGGCGTCATGCAGGATGAAATAGCTCGCCACCACCCCGAATAAAGGGGTGATGAAGGTAAATGCCGACAATTTGCTGGCCGAGTAGGCCTTGATCAGCGCGAACCAGATCGTGAACGTGGTCCCGACCACCCAGATCGACTGGTAGGCCATCAGGCCGATCACGAACGGGCTGGGAACCTGGGTCAACCGCTCCCCGGCAATGAGGGCCGCCAGGGCCATGATCGGGACGGAGACCGCCACCTGGTACCCCAATGCCCGCTCGGGCGCGATGAAGCGCAGCCGGGTGCCTTTGACGAACACCGTGGTCACACCCCAGAGCAGGCCGCCGCCGACCACCAGGAGATCGCCGAGCAGCACGCGGCCGTCGACATCGGCCTGGGGAATGCCGATCGCCAGCGCCACACCGGTGAAGCTGAGCGCCAGCCCGCCCCATTGCGCCGGCCCCATCCGCTCGCCGAGGAAGCGGAACGAGCCGAGCGCGACGAAGAACGGCGCGGTATACAGGAACACGATGGCGCGCGACGCCGAGGTCAGCAGCAGGCCCTGATAGATCAGCACAAATTCCAAGCCGAACAGCAGGCCTGCCACCAGGCCGAGCCCCAGCGTGCCGTCGCGCTCGAACATCTTCACGCCGCGCACCCGCGCGAACACCAGCAGCACCGGCAGCGCACCGAGCGAGCGGAAGGTGGCCTGCAGCAGCGGCGGAATTTCAGGCAGCGCGAGCTTCACCGCGATCTGATTGAACGCCCAGGACAGGCACAGCACGAGGATGACGGCGATCGCACCCAGGCCGAGCGGCCGGGTCGCGGCGGATGAGGTTGACGTTGCGGACACGAGGACGTTGGCTCCCTGGCGCGCTTCTTTGTATTCGGACCGCCATCAAGGTGTGGTCAGCTTTGTCTTGGTCGGTCGGAGGTGATGCGGAGGTAGAGCGGCGGCGGTGCTGGCCTCTCCCTGCGCGCACCGTTCTCGCGCTGAACCTCGAATACGACAGTCATTCACACGTGTATAGCTTCGGCCGCAGTGACGGACCTCACGCGGCCCTCTGGCAATGCGCGCACAACCCGGTGATCTCGACGACGGAAAGCTTCGGTGTGAAGCCCGTTGCCGCAGCGGCCAGCTTCAGGCTTTCCGCGATCGGCGCAGCCGGAACCTCGCCAACGGCGCCGCAGCTCTCGCAGATCAGGAACGCCACCAGCGCGGTCTGCTCGTGGTCGTGGGCGCAGGCGAGGAAGGCATTGCGGCTCTCGATGCGGTGCACCAAGCCGTTCGCCATCAGGAACTCGAGCGCGCGGTACACGGTGATCGGCGCGGGCCGCGCGGTGACCTTGGCAAGTTCCTCGATGATCTCGTAGGCCCCGAGCGGCCGGTGGCTCGACAGCAGCGCCTCCAACACCTGGCGGCGCTGCGATGTGAACTTCTGGCCGCGCTGAGCGCAGATGCGCTCGGCATGGTCCAGGGCATCGGCCGCGCAGCGGCCATGGTCGTGGTCCGGCGCCGGGAAGGTGGGCTTTGCGAGGGTCATTGTTGACAATCTAGCATCTCGGGCCGGTCTCGCCAAAGGCCGCGGCCGAGCCATGCATCTTCGGCGGGACCGGTGCGCTCGGCGGGGCCATCAAATATTCATAAGCTTGCTTATTATATCGGAAGCTCATTACAGCCAAAGCTCAATTTCTTCCGCCACTGAATCGAGATCCGCCATGACCCGCACGTCCGCGGACGTGAATTTCCTGTTTACGCTCGGCGAGCTGCAGCGCCTGGTGCGCGCCTATGCCGACAAGGAGGCGGCGCGCTTCGGCATGACCCGCGCGCAATGGGCAGTGCTGGCCAAGGTGGAGCGCAACGAGGGGATGAAGCAGTCCGAGCTCGCCGAGCAGATGGAGATGCAGCCGATCACGCTGACGCGGCTGATCGACAAGCTCGCCGACGCCGGGCTGATCGAGCGGCGCGGCGACGACACCGACCGCCGCGTCAACCGGCTCTATCTGAAGAAGGCCGCGCGTCCGCTGCTCGCGAAGCTCGCGGTGCTGCGCGGCGATCTGACCGACACCGCCCTTCAGGGCATCAGCGCCGACGACGCCGAGCGGCTGATGACCCACCTCGAGGCCATCAAAGAAAACGTGAGAAACGCCCTGCAGTCGTTGTGCGACGAGCAGCGAAAGGAGCAGCGCTATGGCTGAGCCCGCCCTGAAACTCGCCCCCGAACAGAAAGCCGGCTCGGATGCGGCGGCCGCCGCCGAAAAGCCGGCGCGCCCCGGATTCGTGCGCCGCTACCGTCGCACGCTGCTGCTGGTCGTGCTGCCGCTCGTCGCCGCCGTCGGCGGCCTCGCGCTCTATCTCAACGGCGGCCGCTACGTGACGACAGACGACGCCTATGTCGGCGCCCAGAAGGTGCTCATCACCCCCGACATCTCCGGCAAGATCATCAAGGTCGTCGTCAAGGAAGGCCAGCAGGTGCAAAAGGGCGACGAGCTGTTCGAGATCGATCCCGTGCCCTACCGCCTCGCGGTCGACCAGACCAAGGCGGCGCTGGAGCAGGCGCGGACCACCTACGACAACCTCACCGCCAACATCAAGATCTACGGCCAGATGCTCGACCTGGCCCAGCAGGGCATCGAGCTGAAGCAGAAGGACGTCGAACGCAAGCAGACGCTCGCCAAGAACAATTTCGGCTCGCAGCTCGACCTCGACAACGCCGCCAATGCGCTGGTGACGGCGAGCGCGCAGGCGCAGTACATCAAGCAGCAGCTATCGAACGCGAAAACGCAGCTGCTCGGCAATCCCGAGCTGCCGCTGGAACAGTTCCCGCCCTACATCCAGGCCAAGGCCAAGCTCGATGACGCCCAGCGCGATCTCGACCACACCACCTTGCGCGCGCCGATGCCCGGCATCGCCACGCAGGTCGACCAGATCCAGCTCGGCCGCTTCGTCACCGCGGGCACGCCGGTGTTCTCGGTGATCGACGTCAGCAATCCCTGGGTCGACGCCAATCCGAAGGAGAGCGACTTCACCTATGTCGCGGTCGGCCAGCCGGTCGAACTCGACGTCGACGCCTTCCCGAACCATCGCTTCAAGGGCACGGTCGGCTCGCTGTCGCCGGGCACCGGCGCGCAGTTCGCGATCCTGCCGCCGCAGAACGCGAGCGGAAACTTCGTCAAGGTCGTGCAGCGCGTGCCTGTGCGGATCCATTTCGACAAGACCGACAGGTTTGTCGCCAGGCTGAAGGCCGGCATGAGCGTCAACGTATCGATCGACACCGGCCACGAGCGTACGCTGGCCGGGCTGTTCGGAGCGGCGCATGCGGCGGAGAAGGAGGAGTAGCGCGCCATGACTGCGCCGGCGGCCTCATCATCGGCGGTTCCGGGATTCCGCCGCAACATGGTGACGATCTGCGCCATGACGGCGACGATCATGCAGGCGCTCGACACCACCATCGCCAACGTCGCCCTGCCCTACATGCAGGGCACGCTGTCGGCCTCGCAGGACCAGATCAACTGGGTGCTGACGTCCTACATCGTCGCGGCCGCGATCATGACCGCGCCGGTGGGGTGGATCGCCAACCGCTTCGGCCGCAAGCGCACCTTCATCGTCTGCTCGGCCGGCTTCACCATCGCGTCCGTGATGTGCGGGCTTGCCCAGGACATCACCCAGATGGTGCTGTTCCGCCTGTTGCAGGGCGTGTTCGGCGCCTCCCTGGTACCGCTGTCGCAGGCCGTCATGCTCGATTCCTACGCGCTGCATGAGCGCGCCAAGGCGATGGCGATCTGGGGCATGGGCGTGATGCTCGGCCCGATCATGGGGCCGTCGCTGGGCGCCTGGCTGACCGAGACCTATTCCTGGCATTGGGTGTTCTTCGTCAACCTGCCGTTCGGCGCCGTGACCGTGCTCGGCCTGATGGCGTTCATGGAGGAGACCAAGCCGAACGCGGAACTGACCTTCGACTGGTTCGGGTTCGCTGCGCTCGCCATCGGCATCGGCTCGCTGCAGATCGCACTCGACCGCGGCGAGGATCAGGGCTGGCTGGAGAGCAACGAGATCATCATCGAGTTCATCGTCGCCGGCGTCGGCTTCTACTATTTCCTGGCGCATTCGCTGACGACGCAGCGCCCGTTCATCCAGTTCGCGCTGTTCAAGGACCGCAATTTCGTCGGCGGCTGCGTGTTCATGACGGTGATGGGCCTCGTGCTGTTCTCGACCATGGCGCTGTCCTCGCCCTATCTGCAGAACGTCATCGGCTATCCCATCATCACCGCCGGCGTGCTGTTGGCGACGCGCGGCTGCGGTACGTTCGTCGCGATGATGCTGGTCGGGCGGATGCTGCGCTATATCGAGGCGCGCACGCTGATCATCGTCGGCTTGGCGCTGACCGCACTGTCGCTGTTCCAGATGACGGCGTGGACTGACCAGACCGGCGTGCCCGAGATCATCACCATCAGCATCATGCAAGGGTTCGGCTTCGGCCTCGTCTTCGTGCCGCTGTCGACGGTTGCGTTCCTGACGCTGCCGGGCGAGCTGCGTACCGATGGAACCTCGATGCTGACCCTGGTGCGAAATGTCGCAAGCTCGATCGGCATCTCCATTGCGATCGCGCAGCTCACCGAGGGAACGCGGCGAAACCACGCGATCCTGGTCGAGCACATCAACCCGTTCAATCACGCGCTGCAGATGCCCAATGTTGCCGGCCTCCTGAACCTGTCCACCGATGCCGGGCGCGCGATGGCCGACGCGATGGTGACCGTGCAGGCGCAGATCCTGGCGTTCTCCCACGACTACCAGCTGGTCATGACGTTCATCCTGGTCTCGATCCCGCTCGCGGCCATGATCGGCTCGACCCGCAGCGCGTTGCGCGCACAGTCCGCACCCGCCGATCACGCCGTGATGGAGTGACGGCTTCCCCCGCGACGGAAAAAGCGTGCGCTGTTGAGACGCAGTGGGACCGGGATAGCAAAAAGGTGACCGCGACGTGATGGATTTGTAACTTCAATCCGGCGCGTTTCCGGCTATCTTCTACTCACCCCACTCGGTTCTCTGCGTATGAGTTGCGCGCAGGGACTGCACTTCATGAGCGCCCCACTCGTGATGTGCCGGGCGGGGGCGGTGGCTCCTCCAGCGCCGCCCCCAGCCCCGGGGGAATTGGTCGCTCGCGTCGCGGGCTGACGGTATCAAGAATCCCAAACCGAGAACCTCCGCTGTCGTCCCGGGCAAGCCCGATGACGCCAAGCGTCAGCGGGCGCCGACCGGTCTGCCACGCCGTCTGCGTCGCGCTCGCCACCTCGGCACGGGTGCTCGCGGTCTTGTCGGCGATGTCGCGCTCGTCGAAGAAGTTCTCGGCGTTGAAGAACGAGATGTCGGTCTGGTCGAGCTTGGTCAGCGACACCGATTCCAGCTCCAGGCCGTTGGACTGCACGTCGGCCTCGACCGCGGCCTGGACGTGCTTGACGAAATCCGAGCGCTTCTCCTGCAGGTCCAACAGCTCCATCGTCGCCGCGACCGAACGCAGGCCGTCGACGAACTTGGCCTCGATGCCATGCCCATGCCGATATGTCGCGCCGATGCTGGCCGGCGGTTTAAGGCCGGCGAACAATCTCTGGTAATCGTTAAGGGGGCTGGTAGCGACGACGGCAAATGCATCGCAGTGACGTGTACCGACAAAGACCTCGCCGCGCGCGTGCGGCCCTGTCTCGAGGGAAGCGCCGTCAGTCCAGCAATTCGCGGCAGCCGAGATCGTCGAACGCAAGGAAGATGCGCTCGAGATTATTCCACCAGATCACCGGCGGGAGCTGGATCGCCCATTGCCAGACCGGCTGGGCGACGTGCCAGAGCACGGCGAGACGATAGTCCTGATCCAGCGACGCCCTGTCGTAGCCGGTCACACCGCCTGCGACCAATGTCTGATGATAGCTGTCGAGCAACGGCCGCTCGATCCGCGCCCGACGGTCGGGATAGATTTGCAGCGCGATCATGTAGGCGAGATCGTTCGCGGGCACGCCGATCCGCCACTGGTCGAAATCAAACGCGCGCACGTCGTCGCTGTCGGCGGCCTTCGGCACCAGAAAATTCCAGACATGCGCGTCGCCATGCGCAATGCTGAGGTTTCGCCGCGACAGATAGCGTTCCGAGAGCCGCGGCGTCGCCGCCATCAGGCGTTCGTAGACCGCGCGCCGGTCCGCGCTCAGGCGGTCTCCCAACTGATCGGCGAAGCGCTGATAGTGGCCGGCAAAGGTCCTGCCGCGCTCGGCGCGCTCGTCCGCGGTCGCGAAGCTGCCGATGGACACGCCAAGCCGCGGATCGTCCCACCACGCCGCATGCAGCCGCGCCAGCGCCCGCACGATCCCCTCGGCCTGGGGCAGCGCGGGCGGCAGCGGCCATGGCGTCGCCGTCTGGTGCGTATCGGTGAGATCTTCGAGCAACAAGTGCCAGGTGAGCGCGGCTTCGTCCCACGCGCCGCCGTAAGAGCCGGGCACCATGCCCGTCGGCATGAGCCGCGCCAGTCCGCGATAAAAGTTGACCTCGTGGCGCCCACCCCGCCACAGCGTCTTGGCGAAGGCCGGCATCGGGATTTTCAGGATCAGCACCTTCGGCGCGTCCGGGGCCGCGCCGCTATAGGACAAACCAAGGCGGATGATGCGCGACAACAGCATCGGCCGGTCGCTGATCACGGCGACGTCCGAGACCGCGCCGGACTCGAGCACACCCGCCTCACGCATCGTCGCCGTCAACGCGGCAGGCTTGGCAACGGACGGCAAGTCGGAGGAGGACATGTGGGCGCCGTCCCTTCAGGGTTGCAGCTTGCCCACACTAGCATGGATATTCCGAAGCGCTACTTGATCGGCGCGCGCGGCAGCACGGTGTTGCCGATCTCCATCCGGTAGACGTGATCGAGCGAATACCAGGGCGTGGTGACGTCGGGTTCGGTCGGGTGCGGCGTGTCGTGGCGAATGAAGTTGCCGAGCAGCGCCTTGGTGACGCCGAACTGGACGTCGCTGTCGATGTGCGGGTCGTTGGGGTCGTAGACCTGCGAGATCAGGACCTTGAATCCCGGCTTGACGATCAGCGCGTGCAGATGCGCCGGCCGAAAAGGATGGCGGCCCTGCGCCTTCAGAAGGCGGCCGACCACGCCGTCGGTCGGGATGGGATAGCCTACCATCATCACCGAGCGAAACCAGAAGCGGCCATCGGCATCGGTCACGAGCTTGCCGCGCAGGTTCATGTCGGCCTGCTCCGGGTCCTGGTTCTCGTAGGCGCCGACCGGCGAGGCGTGCCAGACATCGACCTCGGCGCCGGCGACCGGCGCACCTTTCGGATCGACCACCCGCCCCTGCACGAACAACGCTGGCCCTGGTGTCGCCGAGCGCACGATCGAGCCGCCGTTCGCGGTAACAGGCGAATTCAGCCGCCAGAACGGGCCGAGCAGCGACTGCGCGGTCTCGGTGTTGCCGCCATCGCCATTGTTGAGCAGGCAGACCAGCGGCGAGACGCCGAGCGAGCCGGCCATCAGCACCACCTCGTTGTGGGTGTCGTTCGTGCGCTGACCGAGCTCGGCGACGAGGGCGGCGGCCTCGCGGAATTCGGCCTCGGTCAGCCTGACATCGCGGACGAAGCCGTGCAGGTGCTTGATCAGCGACACCATGATCTCGCGCAGCCGCGGATTGGTGGTCTGCTCCATCACCGCCAGCACGGCCGGCGTGACGTCCTGTTCGCGGGAGATGGTCATCGTCAATTCTCCGTCATTCCGGGGCGATGCGAAAGCATCGAACCCGGAATCTCGAAATTGTTGGGACTCATCTCCAGATTCCGGGTTCAGCCCTGCGGGCTGCCCCGGAATGACGAAGCGCTTAGCGCTTCGTCAGTTGATCGTCTCGACCGCCAGCGCGACGCCCTGGCCGACGCCGACGCACATCGTGGCGAGCGCACGCTTGCCGCCGCGGACCTCGAGGCCGTGCACCGCGGTCATCGCGATGCGCGCGCCGCTCATGCCGAGCGGATGTCCCAACGCGATGGCGCCGCCATGCGGGTTGACGAAATCGGCATCGTCGGCGACGCCGAGCTGGCGCAGGCAGGCGATGCCTTGAGACGCGAACGCCTCGTTCAACTCGATCAGGTCGAAATCGGTGATCTTCAGACCGAGCCGCTCCATCAGCTTGCGCACCGCCGGCACCGGGCCGATGCCCATGATGCGGGGCGGCACGCCGGCCGAGGCGAGGCCGAGAACGCGCGCGCGCGGCGTGAGGCCGTGCTTCTTCACGGCGGCCTCCGACGCGAGAAACATCGCGGCCGCGCCGTCATTGACACCGGAGGCGTTGCCGGCGGTCACCGTGCCCGGATTGCGCACGATCGGCTTCAGCTTGGCGAGGCCTTCGAGCGTGGTCTCGGGACGCGGATGCTCGTCCTTGTCGACGGTCACGGGCCCTGCCTTGCCGCCGGGCACCGACACCGGCGTGATCTCGGCGGCGAAATAACCCGAGGCGATCGCCTGGCCGGCGCGCTGCTGGGAGCGGATCGCGAACGCGTCCTGGTCGGCGCGCGACACCTGGAATTCCTCGGCGACGTTCTCGCCGGTCTCCGGCATCGAATCGACGCCGTACTGCTGCTTCATCAGGGGATTGATGAAGCGCCAGCCGATCGTGGTATCGAAGATCTCGGCCGAGCGCGAGAACGCCTCCGTCGCCTTGCCCTGCACGAACGGCGCGCGCGTCATGGATTCGACGCCGCCGGCGATCGCGAGATCGACCTCGCCGGCGCGGATCGCACGTCCCGCCGCGCCGACCGCGTCGAGACCGGAGGCGCAGAGACGGTTCAAGGTCTGGCCGGGAATTGAATCCGGCAGGCCCGCGAGCAGCAGCGCCATACGCGCGACGTTGCGGTTGTCCTCGCCGGCTTGGTTGGCGCAGCCGAAGAACACCTCGTCGACCGCCGCCCAGTCGAGATTTGGATGCTTGGCCTTGAGCGCCTTCAGCGGTGTCGCCGCGAGATCGTCGGTGCGCACTTTCGCCAGCGAGCCGCCGAAGCGGCCGATCGGGGTCCGCACCGCATCACAAATAAACACGTCTCGCATCGCTCTCTCCCGGGATCTCAGTGTTTCTGGTCGAAGTTGACGGCGGTTTTAGGAGTGCGCCGGAGGCAGGTCAAATGACGGAGGCGCGGGGTGGTATGCGCAGAGACTGACGAAGGCTCCCTCTCCCCACGCGACCGGTGCGCCCCCTCTCCCGCTTGCGGGGGAGGGCTGGGGTGGGGGCAGCCCCAAGCGAGAATCCCCGTGAGGAGAGACTTCCCCCACCCGTATCGCATCTTCGATGCGATACGACCTCCCCCGCAAGCGGGGGAGGTGCAACAGCAGGCACCGCTCATCGTGGAAAACCGGGACATCGCCGCCAAAGCGGTAGGACCGTCCGGGCAAATTGGCTAGTTTCCGCGCCATGACGATCCAGCAGCCTATCTCCGCCCCGGTTCCGCCCGACGCCGCGCCCGCCGAGGCGCCGGCCAAGCTCACGCCGATGATGGAGCAGTATCTCGAGATCAAGGCGGCGCATCCGGGCCTGATGCTGTTCTACCGGATGGGCGATTTCTACGAGCTGTTCTTCGAGGACGCGGAAGTCGCATCGAAGGCACTCGGCATCGTCTTGACCAAGCGCGGCAAGCACCAGGGCCAGGACATCCCGATGTGCGGCGTGCCGGTCGAGCGCTCCGAGGACTATCTGCACCGGCTGATCGCACAGGGCATCCGCGTCGCGGTCTGCGAGCAGATGGAGGATCCGGCGGCGGCGCGGGCGCGCGGCAACAAGAGCGTGGTCAAGCGCGGCGTGGTGCGCGTGGTGACGCCGGGCACGCTGACGGAAGACAATCTGCTCGATGCGCGCGCCAACAACTATCTGTTGTCGATCGCGCGCAGCCGCGGCTCGTCCGGCGGCGATCGGCTCGGGCTCGCCTGGATCGACATCTCGACCTCGGACTTCATCGTCACCGAATGCGCGTTCGCGGAACTGACCGCGACCCTGGCGCGCATCAATCCGAACGAGGTGATCGTCTCCGACGCGCTATACTCGGACGAAGCCTTCGAGCCTGTGCTGCGCGAGCTCGCCGCGGTGACGCCGCTGACCCGCGACGTGTTCGACGGCGCCACCGCCGAACGGCGGCTGTGCGACTATTTCGCGGTCGCCACCATGGACGGCCTCGCGGTGCTGTCGCGTTTGGAGGCGACCGCGGCGGCCGCCTGCGTCACCTATGTCGAACGTACGCAAGTGGGGCAGCGCCCGCCGCTGGCGCCGCCCGCGCGCGAGGCGACCGGCAGCACCATGGCGATCGATCCGGCCACCCGCGCAAATCTCGAGCTGACGCGCACGCTCGCCGGCGAGCGCCGCGGCTCGCTGCTCGACGCCATCGACTGCACGGTGACCTCGGCCGGCTCGCGCCTGCTAGCGCAGCGGCTCGCCGCGCCGCTGACGGAGCCGGTGCAGATCGGCCGGCGGCTGGATGCCGTCAACGTCTTCGTCGCCGACAGCGCCGCGCGCGAGGACATCCGCTCGATCCTGCGCGGCGCGCCCGACATGACCCGTGCGATGGCGCGGCTGTCCGTCGGCCGCGGCGGTCCGCGCGATCTCGCCGCTCTGCGCGACGGTATCCTTGCGGCCGACCAGGCACTGGCGCGGCTGTCGGCGCTCGACCAGCCGCCGCAGGAGGTGGCGTCGGTCATGTCCGCGCTGGCGCGGCCGGCGCGCGCGCTGGCGGAAGAATTTGCGCGCTCGCTCGACGAGCAGTTGCCGCTGATTAAGCGCGATGGCGGCTTCGTGCGCGCCGGTTACGACGCGACGCTGGACGAGACGCGCAATCTGCGCGACGCCTCGCGCCTCGTCGTGGCGTCGATGCAGGCGCGCTATGCCGACCAGACCGGCGTGAAGGCGCTGAAGATCCGGCACAACAACGTGCTCGGCTATTTCGTCGAGGTCACCGCGCAGCACGGCGACAAGCTGATGTCGGCGCCGTTGAACGCGACCTTCATCCACCGCCAGACGCTGGCGGGCCAGGTGCGCTTCACGACATCGGAGCTCGGCGAGATCGAGGCCAAGATCGCCAATGCCGGCGAACGCGCCCTCAATCTCGAGCTCGAGATCTTCGACCGGCTCTGCGCGTCGGCGCTTGCGATCGGCGATGATCTGCGCGCGGCCGCGCACGGCTTTGCGATGCTCGATGTCGCGACCGCGCTGGCCAAGCTCGCGGTCGACGACAACTATGTGAGACCCGAAGTCGATGGCTCGCTCGGCTTCGCCATCGAGAGCGGCCGCCATCCCGTGGTGGAGCAGGCACTCAAGCGCGACGGCCAGCCGTTCATCGCCAATTCCTGCGACCTGTCGCCGACGCCGGGGCACAAGAGCGGTCAGCTCTGGCTGCTCACCGGCCCCAACATGGCGGGTAAGTCCACTTTCCTGCGCCAGAACGCGCTGATTGCCCTGCTCGCCCAGATCGGCTCATTCGTGCCGGCGAGCCGTGCCCGCATCGGCATCGTCGACCGGCTGTTCTCGCGCGTCGGCGCCGCCGATGATCTGGCGCGCGGACGCTCGACCTTCATGGTCGAGATGGTCGAGACCGCGGCGATCCTCAACCAGGCCGGCGAGCGCGCGCTGGTGATCCTCGACGAGATCGGGCGCGGCACCGCGACCTTCGACGGCCTCTCCATCGCCTGGGCGGCGATCGAGCACCTGCACGAGAGCAACCGCTGCCGCACGCTGTTCGCGACGCACTATCACGAGCTGACCGCGCTCGCCGCGAAGCTGCCACGGCTGTTCAACGCCACGGTCCGCGTCAAGGAATGGCAGGGCGACGTCGTGTTCCTGCACGAGGTGCTGCCCGGCTCGGCCGATCGCTCCTACGGCATCCAGGTCGCGAAGCTCGCCGGCCTGCCGCCGGCCGTGATCAGCCGCGCCAAAGCGGTGCTCGCGAAGCTGGAAGCCCAGGACCGCGGCCAGAGCGCGCGCGTTTTGGTCGACGACCTGCCGCTGTTCGCGGTGCCCTCGCGCGCGGCTGCGGAGCCCGCGATGTCGAAGGAGGCAGAGGAACTGATCGCCGCCGTGAAGGCGCTGCATCCGGACGAGATGACCCCGCGCGAGGCGATGGACGCGCTGTATCAACTGAAGTCGAAACTGCCGAACAAGTAGTTGCCGTCATTCCGGGGCGCGCGCAGCGCGAACCTGGAATCCATCCTTCGTCAGCGCATGCAGCCAGATGGATTCCGGGCTCGCCGCCTTCGGCGTCGCCCCGGAATGACAGAGAGATGAGTTCACGGTGCCGTAGGGTGGGCAAAGACGCGAGGCGTCGTGCCCACCATTTGCAGCGTGACATGCAACTCGGTGGGCACGCTTCGCTTTGCCCACCCTACGCAAGCTGACGAGCTGCCTTCCGTCGCCCCAGCCACCACAGGCCGAGATTCCAGCCGACGCAGGTCGCCAGCGCGCCGCTGAGGCCGACCGCCGCGCCGAGATGCAGGCTGCCGAGATGCAGCACGACGACGGCGAGCGAGAAGCCGATCAGGCCCCAGGCGCCATTGGCCAGCACGGCGGCGGTGGCGGGGCCGCCGATACGCGGCTGCAGGATCAGCATCATGGAGGTGAAGACGATCGGAAACAGCGCCAGGATGCCGGAGACGCTAGGGCCGGCCCAGCCGGAGACCGAGGTGACGGTGGCGACGAGCGTTGCCACCAGCGAAGCGCGCAGCGGCACGTCGTACCAGCGCCGCGTGATCAGCGGCATCTTGGCATGGCGATAGCGCTGCAGCAGCGGCAGGCAGATGGCGAAAGTGATGATGTTGGCGACGATGCCCATCAAGAGCGTCCATTGCACGCTCTTGATCAGCGCGGCGAGACCGAGCCACACCGCGACCGCGGTGGCGCTTGCCACCAGCACGCTGCAGCGCTGCGCCAGCACGGCGTAAGCGAGACTGAGGAAGATCGTGGCGGCATTGATCGGCAGGCTGGTCAGCGCGCCCTGCGCGATGAACGCGGCATCGTGATCCAGCGCCAGGAAGACGTAGGTCGGTCCCGCCGAGATCGGCAGCGTCGCGACCAGCGCGCCGATCACGGGCCCGGTGCGCTCGGCGATCATCGACGCCGACACCACGAACGACGCCGCGATCGCCATGCGCAAGGCCAGCAGCAGCAGGAAGGGGGGATCGAGGGACATCAGGTCCTGCGGCACGGGGGCTCCCTCCCCCGCCTGCGGGGGAGGGCCGGGGTGGGGGCGCGGCTCGGCTGGTGATGATGGGTGCGTTGTGTGGAGAGAATTCCCCCACCCGCCGCGCATCTGCGATGCACGGCGACCTCCCCCGCACGCGGGGGAGGCCCAGACCGCGCAAGCCTCACCAGCTTGTCGTCATCAGTGGCAAGGCGAGGGCGACCTCACACCCGCTTCAGGCTGACCGACACTTTCGGGCCGTTCTTGATGGTCTGATACACCACGCAATAGCGCTCGGTGAGCTTGAGCAGGAGGTCGAGCTTGTCCTGCGGGGCGTCGGTGTCGACCTCGAAGCGCAGACGGATTTCCTGGAAGCCGACCGGCGCCTCCTTGTCGACGCCGAGCGTGCCGCGGAAATCGAGATCGCCTTCGGCCAGCACGAGGCCGCTCTTGAGCGGGACTTCGACCGCGGTCGCGACCGATTTCAGGGTGACGCCGGCGCAGGCGACCAGCGCTTCCAAGAGCATGTCGCCGGAGCACAGCTCGAGCCCCGAGCCGCCGGTCCCCGGATGCAGGCCGGCCACAGCCATTGCGCGCCCGGTCTCGAGCTTGCAGGTCAGGCCCTCACCGCCGACCTCGCCCTTGGCCTTCAGCGTGATGACGGCGGCGGACGGATCGGCCTTGTAGCGTTCCTTGATCGGCGCCTGCATGGCGCGCAGCTCGGCAGCATCCATTGTCGTTCTCTCCCGGAGTCATTTCGGACGAGATGTACCGGGCCGGGCCGCCAAAGTCACCACCACAGGCCGCCGCCGGCGTCACGCCTGCCCTGCGCGTCCGGCATCGTCCGGTCGAGCGAGCGATCCAGTGCAGTGAGCACATGGCGCCTGAACTGGTCGAACAAGGGCGCGTTGCGGTCGCGCGGCCGCGACAGATTGATGGTGATCTCCTCGAACAGCCGGCCGGGATGCGGCCGCATCACCAGCACGCGGTCGGCCAGCACCACGGCTTCCTCGACGTCGTGCGTGACCAGCACCAGGGTCGGGCGCGTATCGGCCCAGAGGTCGAGCAGGTGGTCCTGCAGGTCCTTGCGCGTGAAGGCATCGAGCGCAGAGAACGGCTCGTCGAGCAGGAGCACCTCCGGCCGCGCCACCAATGCGCGGGCGATCGCGACGCGTTGCGCCTGGCCGCCGGACAATTCGCGCGGCCAGACCTTCGCTTTGTCGGCGAGGCCGACACGTTCGAGCGCGCGCGCGACGCGATCGCGGCGCCCGGCCGCCGGCAACTCGGACAGGCCGAAGCCGATGTTGTCGGCGACCGTGAGCCACGGCAGCAGCCGCGGCTCCTGGAAGATGATGCCGACCTTGGGATGCGGCGCCGTGATCGCCTCACCGTCGAGCGTCACGGTGCCGGCGCTGGCGCGGTCGAGCCCGGCGACGGCGCGCAGCAAGGTCGACTTGCCGCAGCCGGAGCCGCCGATGATGGCGATGATCTCGCCGAGCTGGATCTCGGCCGAGAACCGCTCCAGCGCATGGACGCCGTTCGGATAGACCTTGGTGACGGATGCGAACTGCAGCATCAGGCGGCCCCGCTCTGGCGCGCAAAGCCGTCCTGCCAGCGCAACAGCGGCGCGGTAGCGATCTCCAAGAGCCAGTCGGTCGCCTTGCCGATGATGGCGAAGATCACGATGGCCGCCACGATCTGCGCCGGCTTGCCGAGCTGCTGGCCGTCGATCAGGAGGTAGCCGAGCCCTTCCGACGCCCCCATGAATTCGGCGGCGACGACGAACATCCACCCCAGGCCGAGGCCGACGCGCAGCGACACGACGTACGCCGGCAGCACCGCGGGCAGCAGGATGCGGCGGATCATCGCCGGCCCGGAGAGACGGAAGATGCGGCCGACCTCGACGATCTTGCGGTCGACCGAGAGGATCGCGCCGGTCAGGCCGAGATAGACCGGGAAGAACACGCCGACCGCGATCAGCGCCACCTTGGAGGTCTCGAAGATGCCGAGCCACAAGATGAACAACGGCACCCAGGCGATCGAGGGAATCGCGCGCAGCGCCTGGATGGTGGGATCGACCAGCCGCCGGGCGAGGCCCCAATAGCCGCAGATGCCGCCGAGGACAGTGCCGGCAATGACGCCGAGGCCAAAACCGACGCCGACGCGGGTCAAGGTCATCGTGACGTGGCGGGAGAGTTCGCCGGAGCGGGCGAGCTCGGCGATGGTGGTGAAGACCTTCGAGGGCGGCGGCACCAGCCGGCCGTTGGACAAGCCGGCCCGGACGGCAAGCTCCCAGGCGAGTGCGAGCGACAGCGGCAGCAGCAAGCCGAGCAGCGGCCGCGCCAGGCGCGTGAGCCACGGCTGGCGGGTGGTCTGGGGTATGGCGGCAGCCGGCGCCTGCAATTCGACGGTCATGGTCATAGTGAGAACAGTGTCCCGCGCGGGAATGCAAGGCGTGGTGATGGTGGTGGATGGTAATGGGGACTGAGGACCGCGCCAAAAAACTCGCCGTCGTCCCGGCCTTGAGCCGGGACCCATACTCCACGGCCGTCGTGGTGAGACGAGATGCCGCTCCAGCCTGCCTCCCAACGACCTTCACGGAGTATGGGTCCCGGATCTGCGCCCGCCAACGCTTCCGCGCTAGCGGGCTTGTCCGGGACGACACCGTTATTTTGTCTGCAGCATTGGCTGTATCTGCAACAGTGCTTCGTGCGTTCTAGTTCGTCGGCAGCGGGACCTGGTCGTCGATCAGGGCGTCCAGCGTGGCCTTCACATCGACCTTGGCATCGACGACGCCCGCCTGCTGCAGCGCCAGGCCAGCGGCCAAAATCGACTCGCGCTGCGGCGCGCCGATGCGGCTGTGGGTCAGCTCGGTGCGCTCCTTGAGCTGCTTGTCGACCACCGTCTCAGGCAGCTTCGTGACGGCGATGAAGGTCTTCTTGAGGTCGTCGTAATTGGCCAGCGCGTCCTTGCGTGCCACCTCGTAGGTGGCGAGCACGCGGCGGACGATCTCCGGATTATCCTTCAGGAACTGCTCGCGCACGTTCAGGATGCCCCAGGTGTTGGCGTCGGCCTTGCGGTAGAACAGCCTGGCGCCCTCCTCGACCTCGGCCTGCGCCATCATCGGATCGAGCCCCGCCCAGGCGTCGACATCGCCGCGGATCAAGGCCGCCTTGCCGTCGGCGTGCTGCAGCAGCACGGGCGTGATGTCCTTGTCGGTGAGGCCGGCCGACAGCAGCGCGCGCACCAGGAAGATGTGCGGATCGGTGCCACGGGTCACCGCGACCCGCTTGCCCTTGAGGTCAGCCACGGAGGCAATCTTGGAATCCTTGGCCGTGACCAGCGCGGTCCATTCGGGCCGCGAATAGACGTAGACCGACTTGATCGGATTGCCGTTGATCCTGGCGACCAACGCGGCGGAGCCGGCGGTCGAGCCGAAATCAAGCGAGCCGGCGTTGAGAAATTCGAGCGCCTTGTTGGAGCCGGCCGACTGCACCCAGACGATGCTGATGCCATCCTTGGCGAACTCCTTCTCCAGAAGTCCTTTCTGCTTCAGCACCAGCGACACCGGATTGTAGGTCGCCCAATCGATGCGGATCTCCTTCACCGGCTCGGCCGCGCGTGCAGCGCCGCATCCCAGTAGAACCACGGCCGCAACCGCAGCAAATCCGCGCCTCGACAATCCACCCATCGTCATCCCTCCAAGCCTCAAGAAACATTGCTGTGGTTTCAATGAGTTATGCCAGGGGCGCGCGAGAATTGCTTTTCCTTTCGACGGCACCGTTCAGAACGATCATCATCCCGTGACCACCGATGACAGCATGGATCGATTGTTGCATTGGAAGTTTCGTGACAGCACAGGCCTTGTTCGATATCCGGTTGCATCCATGGACAGCGTCGCCCCCCATTCCCACCCTGATAGCCTTTCCGATTTCGACAGCGCCGGCATCGCGGCTGCGGTCGACGCGTTGGCCGCGCAGCATTCGGGACGCGAGGACATGTTCCGCGCCGCCGTGGTGCAATTCCTCAAGGCCGAGCTGGTCAAGGCGCGCGCGGCGGCCCAGGCGCAACTGTTGAAGGACCGCCACGGCCGGCGCTGCGCCGAGCAGCTCTGCTTCGTGCAGGACGAGATCATTCGCATCCTCTACGCCGCCGCCACCCAGCACCTCTATCGCTCGCAGGTGCCGAGCGGCGCCGAGCGCATGGCGGTGGTCGCCACCGGCGGCTATGGCCGTGGCCTGATGGCGCCGGAGTCCGACATCGATCTCCTGTTCATCCTGCCCTACAAGCAGACCGCCTGGGGCGAGCAGGTCGCCGAAGCCATTCTGTACTCGCTGTGGGACATGGGACTGAAGGTCGGCCACGCGACCCGCTCGGTCGACGAGTCGATCCGCCAGGCGCGCGGCGACATGACCATCCGCACCGCCATCCTGGAGACGCGTTATCTCGCGGGCGACCGGCCGCTCTATGACGAGCTGGTCGCGCGCTTCGACAGCGAGGTGGTGCAGGGCACCGCAGCCGAGTTCGTGGCCGCCAAGCTCGCCGAGCGCGAGGAGCGGCACCGCCGCGGCGGCCAATCGCGCTATCTGGTCGAGCCCAACGTCAAAGACGGCAAGGGCGGCCTGCGCGACCTGCACACGCTGTTCTGGATCGCCAAATACGTCTATCGCGTGCGCGAGACCGCTGAATTGGTCGAGCGCGGCGTGTTCGACGCGCATGAATACCGCACCTTCCGGCGCTGCGCCGATTTCCTGTGGTCGGTGCGCTGCAACCTGCATTTCGTCAGCGGGCGTCCGGAAGAACGGCTGTCATTCGACCTGCAGCGCGAGATCGCGGTGCGGCTGGGCTACACCAGCCATCCCGGCATGCAGGATGTCGAGCGCTTCATGAAGCACTACTTCCTGGTCGCCAAGGAGGTCGGCAATCTCACCGCCATCCTGTGCGCCAAGCTCGAGGACCAGCAGGCCAAGCCGGCGCCGGTGCTGAGCCGGATGATCTCGCGCCTGACCACCGGCTCGACCTGGCGGCGCGTGCCGGAGAGTGACGACTTCATCGTCGACAACAACCGCATCAACCTCGCCGCGCCCGACGTCTTCAAGCACGATCCGGTCAATCTGATCCGCATCTTCCGGCTGGCGCAGAAGAACAACCTCGCCTTCCATCCCGACGCGATGCGCGCCGTCACGCGCTCCTTGAACCTGATCGACACCGAGCTGCGCGACGATCCCGAGGCCAACCGGCTGTTCATGGAGATCCTGACCTCCAACGATGCCGAGGTCGTGCTGCGGCGGATGAACGAGACCGGCGTGCTCGGCCACTTCATCCGCGCCTTCGGCCGCATCGTGTCGATGATGCAGTTCAACATGTATCATCATTACACGGTCGACGAGCACCTGATCCGCTGCATCGGCTTTCTGCAGGAGATCGAGCGCGGCGGCATCGACGAGTTCACCCTGGCCTCCGACCTGATGCGCAAGATCCGGCCCGAGCACCGCGCCGTCATCTACATCACCGTGCTGCTGCATGACGTCGCCAAGGGACGGCCCGAGGACCATTCCGTCGCCGGCGCCAAGATCGCGCGCCGGCTGTGCCCGCGGCTGGGCTTCAACAATGCCGACACGGAGCTGGTCGCCTGGCTGATCGAGGAGCATCTGACGATGTCGACGGTGGCGCAGTCGCGCGACCTGTCGGACCGCAAGACGATCGAGAATTTCGCCGCCGTGGTGCAGTCCGTCGAGCAGATGAAGCTGCTGACGATCCTGACCACCGCCGACATCCGCGGCGTCGGCCCCGGCGTCTGGAACGGCTGGAAGGCGCAACTGCTGCGCACACTCTACTACGAGACCGAGCCGGTGCTGACCGGCGGCTTCTCCGAGGTCAACCGCGCCAAGCGCATCACCGCGGCGCAGGCCGAATTCCGTAACGCCTTTACCGATTGGCCGGAGGACGAGCTCAACACCTATATCGGCCGGCATTATCCGGCCTACTGGCTCAAGGTCGAGCTGCCGCGCAAGATCCGCCATGCCCGCTTCGTGCGATCGAGCGAAGATGCCGGCCACAAGCTCGCGATCAATGTCGGCTTCGATCCGGCGCGCGGCGTGACCGAGCTGACGATCTTCGCGATGGACCATCCGTGGCTGCTGTCGATCATCGCCGGCGCCTGCGCCTCCGCCGGGGCGAACATCGTCGATGCCCAGATCTACACCACGACCGACGGCCGCGCGCTCGATACCATTGCGATCTCCCGCGAATATGAGCGCGACGAGGACGAAGGCCGCCGCGCGACGCGGATCGGCGAGACCATCGAGCAGGTGCTGGAGGGCAAGCTGCGGCTGCCGGACGCCGTGGCGCGGCGGACGACGCGGGGCAAGCAGCACAAGGCGTTCTCGGTCGAGCCGGAAGTGACCATCAACAATCAATGGTCGGAGCTCTACACCGTCATCGAGGTCTCCGGCCTCGACCGCCCCGGCCTGCTGTACGAGCTGACGACGGCGATCTCGAAGCTGAATCTCAACATCGCCTCGGCCCATGTCGCCACCTTCGGCGAACGCGCCCGCGACGTGTTCTACGTGACCGATCTGCTGGGCGCGCAGATCAGCGCACCGACCCGGCAGGCGGCGATCAAGAGCGCGCTGCTGCATTTGTTGGCGAACGACGACGCGGCCGCCCAACCGGCGGCATGAGAGACCATTGCGCGGCATTGAGCCGATCGGAGCCGATTTGAACGAGGGGGCCGGCACCACCGCCGGTCCCGGCAGGCTTGGGGGAGCCGAACCATGGCATTGATTGCAAACATCGTCGTCGGACTGATCGGCCTGCTTCACGTCTACATTCTCGTGCTCGAGATGTTTCTCTGGACCAAGCCGGCCGGCTTGAGGGCGTTCAACAACACGCCGGAGCGCGCGGAGCAGACCAAGGTGCTCGGCGCCAACCAGGGCCTCTACAACGGCTTCCTCGCCGCCGGCCTGTTCTGGGGCCTCGCGCAGCCGGCGCCGGCGTTCGCTTTTCAGATCAAAGTGTTCTTCCTGCTCTGCGTGCTCGTCGCGGGCCTCTATGGCGCCGCCACCGCGAGCCGGAAGATCCTGTTCATCCAGAGTGTGCCGGCGGCAGTCGGCCTGGTGCTTGTCTGGCTGGCGGCTTGATCAGCACCGAGTCCGCGGCCGTCCTTCGAGACGCCTGCGGACGATGTCGGTGCCCATGAGGACGTCATTCCGGGACATTCGCGCGCAAAATGGCGAAGCCGTTTTGAAGCAGCGACCACAGATGTCGTCCCGGGCAAGCACGGCGGCGCAACGCGCCGGCGTGCGCCGACCCGGGACCCATACTCCCGGGCGACGTTCGAGGCAGGATCGCAACTCCGAGTCTTCGCCACAGGGCGGTCTGTGGTTATGGATCCCGGCTCTGCGCCCTGACGTCGCTGCGCGACGCCAGGGCTTGGCCGGGACGACACTGAATGTCAGGGGGCAGCTTGGCTCGCAATGGTGCGAAGTCACGATCATCGAGCTTGCATCCTAAGCCCTCGCCCCGCGGAACCGCCGCAGTCCCGGTGGCGGCTCGCCTTGCGTCCGCCAAGCCGTTCCTCCACACTGCCTGTAGCGATGGCGCCCGTCCGGGCAGACCAGCCGCACAACAACATTCAGGAGGAATGCAGACCCCATGCGACAGGGATATTTCCGCCTTGCAGGCGCGGCCGCTTTGGCCGTCACCCTCTCCGTCACGTCAGCCTCGGCCCAGAAGAAGTATGATCCCGGCGCCTCCGACACCGAGATCAAGATCGGCCAGACGGTGCCGTTCTCGGGTCCCGCCTCGGCCTATGCCTCGATCGGCAAGACCCAGGCCGCCTACTTCAACATGATCAACGAGCAGGGCGGCATCAATGGCCGCAAGATCAAGCTGATCCAGTATGACGACGCCTATTCGCCGCCCAAGGCGGTCGAGCAGGTCCGCAAGCTGGTCGAGGACGACGAGGTGCTGCTGACCTTCCAGATCATCGGAACGCCGTCGAACGCTGCGGTCCAGAAATACCTCAACGCGAAGAAGGTGCCGCAGCTGTTCGCCGCGACAGGCGCGACCAAGTTCACCGACCCCAAGAACTTCCCTTGGACCATGGGATACAATCCCAACTACTTCACTGAGGGCCGCATCTACGGCCAGTACATTCTGAAGGAGCATCCCAACGCCAAGATCGGCGTGCTCTATCAGAACGATGATCTCGGCAAGGACTATCTGAACGGGATCAAGGCCGGCCTGGGTGACAAGGCATCGACCATGATCGTCGCCGATGCCTCCTACGAGGTGTCCGATCCGACCATCGACTCGCAGATCCTCAAGATCAAGGCGGCCGGCGCCGACCTGCTGTTCTCCGCCGCGACGCCGAAGCAGGCCGCTCAGGCCATCAAGAAGCTGCATGAGCTCGACTGGCACCCCGTCCACATCGTCGATATCAATGCCACCTCTGTCGGCGCAGTGATGCAACCGGCCGGCCTCGAAGCCTCCAAGGGCGTGATCTCGGTCAATTACGGCAAGGACCCGCTCGATCCGACCTGGAAGGACGATCCGGGCATGAAGCGCTATCTGGATTTCATGGCCAAGTATTATCCGGACGGCGACAAGAACTCCAATTTCAACGTCTATGGCTACGGGAACGCACAGCTCCTGGTGACGGTGCTGCAGATGTGCGGCGACAACCTGACGCGCGAGAACGTCATGAAGCAGGCGGCGTCGCTGAAGGACGTCGTCGGCGACCTGTCCCTGCCGGGCATGAAGATCAACACCTCGCCGACCGACTATCGCGTCAACAAGCAACTACAGATGATGAAGTTCAACGGCGAGCGCTGGGAGCTGTTCGGCCCGATCCTGGAGGACAAGGGCGCGGCGGGCTAGCTGCACTCGACGTCGTTCCAGGGCGTCGCGACAGCGACGAGCCCGGACCCTCGAGATTCAGGGTTCGATGCTGCGCATCGCCCCGAATGACGCGGTCAACATCGATGGGACGGGGCTGCGGGATAGCGCGGCCCCGTTCTGCATTGCGGCACGGGTTGCGCCCGTTCGCCGCTGCGTGCGCTCGCCGACGGCCGTTCGACCGCATCGCGGGTGACGACGGATATTGCGGTGGGATCCGCCGTCGCGTCGAGGAGTATCAGTCGTCGATGACCTCACCCTGGTCTCGTTGCTTGACGACCCGGTCGATCAAGCCCCACTGCAAGGCTTCGTCCGCGGTCATGAAGTGATCGCGATCCAGGGTGCGCTCGACGTCCTCATAGCTGCGCCCGCAATGCTCGGCGTAGAGCCTGATCATGCGGTGCTTGGTCTGCTCCATCTCCTTGGCGTGAATCAGGATGTCGGACGCCTGGCCCTGAAAGCCACCGAGCGGCTGATGCACGTGAAGGCTTGCATTGGGCAGCGCCGTCCGCTCGCCGGGCTCTCCCGCCATCAGAAGAAACGAGCCCATCGACCGCGCCGTTCCCATGCACAGCGTGTGCACCGGTGCTTTGACGAATTGCATCGTGTCATACATCGCGAGGCCGCTGGTGATCACGCCGCCGGGTGAATTGATGTAGAGATGGATCGGCCGCTTTGGGTTTTCCGCCTCGAGAAACAGCAGTTGCGCGCAGACCAGGGCGGACACCGTGTCGTTGACCTCGCCGTTCAGGAAGACGATCCGCTCACGGAGCAGCCGCGAATAGATGTCGAAGGATCGTTCGCCCCGACTGGACTGCTCGATGACCATAGGGACGAGTTGCATCGTGTCGCGCATGCGCGAGCTCCCGGTTTCAGTGGGTTGTTAGTGAACTAGAGCGTCAAGCCGCGCGCATCAGGCTGCGCCAGTTGCTGTTCGCCGCCGGCGGCGTCCGCCGCATCAGCTTCGTGACGACCAGTCCGTGAATGATTCTCAGCCTGGTCCCGCCTGCGGCATTGGGCATGACCTGGAACGTCACGATGCTCTCAAGATACGGCGGTTCGTCGTCGCGCATTCGGTAGCGAACTTCTTCGCCGGGCGTCGAGGAGATCGGGGCGGCATCGGCCAATTCTCCTGAAGGCAGCCAGTTCTCGCGCAGCGCGGGAATGCTGATCGCCCGCCACACCTTCTCCGGCGGAGCGTCGAGCTCGTAGTCGAGCACCAGATCGTCGCTCTGCCGGTCAGCCTTGATATCGGTCATTGGTCCATGTCCTTCAGCACGGCCTTCAACGCATCGACCCGCGACGGCCAGTAGGCGCGGTACCTCGCCAGCCAGCGCGCGATCTGCGCTAGGCCCTCCGGATCGACCTCATAGTTGACGAAGCGACCCTGCCGTTCTTCCCTCACCAATCCCGCGCTTCTGAGAACCGCGAGGTGCTGGGACATCGCCGGCTGGCTGATCGTCAGACCCTCGCGAAGCGCGCTGGCATTCATGCTGCCGTTCGCCAGCTTCTCGAAGATCGCGTATCGCGTCGGATCAGCCAGGGCCCTGAAGATGTCACTCTCGATCATGCCAACACATAAGCATAAACTTATGTGTCGTGCAAGCGGCAACGGAGGCTGAGAACGCGGATGTCTTCGAGCAGAGCGACGCGCCTGGGCGCTTCTGGATCAGGACTCGCTCTCACTCAGCCCACTGCCGCGCTCCCTCCCCCCTTGTGGGGGAGGGTTGGGGAGGGGGGTAGCCACGGAGACGGTCGCCCGGAGCGCCCCCCTCCCTAGCCCTCCCCCACAAGGAGGGAGGGAACGTACCTTTTGCTTGGCGACTGCGGACTACCAATCTTGCGGGTGTAGTCAGACTTACCCCGCCGGCACCTCACCAAAATTCTTGCCCACCGGCAGCACGGCGTGGCGGATCAGGCGCGAGTCTTCGACCGCAGCCTGGCGGTGCTTCACTGCCTCGCGATAGACGGGATCGCGGATCATCTCGACGAAGGCTTGCACGCTCGGATATTCGGCGATGAAGCAGTGATCCCAGTATTCCTCCTGCGGACCGATCAGCATCAGCTCGAAACGACCCTGCCAGACGACGCGGCCGCCGAGGCGCTCGAACACCGGGCCGCTCTCGCGGCCATAGGCGGCATAGGCTTGCGCGCCGCTGACCTTGCGTCCATCGGGATAGGCCGCCTCCTTGCGCAGCCGCACCAGGTTCAGCATGTGGATCGGACCCGGGCGGTCGTTCTCCCGGAACTGCGCGAACACCTCCTTGGTGGGATCGATATGGCCCATGAATTCCCTCGCCTGATTGTTGTTGACCTTCGCTTAACCATAACGCGGCGTTAGCGGCGCGAAACTCCTAATCGCGCGTTAAGCTCTTCCTAACTGCCCCTTAAACTCCGGACATTACCGTGGTCGGACGGCGGGGTCGCGGGCTCGGGTTGCGTATGGCGCGGGGACGGAAACAGAGCGGCGGACGCAAGGAGCCGCGATTCGGTCTTGCGGCCGCGATGGCCGATCTGCGCCTCGACCCCAAGGATCGCATCCCCTCCGGCAACAACGCGCCCAAGAAGTCCGCTGCGAAGAAAAGGCCGGTCGAGCCCGACGACGAGGACGATGTGCCGGCGCGCGAGCCGAAGACCTCAACGCCGAAACCAAAGCCGAGCCGCGGCAGGTCGCGCTGGGGATTGTCGATCGGGCGCATGTTCTACTGGGCGCTGGTCTGCGGCCTGTGGGGCGTGATCGCGCTGGTCGGCGTCGTGATCTGGGCCGGCGCGCATCTGCCGCCGATCCAGTCGCTGGAGATCCCGAAGCGGCCGCCGACGATCGAGATCGTGGGCTATGACGGCACCATGCTGGCGCAGCGCGGCGAGATGGCCGGCGCCAATGTCGCGCTGAAGGATCTGCCGCCCTATCTGCCGAAGGCCTTCATCGCCATCGAGGACCGCCGCTTCTACCAGCATTTCGGCATCGACCCGATCGGCATCGCCCGCGCTGTCGTCGCCAACATCCTGCATCGCGGCGTATCGCAGGGCGGCTCGACCCTGACGCAGCAGCTCGCCAAGAACCTGTTCCTGACCCAGGAGCGCACGCTGGCGCGCAAGCTGCAGGAGGCCGAGCTGGCGCTGTGGCTGGAGCGCAAATATTCCAAGCGCGAGATCCTCGAGCTCTATCTGAACCGGGTCTATTTCGGCTCCGGCGCCTATGGCGTCGAGGCGGCGGCGCAACGCTATTTCGGCAAGTCCGCGCGGCAGGTGACGATCGGCGAGGCCGCGATGCTCGCAGGTCTCGTCAAGTCGCCGTCGCGGCTGGCGCCGAACCGCAACCCGGAGGGCGCGGCCAAGCGCGCGCAGACCGTGCTTGCGGCGATGGCCGAGGCCAAGTTCATCACCGACGCCCAGGCGCAGGCCCAGATCGCCCATCCTTCCGTCGCGGTGAAGCCGGCCGGCGCCGGCACCGTGAACTACGTCGCCGACTGGATCGGCGAGGTGCTCGACGACCTCGTCGGCCAGGTCGAGGAGTCGATCGTCGTGGAGACCACGATCGATCCGAAGCTGCAATCCGTCGCCGAGGCCGCCATCATCGACGAGCTCGCGGCCAAGAGCGTGAAATTCAACGTCAGCCAGGGCGCGCTGGTGGCGATGACGCCGGATGGGGCCGTGCGTGCGATGGTCGGCGGCCGCAACTACGCGGACAGCCAGTTCAACCGCGCCGTGACCGCCAAGCGCCAGCCCGGCTCGGCGTTCAAGCCGTTCGTCTATCTCACCGCCATCGAGCAGGGCCTGACGCCGGACACGGTGCGGCAGGACGCGCCGCTCGACCTGAAGGGCTGGAAGCCGGAGAACTACACCCGCGAATATTTCGGCCCGGTGACGCTGACCCAGGCGCTGGCGATGTCGCTCAACACGGTCGCGGTGCGCGTCGGCCTCGAGGTCGGGCCGAAGAACGTGGTGCGGACCGCGCATCGGCTCGGCATCGCCTCCAAGCTCGATCCCAACCCGTCGATCGCGCTCGGCACCTCCGAGGTGTCGATGATCGAGCTGGTCGGCGCCTACGCGCCGTTCTCCAATGGCGGGGTCAGCGTCTCGCCGCATGTGGTGACGCGGATCAGGACGCTCGACGGCAAGCTGCTCTACATGCGCCAGGCCGAGCAGCCGGTGCAGGTGATCGAGCCGCGCAACGCGGCGATGATGAACCAGATGATGCAGGAGACGCTGATCTCCGGCACCGCGAAGAAGGCGGAGATCCCGGGCTGGATCGCCGCCGGCAAGACCGGCACCAGCCAGGATTTCCGCGACGCCTGGTTCATCGGCTACACCGCGCGCCTCGTCACCGGCGTCTGGCTCGGCAATGACGACAACTCGCCGACCAGGAAGGCGACCGGCGGCGGCCTACCCGTCGAGGTCTGGACCCGCTTCATGCGCGCGGCGCATCAGGGCGTGCCGGTGGCGGCGCTGCCGAACGCGCAGGGCTCCGGCCTTGTGCCGACGCTGGCGCAGATCGCCTCGCAGATTTCAGCACCGTCGGCCCCCGCGCCCAATGCAGCCTACTCGGCGCGCTCGGCGGCGCCGAGCCCGAGCCGCAGCAATGTTCGTCCGGAGCCCGCGGCCGGACTCGACGGCTGGCTGGTGGACCGGTTGTTCGGCGGCCGGCGCTGATCTGATTGCACCACGACCACCGTCATTCCGGGGCAAGGCCGCAGGCCTTGAACCCGGAATCTCGATGTTGTCTGGCATTCGTTTTCAACAGGCTCGGGATTCCGGCTTCAACCGCCAACGCGCGGATGCGCGTTGACGATTGCCCCGGAATGACGACGGAAGCGCAAATGCGCTGCGTGTTGCGACGCAACGAGCGATGCTCGTCAGGGGAAGACAGTGAGTCCGGCCTGATCAGCCCGCGGCGGCCGCAGCGGGCCGCGATGACGGCTCGCTTTTCGCAGCACCCTCGCCTTTCGCATCACCGGAGGCCTGCGCCAGCGCGCGTCCGACGAGTCGCAGCATCAGGCTCGCGCGATGGGCGCTGTAGTCCAGCAGCCAGCGGCTGAAGGCGCTGGCGGCCATCGGCCGCGCGAAAAGGAAGCCCTGCATCGCATCGCAGCCGAGTTCGGCCAGTAGCTTGCGCTGCGGCTCCGTCTCGACACCTTCGGCGACCACGGCCACGTCGAGGCTCTGGCCGACGCGCACGACCGCGGTCACGATCGCCCGCGTGCCGCTGTCGTTCTCGAAATCGCGCATGAAGCTGCGATCGATCTTCAGCTCGTCGATCGGTAGCTGCGCCAGCCTGCTGAGGCTCGAATAGCCGGTGCCGAAATCGTCCAGCGACAGGCCGACGCCCATGTTGCGCAGCTCGTTCATGGTCGCGATCACGGTGGCGCGCTCGTTGAGGATCACGCCCTCGGTGATCTCCAGCATCAGCATCTTCGCCGGCAGATCGTTGGCGGCCAGGATCTGCGCCACCATCGCCGCCAGATTGACGTTCTGGAAGTTGATCGGCGACAGGTTCACCGAGATGCAGGGAATGTCGAGACCGGCACGCCGCCACGACGCCATCTGCTGGCAGGCCAGCTTGATCGACCACACGCCGATCTGCTCGATCAGGCCGCATTCCTCGGCAAGCGGAATGAACTTGGCGGGCGAGACCTCGCCGAGCACCGGATCGTGCCAGCGCGCCAGCGCTTCCACGCCGTGGATCGCGCCGTCGCGGGTGCGGATCTGCGGCTGATAGTGCAACGTCAGGGCCTCGCTGGCGATCGCCTCGCGCAGCGCGGTCGAATGCATCAGCCGTTCTTCGGCGAGCTTGTCGATGTCGGCGCTGAAGAAGCGGTAGGTCGCCCGGCCGCCGCGCTTGGCCTTGTACATCGCCGCGTCGGCCTGCTTGATCAGGGTCTCGATGTCCTTGGCATTATCAGGATAGAGGCTGAGCCCCATGCTCGCCGACATCGGCACCTGGCGCTTGCCGATCGTCAGCGGCATCGCCAGCGCGGCGGTGATGCGCGCCGCCGCGAGCGAGGCTTCCAGGGCATCGCGGTTCTGCAGCACGATCACGAACTCGTCGCCGCCGAGCCGGCCCAGCATATCGCCGTTGCGGATCTGCGCGCGCAGGCGGTTGGCGAAGCCGACCAGGAACTCGTCACCGGCGGCATGGCCCAGCGTGTCGTTGACGTCCTTGAAATTGTCGGCGTCGAGGAAGGCCACGGCGACGTGTCCGCCGTCCGGACACGCCTTGATGGCTTCGGCGATCAGCGACGGGATGCGGGCCCGGTTCGGCAGGCCCGTCAGCATGTCGTGATAGGCGACCTGTGAGATCGTCGAGCGGACCTCCTGGCGCTCGATGGCGAGCGCACCGAGCTGGACGCAGGCGGCGACGATCTGCTCGTGCCAGGGACTGGGGCCGCGGCATTCCCGGAAGTAGAAGGCAAACGTGCCGATGACGCGGCCATCCTTGCCCTTGATGGGCGACGACCAGCAGGCACGCAGGCCGGCGGCGAGCGGGCCGGCCTTGTAGGGTTGCCAACGCGGATCATTATCGATGTCGTGCGACAGCACCGGCTCGCAGAGATAGGCGGCGGTGCCGCAGGAGCCGACGTCCGGACCTATCGCGACGCCGTCGAGGCTGGCCGAATAAGCGGGCGGCAGGCTGGGGCCGCCGAGCGGATGTACGTGCCCATCGGAATCGACGTGCAGGATCGAGCAGACGGCGTCCGGAGCGAGCTCTTCGACCCGGCGGCACAGCTGATCGGCGATGGTCGTGATCGAAACGTCGGACGCCAGCGACGCCATGATCAACTGCTGCAGCGAGCGCAGTTGCTTGGTCTCCCGGATGTCCGTGAGCAGCCCGAACAGATATCTGACCTTGCCCCGCTTGGTCCGATGCGCCTTGACATAGGCGGTCGTCCAGATCTCGCGGCCGTCCTTGTCGTAGACCAGCACGTCCTCTTCGATGCCACGGTCGTCCTCGAGGCATTGTCTCAGCCGGTCGACGATGGCGGGATCGGTGCAGGGGCCGATCAGCAGCTCCTCGGCGCGGCGCCCGATCGCCTGTTCAGGCGTGTAGCCGAACAGGCTGGCAAAGGCGGCGTTGGTGTAGAGGACGTTGAGATCGCGATCGGTGACGATGACGGCCCGGTTGGTCCGGTCGGCGACCGACGTCAGCAGCGCATTGCGCTCGCGCATGTCGACTTCGGTGGTCACGTCACGAATGAACAGCAGCGAACGGACCGGCTCATCCTCCCGGCCCGGCGGGAGCGCGCACAGCGACAGGCGGAGGCGGGTCCGCCCGCCGTCGGCATGGCGCATCGTCGTTTCGCGGGCGTCGGACTGGTCCGCCTCCTGCGGCGCGTCCGTCGTCTCGTCGCAGGGGGGCGCCGGGATCAGATCCGCGGGCAGGCCCAGGCTTTCGAGGTCGGCGCCGACCAGAGCGGCCGGCTCACGCCGCAGCAGCACCGACGCCGCCTGGTTGGCGTGCTGGACATGGCCCTGCGCGTCGAGAAACAGGATCGCCTCGGGGGCACCGTCGAGCGCGGCCGAGAGCAATTGTGTGGATGCGGCCGGTTGGAACTCGCTTGCAGGCATCGTTCGATTCGAGGCGCGCCGCTCGTTTCGAGAGAAACGATCCGCGCTTTGGTTGCAGCGAACGACCCGGCAGCTCGCTGGGACGTCACCTTGGGGTTGATCGCGGTAAATCTGGCGAGCGCAGCGTTACGGCCGCGTTAAGGCGCCGCCGAATTGAGCAATATCCTCCGACTGCAGGCGAGAAGGCTTAAGAATTCGATAGTCCGCACGCGGGTTCTGAGTTCATCGATGCAGATTGGAACCCGACAAAGAAATGGCCCGGACCAGAAGGCCGGGCCATTGGGACTCGCATCGTCGAGATGCTCTATCGTCGAGACTTCAATCGTCGACGCCATAGCGATGCAGGTCGTTGCCGCAGGTGTCGAGCCACTTCTTGGCGCGCTCGACCGAGGAGCAGATCCTGCCACACACCTTCCAGAACCGCGGCGAGTGGTTCATCTCGATCAGATGAGCGACCTCGTGCGCGGCGAGATAATCGAGCACGAAGGGCGGCGCCAGGATCAGGCGCCACGAGAACGACAGCGAGCCGGCCGAGGTGCATGAGCCCCAGCGGCTCGACTGGTCGCGGATCGACAGCCGCTTGACCTTGACGCCGAGCTGCTCGGCATAGGCATCGGCGGCCTTCTGCAGGTCACGGCGCGCCTCGCGCTTCAGGAAGTCGAGCACCCGGCGTTCGGTGTGCTCGATCCCGCCGGCCACGCACAGGATCTTCTCGCCACTGTCTCGCGTCTCGGTCCACACCGTGCCGCGCTCGCCCGCGCGATGCACGATCTTGTGCGGCACGCCGCGCAGCGGCACCAAAGTGCCCGGCAGGAACGGCGCCGCCTTCGGCAGACGGCCAAGACGCGCCGCGATCCACGCGCCATGACGCTGCGCGAAGTCTTTCGCTTCGATGATCGTGCCGCGCGGAGGCATCGTGAGGATCGCTTCGCGATCCGACGGATGAATTCTCAGGGTATAACGTCGCGCACGACGGTGACGCCGCAATCTAATCGAGTAGATTTGCGAGCCATGCTTGACGAGAAGACGCGAAGGTTCGGCGGGCCGCCGATAAAGTAGCGCGCGAGTGGCCATTTCTGTCAGTCCGGGAGGGAAGAACTCGCCCGGATTTTGCCATATCCACCGCCAGGGAAAGCGCTCGGCGCAAAAACAAATCATTTGCCCAACATACAGGGGTTCGGAAGGTTCCGCACCCTAGCGGTTGGGCCTCGCGCGCCCCCGAAAACATGAATTCAGATTCAAAAGCATCGCTCAAGGAGCGACGCCACATTCACTGCTTGAGTCACTCCTGAGTTCCGGTTTCTACCGTCCCTTCAAAGGGTTACCCCGCATCCGGATTCGGATGCGCGGTGACCATCATCTTCACTCATTCAGCCGCAATGGCGAGCAGCGACTTCGGATCGGCTGCCGACAGCATGAAATCGTTGATGCGCGGCACGATCTCCGACTTGAATCGCGAGCCGTTGAACACGCCGTAATGACCGACACCCGGTTGCACGTAGTGAACCCGGCGGTGATCCGGGATCGACGAGCAGAGTCCGTGCGTCGCTTCGGTCTGACCGAGACCGGAGATGTCGTCCTTCTCACCTTCGACTGTCATCAAGGCCACGCGCGTGACCTTCGACGGATCAACCAGCGTGCCGCGATGGGTCATCTCGCCCTTCGGCAGCGCATGTTTGACGAACACGGTCTCCACCGTCTGCAAATAATATTCCGCAGCCAGGTCCATGACCGCGAGATACTCGTCGTAGAAGTCGCGGTGCTTGTCGACCTGGTCACCGTCACCCTTCACGAGGTTGGCGAACAGCGCCTTATGGGCGTCGACATGGCGGTCGAGGTTCATGCTGATGAAGCCGTTCAGCTGCAGGAAGCCCGGATAGACGTCGCGCATGACGCCTGGATGCGGGAACGGCACCTTGGTGATGACGTGGTTGCGGAACCAGTCGATGCCGCGCTCCTGAGCGAGATTGTTCACGCCGGTCGGGTTGCGCCTGGTGTCGATCGGGCCGCCCATCAGGGTCATCGAGATCGGTGCGAACGGATCGCGCTCGGCCTCCATGACAGACACCGCCGCCAGCACCGGCACCGCCGGCTGGCACACCGCCATGACGTGCATGTTGGTGCCGAGGAAGCGCAGCATCTCGATGACATAGTCGATGTAGTCGTCGAGATCGAAGCGGCCTTCGGCCAGCGGGACCATCCGCGCGTCAGACCAGTCGGTGATGTAGACCTCGTGGGTCGGCAGGAACGCTTCCACCGTGCCGCGCAACAGGGTCGCGTAATGGCCGGACATCGGCGCCACGATCAGCAGCCGGGGCTGGGGGCTGCGCAGCGGGCGGGTCAGCTTGCGGTCGAAATAGAGCAGCCGGCAGAACGGCTTTTCCCAGATCGAGCGGACCTCGACGGGGGTCCGGATGCCGTTGACCTCGGTCTCGTCGAGGCCCCATTCGGGCTTGCCGTAGCGGCGCGTGGTGCGCTCGAACAGCTCGCAGGCCGCCGCGACCGATTTGCCCATCTGGGTGTGGGCCCAGGGATTGAGCGGGTTCTGAAACAGGATCTTGGTAGCGTCGGTGACAGCGCGCGCCGGATTGAGCGAGGCGTGCGCCATTTCGTACATCCAGTACATCGGCGTCGTCAGGACCGGACTGCCTTCCGACGCCAGGGGCGGTGCACCGCCAAACTCACCTATCGGCATTCTCGTTCAACCTCTCTGCAATGCAGCATACTGCCGAATGCGCAATTAAGCGTCAATGCGGTGTTGTACGTGTCAATGCCGCAAAGCGACGAAATGAGCCCGGAAATCCACGGGAAAAGCGCAATTATTCCCCTGCCGCCAGCAACGAGCCGGCGCGGCGCGCGCTACGCAAAAGGGCAATGAATGCCGCAAACGACGCCAGCAGCAGGGCGGCATTGAGCCCAAGCGCGGTCAGCATCAGGTCCGATCGGAAGACGTGATCGGCCAGCAGCGCGCGCATGCCCTCGAACACATAGGTCGGCGGCAGGGACCAGGCGACCAGTTGCAGCCAATGCGGCAGCACCTGAACGGGATAGTACACGCAGGCGAGCGGCATCAGCGCGAACATCAGCGTCCAGACGATGCTCTCGGCGCCGAGCCCGTTGCGCAGCACCAGCCCCGACACGAAGATGCCGACCGCCCAGGAGGTGAAGATCAGGTTGCAGAAGAAGGCGATCAGCGGCAGGCCGAGGCTGTAGAGGTTGAAGTCGAAGAACCAGACCGCGATCAGGGTCATCGGGATGATGCCGATGGCCAACCGGATCAGGCTCATCGTCATTAGCGCCAGCAGGAATTCGATCGGCGTCAGCGGACTCATCATCAGGTTGCCGATGTTGCGCGCCCACATCTCCTCGAGGAAGGAGATCGAGAACCCGAGCTGTCCGCGGAACAGGATGTCCCACAGGATCACCGCGCCGATCAGGGTGCCGCCGGCCCGGGCGAAGAAGCCGGCATTGGCGGTGATGTAGGTCTGCAGGAAGCCCCAGGTGATGATCTGCAGGGTCGGCCAGTACATCAGCTCCAGCAGCCGCGGCCAGGACGACAGCAGCAGATACCAGTAGCGCAGGATCATCGCGCCGATGCGATGGGGGGCGATGCGGAGCGAAAGATCGTTCATTGCGCGGCCTCCCGGTCGCGGCCGCGGGCGACGTCGAGGAATACGTCCTCGAGCGTCGAGCGGTTGTAGCGCGCCATGATCTGCGCCGGGCTGTCGTCGTCCTCGATGCGGCCGCGCTTCATGATGATGACGCGGTCGCACAGACGCTCGACCTCCAGCATGTTGTGCGAGGCGAGCAGCACGGTGGCGCCGCGGCGCTTGCGGTAGCTGTCGAGATGGCCACGCACCCAATCGGCGGTGTCAGGATCGAGCGAGGCGGTCGGCTCGTCCAAGAGCAGCAGCTCGGGATCATTGATCAGCGCCTTGGCCAGCGCGACGCGCGTCTTCTGCCCGGCGGAGAGCTTGCCATTGGCACGATCGATGAAGTCGGTCAGGTCGAGCTGGGCGGCGAGCTCCGCGATCCGCTCCTTGAGGTGGTCCACCGCATAGAGCCGGCCGAAGATGGTGAGGTTCTGCCGCACCGTGAGGCGCATCGGCATGTCGACATAGGGGCTCTCGAAATTCATCCGCCCCAGCACGGCAGCAGCCTCGTCCGGCATCCTGTGGCCGAGCACGGCGACCTCGCCCGAGGTCGGCTGCACCAGCCCCATGATCATCGCAATCGTCGTGGTCTTGCCGGCACCGTTGCCGCCGAGCAGTCCGGTGATGCTGCCCCGGCGGATCGCAAAGGAGATGCCGTCGACAGCGGTCGTCGTCTTGTAGACCTTGGTCAGCCGCGACACGGCAATCGCGGGCGAAACCGAGCTGGAATCGGATGAGAGGGTCGGCACTGCGTCATCTTGCGTCATGGGAGGGGTTCATTGAGGCATTGTGCCGCAAACCGCAACAGGCCACCAACGGCCGGCCAGATTTGTCGCCGCGCCTGCGCGGCATTAGGTTCCCGTCATGACCGACGACGCCCTGATCATCGACACGCCCGACACCGACTATCGCCATCCGCGCCAGCGCGTCCGGCTCGACACCATCCTGCGGCTGCGCTGGCTGGCGGCGCTCGGTCAGTTGAGCGCGATCTTCATCGTGGTGCAGGGGCTGGAGTTCGACCTGCCGGTGGTGCCCTGTCTCGCGGTGATCAGCATCTCGGCGCTGCTCAATCTCGGCCTGCAGATCGCCTTCAACCCGATGCAGTTGTTGGAGCCGGCCCACGCCGGAGGCCTGCTCGCGCTCAACATCGTCGAGCTGACGGTGCTGCTCTATCTCACGGGCGGGCTGGAGAATCCGTTTTCCTACATGTTCCTGGCGCCGGTGCTGATCTCGGCGACCGCCCTCCCCGTCCGCCTGACGATCATGCTCGGCCTGCTCGCCGTGGCCTGCGCAACCGCCTTGTTCTTCATGCACCTGCCGCTGCCGTGGGAAGGCGAGGAGCCGTTGATCTTCCCGCCGATCTATCTGTTCGGCGTGTGGCTCTCGATCGCGCTCGCGATCGGCGTCACCAGCCTCTATGCGTTCCAGGTGACCGAGGAGGCGCGCAAGCTGTCGGACGCGCTGGCGGCGACCGAGCTGGTGCTGGCGCGCGAGCAGCACCTCACCCAGCTCGACGGCCTCGCGGCGGCCGCCGCGCACGAGCTCGGCACCCCGCTCGCGACCATCGTGCTGATCTCGCGCGAGTTGGAGCACGCCCTGCAGGACAACAGCCAGGTCACCTCCGACATCAAGACCCTGCGCGAGCAGGCGCAGCGCTGCCGCGACATTCTCGGCAAGATCACCCAGCTGTCCTCGATCGGGTCGATGTACGACCGGATGAAGCTGTCGACCTTGATCGAGGAGACGGTGGCCCCGCATCGCGACTTCGGCGTCGACATCAAGGTGCGCGTCGCCGTGGCCGCGGCCAAGGAGCCGGTCGGCTCGCGCAACCCGGCGATCCTCTATGGCGTCGGCAACATCCTGGAGAATGCCGTCGACTTCGCGCGCAACGCCGTCGAGGTGAACGCCTGGTGGAACAATGAGACGGTCGAGATCGTGGTGTCCGACGACGGCCCCGGCTTCGCGCCTGATATCCTGAAGCGGATCGGCGAGCCCTATCTGTCGCGACGGCCCACCGCCGAGGACGGCCCGGGAGGTAACCAGGGCGGCGGCCTCGGGCTCGGCGTGTTCATCGCCCGCACGCTGCTGGAGCGGACCGGGGCCAAGGTCTCGTTCAGCAATCGCACCTTCCCCGACCATGGCGCCGTAGTCCAGATCGTGTGGCCGCGACGGCGCTTCGAGGCCAGCGAGGACGACGATGGCGAGGCGGAGCCGGAATGAAGCCTCGGCGGCAGCCGCCGCCGGCGTGGTCCTGGCATACAGCACACCCGCCCCGCGCGGCGTCACGCCGCACACTGCGGCAACCCGCGATCTTGGCAGCGGCCGGTCGGCAGACCATATGAGGATGGACCAGACGTCTCGCAACCATCGAGCCTTCTTCTCAAGGATATGACCGTGGGCGCCATCGCCGAACTGACGAACCACCCGGACCGCTCTCTCCTCATCGTGGAGGACGACAAGCCGTTCCTGGAGCGCCTGTCGCGCGCCATGGAGACCCGCGGCTTCACGGTCACCTCCTGCGAAAGCGTCGCCGAAGGTATTTCACAGATCGGCAAGGCAGCGCCGGCCTTCGCCGTGGTCGACCTCCGGCTGGGCGACGGCAACGGCCTCGACGTGGTGTCGGCACTGAAGCGCAAGCGCCCCGAGGCCCGCGCCATCGTGCTGACCGGATACGGCAACATCGCCACCGCCGTGACGGCGGTGAAGATGGGCGCCGTCGACTATCTCGCCAAGCCCGCGGATGCCGACGACGTCGTTGCAGCACTGCTGTCGACCACCAGCGAAAAGTCCGAGCTGCCGCAGAATCCGATGTCGGCCGACCGTGTCCGCTGGGAGCACATCCAGCGTATCTATGAGATGTGCAACCGCAACGTCTCGGAAACGGCCCGCCGGCTCAACATGCACCGCCGCACCCTGCAGCGCATCCTCGCCAAGCGCGCGCCGAAGTAGGCTTTTGCGGCTCGTCCGCACTCAGTGCGACTTCACGAATGCCTGCAGCGCATGGAAGACGGTGCGCCGCGGATTGCGGCTGCACCAATTGCGCATCCAGCTGTCGACCTCGGTCAGATCGAGCTTGATCTGCCGGCCCTCGTCGCCGCGGTTCGCATTGATGGCGGAGACGTAGCCCATCATCCACTGCTGATACTTTGAGATGGCGTTGACGTATGGGCCGTCGGCATTGCCGATCGCCTTGTAGGTGCCGGGCGGCTGCTCCTCGGCGGCGGTGATGAAGCGCTCGCAGGAATCGGCGCCCACGCCCAGGACGTAGAACGCCATCTCCTCCGCGCGAACTCCGGTCGCGTAGAGCAGTGTCAACGCCAAGAGCACCCGTCGCATCTGTCGTCCCTGTTCGCACCCCTCGGCTGGATACCGCTCGAGCCTTAAAAATGTTCCGAGATGTTGCGCCCCATGCGGGGCATTTATCGGGCAGAGATGGGAAATTGCCGGGAGGGCGGGACAAGCGAATGTTGTTGCGCCAGCAACAGTCTTGGATCGGGCGGGGGATCCAAGGCCGGGCGGCGCCCCGATGCCCCGACTCGCGTCAGCTCTCCCCCGTCAGCCGGGAGAAGTCGGCCAGGACGGCGGCGATCAGCTCCCGGTGCCTGGTATCCTGTTCCGCAAGGCTCGCGGCGTACATGTTCAGGAGATAGCGCGCCTTCGCGGCGGCTTCCGGCCACGACTCGGCCGCGTTGGCGAGCAGGTGCTGCTCGAGAACAGCCTGCCGCTCGCGCAGGTCCCGCGCGTGACTTTCGGCCTCTGCCAGAGCGCGACGCAGGTCCACGGCCTTCTGCGCGCTCATCCCGCGGTGCCTGTCGAGATCGAGCGGTTCGTCAGTCATCCGATACACTCGCGTCGACATGCTGCGCGTCTGCAAGATCGACCGAGCTGACGGACACCATCTCGACGGCCGCAGAGCGCGAACCGGCGGCGGGCAGCATCATCATCGTCGCAACCCGGCGGTAGGCAGCAAAGGACAATCCTTCGATCAGCTCCTCGTCCGTGACCACCTCGTAGGTGCCCTCGGGCAAGAGACGCTCGATGCTTCTGATCCGGAACGGATGTTTGAAGGTGACGAATTCGCGCCGCGAGCGGATGCTCATCTGCGCCTACCTTTCGCAACAGCCTCGCTGTCGCTGTCGCAACGAGCTTTTCGAAGCATGCGCCTTACGGCCGGCAATAGCCACCGCTTTCTCATCAGCACGACGTGACGAGCGGCCCGGCGTCATCGGACCGTGTCGCTGCGCTTTGGTGCTCGCTATTGCAGGAGCCAGGGTGTATCAATGGTGATCACCGCCATTCCGACGGCATTCATCGGTGACTGAGGGTCACGAGCGCTCCCGCCGCAAACACGCGAGGGACAGCCAATGCCGCAGTTTCGTCTGAGCGAGTGGATCGTTCCACCCATCATTGTGCCGCTTCTGCTGATCCTTCTCGCGCTCGCAACTGCCGCGCTGCATTCGTAGATCAGACCACCGTGCGCCCCGTCGGCAGCCGGTGGACGACGGCCACCCGGCCGATAGGCAGTGACGCCGCGCACGCAGGATCGACGCGGCGCCTTCGATGCGTTGAACCAGCTCCAACCCGAGCCGAGAGGAGATCGACATGGCCAAAGGTCAGCAAAAAGGCAATCGCGAAGCCAAGAAGCCCAAGAAGGAAAAGCCCAAGAGCATTGCCGCAGCGCCGAGCCAGAAGACCGGAGCATGGCAGCCGGATTTTTCCAGCGACAAGAAGAAGCGCTAGGAGATTTCCGGCCCTCATCAGTCTGGATGGTTCTCCCGCAAGGCCGCAGGGCCGCGCGCGATCAACGCCGCGCGCAATGCGGCGACGTGGCCGACCGCACTCGACAGCCCAAAGGACAGAACATGGCGCGCGAAACGATCTATTTCGTTCAGGCGTTCAGCGCCGGCCGGGGCGGACGCGCGAAAGCCGAGACGCCGATCGCCTGCAAGACGGAAGCGAGCGCGCTCCGGACTGCGGAACGACTGGTGTCGAGCAAGGCAGGCGTCGTCGCCTTCTCATCCTCGGGCGATCCCGACATGGGTGACTATGACGATGAGCCGACGGTCCTCTTCCGCCACGGCGAGTTGCCGTCGGCTTTCGATTGAGATGCGCGCAACCCTTTGTCGCCGGCGACCACCGCCGAACGACGCCCCTTGGATGACGTCCGCCCTATCGGCGGCGTCCTCCGAACCTGATCGGACACACACATGATTGAGTTTCCAAATCACAGCCGCTCCTATGACCGCACGCGACGTGCCGTACGGTTCTGGGGCTATGACAGCGCGATGGAAGCGTCGTTCTTCGTCGACGAGGGTGCGTTGAGACGCCTTCAACCCGACACCCGTCCGGACGAGTCGGGCTTTCTGACCGCGTTCGATTCCAACCGCGAGCGGATCTGCGCCGCCGCCGCCAGGGTCTATGTCCGCGGCAGCCGGGGATCCTACGATCTCGTCGCTGCCAATTTTTGACGGCGATGCCTGGCGATCGATCGGCCAGGCTGGTGGTGATGCGGATCGGCTCTCAGCGATGCTGATGTCTCTCATCTTGAGACTCGTGACCTGACGGAGCCTCTGTCACCTACCTAGGCGGGAACCCCCCGTCCAGTGGACCGCACTTGAGGATTCTCTAGAGGTCCGCGTGGCCCTGCGGGTCGATCAGCCGGTTGATCCGCTGCGCCGCCGCGAGCCCGAAGCGTACCGTCATGAGCTTGCGCGTCGGCGCCGGCAATCTGTGCTCTGGCGCCTCGCAATGCAGGTGGGCGCCATAGGCATCGGCCACGATCAGGCCGGTGTCCTGCGGAAAGATCTCGCACGGCAGATCCTGCGTGAAGGCGAAGAACAGCCGGTCGCAATGGGCACGGTAGTCCTCCCATTTGTGATCCGCGCGCAGATCCTCGACCGACGACTTGATCTCGACGATCCAGATCTCGCCGCGCTCGTTCAGCGCCACCAAGTCGGCGCGACGGCCCGACGGCAGCGGCAGCTCGCTGATGGTGGCAAAGCCGAGCGAGCGCAGCAGGCGCGAGGTGCCGCGCGCGATCGCCAGCGCCGTCTCCGACTGGCGTCGGTCGACCGGAACGAGGCTGATCCTGGCGGCGGACGATTCCATGCGCCGCAGCATAGCCGATTCCGGGCGTCGCCCAAGCACGCTGATCACCGGGGAACCGGAACCTGACGCCAGCCTTCCGCTTAACAGACGGCCGCCAGCAGGGCGGCGCTCGAATCCAGGTCGACGTCGTAGCTCTGCGAACGTGACGACATGGCCGACGACAAGACTGTGGATCACGGAGACATCGACCTCGTCGAAAAACGCCTGCACGTGCACGCGCCACCTTGGGTCGGACTTCTCCGTTCTCAGACACGCCAACAATGTCGCCTCGTCGATCCCGACCGGCATCGGCGTGTTGATCGTGGTCACGGCGGCCGTCAGGCCGTCAGCCGTACTTTGCGGCCGACGAAGTGAAGATCGGCGACAGCCAGATCGCATCGACATCGAGCGTCAAGAGAGTGGCAGGCGATGGACGATGCCGGTGAGGTGTCAGGCCGCCGTGACGCGGTGTTTTTCGCTTGGCGCACTGCGAAAAATCGGCATGCTGGCGCCATGAGCGAACCCGAAACCACCAAGGCGAAGGCCGGCGCGATGATCGTGCCCGTCACGCCGTTCGAGCAGAACTGCACCATCCTGTGGTGCGAGGCGACCCGGAAGGCGATCGTGATCGATCCCGGCGGCGACGTGCCCAACATCCAGGCGGCGATCGCGCAGGGCAATATCACCGTCGAGAAGATCTGGCTGACGCATGGCCATATCGATCACGTCGGCGGCGCGGCCGATCTGCGCGACGCGCTGAAGGTGCCGATCGAGGGGCCGCATGTCGCCGACAAGTTCCTGCTCGACAACGTCGTCGCCAGCGGCGCGCGCTTCGGCATCACAGGCGTGCGCAATTTCACACCGGATCGCTGGCTCGAGGAAGGCGATACAGTCGAGATCGGCGAGCTCGTCTTCGACATCCTGCATTGCCCGGGGCATTCGCCCGGCAGCGTCGTGTTCTTCAACAAGGAGATGCGCTTCGCCCAGGTCGGCGACGTGCTGTTCAACGGCTCGGTCGGCCGCACCGATTTGCCCGGCGGCAGCCATGAGACGCTGATCAGATCGATCAAGGACAAGCTGCTGCCGCTCGGCGACGACGTCGGCTTCATCTGCGGCCATGGCGCCGGATCGAGCTTCGGCCAGGAGCGCATGACCAACCCGTTCCTGACCGGGGACGTCTGACCCGCGCGTCCCTCGCGAGCGAGCTCTGAACGCTGCGGTTGTGGCCGTCTACTTCAGGCCGGCCGCTTGCAGGGCACGGTCGATCACGGCGGCGACATCGATGGTCCGGCGCCGCGGCCTGACGGTCGCGCCACTGCCGTTGATCGAAGATTCGCCGGTCGCCGATTCCAGCCGTTTCGGCTCCGCAGGCTTGGAGACGGCCACGGGCTTGGACTCCGGCCTCTGGTCCGCCTTGGGCTTGGCCGCTTTCCGCGACTCGGATGCCGGCGACTCGGGCTCGACCTTGGGCTGCGGGACCGCAGCGGATGACGGTGCAGAGAGCAGCATGCCGGTCGGCGACATTCTGGGCTCGACCACTTTGATCTCGGCCGGCTTGACGTCGACCGGTTCCGCAGCGGGCGATGGGGCGTCCGCCGCGCGTCGCAAGATCTTGGTGAAGGCCGGCACCGCCGAGATCGGCGACACCTGCGGGATCAGCTTCGTGCTCGGCGACGTCGTGGCCGCCTTGAGCGGACGAATCCAATCGGTGACGCCGAAGAATTTCGCGATGTGATAGGACGAGGAAATGCCGGCCTCGAGCAGGAACGGCCCGGCCTTGCCATAGCGCTTGTCGTTGGCCGCGATCCCGATCGGCGTGCCATGCGCCATGTTGGAGATCGTGAACGATTCCACGACGGTCTCGCCGTCGGCATTCCACCATTGCTCATGCGGATAGCCGTTCACCTCGGCCGCGGCCATCGGCGCCAGCGGCAGATGGTGCAGGTCCAGCCACTGCTTGACGATCTCGCCGGCATTGTCCGGATGCACGGTGAAGTCCGCTGTGCCGTGCCACACCGACAGCTTCGGCCACTTGCCGCGGTGGTTCGAGGCACGACGAACGAGATCGCCGAGCTCGCCTGCGGGGCGCGCCGGCGGCATCCGCATCTGCAGGATCGCGTCGCGCATGCTGCGCGCGGTGCCGAACGGCAGCCCGGCGATGACGGCGCCGGCAGCGAACAATTCGGGATGCGCCGAGAGCAGCGCCATGGTCATCGCGCCGCCCGCCGACAGGCCGGTGACGTAGATGCGCCGGGGATCGATGGCACAATCCGCCACCATGCGCGCGATCATCTGACGGATCGAGGCGACCTCGCCCTGATCACGCGTGATGTCCTCGGACTGAAACCAGTTGAAGCAGCGCTGCGGATTGTTGACCCGCTGCTGCTCCGGCAACAGCAGCGCGAAGCCGAAATGCTTGGCGAGCGTCGACCAGCCGGCGCCGAGATCGTAGTCGGCGGCGCCCTGCCCGCAACCATGCAGCACGACGACCAGCGGCGCCAGCGGCTGACGCTGCGCCGGCACATAGGCGAACATCTTCAGGCGCCCAGGGTTGGTGCCGAAGTGCTCGATCTCGATCAAGGGATTCTCTGGAGCGCGACGCGGCTGACGATGAAAATCGGCAAATCCGGTAATACTGTTCAGCTCGCGCAGCCGTCGCAAATACTCAACATTTTCGGCGAGGGACAACGGCAGCTCCTTAGGCATTCGCGTATTCACGGCAGCGGGTAGACAATCCACCATCACCCAGATGGTTGCTGCAGTGCAAAAGAAAAAGCCCACACCATCCCGGACGTCAGCAATTTGATTGCGAATTTCGGTCTTGCTGCGATCTAAATGCCACGCCGACGCGGCGCTTCACGCAGCAATCACTGAAATGCGAACCGAGCACCACGAATATCGCCGCTGGCGTGAACGCGACAGACTCCGCAACCGCAAAGGCCGACGACCGCGATTTGGAAATCATCATTCGAGCCACATCGCGAATCGACCATGTCAGCGGGAAGTGTGCCGTACCGATCGGCGATCAGTAAACAAACAAATGGCAGCCATGCACCGATCGGCATACGCGCCAAGGTGATTGCCTGACACCGATGGGCCAACTAGCCTGATCGGCAAGCAAAAACGAATTCCGCTTGGGAGAAAACGCATGGCGCGACTCAAATTCGGAGCGTTCCTCGCTCCGCATCATCCGATCGGCGAGCATCCGATGCTGCAATTCCGCCGCGACCTCGATCTGGTCGCGCAGCTCGACGAGCTCGGCTACGATGAGTTCTGGTGCGGCGAGCATCATTCCAGCGGCTGGGAGATGATCGCTTCCCCCGAGATGTTTCTCGCCGCCGCCGGCGAGCGCACCAAGCGCATCAGGCTCGGCACCGGCGTGATCTCGCTGCCCTACCATCATCCCTACAACGTCGCGCAGCGGATGGTGCAGCTCGATCACATGACCGGCGGCCGCGCCATCTTCGGCTCGGGCCCCGGCGCGCTCGCCTCCGATGCCCACACGCTGGGCATCGATCCGATGACGCAGCGCGACCGTCAGGACGAGGCGATCGCCATCATCCGCCGCCTGTTCAACGGCGAGCGCGTCACCGCCAAGAGCGACTGGTTCACGATGAACGATGCGGCCTTGCAGATCCTGCCGTTGCAGGAGGAGATGCCGTTCGTCGTGGCCTCGCAGATCTCGCCGTCCGGCATGACGTTGGCCGGCAAATACGGCATCGGCATCATCTCGCTCGGCTCGATGTCGACGCAGGGGCTGATGGCGCTGCCGCAGCAATGGGAGTTTGCCGAGGACGCGGCGAAGAAGCACGGCACGACAGTGAGCCGCGCCAACTGGCGCGTGCTGCTGTCCTGGCACATCGCAGAGACGCGCGAGCAGGCACGGCGCGAGGCCGGCGCGGGACTGATGCGCTGGCACAACGAGTACACCGTCGGCACCCTGATGCGGCCCGGCCTGAAGGCCTTCTCATCGCCGGACGAGGCCGTCGACAAGACCGCCTTCGTCGAGGGCGCGGCGTCGACGATCGGCACGCCGGACGATCTCGTCAAGACGATCAGGAACCTGATGCAGGTGTCGGGCGGCGTCGGCCACATCATCGGCTTCGTGCACGACTGGGCCAATCCGGAAGCTTCGCGGCGCAGCTGGGACATGGTCGCGCGCTACGTCGTGCCGGAGATCAACGGCTACATCGACGGCCTGCGCCGCTCGCAGAAATTCGTCATCGAGAACCGCGCCATCTTCGACCGCGCCGGCCAGGCCGTGATGGCCAAGATCATGGACAACGACAAGGCCGCCGCCGCGCTGTCGCAGACGGGGCCAGGACGGATCGCGATTCCGGCCGTGAATGCCCCGGATCTGCAGGAGGCGGCGGCGAAACAGCGAGGGTGACCGTGGGGCGAAGCCGCTCCGTGGCACGCGCAATATCGCGGCATTCGATGCCGCTAATTAGTTACTCGTCATGCCCGCGCTTGACCCGGGCATCCACGTCCATCCACCATCTCGAACGACGTGGATCGCCGGGACAAGTCCGGCCATGACGGCCTTAATGGTTGGACTCTAATATGGCGGCAAGGCGCAACTCGAACGGTCGAGCGCGTTACTACCTCACCGCCGCGACGAGCTTCTCGCAGTCGGCGATGGTTGCTATCTGCTTCAGCGTCTCGCGCAGGGCCGGCAGGTCGACCGGCTTCTGGAATTGCGGGTAGACGACGAGGCCGAGCACGGTGGCGAGGCGGACATTCTTCGTCGCCGGCGGCGTCGGTGTCGGCTTCGACGACCGCTTCACCGCGCATGTGACGACGCGAACGCATACGGCGACGATCGGCGTCGGCTACAAGTTCTGAGGCGCGGCTAGTCCTGAAGCGAGCGGTCGTGCGCTCGTCGATGACAGTGAGAACAGTCAAACCATGGGGCAGGCGAGGCTTGGCTCCAAACTGCTCGGGCGCTACCTTGAGCGCCATGCCCGCTGCCAAACCCCAGTGCCCTCCACAGCCGCCCGCTCCCTTGTCTGGTGATGAAGTCATTTTCATCAAGGACACGATCAAGCGCTTTTATGGCGACGACGCGATCGTGCGCAATTTCGGCCCAGACCCGGCCCGCATGGAATTGCACGTCGAAACAGGCCGCGACATTGGAATTGCGCATTATGACTGCTGCGGCGTCCTGATGACCCGAATCGACCGCGACCAAATCGCTCTCAAGGTCTCGCGGCGAGGCATGCGGATAAAGGGCCGGGCCAAGCTCGCCTATCGCCAAGGCGTCGTGCTTTGAAATCGGCGCCTCGACGCGAACCGACGTTCGTGCGCGACGCGGCCACGCGCGCGGCAGACGACGCATAGGCGAAGCGAGCGTCACGAGGATTTTCTTAACCCCGCTCTGCCATTCTCGCGGCTAATCGCGCACGGTCTGCAAGGGACCGCTCGCGCGTAGGACGCGTCAGGCAGCCCGTCGTCTCGACCCGGCGGGCTTTTCCGTGGGAAAGGTCGCCAATGTCACTCTCCTCAGCCAAGAACTACGCGCTGCGCGCCGAACGGTCGCAGGATCCCAAGGAGGCCGCCGACCTCCTCGCAAAGGCGATCCTGGAGCTGGCGGCCTCGATCGAGGCAACCGACGCCAAGGTTAAAAAAATCAACAAGTCGGGCGGCTGACAGCCTTGGCGTCCGCGTCAGAACGCGTGGCGGCTTCTGACGGCGACGAGGCTTTATCGCCTCGAAAGATGATCCGCTGAACCTGCGTCGATCGATCGCCGATATCGCGGCGTCGCGCATCAGCGACAGCAGAAGGCTGATGGCGACCGTCAGGCCCGACGGGCAAATCGCTTCCAGCAAAACGTCTTGAGAAAAGAAACACCACCGCGCCGGCCTGCCGATCACAGGTCGATCGCCGCGAGACGGTGCGCGCCGAAAAACTCATTTCGCGAACCACCTCAATCACATCACCCCTGTCCAGTCCTGCGCGCAAAAATATTCATGTTTCTTTTTATCAGAATTCGTGCTTCTCTCCCACCGTCCCGTCTCGATAAGAGGGGCGCTTCGCGGTCGTCACGAACGTTGAGGCGGGATGCGGTGGGCGCGTCGATGTCGCAGCGTGGTCGATGCCGCGCGGACGAACGACGGCGATGCGCACGGTCAAGTCGCGTGGTCCTGGCACCCCGATGCTGGTGTTACGCTTGCGGCGGCGCTCACGCGTCGCGCAGGCAACGGTGACCAACAAGCCCGGCGCACCGGGGAGCACGCGAAGCAGCCGTTCAAACCATCGCGCGGGGAATGCCGGGAGGTGGATTCAATTGGTCGTCGCAACACTCGATGAGGAGGTTGCGATGGGCATTCGAAAGAAACGGTCAACGCGGGGCAAGCTGGGATCATTGGGGCGCCCACCAGTTGCGGGGCGTGCGGAACAGCAGAAATTTTGGCGTGGGATTGCCGCTGGATTGAACAGCGAGAATGCTGCGCTGGCTGCTGGATTATCGGATGCTGTCGGCCCCCGATTATTTCGAAAAGCGGGCGGCGTGGCACCGGCAATGTTCCGACCTTCAGCGAAGCCGCTCTCCGGACGGCACCTCTCCTTTTCTGAGCGCGAAGAGATTGCGCTGCTGAATGCGCAGCGCCATTCTGTACGAGAGATAGCACGGCGCCTCAATCGGTCTCCCTCGACCATCTCCCGTGAACTCGATCGCAATGCAGCCACGCACGGCGGCAAGATGGCCTATCGGGCGACGGCCGCCCAGTGGCATGCAGATCGATCGGCCCGGCGTCCTAAGCCGAGCAAGCTTGCAAGCAACGCCGCCTTGCGCGCTTATGTTGAAGAGCGGCTTGCAGGGTTTGTCGCGCCTCCAGGCGGCGTTCGGCGGAAGGCCGGTCGTGCGGGCTCTAGCCAGGATCAGGGGTGGACGAAAGCGTGGAGTCCCGAGCAGATTGCCCGGCGCTTGCCGATCGACTTCCCGGATGACGAGGCGATGCGCATCAGCCACGAAGCCATTTACCAGGCGCTTTTTGTTCAGGGCCGAGGAGCGCTGAAACGCGAGTTGTCGTCCTGTTTGCGAACGGGACGTGCGCTGCGCGTGCCCCGAGCGCGTACGCGGAAGCGCAGCAAAGGCTTCATATCGCCGGAGATCATGATCAGTGAGCGTCCGGCCGAAGTCGCGGATCGAGCTGTGCCGGGACATTGGGAAGGAGATCTGATCGTCGGCTCCGCCAGCTCGGCAATCGGCACGCTGGTCGAACGCAGCACGCGGTTTACAATGCTCCTACACCTTCCACGGTTGCCGGGGTTTGACGACGGCCCACGTACGAAGGATGGGCCTGCGCTCTCCGGACACGGAGCTGAAGCGGTACGCGATGCGATCACGCGCACCATCGTCACCTTGCCCAAAGAACTCCGCCGCTCGCTAACCTGGGATCAGGGGACCGAAATGGCTCAACACAGTGACCTCAAGATCGATACAGACCTTCAGATCTACTTCTGCGATCCAAGAAGCCCCTGGCAACGTGGCACGAACGAGAACACGAATGGCCTGCTGCGGCAGTACTTCCCGAAAGGTACCGATCTGAGCGTCTACGATGCTGACGAGATCGCCGCCGTGGCCGCAGCGCTCAATTCCCGACCGAGAAAGACGCTAGGATGGAAAACTCCAGCAGAGGCGCTTGACGAGCTGCTGTCACGAATGAAAACACTTGGTGTTGCGACCACCGCTTGAGCCCGCCGGATGCCTCGGCTGAACCTGTGGTACCTGCCGCCTGCATTTTTTTCTGCAGGCGGGCCATGGGTGCGGCCAGCGCCCGGCATTCCCCGTGCCCTCTGTCTGGAGGAGGGCGGAATATTCCATCCCTCGGACGCATCAACGCGCCGCGAGATCGCAGCCGCGTGCGACGCAGCACAACTGGCGGATCATGAGACACCGGAGCGTATTGCATCAGGGCCGCAACCGCCCGACAATGCAGGCCACGGTGTCTGCCACTGTGCCACTGACCGAAACGAAGTCAGATCCGAGACACCGGCCATCAGACGAGAGGAAGCCCCGCGATGTCGATGCAGCATGTGGTCTCTGATGCGATCAGGCTGACCCCGCCACGGCGCAATTCACTCACCCATATCCCCGGCGACGAAGGCTGGCCGATCATCGGCAAGACATTCGAGACGCTCGCCGACCCCAAGGGTCACGTCGAGCGCAACGCCAGGAAGTATGGCCCCGTCTACCGCACGCACATGTTCGGCGACGTCAACGTCGTGCTGCTCGGCCCCGAAGCCAACGAGCTGGTGCTGTTCGACCAGGCCAAGCTGTTCTCGTCGGCGCATGGCTGGGGCCACATCCTCAATCTGCTGTTTCCGCGCGGCCTGATGCTGCTCGATTTCGAGGAGCATCGCATGCACCGCAAGGCGCTGTCGGTCGCCTTCAAGGCCGGGCCGATGAAGTCCTATCTCGCCGGCCTCGACCGCGGCATCGCCGCGCGCGTCGCGCAGTGGAAGCAGACGCCCGGCGAGATGCTGTTCTATCCCGCGATCAAGCAGCTGACGCTGGATCTCGCGGCGACGTCCTTCCTGGGGAGCGAGATCGGGCCCGAGGTCGATGCGATCAACCGCGCCTTCGTCGACATGGTCGCGGCCGCGGTGGCGCCGATCCGCCGGCCGCTGCCGGGCACGCAGATGGCGCGCGGCGTCAAGGGCCGCCAGCGCATCGTCGCCTATTTCTCCGAGCAGATTCCGCTGCGCCGCGCGCGCGGCGACGGCGAGGACCTGTTCTCGCATCTGTGCCGCGCCACCGACGACCGCGGCGCGCTGCTGTCGACGCAGGACATCGTCGATCACATGAGCTTCCTGATGATGGCCGCGCACGACACGCTGACCTCGTCGATCACCTCGTTCGTCGCCCAGCTCGCCGCGCATCCAGAGTGGCAGCAGAAGCTGCGCGGCGAGGTCGCGAGCCTCGGCCTTGCAGAGGGCGATCCGATGAGCTCGGAGCATCTGGAGAAGATGAAGCTCACCGAGATGGCGTTCCAGGAGACCTTGCGGCTGATGCCGCCGGTGCCGTCATTGCCGCGCCGCCCGGTCCGAGACTTCACCTTCAAGGGCTATGCGATTCCCGCCGGCACCGGCGTCGGCATCAATCCGATGTTCACGCATCACATGCCGGAGATCTGGCCCGAGCCCGAGCGCTTCGATCCGATGCGCTTCACCGACGAGGCCCAGCGCGGCCGCCACCGCTTCGCCTGGGTGCCGTTCGGCGGCGGCGCCCACATGTGCCTCGGCCTGCACTTCGCCTACATGCAGGTGAAGTGCTTTGCCCGGCACTTCCTCGCCAACATCGAGGTCTCCTTCGCCCCCGGCTATCAGCCGAGCTGGCAGGTCTGGCCGATCCCGAAGCCGCGCGACGGTCTGAAGGTGATGCTGAAGGCGGTGTGACCCGCGCGCATTGATACAGCAAGGGCGCCAAGGATCTTGGCTTGTTGCGGACTCTTTCCTCGTCGTCATGGCCGGGCTTGACCCGGCCATCCATCCTGCTGCAACTCGCGGACGAGAGACGTGGATGCCCGGGCATGACGAAATGTATACTTCGCCGTCCCCTACTCCACCGCATCCCCCAGCAGCTTGCGCATCGCCTGATAGCCCTGCTGCTGCTGGCTCCAGTTGCGGCCGCCAGTGATGGCGCCGTCGATGACGAGATCATGGCCGTTGATGAAACTGGATTCGTCGCTGGCGAGAAACACCGCGGCGTAGGCGATGTCATCGGGCAGGCCGGCACGCGGAATCGGCTGCGCCGTGGCATAGGCGTTGCGGATCGTCTCCGGCGTCTTCTCGGCGGCCTCGGTCGGCAGACCGAGCGCCTTGCCGAAGATCCCGGTGGCGATCAGTCCGGGCGAGATCGAGTTGACGCGCACGCCGGACTCGCCGAGCTCCATCGCCACGCATTTCGTCAGATGGATCACGGCCGCCTTCGCCGTGCTGTAGACCACCGAGGTCGAATAGCCCGCGAGCCGGCCGGCGATCGAGCCGTTGTTGATGATGCTGCCGGCGCCTTGCCGCTTCATGTGGGGCGCGGCGTATTTCATGCCGAGCATGACGCTGCGCACCAGCACCGCCATGGCCTGGTCGAAACGATCGGCGTCGAGCCCTTCGATGCCGCCGGTCTGCGCCGGGCCGCCAGCATTGTTGAACACGCAATCGAGCCGGCCGAAGCGCTCGACCGCGCCATCGATCAATGCCCGCATCTGCTCGTCGACGGTGACGTCGGTCTGCCGGAAGACGCAGTCCGCTCCGAGCCGGCGCGCCAGCGCCTCGCCCTCGGCGCTGCGCCGGCCTGCAACGACGACCTTCGCCCCCTCGGCCACGAAGATCTCCGCCGTCCGCAGCCCGATCCCGCTGGTCGCGCCCGTGATCACGGCGACCTTGCCCTCCAACCGTCCCATTCCCTGCTCCTTCCGTTGTTACTGCGTGCTCATTCTTGGCGACGGAATAATAAGCGCCTGAGTTCCGCCGCGGAACCATCATCGTGCGCGCCAACCTGCAACACACGCAAGACGGCTTCCATCAACCGGACAAATTACCGCCACGTCGGCCTTAATTTGGTTGCGCAGTTGAGGCTCATGGATGTCCATGACGCGACTCATCGACGACATCAAGCGGATCTGGCGCGGCGAGCAGCAGCCTTCCCTGACATGGAGCTGCATGTTTGCAGCGATGTGCCTGCTCGCAGCCACGGCGATTCGCTACGGCATGGCGCATCTGCGGCCAGACGTGTTCTTCACGCCCTACATGCCGGCCGTCTTCTTCGCCACCGCGATGGGCGGATCGGGCGTCGGCCTGGCAACGGCGATCGCAGGCGCAGCGCTCGGCCTGACGCTCGATTTTGGCGGCGGTCCGGCCGATGGCGCCCGGCTCGCGCTGATGGCGATGTATATGGTCGTGGCGATGCTGGTGATCTGGGGCGTCGATCACTACCGACGCCTGGCCGGCAAACAGCGCGAGATCGCCCGGCGCCTCGCCCAGGAGGAGCAGTATCGCAAGCTCCTGGTCGACGAGCTGCATCACCGGCTCAAGAACAAGACCTCGACCATTCACGCCGTGCTGCATCAGGTGCTGTACGACCAGCCGCAGGTGTGGAGCCGCATCGACCAGCGCATCCGCGCGCTCGCGACCGCCGACGACCTGATCGCGCGTGCCGACGGACAGGGCTGCGACCTGAAGGATCTGCTGGTCTCGGAGCTCGGGCCATATGGCCATGTCCGCTTCGAGCTCAACGGCCCGCCGCTGTTCCTGCCTGCCAAGCTCGCCGTCAGCCTCGCTTTGATCTTTCACGAGCTTGCGACCAATGCCGGCAAGTACGGCGCCTTTGCCTCACCGCGCGGCTTCCTTCAGGTGTCGTGGACGATGCAGGAGGACCGCCTCGATCTGACCTGGGACGAGGCCGGGGGTCCACCGATCGGTCCGATCGGCAAGCCCGGTTTCGGGAGCAAATTGCTGAAGTCCGTGCTGTCGTCGTTCGATGGCAGGACCGAGACCAGGTTTCTCGAATCCGGCCTTCACTGCACCTTGCAGTGTCGCGTGCCACCGAACTGAACCGGCCGCCGGGCGGCCATTCCTGCCTACGACTTTCGCCGCATGCGTGCGGCCGCGTCGCTACTCCGATTCACGAACGGTTAATGACGCCGCGGCACAAAGCTCCGTCATTTCCAATACTTGGCTCGCGCGTTCCGTGTTTCTACGTAGCGCTTAACTAAAATGAAGCGGGAACTTTGCACAATCGGCGCATGTACAGCAGCGACCGATTCAACTTTTCCCCCGGGCCGAACGAGGGGCTGGGCTCGACCGAGGCCGAGCTGCGCTTCCTGCGTAGCGTCCTCAGCCAGCTGCCGTCGGGCGTCACGGTCCAGGACGAGCACGGTCGCTTTCTGCTGGTCAACGATACGGCCGCCGTTCAGCTCGGCGCCGCCGCCAACAGCATCGACGGCCTCTCGGCGCCGCATCTCCATAACCGGCGCACCGCCTGCCGCGAGATCCTCGGCCGGGGGCGAACGGTGATCGGCGAGGAAAAAGTGGCAGGCGAGCGCGGCGCGCAGACCCTGCTGACTGCGCATCGGCCGGTCCGCATCGGTGACCAGGTAGTCCTCATCTCCAGCTCGGCCGACATCAGCGAGCAGAAGGAGTTCGAGGACCAGCTATTTCGCGCAGCCTATTACGACGAGCTGACCGGCCTGCCGATGCGCCGCGTGGTCGAGCATCGCGCCGACCATCTGGTCCGGCGCGGCCGGGTCGACGGACGCTTCGCGCTCGCCTTCCTCGACCTCGATAATTTCAAGTACATCAACGACTATTACGGCCACGCCACCGGTGATGCGCTGCTGGTCGAGCTCGCCAAGCGCATCAGCCGCGACCTGCGCGAATCGGACCTGCTGTCGCGTATCAGCGGCGACGAGTTCCTGCTGCTGCTGCATCCGATCGAGCGCGCCGAGGAGGTCGCCGAATTCCTCCAGGACATGGTGAACCGCCTGAACGCGCCCTTCTTCATCGACGGCGCCGAGGTATTCGCCTCGGCGTCCGTTGGCGTCAGCCTGTTTCCCGAGCACGGCGCGAGCTACGACGTGCTGCGCCAGAACGCCGATCTCGCGATGTATCGCGTCAAGAACGGCGGCAAGGGCGCACTGGCCTTCTTCTCGAGCGCAATGGAGCACGAGGCGCTGGCGCGCATGAAGGTCGAGCAGTCGCTGCGGCTCGCGATCCTCGAAAAGCGCTTCTGCTGCGCGTTTCAGGCCAAGGTCGACATCCGCACCGAGGAGATCAAGGGCATCGAGGCGCTGGTGCGCCTGCGCGACAATGAAGGCGTGATCCAGGCTCCCGGCTCCTTCATCAATCTCGCCGTCGAGCTCGGCCTGATCGACGAGCTCGCCCATCTCGTGCTGGCCGAGATCGTCAAGTCGATCGATCTGATCAACGACGCGTTTGGACCCGAGGCGACGATCAGCATCAACGTCGCGGCAAAACAGGCGTCGAATCCGGAATTCATGCAGCCCTTCGCCCAGGCAATTGCAGCAACCGGCTTTCCCAAGCGGTTCATGATCGAGGTCACCGAGGATGCGTTCGTGACTCGCAGCCATTTCCAGGACGAGATCGTGCCGCTGCTGCGCGGGATCGGCGTCGGCATCTCGATCGACGATTTCGGCATCGGCTATTCGTCGCTGTCGGCGCTCGCCGACATCACGGCGGACGAGATCAAGATCGACCGTTCCTTCATCACCGACATTCATAAGCGGCCGCGCAGCCAGGGCATCCTGCGTGCGATCGAATCCCTGAGCGAGGCTCTGGGCATGACGGTGATCGCCGAGGGCATCGAGTCGTTCGAGGAGCTCGCCTATCTGCAGGCCGCGACCAAGATCCGCTATGCGCAGGGCTACTACTTCTCGCGTCCGATCTTCCTCGAGGAGCTGAAGCCGGCGGCCCCGCTTGCAAGCGAAGCGCGCATCAGTCTCGCCAGTCGCCCTGTGCAGGAAAATCGCCAGGCCTATGCGCGCAGCAGCCGCTATCGGCGCTGAGTTTTAGGAGGAAAAGCCCTCGGCCCGAGGAATGAGCCGTCACGGGGTGCCGCCGAAAGCGCCTTGACCCAGGCCGAGCCTGCACACTATCAGTTGCAGACAACAGCCGCCGGTAGCTGGGAGGAAGGCTCGTGAAGACGTCATATATACTCAAAGCCATTGTTTCATCACTGACTGCGGCCCTGCTGGCCACCGCCGCCCAGGCCGACGACCTGAAAATCGCTCTCATCTATGGCAAGACCGGCCCGCTCGAGGCCTATGCCAAGCAGACCGAGGCCGGTCTTCGCCTCGGCTTCGAATATGCCACCAAGGGCACCAACATGATCGACGGTCGCAAGATCGTCATCATCACCAAGGACGACCAGGGCAAGCCCGACCTGTCGAAGGCCGCGCTGTCCGAAGCCTATCAGGACGACGGCGCCGACATCGCGATCGGGACGACCTCCTCGGCAGCGGCGCTCGCCGACCTGCCGGTCGCCGAGGAGAACAAGAAGATCCTGATCGTCGAGCCGGCGGTCGCCGACCAGATCACCGGCGAGAAGTGGAACCGCTACATCTTCCGCACCGGCCGCAACTCCTCGCAGGACGCAATCTCCAACGCGGTCGCAATCGGCAAGCCGGGCGTCACCGTCGCCACCTTGGCGCAGGACTATGCCTTCGGACGCGACGGCGTCGCCGCCTTCAAGGAGGCGCTGGCCAAGACCGGCGCGACGCTGGGCGCCGAGGAATATGTGCCGACCAACACCACCGACTTCACCGCCGTCGGCCAGCGCCTGTTCGATGCGCTCAAGGACAAGCCGGGCAAGAAGATCATCTGGGTGATCTGGGCCGGCGCCGGCGATCCGCTCACCAAGCTGCAGGACATGGATCCCAAGCGCTACGGCATCGAGCTGTCGACCGGCGGCAACATCCTGCCGGCGCTTGCCGCCTACAAGCGGCTGCCCGGCATGGAGGGCGCCACCTACTATTATTATGACATTCCCAAGAACCCCGTGAACGACTGGCTGGTGGTCGAGCACCAGAAGCGCTTCAACGCCCCGCCGGACTTCTTCACCGCGGGCGGCTTCTCCGCGGCGATGGCGGTCGTCGCCGCCGTAACCAAGGCCAAGTCGACCGACACCGAGAAGCTGATCGCGGCGATGGAGGGCATGGAGTTCGATACGCCGAAGGGCAAGATGATCTTCCGGAAAGAGGATCACCAGGCGCTGCAAAGCATGTATCACTTCCGCGTCAAGGTCGATCCGAACCTTGCCTGGGCCGTCAACGAGCCGGTGCGCGAGATCAAGATCGACGAGATGACCGTCCCGATCCGCAACAAGCGCTAGACGCTGACATCCGTGCCCGGCCCTCGCGCCGGGCACGTTGGCGTTGGTATTGAGACAGCTGGCGACATGGCCCTTACCCTCGAAACCCGCGACCTCACCATCCGTTTCGGCGGCCATGTTGCGGTCAACAGCGTCAGCTGCAGCTTCCGGCCGGGCGAGCTGACCGCGATCGTCGGGCCCAATGGCGCCGGCAAGACGACCTATTTCAACCTGATCTCCGGGCAGCTGCGTGCGTCCTCCGGCTCCATCCTGTTCGATGGCAAAGACATCACCACTCTCTCAGCGCCGCTGCGCACCCGCGCCGGCTTGGGACGTGCGTTCCAGCTCACCAACCTGTTCCCCAATCTCAGCGTCGAGGAGAACGTGCGGCTCGCCGTGCAGGCGCAGAGCGGCGTGCACTATGACCTGCTCCGCCCCTGGATGGCGCGGCGCGACCTGATTGCGCGCGCGGACGCGATCCTCGACCAGGTCGCGCTCGGCGGCCGCCGCAACGTCACCGCGACGACGCTGTCGCATGGCGACCAGCGCAAGCTCGAGGTCGCGCTGATGATGGCGCTGGAGCCGAAGGTTTTCATGTTCGACGAGCCGACCGCCGGCATGAGCATCGACGAGGTGCCGGTCGTGCTCGACCTGATCGGCAGGCTCAAGCAGGACAAGAGCAGGATCATCCTGCTGGTCGAGCACAAGATGGACGTCGTGCGCTCGCTCGCCGACCGCATCATCGTGCTGCACAACGGCCAGCTGGTCGCCGACGGCGAGCCGGCGGAGGTCATCGCCTCGCCCATCGTGCAGGAAGCCTATCTCGGCGTCGCGCCGCGGAGCGCGGCATGAGCACGCTACTGAAGCTTGCGGGCGTCGAGACCTATATCGGGCGCTATCACATCCTGCAGGGCGTCGACTTCGAGGTGCCCGAGGGCCAGACCACGATGCTGCTTGGCCGCAACGGCGCCGGCAAGACCACGACCTTGCGCACCATCATGGGGCTGTGGCAGGCGAAGACCGGCACCATCACGCTCGCGGGCGAAGCGATCGAAAGGCTCGCGACGCCCGACATCGCACAGCGCGGCGTCGGCTACGTGCCCGAGAGCATGGCGGTGTTCTCCGACCTGACGGTCAAGGAGAACCTGGTGCTGGCGGCGCGCAACGGTCCGCTCGACGATGCCCAGCTGGCCTGGATCTTCGGCTTCTTTCCAGCCCTGAAGAAGTTCTGGTTGTCCCGCGCCGGCAGCCTGTCCGGCGGCCAGAAGCAGATGCTGTCGATCGCGCGCGCGATCGTCGAGCCGCGCAAGCTGCTGCTGATCGACGAGCCGACCAAGGGCCTGGCGCCGGCGATCGTGGTGTCGCTGATCGAATGCCTCAAGGAGATCAAGCGCCGTGGCGCCACGATCCTGCTGGTCGAGCAGAATTTTCACGCCGCGCGCGAGCTCGGCGACCAGGTGCTGGTGATGGACAACGGCACCATCGTCCATCGCGGCGAGATGGCCGCGCTCGCGGCCGACGTGCCGCTGCAGGAGCGCCTGCTCGGCCTCAGCCTGGAGGCGCATCAATGAGCGAGATCGCGGCAACCGATGCGCTGCCCAGGCCGAAGCGCGACATCGCGCCGCTGCTGCTGCCGGTCGTGCTGGCGCTCCTGATGATCCCGCTGGTCGGGTCGGCGAGCTCCTGGGTCACCCTGACGGTCGCGAGCCTCGCGATGGGCATGATGATCTTCATCATGGCCTCGGGCCTGACGCTCGTATTCGGCCTGATGGACGTGCTCAATTTCGGCCACGGTGCCTTTATCGCCGTCGGCGCCTACGTTGCGACCCTGGTGCTGCTGCCGCTGGCGGGCTGGGCCCAGTCCGAATCGCTGCTGACCAATCTCGCGGTGCTCGTTCCGGCTGCGCTGCTGTCGATGGGCGTCACCGGCGCACTCGGCCTCGTCGTCGAGCGCGTGCTGGTGCTGCCGGTCTACGGCCAGCACCTCAAGCAGATCCTGATGACCACCGGCGGGCTCATCGTCGCCGAGCAGACGCTGTATGCGCTGTTCGGTCCGCAGATCATTCCGCTGCCGCTACCCAACGCATTCCGTGGATCCTTCATCATCGGCGACGTCGCGATCTCGAAATACCGGCTACTCGCCATGCTGGTCGGCTTCGCGATCTTCGTCGCCATCGAGCTGGTGCTGAACCGCACCAAAATCGGCCTCCTGATCCGCGCCGGGGTCGAGAACCGTGAGATGGTCGAGGCGCTCGGCTATCGCATTCGCCGCCTGTTCCTCGGCGTGTTCATGACCGGCTCGGCGCTCGCCGGCCTCGGCGGCGTGATGTGGGGTCTCTATCGCGAGCAGGTGCACGCCTCGCTCGGCGACGAGCTCACCGTGCTCGTCTTCATCGTCGTGATCATCGGCGGGCTCGGTTCGATCACCGGCTGCTTCATCGGCGCGATCCTGGTTGCGATGGTCGCCAACTATGGCGGCTTCCTGGTGCCCAAGCTCGCCCTCGTCTCCAACATCCTGCTGATGGTCGCCGTGCTGATGTGGCGGCCGCGCGGTCTCTATGCGGTGACCAGCCGATGATGATCCTGTCCGGCGACCCACCGCGCAGCCGCGCACTGTCCATTCTGCTCGTCGTCATCATCGTGGCGCTGTTGGCGACGCCCTTCATCTTCCCCGGCGCCAAGGCGCTCAACGTCGCCGCCAAGATCTGCATCTTCGCCGCGCTGGTCGCGTCCTACGATCTGTTGCTCGGCTATACCGGCTCGGTGTCGTTCGCACATACGATGTTTTACGGCATCGGCTCCTATGCGATCGCGATCGCGCTCTATGGCCTCGGCCCCAATTGGACCTCGGTCGCAATTGCCGTCGCCGCCGGGCTGCCGCTCGCGTTGCTGCTGGCGCTCGCGATCGGCCTGTTCTCGCTGCGGGTGGAGGCGATTTTCTTTGCGATGATCACGCTCGCGGTCGCCTCCGCCTTCCTGGTGCTGGCGTCGCAATTGTCGTGGCTGACGGGCGGCGAGGACGGCCGCAGCTTCCAGCTGCCGGAGCTGCTGCGCCCGGGCACGGTGTTCATCGGCAAGGAGTGGTTCGGGTTCCCGATCAACGGCCGCATCCTGACCTACTACCTGGTGCTGTCAGCCTGCGCGCTGATGATCCTGGCGCTGCTGCGCGTCGTCAACTCGCCGTTCGGCCGCGTGCTGCAGGCGATCCGCGAGAACCGCTTCCGCGCCGAGGCGCTCGGCTATCGCACCGTCTTCCATCTCACCTATGCCAACTGCATCGCGGCCATGATCGCGGCCTGCGCCGGCATGCTGAACGCGCTCTGGCTGCGCTATGCCGGCCCCGACACGTCGCTCAGCTTCTCGATCATGCTCGACATCCTCCTGATGGTCGTGATCGGCGGCATGGGCACGATCTACGGCGCCATCATTGGGGCTGCGATCTTCATCCTGGCGCAGAATTATCTGCAGGCCCTGATGGGGATCGCTTCGACCGCGGCGGCGGACGCCGGACTGCCGCTTCTGCCCGGCCTGCTGCACCCCGACCGCTGGCTGCTGTGGCTCGGCCTCCTGTTCATCGCCAGCGTCTATTTCTTTCCGACCGGCGTTGTCGGGCGCCTTCGCAACAAGCCGAGCGCGGCGCGCTGAGCTGCAAGTACCCTTAAAATTCCGCGCTGCGGCGCCGCCGCAGCTTCGGCCGCACGGTATTCGCATGCGGAAATTATCGTTTGCCGCGAAGTTTCGACGCGCGCTTAAGCGACGGCTAACCGCATTTCCTAACCAGTCCGGCACCAGTGCTTTGTTATCAAGCTTGCTTGCAACAAGTCATTTCCTCCCGGGTCGATCAAGGCATGCAGGGCGCAGCAGACACGTCAGGGACCGGCGGTAGCGAGCCGGAACGGATTGGCACGTCCCTCTGGCGCGGTCCGGTGCCATGGCTGATCGCGTGCGGCGCGCTTCTGATCGCAGCGATCGTCATCGGGACGATCGTCATGGCCAGCGGCTTTCGGACACGTGCGATCGCCAACAACGAGCGCGAGCTCGAAAATACCGTGCTGCTGTTGAGCCGGCATTTCGCGCAGCAGTTCGAAGATGCCGAGACCGCGGTGTCGCATGCGATCCGCCGCATGCAGCTCGCGTCGATTGGTTCGCCGGAGGCATTCCGGACCGAGATGGCAAAACCCGAGATCAGCGAGATGCTGCGCTCTCAGGTCAGTGGCCTGTCCTATATGGGAGACCTCACGATCATCGACGTCGACGGCAATTTCGTGAACTGGTCGTCCAACGACCCGCTGCCGGCCATCAACGTCGCGGACCGCTCCTACTTCAAGGACCTGCAATCGGCATCGCGGCCGGACAGCTTCGTGATCCTGCCGGTCATGAGCCGCGTCACCGGCGGCTGGGCGACCATCGTCGCGCATCGCCTGAACGGCCCGAACGGGGAATTCCTCGGCCTCCTGACCCGCCGGGTGGATCCGCACACCTACGAGACGTTCCTGGAATCGATGGCTCTCGGGAAGGGCTCGTCGATCATGCTGGTCCATTCCGACGGCGCCGTGCTGGCGCGCTACCCGCACGCCGAATCCCTGATGGGCGCCAGGATCGGGAACGACGAGCTGCTGAAGGGGGTCGCCGAGAGTGACCTGCGCACGACCCTGCTCACGAGCTCCGTCGACAACCTGGAGAAGATCGCGTCGGCCTCCAGGATCGGGCGCTTCCCGCTCGTCATCTCGGCCAATAGGCTAGTCGACGATGCGCTCGCGGACTGGCGATCGCAGATGGTGCTGCTCGTGGGTGCGGCGATGCTTGCGATCGCGGTCATCGCCCTGACGTTCAGCCTGATGATCCGGCAGATCGTGCGACAGGGGCGTGCGGCAACGCGTCAACTGGAGACCGAGAAGCAACGGGTCGAGACTGCGCTGGACAACATGACGCAGGGGCTGATCTCGTTCGACGCGAACGCATGCGTCGTGATGTTCAATCAGCGCTTCATCGACCTGCTCGGTTTGTCCAGAGACGTGATCAGGCCCGGCGCCCACCTCAGCGAGGTCATCGCGCACTGCAAGGCGCGCGGATCCTTCAACGGCGACGTGACCGACTTCTGCGCCGACATCATCGACAGAGCCGCGGCAGGCGGCACGTCGCAGATGATCGCGGAGGGCGGCGCCGGACGCTTCTTCAACATCATCGACAAGCCGCTCGCGTCGGGCGGATGGGTCACGACGGTCGAGGACATCAGCGAGCATCGCAGGATCGAGCAGGAGCGCGACCGCAACTACGCATTCCTGCGCGAGATCATCGACCACATCCCGTCACACATCATGGTCAAGGACGTCCGCGACCGCCGCTACGTGCTGGTCAACCAGTCGACCGAGCAGCGCTTCGGCGTGCCGCGCGACGAGATCGTCGGCAAAACGGCGTTCGACCTGCTGCCGCGACCGGTCGCGGAAAAGGTGACGGCGGACGACGACCGGGCTCTGGAGCAGTCGGACGGGCTGTTTCTCGCCGAACATCCCTGGCAGAGTCCGGGGCTGGGCTTGCGCTACATCACATCGCGGCGCATCGCCGTCGCGGATGATGCGCAGCGGCCGCGCTATCTGATCAACGTGATCGAGGACACCACGGAGCGGCGGCTGGCCGACGAGAAGATCGCCCATCTCGCACATTTCGATGCGTTGACCGAGCTGCCGAACCGCGTGCTGTTCCAGGAGCGCATCGACGAGGAACTGGAACGCGTGCGCCACGGCACCTTCTTCGCGCTGCTCTACATCGATGTCGACGAGTTCAAGGGCATCAACGATTCGCTCGGCCATCATGTCGGCGACGAACTGTTGAAGACGATCGCGCGCCGCATCGAAAGCTGTCTCGCGCCGGAGGATATGGTGGCCCGGCTCGGCGGCGATGAATTCGCGGTGCTGCTGACCACCGTTGCGGACCGGGACGAGGTCATCGTGGCCGTGAAGGAGATCCTCGACGCGATCCGCGAGCCCTATAAATGCCTGGGCCACCAATTGTCGACCGACGCCAGCATCGGCATCGCGCTGGCGCCCCAGGACGGCGTCGAGCGCGACCAGCTGACCAAGAATGCCGACCTCGCAATGTATGCCGCCAAGGCCGGCGGCCGCCGCACTTTCCGTTTCTTCGAGCCGGCGATGGATGAAAACGCGCGCGCGCGGCTGCAGTTGCAGCAGGACCTGCGCCGGGCGATCACGGAAGGCCAGTTCGAGCTGCACTACCAGCCGCTGCTCGGCTTCAGCGAGAACGTCATGACCGGCTGCGAGGCGCTGTTGCGCTGGCGTCATCCGGAGCGAGGGATGGTGCCGCCGCTCGACTTCATTCCGCTCGCCGAGGACACCGGGCTCATCAACGAGATCGGCGACTGGGTGTTACGCACCGCCTGCGCCGAGGCCGCGCATTGGCCCGCCGACATCCGCATCGCCGTGAACGTCTCGCCCGTGCAGCTCAAATCGCCGACCCTGGCGCTGCGGATCGCAGGCGCGCTGTCGGCGGCCGGCCTTGCGCCCGAACGGCTCGAGGTCGAGATCACTGAGGCGGTGCTGATCAGCGACGACGACGCCGCGCTCGGCATCCTGCACCAGTTGCACGACATGGGCGTGCGCATCGCGCTCGACGATTTCGGCACCGGCTATTCGTCGCTGAGCTATCTGAAGCGGTTCCCGTTCGACAAGATCAAGATCGACCGCTGCTTCGTCAGCGACATCGGCGCCGGCAGCTCGTCGGCGATCGTCCAGGCGGTGGTGAGCATCGCCGCCGCCAGCAACATGACGACCACGGCCGAAGGCGTCGAGACCGGGGCGCAGCAGACGGCGCTGCGCCAACTCGGCTGCACCGAGATGCAGGGCTATCTGTTCAGCGCACCGAAGCCGGCGGCCGAGCTGCGCAAGCTGTTTGCCCTGGAGGCGGCGGCAGGGGGCCTGCAGGTCGCCGGCTGAGCCGGCTCCGCCGGCACTGTCCACGCCCGGCCGTCCCGGCCGAGGCTGCGGCGCGAGGCCACGCAGATTTCGACGACCGGCCCGCTACCGGCCTTGGCGCGGCGTTCCTATATCCGGAGCTGCAACAACGGAGTTGGCAGGTCGTCATGCAGCCGGTTTCCATGCTTCTGAACATCCTCTGGATCCTGTGCGGCGGCGCCTACATGGCGTTCGGCTGGCTGGTCGCCGCGGTCGTGATGGCAATCACGATCGTCGGCCTGCCCTGGTCCCGCGCCGCCTTCAACATCGCCGCCTATACGCTGCTGCCGTTCGGCTCGCGCGCGGTCCGCCGCGACGAGCTCACCGGCATGGAGGACGTCGGAACCGGCGTTCTCGGTCTGCTCGGCAACATCATCTGGTTCGTGCTGGCCGGCTGGTGGCTGGCACTCGGCCACCTCCTGACCGCAATCGTGCTCGCGGTGAGCATCATCGGCCTGCCCTTCGCCTGGGCTCATCTGAAGCTCGCCGGGCTCGCCTTGTGGCCGATCGGCAAGACCATCGTGCCGGCGTAAGGCGGTCGGCGGGAGCGGGCCGGCCGCGCACCCCCGCCGAACTGCCCGCGTACCTCGCGGCGCGAGCGGCCGTCCGCCCGGTCCGGGAGCATCCAAGGCCGTTGCCGTCGCCGGGGCAATCGGCTAAACGATTTGCCGTACGCACCCGTAGCTCAGCTGGATAGAGCGTTGCCCTCCGAAGGCAGATGTCAGGCTGTTTTCCGGGAGCGTGAGACTGAAAAGAGACTTTGATCTCAGTGACTTAAGAAATCCGCGCGGATCGCTTCACAGCCGCGAAGTTTCCGCGTAAGCACTGCGTAAGCAGGCAGGCACCCGTAGCTCAGCTGGATAGAGCGTCGCCCTCCGAAGGCGAAGGCCACACGTTCGAATCGTGTCGGGTGCGCCACCCCTTAAGAGTTCTTTCGTACGCCGCAGAAAGCCGACGGCGATTTCACCACCAGCGATGGGTGCTGGTAACGGTGTGCGCCCATCTTCGGACATGATCTGCTTGAATGGCGAACCTGGTCCTCGAACGGCCATGGATCAACATCGGACATCAGTCTGCGGGTGCGGAAGTTCTGGTTAGGCTCGATAATCGGACAGACCTACGAAGCGCCTCCCGCGCCCTGGCGGCCGCATGTTCGCCAAGGCAAGCGCTTGCTGGCACCGACCGTTCGGCGACGGCTAGGCCCTGAATTCCCGTGTAGAGGCGCTCCTTGTTCATCATGATGAACATGCGGGGCGAGCCCCTCGTTCTCCTTCCTAACAAGTCACCCGGTGCACCGCCGTCCCCAACGACATTGCGCAGGTTGGGGTCGCGTGAATTCCGAGCTCCCCTTTGATCCGTGTGCGTTTCACTTCATTGCGCTGCTCGATGCTGCCCGCAGCATCGAGCAGAACTTTGGACACCTGAAAGAGCGAGATCCCCCGAGCATGGCCGAAAATGGATCTGGACAAGCCTTGACCCGATACGGGAGTTCGTGCTCGTCGGCGATCTCAGTCATGGAGGGTTCAGTTAGAACTTGACCGTGATGCCTGAGTACAGGGACGATTCCGTGCAGCTACGGTTTGTTGCCGGCGCGGTGCAGGCAGGGGCCACATTGTGATCGAGGCCATATTTGTTCTGCCAAAAACGATATGCGACCCAAACGTCGGCGAAGTGAGAATACTTCGCTCCCCAGATCGCCTTGCTCGCGTCGAACGTCAGGCGAATCGGCTCGCTATTGAGCTCGACAGCGGTCGGCGGCTGAATCGCCAGAGGCACCTGTGCCGTCGTGGTACCCGTGCCTCTCGCTCCATACCAACCAGCCCGACCGCTAATGGCGAAGTACTGCAGGTTCTCCGGAAGAAAGCCGAGATCCATGTAGTAATTCACTTCGACTGCCCAGGTCGGCCGGAATTCCAGATTTCCATCCGGAATCCCGGGGGCCACCGGCGCTACGAACGCTGAGGTTAGAAACGCATTGTGGTTCCACTCTTTGTAGACCAGTGGAGCGATGTCGATGAAGCCCTTGTAGGGCAGGTCGAATGCGAACTGCAGACCGGCCACGAGGGCTCTCTTGCTGGGTGCCAGGAATTCGTTCTTTGTCTGGCCTTCAGCTCCGACCTCAAACGATATGTTGCGGAGAGGACCGACGGTAAACGCCTTCGTGTTGAAGATCTGGTTAAAGCCGAAGGTGCTTCGGATGAGGCCAAAAAATTCCGTCGCCCCGGCACACCCTGACGGCTGAAAAACAGGACATGGAGAAGCCGGATCAGCACGGTCCGACTTGGTCAGCACGAGGTTGGCCAGATTTGTTCCGTATGCCCAAACGTCGAAGTGAGTGAATGCATAGGTTTGCTTCGCGGTCTTGTTCGCAAGCCCAGGCTCGGCCGCCGTGAATTCGTACGCGTACGTCAAACGATTGTCGTTCACGAAGAAGAACGGCATCTCTGCGGCTGGCGCCACTGCTGGCGCTTTAACCGGCAGGTCGGCCGCAAGCGCTATAGTCGCTGCGAACATTTCTGAAAGCGACAGCAGCGCTGTGGCAAATGATTTCACAGACATTGAGTTTCCCCCTTCACGATGATTGAGCCGTCGAAATCGAGCGGCGCACGGCAGACACATTGGAGATCGAATTTGGCACGGTGCCGTGCACCCCCGCGTCGACCGCTCACGTAGTTCGCTCCTCTCTCGATCAAGCGCCGAGTGAGACGGCTGGATTTGAGCGCGATGAGTTCACGCCGGAGAGAGCTTTGGATGTGGTTCGGTTGACCCATTTTGGGTTTGGATCAGGGAAATCTCGCCGGAAGTGTCAAAAAAGCGACACTGGCAATCGGCGACCTCGAGAAAGCTGGCGCGACAATGACGTTGTCGTATGAAACGCAGCAGAAAGATGCGCCAACACGACCAGCGCGCTGCGTTGGTCGCGGCGCGGCTATGCGTACGATTGGGAAATCTTACAGAGTTTGGGCCTCGCCCGCCTCTCCCGGCGGATCTCACACGACAAACCCTGGTCTCTTGCTCCGCCAGGGGAATGCATCATATGATTGCATGCCCGAGCATCTGACACCAAACGCGAACGTCTTTGACGAACACGCCCTTTGGCGTTGTGATTACGTAGTCCAGCTCCACCAGCCGCATGACCTTCCGGCGCACGCTTTCCTTTGGAATGCCCAAGAGCGCGGCGACCTCGACCATCCCGATAGGAATTATCTGGACTGTGCAATTCGATATTCTGATTCCGAGATATCCGATCGCAAAGAAGATGAGCAATTCCTCGGGCCTCAGTCCCTTCCGCTTGCGGGGCGACGAAAACAGGCGCAGCAGTCGAGCAATCCTCTCTCGATTCTGCAGTATCTGGCCGTATTCATCGTTGGCGTCGGGTGGCGGAAGCAGCGGCCCGGCCGGATTGACGCCTCGCGATACGGCCTGGTGCTTCTCTCTGCTCATGACATTGGACGAACGCGTATTCCGAGCCATGCAGCGCATTCGTTCGATACCCGACCGTGTGGAACAGCGACGTTTGTCGTCTCCAGCGGCTCCAGGCGCTAACGAGCTGGAGACCGCGCGTTCACTCGCATCGCCTCTTCGCGCTGCGGGTCTGGCCATCCGCTGCTCCACGAGGAAATCGTATTCCTAAGCCTCAACTTGCGGGGCTCGGCTGCCCGACCGTTCGCAAGGCATGCGCCGATTGGCGGGATGATGCGTAAAGACCAAGAGCGAGCAGATCGAGCACCAGTGCCGCTATTCCGAGCGCTGGATAGCCCACGGTTTGCACAAGGACGCCTCCGAGCAGCGGCGCAATTGCCGACCCCGACATGATCATAGCCGGCGTCGCGGCGACCGCGCGCCCCGTTGGCTCGATCCGTGCCAAGTGACCGAAGATAAAGGTGTGGGTGAACAACATCGCGAAGGGAAATGCCACCGCGGCGGCATATGGCAGGAAACCTGTCGAGCAAGAGATGGTGATGGCGATGAGGCCTTGCGCCAGCGCGCCACCGATACCAACCGCAATCGGCGAGATCTTCTTTTCCAAGAACGCTGCGAGCAGGGTTGGCGTAATCGCGATCAAGCCCATGACGACGAGGACGCCCTGGATCTGTTCGGGCGCCAGGCCCCGGTCAGCCCCCATCCGCTCGAGAAACGAAAAGATCATCGCTTGCACGAGCGCCATCAACATGATGCCGGTGATGGCGAACCACACCGGCTTGGTGAACCCGGCGCTATCTTCGACCACGTCCTCGTTGGCCGAGACGGAGGGAAACAGCAGGGCTGCCGACACGCAGGCGACCCCCATGACCGCTGCGAAGATCTTGAAGATGGTCGGCGAACCGAATTTGGCGATTAGCGTTGGCGCACCTCCCAGAAAGAGCACGGCGAAAATTCCGAGCATCACACCGCCCATGGCAAAGATGCGGTGTGGGTTGCTGGTGCGGCCCATGGTACCGTGGGTGAATGAGAGCGCCAGACCGGTGGCGAACCCCGCAACAAAATGGCCGGCCGCCAGCGGAGCAAAATCGTTGGATCCGATCATGGCGTAGAACGAAAGCGCGCTGATGCCGAAGCCAAGTGCGGGCATCCAGCGGCCGGGCAGGCGATGAAAGAACGGCGACAGCGCCACGCTGGAAGTCACCACGCCGGCCAGGAACAAGGTCGCAAGCCCGCCCGCTTGCGCCGGCTCAAAAGCAAACCCCGAGATTAGGATGCCGACCCAGATCGGCAGCGCCGGCTGATCGATCATCCCCGCCATGTGTCCCGTCACCAGGGAAATCTTGGCGCCCCTCGAATTGACCTTTGACATGTTATCCCCCCTGTTTTGTTTCTGATTTTATTGATGCCTGTGCCGCGTCTCCGTCTAGCTCAACCCCCTGGCTCGGCTCTAGCCGCGGGGTCACCATCTGGCACCACGCGATTTTCGATGTTGCCCAACCCGTCGATCTCGACGCGCACAACGTCGCCTGGGTTGAGGAAACTCGGCGGTTTCAGCGCAATACCCACCCCAGAGCAGGTGCCGGTCGCAAGAATGTCTCCCGGCTCCAGCGTCATCACAGTGGTGAGATGCTCGATCTGCTGAAAGATGTTGTAGATCATTCCGCCGGTCAGCGTGTCCTGGCGCAGTTCGCCGTTGACGAACAGCCGCATCCGCAAGGCGTGGGGATCTGGCACATCGTCAGCTGTCGTCAGCCACGGCCCGATCGGCCCATGCGTGTCGAAGGACTTGCCAAGGGTCCAGGTCGGCGAGCGTTGCTGCCAGTCCCGAACGGTAACGTCGTTAGTGACGAGATAGCCGGCGATCACCGACCGTGCATCGGCCGCCTTGACGTGACGGCAACGCTTGCCGATCACAACACCAAGTTCGGCCTCGTAGTCGAGTCGCTCCGACACGTTCGGTCGAACGACGTTGTCGTAGGGGCCGACGATGCAGGACACTTGCTTGTTGAACCACACTTGCGTTTGTGGAATCGGAATGCCGGCCTTACGGGCCTCCTCAGCATGGTCATGATAGTTCATGCCGATGGCTAGATATTTTGACGGATTGGGGATCGGCGCGAGCAGCCTTACCGAGCCGAGCGGGAGTACTGCGCCCGCGACCGGCTGCACCTCCGCAATCTTGTCCATCGCAGGTGCGCCAAGCCGCAGGATCTCCACGAGCAACTTCGGCAATTCTGGCGCCGCGGCCGAGAGGTCGACAACCGTGTCGCCCAGGATCTTGCCGAGCCTCGCTCGTCCATCGTACTCGAAATTCGCAATCTTCACTACTGCACCCGTCTTGTTGGCTTCGCGTTTCAGGACATAAAGTCGGGGCCCATCGGCGGAGCCCACACCGACAACTGCCGGTTCGGATCGGACGGATCAAAGCGGCTGTGGGACGACTTGTAGTCGTCGTTGATGATGTCGCCGTCCGCGTAGTGTTCGACCTTGGCGCCGAAGGGGTCGCGCCAATAGTCGAACAGGTTGGATCCGTCGACGTGCCGGCCTATGCCCCAGCTGTGTCGATACTTTCCCGCCCGACGCATGTGGTCGTGGCCGAGCATCAGATCGTCCCAGTCGAGCACCTCGAAAGAGATGTGGTCGAAGCCAGGCTTTGGCAGCTGCACCATGGCCACGGTGTGATGGTTGGTAAATTGCTGACCGAGGCCGCAGCGCATGAATGCGGCCATTCGGTTGGACTCATCTCCAATGTAGTAGGTGTCAGCCACCTTCATGCCGAGCAGGCGCGAATAGAAGTCGATTGACGCGCCAAGATCAGCGACGTGAAGCGCGACGTGCCCGAGTCGCATTACATGCGCAGGACCGGCCGCTGGCCGTACGGTCTCATTGAGACGCAGGTGCTGGCCGCCAAGGTTCAGCGCCTGAACCCTGCGGGTCGCTACGGGCGCAACCTCTTCGATGCCATGCACCACCTCGACGCGGAAGCCGGACGGATCGATAAGAACGACGCGCTTGCCGCCGCCAGGCTCGTTGATGAGCTCGATCGGAGCCCCGGTTTCAGCGGACAATCTACCGAGATCGGCGGCTGAGTTTGCAGCAAGCGCGAAGCCGATGCTGCGCGCCTCGGGGCCGCGCTCGGCGATATAGATGTGATGGCCCGGTCCGTAACCACGCATATAGAGCGCGTCGTCGGTGCGCGATGAAGGTAAGAGGCCGTAGTCGCTAAAGAAGGCCGCGGCAGCCTCGAGATCAGGGACTTGGTAACGTGCGTAAAGAATACCCTGCACGGAAATCACGCTGTTTCTCCCTCGGTGGATGGCACCAGCTTCGACATTTAATCGATAAAAACGACCTTGTCACTACAACGGCGATAAAAAAGTTCCATCAGGAGAGCCGTGGTTGGTGCGGCGCAGCGAGAATGGACCACCCTTGCTGGGCTATATCATTCCGAAGTAAGGGCTATTTGTTGTTTCTCCGCATTCCCTAGGCGTGTTACCGAGAATTCCTCGGCGCCCGGCCTATTTGACCGTTCAAGCCAATAGGGCTAGTAAATCGATAAAATCTGGATTGTGCCACACAACGAGAGAAGACACCCCATGGGACGGCCATCGTCACGCCAGTTGGACGGAAGCGTGCAAGCAACTCTGACCACATCGGTGTTCGAGCGACTGCGCTCCGACATCCTTGAGGGCACGATATCGCCGGGTGAAAAATTGCGAATTGAAGCTCTGCGCGAGCGTTACAAGGTGGGCGCCAGCCCGTTGCGTGAGGCGCTGAACCGCCTCATGGCGCTGCACCTCGTCGAGCAGGTCGAACAGCGCGGCTTCCGTGTTACGGTTATTACTCCGGACCAGCTGACAGAACTCGCGCGCACACGCTGCTGGATTACCGAGATTGCCGTCCGCGAAGCGATCGCCCATGGCGACACCGGCTGGGAGGAGGAAATTGTCCTTGCTCACCACCGGCTTCGCCGCTGCCATGAGGAGGTCAGCGGCCCCACGAAGGAATGGAAGACGCTGCACCGGCGCTTTCACTTCGCGCTGATTGCTGCCTGCCCCTCGCATTGGATTCGCGACTTACACGAAACCCTGTTCGATCTGTCCGACCGGGCGCGACACCTCTCCGTGCGCCCGAGCGACATTCCGCGCGACGTCGCGGCGGAACATCTGGCAATTATGGACGCCGTGGTCTCGCGTGACACGATAAGGGCGGTCGAGCTGCTCAATGCCCATTTTACGCGAACCGCCGAAATCGCGATCGCCGTCATGTCGACCGAGAGCCACAAGACCGAGATGACCAATCTGATCGATCTCGGTGCGGCGAAAGCGCGGTCCAGCGGTGGTGGCAGAAGCTAAGAACAGGGTTGCCACCCCAACAATATCGATATAGATGATAATTTAAGAACTAAATCGATAAAGTTCGGGCGCGCGACGAAGAGAACGATCGCGTGGCGACGGAGGCACGCCGATGAGTCACTCCTGCCAAACGCCAGGCGCCGCTGGAGGCAGCCTGTGAAACCCTTGATCCTACGCGCAATCCTGTTCGGTCTCGTGCCGCTGCTGCGCAGGGCGGCAAAGAAGCCCGCCTTCGCCCGGGAAATGGCGCGCCACTCCTGCGTAGTCCAGGTCAAGCTGATGGATGACTCCATCGGCCGCTATTACACATTCTCTACGGGCCGGCTGAGCTCGCGCGCGGGCATTCACGCGGCCCCGGACGTCGTCATCGCCTTCAAGGATATCGAGACCGCGCTCGCCTTTCTCAAGCCCGAGCCGGACATGGCGGAGGTCGTTCACTGCGCCAAGAACTTCAAGGTGGTGATGACCGGACCGAGCGAACTGCAGGTGTGGTTCACCCAGCTCGTCAACCTCATGAATGCGCAGAGCCTGCAGTTCGGCACGCCACAAAGGGACGGCACTGTGCGGATGACGACGCTGACCAATGGCGGTCCGCTGTTTGTCTATGTCCGCGGCGGCCGCATCGTCCGCACCACTCCGATCGATTTCGACAATGGCGATCCGCCGAGCTGGACGATCAAGGCGCGCGGCAGAAGCTTCACTCCGCTGCGGCGCGCCACGGTGGCGCCGCATGCGCTGAGCATGAAGTCAATCGTCTACTCGGACAAGCGCCTGCTCTACCCGATGAAGCGTGTCGATTTCGACCCCGACGGCGCGCGCAATCCTCAGAACCGCGGCACCTCCGGTTACGAGCGCATCAGTTGGGACGAGGCCCTTGAGATCGTCGCAAAAGAGATTGTCAGACAGAAGCGCGTCCACGGTCCGGGCTCGATCGTGATCCCGATGTCGTCGCACCACCAATGGGGCAATGTCGGCTACTACCTCAGCGCGCTGATGCGCTTCGGCAACATGATCGGCTTCACGCGAATGGCCGCCAACCCGGACAGTTGGGAGGGCTGGTATTGGGGCGCTCAGCACCACTACGGCAATTCGATGCGCGTCGGTGTCGCTGGCAATTACGGTACAGTTGAGGACTGCCTCAAGGAAGCCGAACTGATTGTCTTCTGGTCCAGCGACCCGGAGAGCACCAACTGCGCCTATATGGGTTTCGAGGGCACCCAGCGCCGCCTGTGGGCGAAAAAGCTCGGCATCGAGTTCGTCCATATCGATCCGCATTTCAATGCCACTGCCCAGCTGCTCGGCGGTAAGTGGTTTCCGATTCGCCCGGCTACCGACGCGGCGCTCGCGCTCGCCATCATGTACGTCTGGATCAAGGAAGATCTCTACGACAAGGACTACGTCGCACGCTGCACCACTGGCTTCGACGAATGGCGCGACTACCTGCTAGGCACGAGCGACGGCGTCGCTAAGACGCCCGAATGGCAGGAGTCCGAGACAGGGATTCCAGCGAAGGATGTCCGCGCGCTGGCGCGCAAGTGGGCGTGCAAGAAGACCTATCTATCGCCCGGCACCTCGGGCAGCGGCTTCGGTGGTGCCTGCCGCGGCGCCACCGGCGCGCAATGGGCGCGTGCGATGATCATGATGATGGCGATGCGGGGCTGGGGCAAGCCGGGCATCAACATGGGAAACCTCGGAGCCGGCACGCCGGTTGATCTCAGCTTCTATTTCCCGGGCTACGCCGACGGCGGCATTTCCGGCGAGCTTCAGTGGAACGCCAACGCTGTCAACAACTACCAACGCATGCCGCACGTGCTGACTATGAACCCGGTCCGTCAGCTGGTGCCGCGCCAGCAATTTCCTGACGCGATCATCGAGGGCCATGCGTCTGGTTATCTGTGGGACGGCTCCGCGAACGAGAGCCAGTTCGCGGAATTCACCTACCCGATGCCCGGCTACTCGCGCATGCATATGATCTATCGTTACGGAGGATCCTACTTCAGCACCATGTCCAATTCGGGCCGGATGGCTGAGGCGTATCGTCACGACAGCGTCGAGTTCGTGGTCAATCAGTCGATCTTCGATGAAGGTGAGGTCCAGTTCGCCGACATCATTCTGCCGGCTTGCACCTCGTTCGAGCGCTTCGACATCGGCGAATGGGGTTCCGCGGGTGGCTATCTGCCGCACGGCTTCAACGCCCTCAATCATCGGGTCATCGCGCTCCAGCACAAATGCATCGAGCCGCGAGGCGAATCGAAATCGGACTACCGTATCTTCACAGAGATACTTAACCGCCTCGGTCTCGGCTCCATGTTCACGGAAGGTTGCAGCGAGCTCGATTGGTGCAAGCGCGTCTTCAAGTCCTCGGATGTGGCGCGGCACATCTCTTGGAGAGACTTCGTCAAGAAGGGCTACTTCGTCGTTCCGCCAGAGAAAGAGGCGTTGCGCGAGCCGGTCAACATGCGCTGGTTCGCAGAAGGCCGTTACAAGGACATTCCCGAGGCGATGCCGTTGCCCTCTCAGTGGGCGGAAGAATTTGGCAAAGGTCTGCCGACGCCGAGCGGCAAGATCGAGTTCGTTCCGGAGATTCTCAAGCGCACTGATCCGAACAATCCGGAGCGGCCAATTGTCAACAAGTACATCCCGGCCTGGGAAGGTCCACGCACTGCCGAGCGCATCGCGAGATTCCCGCTGCAGATGATCGCGACCCACTCGCGTTACAGTTTTCACACCAACGTGGACGGTAAGGGAAGTTTCACCAACGACCTCGCAGACCATCGCGCCGAGATTGATGGACAGTACTATTGGCTTCTTCGCATGAGTCCTGAGGATGCCGCCGAGCGCAACATCGCGCATCGCGACCTCGTCAAGGTCTTCAACGACCGTGGCGCCGTGATCTGCGCCGCTGATGTCGCGCCGATGATGGCGACAGGCGTGGTGAAATCCTTCGAGTCGAGCGCCGAATACCGGCCGCGCGTCATCAACGGCGAGACCATCGATTTCGGCGGCTGCATGAACGTGCTGACGCCAAGCCGTTCGCAAATGCGGGGCACCAGCAGCATGGCGCCGAATTCCTGCCTGGTCGAGGTCGAAAGATGGACCGGAGGTTACGCCTGACATGAGCAAGTGGCATCTCATCATCGACGTCGCCCTGTGCGAAAACTGCGGCAACTGTCAGCTCGCCGCCAAGGACGAGTATGTCGGCAACGACTTTCCCGGCTACAGCGCCCCGCACCCCGCGCGCGGCCTGGGCGTAGTGCGCGTTGAACGCACCGTGCGCGGATCGGGCGCCCAGGTCGACGCCGCCTACCTGCCACGAATGTGCAACCACTGCGCCGACGCTCCCTGCATCAAGGCCGCGCCCGACGCGATCCGGCGACGCGACGACGGGATCGTCGTGATCGATCCGGTGAAGGCGAAGGGCCGTCGCGACATCGTCGCCGCCTGCCCCTACGGAGCGGTGATCTGGAACGCCGAGCTGCAGTTGCCGCAGAACTGGATCTTCGACGCCCATCTGCTCGATCAGGGCTGGAAGGAGCCGCGCTGTCAGCAGGCCTGTCCGACCGGCGCGATCACCGCACTTAAGATCGACGACGCCGAGATCGCGGCCCGCACGCGGACCGAGCAACTCGATGTACTCCAGCCTGAGCTCGGGGCCGGTCCGCGCGTGCACTATCGCAACCTGTACCGCGTGACCAAGCACTTCATCACCGGCAGCGTGTTCGCAAAGACCGGCGACCTCGCCGACTGTGTCGAGGGCGCAACCGTCACGCTGGAGAGGGGCGGCACGGCGGTCGAAACGACGACCACCGACGCGTTCGGCGATTTCAAGTTCGATCGGCTGGAACCCGGCTCTGGCCCCTACCGCGTGTGGATCGAGCACACTGAATCCGGATCGGCGGCGGTTGACGCCGTACTAGCCGACAGCTCGGTCGCACTGGGCGCCATCGTGCTCACGGCAGGCTGATCCCGACATCGATCAAACTCCAGGAAAGGACCCCAGCATGGCGCGCAACAGCGTGATCATTACATGTGCGATCACGGGATCGCTGCATACCCCCTCGATGTCGCCGTACCTGCCGATCACGCCCGACGAGATCGTCAAGGAATCGGTCGCGGCGGCGGAGGCCGGCGCCTCGATCATCCACCTGCACGCGCGCGATTCGAAGGACGGCCGGCCGACCGCCGATCCCGACGTGTTCATGCAGTTCCTGCCCCGCATCAAGCAGCAGACCGGCGCAGTGCTCAACATTACGACCGGCGGCGGCCCGGGAATGAGCCTCGACGAGCGGCTCGCCGCGGCGGAGCGGGCAAGCCCGGAGATGACCTCACTCAACATGGGCTCGATCAACAACGGGCTGTTCGCCGGCGCGCGGCGCATCGAGAACTATCGCTTCGACTGGGAGAAGCCTTTCCTGGAAGGAGGCAAGCGCTCGTATTTCGAGAACTCATTCCACAACATTGAGACCATCATGAAGCGGCTCGGCCAGGGGCATGGCGCGCGGTTCGAGTTCGAATGCTACGACATCGGCCATATTTACAATCTGGCATACATGCTCGACCAGAAGCTTTATGACGGACCGCTGTTCCTGCAGTTCATTCTCGGGATCCTGGGCGGGGTCGGCGCCGAGATCGACAACCTGCTCCTGATGTTGCGGACCGCGCAGCGGCTGTTTGGCGCCGACCTCGAATGGTCGGTGCTGGCAGCGGGCCGCCACCAGATGCCGATGTGCGTGCACAACGCGCTGATGGGCGGCAACGTTCGGGTCGGGCTCGAGGACAGCCTCAATATCGGCCGCGGCGAGCTCGCCAAATCCAATGCAGACCAGGTCGCGAAGATCCGGCGGCTGCTCGAAGAACTGGGCTACGACATTGCGACGCCGGACGAGGCACGCCGACGCCTCGCCCTAAAGGGGGCGCACCAAGTTCGATTTTGACGGAATAGTCTATCCGAGCAGGCATTCCATGACGAGCCATTTCGCGAACTGCCTCTGTCTAAGTTGCCCACGCTCGGCTCTATCCGCTGTGAGCAATGGGGGGCGCCGGCACTCGAATTGGATGAGCCATTCCCCCCTTCAAGAAATTCGCAAGCAGGCGGCAATAAGCGGCGCTAACAACACGTTGGACAACCCGAAACACGTTGGACAACCCGAGCAGCACCATCACTAGTTCAACCGCCGATCCTTCCTGCGGGCCAATCTCATGGGCCTTCGAGCCTCGATGGAGGGAGCTGATTCCAACCATTGGAAAACTTCTGTCGGACGGGTTTGGCTTCGAAAACCCGCGCTCCTTTCAAGCAGGATCCAGCTTGGCATCTCTCTTAAATTGCGCACCGGCGTCGTCGTTAAATCTACAGACGAAATGTGCAAGCCTCGGGGTTCTCAAGCAACCAATCCTTGCAACCTCGGCCTCCCGAGCCCGTCGCGTGCCCCGGCGTCACTGCGCACAAATGGCTAACATGCATCGTCGCGCACCAACAAAGCGCCGGACCCATGCGATCGGTCTGACTGTGGGTCCCCGAATCCTGCCTCGAACGCTTGCTTCCCCCTTTGCCGACCATAGCGCCCGCGCCTGTTCGCCTTGATCGCTCTTGAGCTTGCCGGCCAGCCAGAGCAACGCGCCAAGGATGATGGCGCGGTCGTCTCCAATTAGATCCACGAGACCGGCTTTCACGACGAGGCCGCCCAGCTCGATCAGATGTCGCGTTCGCTTGCGGCGCTCGACCTGCCATTTGCGCATGTCATGCCGCGCCCTTGCGGCCTGATGCCGATTGCGCGCCGCTCGGTTGTGCAGGAGAGCTGTCCGTATTGCGGTCAGTTGCTGGCGCAGTTCGCCGCGCCCGGTTTTGAAAGAACGCGGCCCCGCGCTTGGCCCATGCTTCCCTCTTTCCGGCCTCTTTCGTCTCGGCCAGCACAATCAGCGCGCCGGCCAATTCTCCAGCGCTGAGCATGTCAGCGCCGGTGGCGATTACCAATTCGCCGAGCTGGCGCACTTTGCGGGTTTTCAGTCCGCGCGCCTTGTCTTCGAGTACTTTCAGTTTCGCGTCAAAGTCCCGTGGCTTGCACATCATATCCTCCCAAGCTGTCGATGAAGCGATGATAGCTGAGCAGCATGCACAATGCTGTAAGGCTGCCGGGACAGCCTGAGACGGGATAGTCCCGCCCGAGAATTTTTCGAGGGAGGGCGCGCTTATACGTCGTTCCGACGTGCGCTTTGCTGTGCCAGTGATCTGATCGCGATGGCGATCTATCATCTTCACGTCAAGGTCATCGGCCGGAAGGCCGGGAGCAGCGCGGTGCAGCCCGTATTTGGCGAACAGGATGTGCGCCAACAGGCGCGGTCCCGCGCGTCCGCGCGAGATCGGATGGAACGGCGCCGGCGGCTGCGTGATCGCCTCGCAGGCGCGGCAGGAGAACTTCTCCCGGACATGCTGGATCACCTTCCACTGCCGTGGCACGAGCTCCAGCGTCTCGGTCACGTCCTCGCCGATCTTGCGCAACTTGTCTCCGCCGCAGCACTGGCAATTGGCCGGTGCAGGATGCACGATGCGCTCGCGCGGCAAGTGGTCGGGCAGCGGCCGCCGTGCCGGGCGACGCCGCTCGAACGGACGTACATCGACCTTCTCGGCCTTGGCCCGCTCGGCTGCCATCTGCGCAGCCGCCTCGGCCTCGGCTGCATCCTCTTCGAGATCGGCGAGTTCGAGCTCGAGCTGCTCGAGCACCGACGCCCGCTCCGACGATGGCCCATACTGCTCGTGCTTGAGCTTGGCGATCGTGAACTTCATCTGCTCGATCAGCAGCGCCCGGGCACGGATCTCGGCTTCGAGATTGCGCGCCTTGGCTTCCGCCGCGAGCTGAGCTGCCGTCGCCTCGGTGAGCGCCGCCTGGCCGGCCAGAACCAGCGCCTTCAGCGTCGCGACATCATCGGGGAGCGAATCGGCTGTGATCATCACAGGAGACGGAATCACAGCTCCGTCCTGCGTGCATCACCCCCGTCACGTTCAGTCCTCAACCAACAGCTTCCGGCCGCCACGTCCGCTGCGGATGCCGCCAGTCGACGCCTTCGAGCAGGTCGCCGAGCTGTGCCGGCGTGATCGTCACCGCTCCGTCCACCGGCTGTGGCCAGATGAATCGGCCGCGCTCCAGCCGCTTGGCGAACAGGCACATGCCTTGGCCGTCGTGCCACAGCACCTTGATCAGGCTGCCGCTGCGGCCGCGGAACACGAACAGATGCTCCGACGCAAGGCGGCCGTCGCCGGGGGCTTACCTTGCTCGAGGAAAACGGCGGCCGCTGCTCGCCGACCGTGAACGGTTCGAGCGCAACTATCAGGAGTGGCTCCTTGCGGTCGGCCAAACGACCCACCAGCGCGATCGATGGCAACGATCGACCGTCGAACTTCGCGGGCGCCGTGAGTGCGAGACCGCCAGGTGGGATGGTTCAGCCTGCAGCGGCAGCAATGGCCCAGCGCGATCTGGCCTCCCGTATCAATTCTGGCAGATTTGCAATCGTTCGGTGCATGTGGGCTTCCAGGCGTGCGCACGCGCGCGCGGCGTTCTGGCTGCGGACGCCGTCCGCGATATCAAGACAGTCACGGAGCTCGGAGTCCGGATCGGCGTCTTGGGAGATGACGAGGCATCGAATATACCGGCTGCGGTCGTTGAAGTTTTTTATCATTCGCAGCATCTCCTCGTTCCTCGATATCTGCGCGATCTGCTCGAACACACCCTCGATGGCGGCAGCATAATGCTTGGCGCAATTCCTTGCCGAATTCGCGGGCGGAAGCGCCGCCATTCTCATCGCGCTTCGGCCAAAGCGTACGGCCGACGATGGCTCCAAAGCCTTCCTGAGATTGTACGCGAGCACCAGCCGAGCAAACTCATAGAGGTCCTGCAGCTCCGCTGCATCCGGAACCCTCGAGAAGAAGCCTCGCTTCGGAACGATATCAATCAGCCCCTCGCCATGAAGACGCTCGAGAGCTTGTCTCACCGGTGTCGCGCTCGCCCTGACATAGTCAGCAAGCTCGTCGATGCGCAGGTGCTCGCCTGGCAAAATGATCTTCGACTCCGACGTCAACTCGTAATGTGTGACCAATTCCTTGATTCGGGCGTAGGCAACATCGACTCGATTGAATTCGCTGTCCATATCGATACCTGCTGCGCGAGGATTGCTGATCCGGCGGGCTTGAGCCGAAGGCTGCGCGGCGCGTCGCGCGCTCATGCGACGCGTCGCTCATCGCGCTTTCTGCTCACGATCGATCGCCGAGTGCCGCCGGGTGTCGCGCATGGCGAGATAGACGACAAGAGAGGTCGCAATGCAGCCGGTGAGGTAGAAATAGAACCAGCTTTCGTGACCGATCGACTTGAACCAAAGCGCGATCGACTCTGCCGTGCCGCCGAAGATCGAAACGGTCAATGCATATGGCAGCGCTACGCCCGTTGCTCGAATTGCAGTTGGGAACAGTTCGGCCTTGACCACCGCATTGATCGAGGTATAGCCGGATACGATCAACCACGCCGCCGCGATCAGGAGGAACGCGGTGAACGGATCGTGGACTCTCTGCAGCGTGTTCAGAAGCGGAATCGTGAACAGAGTTCCGCCCAGTCCGAACCCGATCAACAGCCATTTGCGTCCGATGCGATCGGAAAGGGCGCCATAGAGCGGCTGCAGCACCATTGCGAAGATCAGGCTACAGGCCGTGACCATGGTCGTTTGATCATCGGTCAGCTTGACGGAGAGCTTCAGGTATTTCTGCATGTAGGTGGTATAGGTGTAGAAGGCCGCAGTCCCCCCCATTGTTAGTCCAACAACAAGCAAGACTTCACGTCGGAACTGACCCAGCGCGCGCAGCGAACTCCCCTGTCTTGCCGACTTCGCGCGGGTGAATACATCCGTTTCGTGCAGGTTGCGGCGCATAACGGCGGCCACGACGGCCAGCAGTGCGCCGATGACGAACGGAATACGCCAGCCCCATCCACGAAGCTGCTCCTCCGTCAGAAGCACCTTCTGCAGGACCAGCAGAACGACGATCGCGCAGAGCTGGCCGCCAATCAACGTCACATATTGGAAGCTTGAATAGAATCCGCGGTTCTTTTCGTCCGCGACCTCGCTCAGGTAAGTTGCGCTGGCGCCATATTCACCGCCTAGGCTGATTCCCTGAACGATCCGCGCGAAACCAAGCAGGACCGGGGCTGCAAAGCCGATTGACGCATAGGTGGGCGTCACGGCGATGATCAGCGAGCCGAAGCACATCATCAAGACCGACAAGGTCAAGGTATTGCGGCGGCCATGATGATCTGCAAAATGGCCGAATAGCCAGCCTCCGAGTGGGCGGACAAGAAAGCCGGCGGCAAACAGCAGCGCAGCATTCAACTGCTGCACGACCTCGTCGCCCTCAGGAAAGAACGATTTGGCGAAATACAACGCAAACGCGGCATAGGCGTAGAAGTCATACCATTCCACCAGATTTCCGATCGAGCCGACGAAGATCGCGCGCAAGCGGCTACCCATCCCAAGGCCGTCACGGCGTGCTTCATCGGCGGCCGCAACGAGGGTGGGGCTGATAGCTCGCTCAAACTTCATGGCGTCCTCCGAGTGCACGTTTTCTTAGGCTCTAAGGCCAATCGTGCTCATGTCTGAGCAACCCGCGTGCCAGCCGTCGGCGGCCGCCGATCGCGCCGCCAAACAAAGCCATTTCAGATGGTTGCATGCGCCTCGCGTGAAACGGGCTCGCCGCACTAAGCGGAATTCCGCCGATTCGCGTCGGAGCGTGAGCGGGAATCCGCCTCGTGCCTAGCAGGAGGTTCGGCTGGGTCGCAGCAAGCCGTACCTTGCCATTTTTTCGTTGAGCGTCCGCCGTGGCACGCCGAGACTTTCCATAGCCGCCACAACCGACCAGTTGTGCTCCAGCAAAGACGCCTCGATCAGCATGCGCTCATAAGCTGCGACACGCTCAGAGAGCGAGCGCCTTGCGCCCGCTCCCTGGGCTCGCCGCAGAATTTCCGCGACGCGGCGACCCGTTGCGGCCAAGCCGAGCGCGTAGCGTTCCGCCACGTTCTTCAGTTCTCGAACATTGCCAGGCCAGTCATGGGTCAGCAATGCATCGAAATCCTCGGCTCCGAGTGGCGTCAGGTCACGGCCGCTGCGCCGGGCAGCTTCCCCGGCAAAATGCTGGAATAGCAGCAGCACGTCGTTGCCCCGTTCGCGCAACGGCGGGAGACGGATCTCAGCCGCTGCCAGGCGGAAGTAGAGATCGGCCCGAAAGCGACCGCTGCGGCTGTCCGCGGCGAGATCGGCTTTGGCGGCCGCGATCACACGGACGTCGACCGGGATCAGCCGGTTCGATCCCACCCGCTCGACCACGCGCTCCTGCAGAACGCGTAGGATCTTGACCTGGAACGCGTGTGGCATGCTTTCAATTTCATCGAGCAGGAGAGTTCCGCCGCTGGCATGTTCGAACTTCCCGATGCGAGCCCCGCGTGCACCAGTGAACGCGCCCGCCTCGTGACCCAGCAGCTCGCTCTCGAACAGCTCGGCGGGTACAGCCGCGCAATTTACCGCAACGAATGGAGCTCGTGCCCGCGGACCGAGGTCATGCAGTGCGCGAGCGACGACCTCCTTTCCCGTGCCGCTCTCGCCGAAGAGAATCACATCCCGGTCGTGCTCGGCGAGCTCGCCAACGGACTTTCGCAGCCCCGCCATCGCGGGCGATGTCCCCAGGAGACGTCGCTCCAGCTCACCTTCGGCGCCGAGCCGGCTGGTGAGTTGCCTGAGTTGACGCTTCAATCCTGATTGTTCTGCCGCCCGCGCCAGCACGGCAGACATATGGTCTGGGTTGGCAGGCTTCTGCAAAAAATCGTAGACGCCCTCGCGCATGGCCGCAACCGCGAGTGCAACGTCGCCGTGAGCAGTGAGCAGGACGACCGGAATGTCGGGATCGATTCGCTGCACGTCGCGCATGAGTTCGATGCCGGATCGATGCGGCATCCGGAAGTCGGTCAGTACCACGTCAGGCAGCTCGGCCTGAAGCATCGACAGCGCCTCGTCAGCATTTCGGGCTGTGCGCGCTTCGAAGCCGCCCAGCTCCAGCCATTGTCTGATCGAGCTGCGAACGATCTCCTCGTCGTCAACGACAAGAATCGATTTGCTCATCCACACACCCCGATAAGTCTAGGCCGGCTCGGGCGGCGTCGGCAAGGTCACCCGAAACCGGCTTCCGATTTGCAGTTCACTCTCAACCGAAATCGTGCCTCCGAGCTCCCTCACGATCCCATAGCTGATTGAAAGGCCGAGGCCGAGCCCTTCGCCGATTTCCTTGGTGGTGAAAAACGGATCGAACAGCGATTTCATGTGATCCGCGGAGATTCCGCTCCCGGTGTCTGCGACCTCGATCGTAACCGTGCTCTCCGCACGCCGGATGCTAACGCTGAGAACTCGGCGCGGGCGGTCGCGCATCGACTGGACCGCGTTGGAGAGCAGGTTGACGAAGACCTGCTCGAGACGGATCGGATTCGCCTCAACGTGAGCCGGCTCCGCGGGCAAGTCCAAGACAACCTCGATACCTTCATTTCTGATCCGGTACTGCAGGAGCCGCATCGCATTGCCGAGTGTCACACCGACATCGACTCTGCTGGTTGCACCGGTCTCCTTGCGGGCGAACATGCGCAAGTGACCGATCAATGCCATCATTCGCTCGGCTATGGATGACATCAGGTCGAGGTTCAAGGCCGTTCGTTCGATCTCGTTGCGTTGCAACAAGACTCGGCTGCTAGCGATGTAAGTGGTGAGCGCCGCGAGTGGCTGGTTGATTTCATGCGCCACCCCTGCCAGGGCTTGTCCAAGACTGGCAAGCTTCGCACTCTGCACCAGGCTCTCGTGGGTTTGTCGCAATTCCTGCTCGGTGCGCGTTCGTTCCAGGACTTCACTTGTCAGTTGACGATTGGCTTCGCGCAGCTCCATCGTGCGCTTCGCAACACTTCGTTCCAGCAGCTCGTTAGCTTCGCCCTTGGCTTTCATCGATTGCCGCCATTGATGAGCGACAAGCCCAAGCAGCTGTACCGTGAGAACGGCAAAACCGGCCGTGACCGCGATGGTCACTGCATGCCGACGAGCCTCCCCGATGTCCGAAAAAATGAGCAGCTGCCATCCATGCGCCGGCAGAGGCCGCGCACGCAGCGCATATTCGTGGACGCCATCGTCGTCGCCCAGTTCGACCGATACCTCGCCCGATTCGGCCGACGAACCGAGGATCGGAGCATTCTCGATCGTGTCGCCGAACTGCCGGGACGCGTTCAGACGCGCGACCGCGGTCGAGGGTAGCCTTCGCAACGGATGATATTTCCACTGCGCGCGGCTGGCTAGGATGAGCACGCCTCCTTCATCTTCCATGGCCACCAGATCACCGGCCCTGACCCAATCGGCTTCCAGCGGCGTCAAATCGATCTTCACGACGGCGACCCCGATCGTAAGCTCGCCTTCGGTGATCCGTTGCGACAAGAAGTAACCAGGCAAGCCGGTCGTCACCCCAACGGCATAGAGCTGCCCTTCCCCGTCACGGATTGCGCTCTGGAAATAGGGGCGAAAGTCGTACGCATGCCCGACGAAGCTCTTTGCTCCATCATAATTGCTTGCTGCCAGCGTCACCCCGGCCGTGTCCAGCACGTAGAGCTCGGCCGATCCCGCGGCCTGATTTAGCGACTTAAGATAACGGTTGGCAGCTTCGACAACTGCCCCATCGCCCGGTGTCCGGAACAGCCGGCGCACCGGATCGGCGAGTGAAAGAACCGTGGGCAGATATCGGAAGCGGGCAACGGTTGCATCGAACGTACTGGCGATCAACGTAAGCCGATCGTCGGAGTCGCGGCTCATCTGCGCGAGGCCAGCGCTCAGGGCCAATCGGTAGGACAGCAGCGCGACTCCCACGATCGCCAGGACAGCAATTGCGGCGATAGCCGGCCAAGCCCTTGAGAGCCCACCCGGAAAGCCTAGTCGGCTTGAAAACCACGCCGACATCGCCACCCTCTCGCTCACGCCAGGGCTCAAATGATGGACCTGATTTTGGCTTCGGTCGCCCCGCGAATTCTCCCCGCGCATGCCGGATCCAGAGCTTCACTCGCAACCGGGGTCTTGGACCCTCTCACAGGTCGAAGGTCGATGTACCCATGGGCATTACAATCAAACGTCAAACGAGATCTATATGGCCGCGGCCATCGTCCAGCGTGACCTAGCGTCCCTGATGAGCTCGGGCAGATCGACGATCATCCGACACATGTGCGTTTCCAATTTGGCGCTTGCACCTTTCGGATCTTGATCGCGGAGCAATTCGATCAGCTCGAGACATTCTCGTACCTGCGCGCCGTGATCCGGGCTTTGCAAGATCGAGAGGCATCGGACATACCGGCTGCGATCATTGAAGTTCCGCATCATTCTCAGCATCTGCCCGTTTCGCGACAGTTGCGTGATCTGCTCGAAGACGCTCTCGATGGTCATCGCATGATGCTTGACGCACTTCGTTGCCGAGTGGCCCACTGCAACGGCTTCCACTTTCATCAAACCCCGGCCGAGACGCGCAACCGAGGACGGATCGAGTGGCCTCGTAATATTGTGCTCAAGAACCAGCCGGGCAAATTCATAGAGATCCTGCAGCTCGGACGCGTTCGGAACCTTGGAGAAGAAGCCTCGCTTCGCGATGCTGTCGATCAGCCCCTCGCCTTGTAGGCGCTCCAGCGCTTGGCGCACAGGCGTGGCGCTCGCATTGACGCGATCCGCCAGATCGTCAATATGCAGATGCTCTCCCGGAAGCACCCGGACCTTGCCGTCAGGTACCAGATCATAATGGATGACGAGGTCCTTGAGCTTAGTGTAAGCGGTGTCTACCTTGCTGATATCCCCGTCTGTATCACGCATGCCACGTCCCCTTGAACCACCCTAGGCGGACGCAACTTGCCGGCCGCAGACGTAGCTCCCGAGAGGCGTATAACTTGTTCCCGGAATGCTCCGACAGCGCCGACGAGCACGCACGAAGGGATTCGACGACGCCCGACGTCGACTCCTTGCCCTGCTACTCGTTGTCCGCCCATGACTTTCATTTTTTTATACACCGTAAGCTTACGCACTCATTGCAGCCGTCACCATCATAAAAACTATGCAATCGATGTGTACTGCTTCACTGGAGCATGCTGAGACGGTGTCTCATCGCGTAAGCGGTTGCTGCGGCGCGCGAGCTCACGCCGATCTTCATATATATGTTCGCAATGTGCCGATTGACGGTCGGCACACTGAGGCGTAGTTCCGCAGCAATGGCCTTGGAGCGGCTGCCGGCAGCGAGCTTGCTGAGGATCTCCATTTCTCGTGGTGAAAGATCATCAGGACCTCGCGCGTATAAGTTGCGCGACTCCGCCTCGACTCCCTCTATCCGTGCTCGATCAACGCGCTCCTGCCAGCTTCGCATGCCGAGTGCTACGAACTGCTCGCGTCCCCGCTGCAGCAGCGCACGCGATGACGGCTTGTCCCCTGAGGTTCCCGCAACGGTCGCCTCATCAAGATCGACGAGCGCTCGGAGGCAGACTTGGCCTGCCCGTTCAAGATCGCCGCGGGCCTTTGCGAAGTGTGTGCGTGCCGCAACCGTGTGATCCTGAAGGGCCGCGAGGCGTCCGAGGATGAATTCACGGCATTCACCGGCTGCACCGATCGTGCTCCCGTGTTTTGGAGCGCGGACCAACGCTTCGAACCGGCGCGCACGCTTGACGTCCTCACGTTGCCAAGCGGCACAGACTCCGAGCCCAAGGGCATCATCCGACAGCTGTCTGTCGGAATTCGTGTTCTCCAAGGATCGGAGCAGCGCCTCAATGCGAACGTTATATTCGTTTTCGCCAGGCAAGAATGCTTCAGTCAGAGCGGCGAAGCCAAGCGCGATTTGTCCAAGGCGCACCGGATGATCCTTGACGATCTGCAGCGCACGCGATGCGACTCGGCCAATCGCCGGCCAGTCGCCACCATACAAATAGGCACGCCATGCGACCGCGGAAAGCTCCAGGGCAAGATGCAAGCGGTGCCACGGTCCCAATCGGACAGCCAGCGCACGCGCGTCGCGCAGCGCCGCGTCTGAGCTTGCCAAATGACCCAGGCTCGCCTCGGCAATCGCGAGAGAGGTTAAAGCCTCGATCCGACCAGGAAGCGACCCGAAACACTTGGCATCCCGCAACAGGTCGTGCGCAGTTTCGACCCCCAGGGCGAGTTGCCCATGCCGATAGATCCAATCATGGGTCACGACCTCTCGAGCCCGGATGATGGCCGCCGGATTCTGCCATTCGGCGGCCCAACGTTGCACCTGCTCTGTCTGTTCGATGGATCGCGGAGCATACAGGTCGAGCGCCGAGGCACGATCCTCTTCGTCTCCAAGCTGACGAACGAGATCGAGCGCACGCGGATCCGGCGCGTGGTAGATCGCCTCAAATGTCCCGTCATTCCATCGGCACCGCCAGTCCTGTCGGAGCACCTCCAATCGGGCCCAGTGCAAATCTCGGCGATCATCGCAGGCTTCCAGTCCGCGCTCCACCAGAGGCTGCCACATCTCAGCGGGAGCGCCGGCGTCCCGCAGCCTGCGGACAATCGCCACCAGGAAACTCATGGTCCATGATGGCCGCCGCTCCCAGCATCGGCTGAACAGAAAGCGCGTCGTCGCATCGGCGGCTTCGACGTCGAGTGATGCAGCCTGCGCAAGCGCGAGATCACGGAGCATCTCGTCCGAGACAGCATCGCCTGCGAGATCGCAAGCGATCCGAAGGAATACAGCTTCGTGCTCGCTGATATAGTTCGCTCGCGCGCGCTCGGCTGCGTTCAGTGCGAAGACCTCGCCGATTTCAGCACCCGGGATGCGCTGCGAAGCGTGATACTGATGCGCAATCTCTCCAGGATCGGCATCGAGCTCAGCGAGACGCGTCGCCGCGCGTCGATGCAAAATCGCTCTCCGATCGGGGTTCAGCTCGTCGTACAAGGCGCGCCGCAACAACGCATGCGCAAAGACGTAGCCATCACCGCGAACGACGAGTACCCCAGCCCTCATCGCCTCGTCGATATGGTCCAGAATCGTCTCTTCGGAATCCGATATCAGAAGCTGCAATCGGCCGAGATCGAACCCTTCGGGAAATATCGCAGCGATCCGCAGCATTCCCAAGGTCGGCCCCGAGAGCCGCGCGAACCGTCGCGACAGCAACGGACGCAGTCCGGCCGGGATGCCGATACCGTTGTTCACGAGATCGGCGGGCCATCGGCCCTGGCGCCCAGCAAGCTTTCCCTCTTCGACAAGGTGGTTGAAGAGCTGGCGCACATAGAACGGATTGCCGCCAGTCTCACGGTGAATTGCCGTGGCAAGCGATGCAGGCAGCCGCTCGTCTGCCAATGACTCCAGCATGCGCATCGTGTCCGCCGGCTCGAGCGAGCGAACCGCGATCCGATGAAGCTCGCTCTCGCGCATCAGCGCATTGAGTTCCAGAGGCTCGCCGCCGGTCTCGTCGGGACGGAGAGTGATGACGGTCAGCAGCGGGAGAGATCGCGTCGAGCGTAAGCAATGCAGCAACATCGACCAGGATTCGCGATCGGCCCAGTGCAGGTCCTCGAGCACGAGCAGTAGTGGAGACTCGACTGCAACCGCATGAAGCAGATGAACCGCGGATTCGAACAGTCGAAACCGCTCGTCCGGTCCGGAGAGTCCTTTGAGAGTAGGAAGATCCGCAGCGGCCGCGAACGCCGGCACTACGCGAGACAGCGGCCGAATCATGTCATTGCGAGCATGGTTGAGGAGTGTCGGCTGCTCGCGAGCCCATTGGGAGAACGTGTCGGCAAACAATCCATATGGCAGAGGTTCGGCCATCTCGTAGGCGGCCCCCCTCGCCACACAGAAGCCGCGCTGCTTCGCAGTTTGGGCCAGTGCCTCGACCAGACGGCTCTTGCCAATTCCAGCCTCTCCTACCAGGACCGCACCAACAGCGCGTCCATTCTTGTCCGGGAGAAGCCCGCGAAGCCGGTTCGACTCCTGGTCCCTTCCTATAAGCGGAACACCGCTATCCCTCATGCGCTAACCAATAGCCAACCTACACGATACTCTTTCATGGCTGCGGCAAGACGCACTGCCGCCTGTGCGATTCAACCGCCCACGAAACTTAAGATTGCGTTGAGAAAATATCAGCTCGGCACGATAATACCAAGGGGCAAATCAATGTTGCGCTGCGCATATTGGGCTCATCTCGCGAAGACTGTCGGGCAATGGCGACCAGCGAGAGTCGAAGGACCGAGATCGATGACGATCTCCATGTCAACTTCAGCCAATGATTGCCTGCTCCGAAGGTCCACAACCATTACGATTTTCAACAAATCGACTCAACTGAGGTTCGAACCATCATTGAGTCGCTTTCTTGACGATGCCTGCTTCGCGTCTCGCGCTTGTGGCGAGATTTAGCGCCCTCGCCTGCAGATGCGATCATGGATGTTGTTGTCAAAGTGAAGTTCCGAAAGGTTGCCGGGAGGATACGACTGCCACGCTTGGTGAGAGTCGGCTAAAGCAATCTTACGCGGGCGTCGCTCCGCTGCGCGGCACACGTTGACGTACTGCGGTCGCCGACAAGGTGTGGTCGATCGAAACCTGCCATCCGCCCGGGGGCTGGGCGCTCCGGGCGGACTGCGCATCTCTCCCATTACAGAACCATATACGCGAATCGCCGCGCTTCGAGCGCGCCAGACGAATTGCTCGTGCGTCTGCACCGACGTCGGGGTCGCCGGCTTGAGGTCACTTAGGCCGAGGGTGCTCGACGTATGTCAATGTTGCCGAGGGCGCGTTGTCGCCACGACGTCCCGCCACTCGGCGCGCCTGCAGAGAGGAGACGCATGGGATTCGTCACCTCTGTAACCAACTTAGTCCTTCCAGCCCTTTATCCTTGACGAAGGTCACAACGACATCACTGACGTGCCCGAAAGCGGGCCAAGCGCGATTGAGCCCCTTCAGCGAGAACGAAACAGACGTTACTACTTGATAGTTCGCCGGAGCCCTGCGGCGCAGCATCGCGTAGATCGATAAGCCGGATCCAACCGCGACGCCGACCGCGCCTGGGACAGCCCCGATATTACCGTGAATATCGTAGACGAGCTCAGCAACATTGCCAGCAATCAAACCGGCACTTCCGGTTATCTGCATGCGGCGAGACAGTCGAGTCGTGTCCCAGGAAGATGCTGGAGGGATATGTACGATTTCGGGAGCCGTCTCTCTGCTCTTGGTTCCGCTGGCCGCCCCATTAAGGGATTTCAACTGCTGCGCAGAACGGCCGGTTCGCCAGGCAATTCCTGTCCAAGATAGGCCTCGCGAGTTGTCAAACGCCCCGGGAATCCTCAACCCCGCGCCGGTCCAAACTGCATGCGAATCGGGATTGCTTGTATACGTGCTTGGAATCCGATCCCGGTGCGCCTTGATGATCGCCCGCGCGGAGGAGCCATTTCTCGCTGCAAAGGCATCCAGGTCCTCGCCTGATTTGATCCGAGCGGTGATCTGTCTCCCCTTAGACGTGAATCGCCCGGGAATTGCCAATTTCTCGCGACGCCCGACATCCTCGAGCACCTTCCTGACGGATTTATTTTCCTTTCTGGCGATCTGGCGGAAAGTGAGCTGCTCATCGTTGCTCTTGATGGAGATCGACTTATCTGGATTAATTAGTCTAAGCGGATGCGAGGGATCTCTCGCATTGGCGCGTCCGATCACCTCGTCCGGTACGTTATTCCTGTCCGCGATTTCGCTCAGACTGGTGTCGGTTGACCGGACAGTATCGGTAGCGCCACGCGATCTAAGCGCGCCATAGCCACTGAAATAACTCCGCGCTCCCAAGACGATTTGCGCGGAGCCGATGACAGCTGCTCCACCATATTGGAAGCTCAGCAGGTGGCCGCTCGTCACACTGACGATGTCGTTTGCCATGCCGTTGGCGATGAAGCTCACACCTGTTGCGGTTCGCAAATACGGGGCTGCTTTTTCGGGTATTCTCAACTTGGCAGCCAATTTCGGCTTGAGCTGAACGATGTTCAGCGGTCCACGAACTGTGGCGTTCCAGGCCGCCAGCATGCCTAGAGATCCGAACCGCGCGGCTGCTGCAAGGGCAACCGCATCGGAGGCCACTCCTGCAGCAACGGGCAGAGCCTGTCGGAGGCCTGACCTGCGCGGTGCCACTTGTCGATCGCCCACTCCCGTGTAGGGCTGATCCGTGACCACGACACGAAAATCCTTTTTCGGCAGATCGTAGCGTCGGCTGTATGTCTTGGCTGATTGCGGCGGACTTCCGCCCCAGTCAACAAAGCGGTCTGTTGCTCCGATCACTCCTCGCCGTTTGATGTTTGCGTCGTTCATGGCGAACGGTCGGCTTGGCTTGTTTCCTCGTGTCTCCACAACGTAGATATACCTGTCGGCGCTACTGCCGTATTTGGAGGGTTGGAGAGCGACCCGGTCCTGAAATCGTTCGAATGCCTTCGGGCTGAGCACAAGAGTCAAGCCGCTCGAGGCCGGCGGGGGCGAGGCCGGAGAGGCCGCACCACCGCCGCTCGCGGGCGGCTTGCCGCCGCCACCACCCGCGGGCTGGGCTGCCGTCGAGGCGGCTAGGGCCCAATTTGCAGCCGAGTCTTCGCTGACAGGTCTTTCGTGCAACGCCAAAGCGGTCTGCCGGAACGATGCGAGTGCCGCTGGATCGCCTGCGAAAACCGCTTTGTGGAAGTCGGTCTCCCCCATCCGGTCGCGAATGGCTTCCGCGATCTTTGCCTCTGTCCGATACGGCGATATGCCGCGGCGCGGTACGACCTGCGAGGCCAGGAACTCGGTCACGCCCTCGTTCAGATTCGAATGTGGCCGGCTTGAATCAATGACCAACGTGCTTGCGAGCTTCTTGAACGATTCCGAGGTCAATGCATGCACCGCCTCGTGCGCGACCACGTCGGGGCTCAATCTATCGGTCCGCACATAGACGCGATGCCCCTGATCCGATGTGATGCTGAAGGCATCGACGGACGCCGGATCATGCTGGCCGCCGGCTTTTTGATATGCACGGGCGAAATGGGCAGGATCCATGGCCTGCAGCCGGACGCCATTCGGCGATGTCCCGCTCGTCCGACCTTGATAGGCGTCAAACACCTTCCTTCCCGCGTCGAACGCAGCGGGCTGTCCGGCAAGGCCCGCTTCGGCCACAGTGCGGGATCCGCTCTGCAGGTAGTGATGAGAAGCCACACCGGAAACTGTATTGAGTCCGATTGACAGATAGTCTTGTGCGGTCGGCGCCTTGCCGGAAAGGAGGCTGGGGCCCGCAGTCAGCATGGTGTTCGCGCCCAGCTGGGAGGCTGTCTGATAGAGCGGGTTCGACACGAGTCCATTCGGCCGTGCCGCGCTTGCGGTCCGCACGGCCACCTTGCCGTCCACGAACTTCGTCAGACCTCCAGTCACGCCAGCCACCGCGAGATTCTTGAAGTATCCGGAGAACGCCTCCTTCATCTGCGCCTGGGCTTCGTCCTGCGTGAGCCGCCCCTCGGAGAGCTGGTACTGGGACTCGACATAAGTCCCCGCGACGTTACCAAGGCCCATTACACCCTGATTGGCGACCATCACCGTTGATCCGGTTGCCAGCTTCGAGACGACCGAGCTTGCAGCCTGGTCGAGGCCGCGCGTAAGGAAGGCCTCCGTGGCTCCGCCCGTCAGCGCTCCCCCTGCTGCGCCCAGGGATTGCACGCCCGATACGGTCGCATCAATGCCCGCCTGCTTCACTTCATCCCAGCTGCCGCCACCTTTGAAGAAGTTGTTGGTCAGCGCCGCATCGAGTGAGATGTGAGAATTGCTGTGAATGTCGCCGCCGCCGAACACAGTTGCTGCATTCTGGGCCGTGTCGATGGCTTCGGCCGTTCCCGTTCCCACCAATGTGCCCGCCGCGAGGGCGGCCAATACCGGCGCGCCGGCTCCAGCCGTGGCCATGGTAACCGCGGTCGCAGCCGCGGCGATCGCGACGTCGCGCACGACTTCCTGTGCACTCGACCAATTGGCGTCGGTCTTGCGCTCGTTCTCGAACATCCGGTCATTCTGGGTGGCCAGATTACCCATGATGTTCAGATACTCGCCGTTGACCTCCTGGGCAGTCATCGCTCCCTGATTTTTCTGCAGGGCCGTGAGCGCCTCTTTCTTGTCCTGCAGATCCGACTCGAGCTCAGACCGGTTGGCACCGAACAGCCCCCCGACCCAATCGCCGCCCTTCTGCAGAAGGCTGCGGTTGCCGAGCGCTTTGTCTTCCCTGTCGATGGCATCCTGCAGCTCATGTAGCCCTTGACCGATATCCACTCGCGCGTTCGCGTCTTTGAGGCTCGCAAGCTGCTCAGCGACCGCGCCATCGCTCAAGGCACCCGGATGCTGCGCAAAGAATGTATTGTACGCATGCGAGAGCGCGCTCTGGTCAGCGGCCGTTTGCGGATCAAGTAGATTTTGCGGCACCGTCAGCCGAAACTGGGAATCCAGCAGCTGATATTGAGCCAGCTTCTGTTGAAGTTGTGCATATTGAAGCGATTGCTGAGCCGTCGTCAGGCCGCTGCCTGCTTTAGTGAAACCCACAGCCTGTACATTGCCAGCTTGTACCGAATCAGTGTTGGCGGACTGCCGCGCGGTTGCGACCGCCGCCTCGCTCTGTGTGACACGATAATCCTGAACCAGCCTGTTGGTCGTTGCAGCCAGCTCTTTCGTGATCAGGCCGGCCGATGCCGCATCAGTTCTTGCCTGCGCTATCTGCTGCAACACCGGCGAGTTTGAGGGCAAGGGAACATGGCTATAGGTCTGCTCCAGATTAGCCAATGTCATATTGCGCTGGTCGGCGTAGGCAAGCCCGGTTGCCGACTTGAAGCCCGCCGTCGCAATGTCGGACATTGTCGAGAGCTCGCGCAACTGATGCTGCGCTTGGTTCAGCTTGAGCTCCGTGGCGGCCGTCGGATTCTTGATATAGGCGGCCTGCGCATCCGAGACGGCCTGGTGGCCCTTGATCAGGGCGAGGTCGGTCCCGACTTTGTTCTGATAGGCGCTTGCCTGATCGTAGTCGATCTTCGCCGTGGTAGCGGTCTGCCGGGCTTGCGGGGACAATTTGGCAAGATCGGAGTCCTGCGCTGCCTCAAGATCGGTCTGCGCTGCCGCCGCAAATGCCACTCGGTGCTGAGCTGCGGCCCAGCCTGCATTCTGGTAGTCAGCGTTCCCGTTCGCGAGCTTGAGATCGAACGATGCCTGCTGCGGATCGCTGCCGCGCGTTGCACGTACGGTGTACCCCAATGGATGCAGAGCGTCGTTCACCCGATCCTGGGCATCCTTCGCAACCGTCCCGTATTTCTCGGAATTCGAAGCATAATACTGGAGCTGGGCCTTGCCCTGCGCGACCATGCCGACATCGGCGTTGAGCTTGCTCCGCGCGACGGTGAAGTCGTCATAGGCGCGCAGCTGCGATGGCGTCAAATTCGCCTGGGTCGGATTGTCGTTCTGGTCGATCGTGACACCGGCTTTCTTCAGCGCTCTGGAAGCGCTCTCGAGCTCTTTCTTGTCCGCCGCGGCCTGCTGCCCGTAGACGACGCTTTTCCCTGCCGCAAGGTCGGCGCTCGCGGCATCAAGCTTGCGCTGGTCCGTCGCCAGCTTGTGTTGCTGCGCATCCTGCTGCTGATTCAGCAACGACAGACGGTGCAATGTTCCGGCGCTGATCCCCCGGTCCATCTCGGTGTCCAGACGGCCGAGCTGCGATTTGGTCTGTTCGAGAGCAGCCGTATCGGCGGTGACCTTGGCCTTTCCCGCGGAAACCTGGGCCGAGGCCGCGTCGACGAGCGGGACAACTTTCCGCGCGACCGGATCTTTCACGGTGACCGGCGGCGGTGCCGGCTTGTAGTTCGCTGCGGCGGCGTCGATGCGTTGTGCGGCACTCAGATTGCTCTTGGCCGAACTCAACACCGCGTGGTCGGCGGTGACTTGCTGCTGAGCGGCCGCAACCTGCTTCTTCAGATCGCTGATATGGGCTTGATGCGCAGCCACCGCGGCGCCCGCGCCGCGACCGTACCCGATCGGAGCCTTCGTTCCCTGTGCATCATTCAGTTCGGTCTGCAGTTTATGCAGCTTTCCAGCATCGCCGTCGAGAGTGGTCTGCGCTTTTGTCTGAACAGATTTTGCCTGCGAAACGGCGTCCGGGACCGGCGCCGCCGGCGCCGGGGCGGGAACTCCCGGACATGTTGCCGCCGCTTTCGGCGGAGCAGGCGGGCCAAGCAACACAGGCGTCGGCTGCAGAACCGGACCTATGAAAGGCCGAGGGGGCTGAAAGAGCGCCGAATTGCGATCGAGCATGCCCGACGACGATGCCGCGGACTTCGGCCGCGGAGGTGGCGGGGGAGGAGGCGGGGGTGGGGGTGGCGGCGGAGGAGGAGGACTGGCGACAACCGAGCCACCTGCGTCATCTATCCGCATTCGTGCGTCTCCCCGTTAGCGGCGGCGGCTCTGCTCTGGCAGACGCAGTTCGTCAGCCATGCAGCCCGCTCGGCGATCATGTCCGAACGACAGTTTAGGACATCAGCCGGCGGCCGATCCGAAATATATTGTGAAAATACTGTGGGGCAGCACGGCTACACTCAGGACATGCCGCACGCGCGCAAGGCCGACACCACCGGCTGGAAAAACTCCTCGGTGATGTAATGGTCCTGAGCGATACGGCGATCGAGTTCCTCTGCGAGGTCTGGATTGCGGAAACGAGGAATGCCAAGCTCAGCCGCAGCTTCGGTGAGATTGTGCGCACGGACGGAACGTCCTTTGCACACGAGCCTTGGGACCTGCGTCTCGCCCGGAACATAACGCAGCCCGACCATCACATCGTCGCCCTCGATGACCACTGTTGCGCTTTCGATTCCTCCCCGCCCTCCACCGCGCGCCAGCGATTGCCGCTGACGGCGTTGCGCAGAGCGCACCTCCGGCAGGCCTTCCTGGTCTCTCCGCTCGCGCTTCGCCTCGCTTCGTGTCATCCGCATCTCGCGCATGAACAGTCCGCGCTGCACCAGAACGTCGATAAGGCCGCCCACCATCAGCATGACTATTGCCGCGACGAGGAGCGGTGCCATGACCGCCCCGGTCACTGGCACAAGGCACGAAAGACCGCATCCTGGCGTGTGAACCAGGGAGTTGAGCGACATCTCGAGGACGAAAACCGAGATCGTGACGAGGAGGGTCGTCTTGACCACACTCTTCACCAGCTCGATCAGGCTCTTGAGCGCGAAAATTCGCTTCAAACCCTTTGCGGGATGCAAGCGCTCTGCGCGGGGCTTGATAGGGTCAAGGCTGAAGACGATCCCCTTGGTGACGGCGACGTTGACGACGAGGGACATTAGGACGACGATGGCCGCCCCCCTTGCAAGGTATGGCACGGCGGCTTCGTACATCATCGTTCCGATCGTGCCCGCAGCTTCCCGAAACGGCTGCCCGCCCGCATCGCCCACGAGCATCATGGCTCCCCGTAGCCGCGCGAAAAGCTCCGGCAAGATCAGCCAGAGATAGAGCAGCATGGACGACAGGCATGCACCGGCGACCATATCGGTGCTGCGAAAGACCTGTCCCTTTTCGCGCGCCTTACGTAACTTCCGCTCGCTCGGAGGCAGCGTCCGCTCCTCAGTGCCGCCATCCTCACTCATCGCAGGAACTGCCCTAGTTGGTCCAAGATTCCGGTCAACTCTCCAAGCTGAGTACCGAAGTGATCGAGCAGAAAGGCCGCATAGAGCGGCAGAACCAGGAAATAGACCAAGTTGCGCGCCGCCATCGAAAGATCGAACACATTCAACTGCGGTGCGAAACGGGCAATCACCATCAGCGCGAACATCGCAACGAACATGGCCGCCAGCACTGGAAATGCCAGGATCAATGCCAACTGCAGCACGCGGACGAGCATTTCCAGCGCCAATAGGCCGCTCTCCGCGCGCAGCAACGGCGCGAGCTCAATGACCGGCCAGAGCCTGTAGCTGCCATAAAGGGCTTCGACGACGCTATGAAAGCCGTCGGCTGCGACGAACAGAACCACCGCAGCGAGCATAAAAAGCGTACCAGACGCGGTGGACTCGGTCATGGCGTTGGGATCCTGAAGCTGGGCATCGGGCGCCTGACGTTCGTAGTCGAGCAGGTCGCCCGCGACCTCGGCGGCCCAGAACGGGATCCCAAGCAGCAGACCAAGGAGCCCTCCGATGATCGCTTCCTTGAACCCGACCGCGACCAATCGCAATGTTTGCGTGCCGATCGGAGGAAGCACCTCAACAAGTCCGGTCATGACCGGTAGCGAGATCGCGACCACGAAGGCACCACGAATCAAGCCGGTCAGCCCGAGGCGAACAAACACGGGAAAGGTCATGACGAAGGCGCCGGGACGCGCGATGGCGAGCGCCAACGAAAGAAGATGACGGAAGACGAGATTGGCCCCCGCCTCGATGCTGTCCAACGGCATGAGGTCAAGCCCCATCGCCACTCCGCGTCGCCCATGTCCCTCCGAGCACGATGAAGGGAAGGCCCGTCAACGCGTCAGTGCAGGAAAATCCGCAAGGATCTGATCGGCATATTGGATCAGCGGTGCCGCCAACACTGCGCCGAACACCGCCAGCGTGGTCACGACGGCAATCAGTTTGATCGTCTGCGGCAGCACCTGATCCTGAATCTGGGTTGCGGCCTGCAGAATTGAGACGAAGAGGCCAACAACCATCGCCACACCCAGGGGAGGCATGGCAAATATGAGAACGACCGTCAGACCCCTGACCAGATGATCGACGATTGTCGCTTGGCCCATTGCTTCCCCTCCCCATCTCGCAGGCTATCCGTAACTCAACACCAGGCCATGCATCAGCTTGGACCAGCCCTCGACCATCACGAACAAGAACAACTTGAATGGGACGGAGATCGTCGATGGCGGCACCATCGACATGCCAAGGGACATCAAAACCGCGGACACCACGAGATCAATCGCGATGAAGGGCAGATAGAGCAGGAAGCCGATCTCGAAGGCGCGCTTGAGCTCCGAGCTCATGAAGGAGGGAACGAGAATAACGAGATCTTCGCTCGACAGCTTGGCCCTGCTGCTATCGGGCCATAAGCTGCCGGTGGCAGCGACGAAAAACTCTCGCTCCGCGACCGTCGTGAACCGGCTCAGATGTTCGCGAATTGGCTGGCCTGCCCGCTCAGCAGCATCTTTCCAGTCGGTAAAGGTTTGAAACTCGCTGGGACGATCATTGACGCGCTCATACACAGTCTGCACTAGCGGCGCGCTGACATAGGCCGTCAGGACCAGCGCAATGGCATAGAGCACGAGGTTTGGAGGCGTCTGCTGCACTCCCAGCGCGTTCCGGATCAGGAACAGGACCACGGCGATCTTGACGAACGATGTCATCGTCACGACGACAAAGATGACAAGGCCAAGTCCGGCGATGACCGCGAGAACAGCGAACAAATTGAACTGGGTCACGGCTTCAGCTCATTCGTGATTGAACAATCTGTTGATCCGCACGCCGATTGCCTCGCCGATCCTGACGATCTCGCCCTGCCCGATCCGCCGATTCCCCGCGTGAATCTCAATTGCATGTCGCGGATCCCGACCGAGATTGAAGACATAGCCGGGCGCGATCATGCGCAACTCGCCGAGAGGTATCTCGAGCTGGCCGATCTCAAATAGGAGCTTGATCTGGAGGTCGTCCAGGCTCACATCGTCTGCGCCCGTATCGACGCTTTCATGTGCCGTCATGTCTACAGCCGTCCAATGATGATGAAGATCGCCTCTGATCTGGTGCAACGTGTCCACCACTGTCGCGTCGCTTCCCTCGAAGCGGCATGAGGTGAGACGACGCTCGCCGAAGACGGCGGCGGCGCGTCCATCCGGCATCGCGTGTTCGATGATCACGACGTCTCCCGGCCGTAAGCTCGCAAGCAAGCGGGCGCTGACGCGCGTAGCACCAAGCCGGAAGGCCGCGCAGATCGGAAGTCCAGCGGCAGCAGCCGGACCCAATGCTTGAACTTGATTTGCCAAACGGGATTCGTATGGCTCTGGCAAATACAGGCAAGCACTGAACGATCGTTCGCCAAACCTGCCGCGACACAGGATTCCGATCGAGTCCGGAACGCTGCCATCGAAGGAAGCATGCGTGAGGATGACGGGGAGGCCGAGCGTCTCCTCGATTGCATGAAGTATGGCGGCGCAGGCGAACTCGATCAGAAGCAGCAGATCGGGCTCGGCGAGCGTAGTTCGAGGCGGACCATCAATCGCCTGCAGCGTTGCATCGATCACCTCGACAGGCAGACTTACGGCGCATGGATCACCGCCGATCGTAAAATGCAGACGACACGCCGGCCGGCTCGAAACGCCCGAGGAGGCGCCCGAGAAGGAAATCCGCAGCGGCAGACCCGCCAACTCGCAGGTGAGTTCAGCCAGTCGCCGACACCAACGACGGGCACGTAGAACATCAGCAATGGATAGCACGTCCGGATGAAATTCGGTGATCTCACCGTCAGGCGCTCCGCGCCTGCGAGCGGGGAATGGCGCGTTCATGCTTGCCGCCCCGCCGCCCTGCCGTCCGAATTAGCCATCTCCTCTAGCAACGTCTCACGGCCCTCGAGACGGCGACGTGATTGCTGCGATAACTCATCCCACTTGCGACGCCTCCGATGAGCCTTCACGAATTCGAGGCGTAGACCCTGAACTTCGTTACGCGCATGGTCGAGCGTACGGATGCTCGCGAGGCGCTGCTCGGCAAGCGCCATTGCCAGCGACTCGAGGCGCCTGAGTTGCGCGTCAAGTTGGGTGATCTCCCGCGCGGAAATTGGACGCCCTACCATCTGCTGGTAGATCTGACGTTCGCGTGCGCCACGCGCCGCTGCTTGCAACGCAACCGCATGGTTGATCTGCGTCAGTTCTGCAGCCGCTTCGACCTGTGCCTCCACGCCGCGCTGAAGCGCGGAATTCGCCCGCCGCTCCCTCTCTCCGAGAACGATCCGCATCCTGCATATGCGCGTGAGCAGTGGATCGTACCTCATGACGCGAGCTGCTCGAGTTGATGGATCGTGCGATCCCACGGAACGACCTCGCCGAGGCCCTGCCGCAGAAAGAACTTGATAGCATCCTGCTTGGCGATCGCCTCATCGGCGATCGGATCGGATCCGGCCTTGTACTCCCCAACCTGCAGCAGGAACTCAAGCTCTGCATAGCGAGCTATGAGTTCACGCACCCTCCTGGCTGCAGAGCGATGACGGCTCGTCACGACCTGATCCATGACGCGGCTGAGGCTGGACACGATGTCAATCGCAGGGAAATGCGCCGACTGTGCGAGCTTAGGTGACAGCGCGATGTGCCCGTCCAGAATGCTGCGCGTCTCCTCCGCGATCGGATCCGCGGTACCATCCCCCTCAACCAGCACGGTGTAAAATGCAGTGATTGAGCCGGCGACTCCGGGACCGGACCGCTCGAGCAACTCGGGCAATGCCGCAAACACCGACGGCGGAAAGCCCCGGCGCGTCGGCGGCTCGCCCGCGGCCAGTCCGATCTCACGCAATGCCCTCGCAAAGCGAGTGACACTGTCCTGCACCAGAAGCACGCGTGCGTTGCAATCCCGGAAGTACTCCGCGATCGTCACGGCGACATAGGCAGCCGTGACGCGCTCCGTCGGCGGCCGGTCGGAGGTTGCGACAATCACGACTGATCGCGCCCGAGCCGCTCCGGCCAGGCAGCGCTCGACCATTTCTCGAACTTCGCGCCCACGCTCGCCAATCAGTGCGACAACGCAGACGTCGACGTCCGCGTTCTGGACGATCTGGGCGACAAGCGACGATTTGCCCGCGCCGGGTTCGCCATAGATGCCGATCCGCTGCCCCTCGCCGCAGCTGAGCAGACCATCGATCGCCCGGATGCCAAGTGACAAAGGGCCGTCAACGAGCCGCCGTGCCAAGGGCGCCGGCGCAGCTCCGCGGACTCGTCGAATCTGGTCGAACTCGGGCCATCCTCGTTCCTGAACGTCGAGAGGGCGCCCGAGCCCGTCGACGACGCGGCCGAGCAGCGCTGGCCCAACCATGATGCCGAGGGCCTGCCTTGTCGAGACGACTTCCGTTCTTGTTGAGAGACCCGCCACGTCTCCGAGAGGCGTCAGCAACGCGACACCGCCTTCGATGCCCACGATCTCGGCCCGCAGATCAGCCGAGGCATGGGCAGAACGGAGCAAACAGATATCGCCAACACGCGCATCGGGAACGATCGCCCTGATGAGGGTCCCCGACACCTGAATCACGCGCCCGCGGATCGGGCGCAGTTGCGAACGGCCTGCAGCTTCACGCAACTGCGGAAGGATTTGCGCGAGTCGGTGCGTGGCAGAGCCTGCCGGCATCATGGCTCCACCCCCTCGAAACCGGCACGCAGCGCCAAGGCGAGCTGCTCCAGTTGAGCGTCAACGGAAACATCGATCTGCCCGAACTCGCTCCAAAGCATACAGCGCCCCGGCGCAAACTGCGGGTCCGACGCGACGGTGAGCTGGTCGGCACCATCCTCCAGCAGCGTGGCCACTCGTCCACGGATGGACTCCATCTCCTGCGGCGCAGTCATCAGCACGAGGGCCGTACCGGAACGCATCTCTTCGAGGGCTCTGGTGATGGCGCGCGCGGCGAGATCGTCCGGCTCAAAATTTCCGAGGATCTCCCTGATGATCTCGACGACGAGCGTGAGAAGTTCGTCTTGCAGATCGGCGACGAAATCATCAACCGTGACCTTCGTTTCCGCAATCAGGCGGGCCGCCTCCTCAACTCCCGCGAGACGACCATCCTCGAAGCCTCTCATGCGCTGCTCTTCGAACGCGAGCCGGGCCTGCGCGGCGATCTGCTCGCATTGCCGCCGGGCGTCGGCAAGAGAGGCAGCCGCGGAAAACCAGGTCTCCGCCTCTTCGGCTCGAACCACGGGTCCGAGCGGATGGAACGTGCCGGCAGGCTTGTCACTCTCGGGGGCTTTCACGGCACCATCCCATCGGCTAGAACGCGATCGACAATCTCCGGACCAAGCTGTTGGTGTCGCCGCGAGACCGAGGAGCCCAGCGGCGAGTTAATCGGAAATCGAAGAAGGATGCGGCTGCGCAAGGTGGCGGGAAGTCGCCAGATTGCGGCATTGAGACATTGCATCCCATCACCTCGGATGACGTCCGCAAGCGCAGATGGATTCGGGGGGCGATCGGGTTTGGGCGACAGATCGATATTGGCGAGCGCGACCTTGTGGAGTCGGGAATCGAATTCTCCGAGATGCTCCCGGAGCGTAGTCTTGAGGACCGTGGAACGAATTGCGTTGGCATGCCAAACACCGCCGGCCAGCTCACCGACGCGGCATAGCTGCTCGCAGTCGAGAAGCGCAATGCGACTGCGCGTGTCAGCGACGTCGGCTGCCGTACAGCAATCAAGCTCATAATGCACAACGATCCGCTCTGAGATATCTCGGTGGAGTCGGTCGCAGGCGAGTATCCGTGCGGCAAGCCCGGGCGAAACGCCCGGTACGCATGCGAGAAATCGTTCAACGTGGATGTAGCGTGCCGGTAATCGACAAAACGTGTCCATATCGATCACCGGCCGATGCCCCACCGGCGCGCCGGGTTCGCAGCTACCGCCGACCTTCGGAGCACGCAAACCAAGGGATGCTCCAGGTTGCACAAGCCTACTCATATGCCGGCCAAGCCCACTTCAATCGCACTAGGATACGACACGCAGCGGATCACGCGCCGGCCTTCGCGCCTCTCGACGCGGCGCGTTGCGTTGCGCATATCCCACGCGTGCCCGGCGCCAGAGCTGGAAGATTCCGATCGATCCCAGCAGCCCCACCCCTACCGCGGCTGACACCTGCAGAATGAGCGGACCGTCACGCAGGGCAGATCCGTCGTGAGATAGAACGGATGCCGTCGTCTCGATCGACGTGGAAGGGCTGACTTCGACGGGATCCGAACTGCCACGCACGAAAACCACGGCCACCCTGTCGTACGTCAGTCCTTCGACACTGTTGGCAATGAGGGTCTTGATCTGCGGTAGGAGCACGGCGATTTCGGCGCGCGCGTCATGCTTGATGAACACCGATGCCGCCGACGACGAAACCTGATCGTGACGCAACGGGTCTATCTTAGGCAGCACCACGTGGACTCGGGCAGAGATGACTCCGTCGATCTCCATCATCGTCCTTGCCAACTCTTGATTGAGCGCGTGAATCAACCTGACTCGCTCCTCTGTGGGTGACGACACCAGACCATTGCTTGAGAATATGCTGCCCATGTCTTCGAACTTCGCATGCGGCAACCCGGACGCATTCAGCAGCGTCACAGCGTCGGCAAATCGCTCCTGCTCGACCCTGACAGTATTGCTACCGTCCTTTGCCTGGAGTCGGTCGGCGGCGATGCCGTGGTGCAGCAGAAGGGCCATCATCAGATTAGCCTCCTTCTCGCTCAAGCGGCTATAGAGCTCACCCTTGCAACCGCTCAGCATGAACGCCAAGCCCAGCACCAGCGCCAAATTCAATCCGCGCCCTCGAGCGGCCAGCCATTGTTTGCCGCAACCGGCCATTCTCATTGTCCCTTCAAGAACGTGTTGAAGATTCGGGTCGACTCGGTCGAGATCTTCGACATCAGCGTCGCCTCAATGGCAAACGAGAATGCGTGCTCCAGCATCTGCAGGGCCTGACGGCCCGCGTCTGGCTTGTCCGCTCCCAGGGCCGTTCCGCCAATGTTGGAAGATGCTGGACCGGATGCTGCCGGCTCCGGCATGAGATTGAGCTCGGGCGCGGCATTGCGCTGGACCCGCTCGTACGAACTCTCCATCCACTCCATCACCTTGCCGCCGAGTTGGTCGACGGCGTGCTCAGGCTCCATAGGCAGTTTAGTGACCGATCTATGCAGAGCGTCCTGAAACGACTGCTGGGCGGCCGCTCCGGGCTCAACGGCTCCGAAACTGACACCAACTGTTCCGGAAGCTGTGACGCCACCCAACGGCGCAACCGTCGTCATGTCACCGCTCCATGCCGTCTCAGGACTCCTCGTGCTCTCGCCATTGCTCACTCCAAACAAATAATGACTCACAAGGACAGCCGGACCATGGCCTGCACAACAGATCAGACAGAGCTTTGCACGGAGCCCAGCGGGGCAGAGCATAATATTTTCCTAATATATTCTCCGACGCACCCGCGACCGCTGTGATTGAATGAGACGAGCTGATAGCAACAAGTACATGTGAGTCTGCTCGTGGGTACGCGCGATCAACTACACGATTGCCACGATTGTTCCGCGACAAGGTCGCACGAAGGCCACGTTTTCCCATGCGACCATTTGGCATCTCTGGTTCTGGCCCCATTGCGCAGCGTGGCTGCGATCGCGACCGTCTGCCTGACGCTCTCGGCGGCTGCAATCCACACCACGTGCGCAGACGCGGGTGAACCCGCTTGGCCGACCGAGTCCTACAGGTACACCATCGTCGACCAAGACCTTGGCAACGTTCTTCAGGAATTCGGACGGAATACCGGCCTGCGGTTAGAGGTGAGCCCGGAAGTACGGGGACGTGTGCGCGGGCCTCTGCCTGAACTCAAGGCCAGAGACTTCATCGAGCATCTGTCCCGGAACTACGGACTCGACTGGTATTTCGACGGCTTCCGGATTTATGTCACTAGCAACAAGGAAGCTTCGAGCAGGCTCGTTCAACTCGGTGCCGTGCCGCTCCAGCGTCTCGAAGCCGCACTTCGCGATCTCGCGCTCTCCGACGCGCGATTCTCACTCAGATCCATCAAGCAGGCCGACATGGCCCTGGTCTCGGGTCCCCCGCAATACATCCAAACGGTGGAGCGTACGCTCGCAGCACTGAAGCCTCGAGCTGACCAGCCATCGTCCGTCACCGTCTATCGCGGGGAGCACGTCCAAGTGGTCAAGCTCAACGCCCCAGGCGACGTGCCATGACGCAAATCAACGGGTTCGCAAGTCCTGCCAGATCGACCGGACGGATCAAAGGAGTGTCAGAATGGCCGTAGAAGCATCGAGCATGACGACCGCGACGGCAAGCGCCCCGAGCAGCAGCGAGGCAGTCTCGGCTGAGGATCAAGCAAAGTTCGAGGAGGCGTTTCTCAGCGCAATGCCGCAGGCGGCCGCGTTCATGCTTATGACTGTTGCTCAGGACGGCATTCAGGAGATGGCATCCGTCGGCGACGAGAATAGTGCAACCCCGGATCCGTGACGGAGCATGCCGACCGACACCTCGTTATGCCCTTTGCTCAGAACAAGACAGATAAGACATCGGATCGCAAACAAGGAGAGAGTTGCATGTCTAGGGTCAGCTCCCACGCATCATCCTCACGTGAAGCTCACACCGGTCACATGATGGGTCCGCACGGACACGCGTCGTCCTGGCCCGGCTTTGCAGGATTTCAGCCCACGCCCGGCGGGTCGTCAGCTCATCCGGCTCATCGCTGTGATGCGGGGGATTGGTGGCAGTCGTCGATGCCGCCCGCTTCGCAGCAGCAAGATCCGCGGACGTCTTCCATAGCATCGGACGTTCTTGGATTGGTCGCGGACGCAAAGACACCTGCAGACAAGGCGGCTCTGATCTCGGCGGCCGTCAGCATCCTGAGGGGCGGACCGGGCCAGTGCGACGCGCGGAACAACGGCCGCGTTGCCAAGATCCTTGGTGACCTGACCCATCAGATCACGAATTCCACTGGGCCCAGCGATCCCGCCAAAGGTCAGCTGCTCGACGGGATCGCGAAGATCCTGAAGCAACTCGTGTCCGGCCCATCCCATCAACCCGGCGCGAACAGCTCGATACTCAAGACGCTGAATCAGCTCGTCAGCCAAGTCTCAGAGGCAAAGGGCCTTGACCAAGCGACGAAGAACAACATCCTCGACAAGCTTTCCTCGATCATTCTGCAACTGGCGGATTCAAGCCCGGGATCGCCATGCGACCGCGCCGCGGGACACCTCTCGGCCGACAGCCATATCACTGACAGAGCTGAGTAAAGCAACGAGGCCTCATTCTCGCAACGCGACGAGGGCGATGAGCCCAGGACGTTGAAGGAAGCCGCGTGAGGCGCACCTCGCAAGGTGCGCCTCGGGACGGGATCCAAGCCGCCGCTTCAGCCGAGAGGTGATCAGCGCGGACGACGCGAACGATCACTTCCCGGCTGGAGGGCATTCCCCGACAGCCCAATCCTCAACGCAACACAAACATAGAGAGATAAAGCGATGTCCCATTCAACAGGCTCCGTTTCTTCGACGACGTCATCGAACTCGAGCATCGATAGCGCGATCGCGAAGATGAAGAGTGCCTTCGACGAAGCGATCAAGACGAATGCCGAGATCACGACCAAGAAGACGCACTGGGGATCGATCGAGACGGTCGCGCAGCAGCGCCCGAACGTCGGCTGATCCAGCGATCGCCCTCGGACAGCTACCAACCGCTTACGGCACGGGGCGTTCGTACCGAACGCTCCGCTGCCAACATGGCTGCTAGGTCCTGATGGAGAGGCAGAGAATGCCGGCATCACCGTCCCCATTCGAACTCACGATCCGATCGGGCCTTCATGCCGGCGTCCGGCAAGAACTCGACGCCGGGACCTATCTGGTGGGTCACTCGATGGACGCCGATGTCGTTCTCATGGATGACTGTCTGGCTCCTTTGCACGCGCGGTTCGCGCTAGAGGCGGACTGTTGCGAAATCGAAGGCACCGCGGATAATGTTCTGCTGAACGGCACCCTGCTCGGTGCCGGAGAAGCACGGATCAGTCGTTATCCGGCCGATGTTGTTCTGAATGGAATTCAGCTCCGCTGCACCCGCAAGCGCAGAACGACCCGCTATACCTTCTTGAGGTATGGACTCGGCACCGCCGCGATCCTGGTCTGTCTAGCCCTGCTTCTGCAGGGATTTCCCGCTGGTGCGGACAAGGTGCCCGGCGATGGCGGCTATGCCACAGCTGAGCGGCTGAGATCCCCCCGCTGCGACTCCGACTGTTCGACGAAATATCCGAGCAGGCACGCGCCCAATTCGCCCGCCCCCACCCTTACCCCCGCACTACTGCCCGGCCAAGACAGAACGGGACGGGCCGGCGCGGAGCCCGGCGCGCCGGTGGCGGATTTGAAGGGCGCGGCGGACGCGCTGCGCCAGCAATTGCTGACTGCAGGCCTCACAACCGTCGAGATTGTCAGCGACTCAAACGCCATCGCGGCGAGAGGAAACATTGAACCCGCGGCGTTAGGCAAGTGGCGCGACATTGAGCGATGGTTCGACGGCACGTTCGGCATTGCCATCGTGTTGACGAGCCAGGTTGAGGCGAAATCTGTAAAGCGTGGCGCCCCTTTGACCGTTCAGGCGATTTGGGCCGGAAATGGGCCGTATGTCATTGATGGACGCGGTCAGAAACTGTTCGCAGGCGCCATTATCAGCGAAGGGTGGATCGTCGAGCGAATCGAACAAGACCGGGTCGTATTGCGTCGCGGCGCAGACCTGCTCGCCGTGAGCTTGTAAGACCATGCCGCTCTGCGTTTCGATCAATGTGACGAAGGTTTCGATCCCGCTTGGATGGAACCGCAGACTATGACGGCCATTGTCGAGAGCTTGACCCGCTGGTCGAACGACAAGCGCGAGCTTCTCGTCGTCATCCTGATCGTCACCACGATCATGGCGATGATCCTGCCGATTCCGACTGTGCTCGTCGACGTCATGGTGTCCGTCAACATCGGCGCGTCGATTCTGCTGCTGATGGTGGCGTTCTACTTGAACGCTGCGGTCGAGTTCTCCGCACTTCCGGCAATCATTCTCATATCCACGGTGTTCCGGCTCTCGATTTCCATCACCATTACGCGCCTAGTGCTCAGCCAGGCCGATGCCGGATCCATCGTTCAGACCTTTGGCGAGTTCGTCGTTTCCAGCAACGTCGTGGTTGGGCTCGTGGTGTTCCTGATCATCACGATCGTCCAGTTCGTCGTTATCACCAAAGGATCTGAACGGGTCGCCGAAGTTGCTGCCCGATTCACGCTCGATGCGCTGCCGGGTAAGCAGATGAGCATCGATGCCGACCTTCGCAACGGCGACATCAACCAGGCCGAGGCCCGGCGCCGCCGACGCCGGCTGGAGCGCGAGAGCCAGCTCTACGGCGCGATGGACGGCGCCATGAAGTTCGTCAAAGGTGATGCGATCGCCGGTCTCATCATCATCGCTGTCAACCTCGTTGGCGGCATCGTTGTCGGCACCGTGCAGCATAGGCTGCGTATCAGCGAAGCGATCCAGCTCTACTCGTTGTTGACGATCGGCGACGGCCTGGTCTCCCAAGTCCCGGCGCTGTTTGTGTCGATGGCGGCGGGAACGGTCGTGACCCGGGTTGCGACAGAAGCGCCGAGCAATCTTGGTTCCGAGATCATGGAGCAGATCACGTCGCAGCCGCAATCCCTGCAACTGGCCGGTCTCATGATGCTCGGGCTGGCGTTCGTACCGGGTTTTCCGGCGCCGATTTTCCTTTTTATGGCCGCCGTGTTCGGCGGCTCCGGCGTTGCGATGCTCTTGGCTCGGCGGCGCGCACAACGAACCTCCGGCACGGCGCAACCGTCCGACCCGTCAGAGCCCGCGAGAAGTTCGCGGATCGCTATCCCGGCGGCCAAGTCTGCACCGATCATGATCCTCGCGGAAGCCGCCTTGTGCGATGAACTGCGGAGAGCCGGTATTCATGATCGGATCAGGCGGACACGACAGGACGTGGCGGACTGGCTCGGATGCGCCTGTCCAGGGGCGGCAGTCGACGAAAGCAGCGCCCTGGCGCCCGGTCATTTCAGGATCGAGCTGCATGGCGTGCCTCTTCTGCTCTCGTCCGGTGAACTGGATCAGCCGGCAACCCGAACGGCGGGGGGACCGGCCATCTCCGCAGTCGATGCCGAGCTGCGACGCGTTCTTGTCCGCTATGCACCGGAGTTCCTCGGCATACAGGAAACCAAACGCCTGCTCAACCAGTTGGAGGCTGACTACGCCGACTTGGTGCGCGAGGCCTTGCGTGTGGTCCCTACACAGCGCATCACCGATGTCCTTCGCCGGCTGCTCGACGAGCGGGTCTCCATCCGCAATCTGCGGCTGATTCTTGAGACGCTGGCCGAGTGGGGAATGCGGGAGCAGAGCAGCGTCATGCTGGTCGAGCACGTGCGGCTGGCGCTGCGCCGGCAGATCTGCTTCGAAAGCTCAGGCTTTGATCGGACCTTGCGCTGCTTCGTGCTTGATCGACGGACAGAGGAAGCGATCCGAACGGCGGTGCACGCCCTCGATGAAAACGCTCAGACGTCTCTCGATCCTGCCGTCAGCACGCGCCTGCTTGATGCGTTGACCCGGCAGCTTGCCGACGTCGATCATCTTGCTGCATCGCCGAGTATTGTACTGGCCTCCGCCGACCTGCGCCGGGTGGTCTGGACGCTGCTTGCGCCGTCCGGTCTCAATGTGGTCGTGCTCTCCTATCAGGAAATCTCAAAGGACTTTCGGGTCGAGCCGATCGCCGTCCTTGGATTGGATGAATCACGCGAGCAGGCTGAACCTTCCCCGATCCCGGCGATGCAATGAACCAGTCAACCCGCGACGACACCTGCGAGGTTTCGAGACCTGAACTATAAGACAGTGCAATATCCGTAGGAAGTACATGCGTAGCTCTGAAGGCCGGGAAACCGCGTTCAACAACCATCTGAAACCAAGTGCCGGTGTTTGCAGGCGAATGGCGCTGGCTGGCAGCATCGCCGGTCTGCTCTGCGCCTGTTCGTCGCTGAGCCCAGACATTGGCGGACCGGTGCCGACGCCCACGACCGCACGCGCCTCGGTCGAGGGTCGCAATCTCCCGGCCTCCACGGCAGCCGCTCCCGCCAACCAAGTCGCCGGGATGGAAGACAAGGACAATCGAATCAGAAAAGCGCGAAGCGAGCTCGCCAGACATCAAGCCGAGCCCGCCCTGGCAATCTTTACCAGCGTGCTCACCTCGGACCCCGAGAACATTCCGGCGCTCAACGGTCTCGGAGTGGCTCTCGACATGCTCGGCCGCCATGACGAAGCTCAGACAGCCTATCGTCAGGTGCTCGCAATCGCTCCCGCCGACATGATCGCAAGCAACAACCTGGGCCTGTCGCTTACCTTGACGGGCCGGTACGCCGACGCGATGACGGTTCTGCGGCCGATCGCGCTCGGTGAGAGCGCCTCGCCTCGTGCACGCCAGAACCTCGTGATCGCTATGGCGCTGAGCGGAGATCGCGATGGCGCCGCCAAGCTTGCGCGGGTCGACCTTCGGGAAGAGGACGTGAAGCTCAATCTCGAGATGCTCTCGGCGATGCGGCGCTGACGATGGGACCGTTTCGAATTTCGCCATCCGCCTGTCTGACCTCGATCGTGGTGATCCTTACGATGCTGGTTCATTGCGCGCCGGCATCATCCAACGCGCGGCAACAGGTGCGGATCTACGCGTCTCAGGGCGAGATGCTGACCTTGCCTCGTCCGGCTTCCAAGGTCTTCGTCGCCGAGCCGGCTGTTGCTGACGTCCAGGTCGCGGCCGCCAACCGCGTCTTCGTTTTCGGCAAAAAGCCCGGCCGTACGACGCTCTTCGCGCTCGACGATTCCGGCGCGACCGTCGCGACGTTCCGGATTGCGATTGCCTATGACGAGAGTGATCTACGGCAGCTGCTGCGAGCTCAATTCGCAGACCTCGACGTCAGGCTGTCGCGGACGCCGCGCGGCGCGGTGCTGAGCGGGCTGGTGCCCAACGCTGACATGGCCGAGAAGGTCCGCTCCACCTGCGCGCAGTTCCTCGGCGAGGACGAGGTGCTGATCAATCAGTTGAAGATCGGCGGGAGCACGCAGGTGAACCTGCGGGTCCGTATTGCCGAAGTCTCACGCAACGCGGTGAGGCAACTCGGCGTCAACTGGGAGGCAGCAGGCTCGGCCGGTGGCTTCAGCTTTGGGCTCTCGTCGGCGGCCTCAGGCAGGATCAATACGCCAGCGAACGGCAGCTACAGCGTGACTGCCATCGTGGATGCGCTCGCTCAGGAGGGACTGGTTTCAATCCTGGCAGAACCCACGCTCACCGCTGTTTCGGGTCAGAAGGCGAACTTCCTGGCAGGCGGCGAATTTCCGATCCCCGTCGCCCAAGGGCTGGACCGCATCTCGATCGACTTTCGTCGCTACGGCGTGGGACTGGAGTTCACACCGACGGTGCTCTCCGATCGTCTGGTCAACCTGCAGGTCAAGCCCGAGGTCAGCGAGCTCTCGAACGAAGGCGCCCTGATCATGAACGGCGCCCGCGTCCCGAGCCTTATTACCCGGCGGGCGGAGACCACAGTCGAGCTCGGCAGCGGGGAGAGCTTCGTAATCGCCGGACTGCTGCAGAACAAGTTCAACACCGGCCTGGACATGTTGCCGGGGCTGGGCGACCTGCCGGTACTGGGGGCTCTGTTCAGGTCGACACAGTTCCGGAAGAACGAATCCGAACTGATCATCATCGTCACGCCGACGATTGTTCGGCCGATCAGCGAGTCGGCGCGCATACCTGTCCCGACCGACTTCGTCGGGCCACCTTCCGAGCTGGAGCGCATCATATTCGGCCGTCTCGGAACGACCCGCCCCGGGGCAGGCCCGATTGAGGTGCCGGTGCCGGGCCGGAGATTGCGTGGCGATGCCGGCTTCCTGATCGAATGACGGTCCTCCAAGGAGCGATAAACATGGCACCGATCAGAAGCGGCCTCGCCATCGCCCTCGCGGTGCTGGCTGCAGGCTGCGCTGTGGACCGGACGGCACCGCCACCGCAGCTCGCAGGTGAGACCGTTCATTACGTCTACGATGTACCTGCAGGACGCTGTTCTGCGGCGAGTTCCGGCGTCGAACACTTCGTGGCCGCGACGGCGAATGGCCGCCCTGAAAGCGTCCGTGCCTGGATCGAAGGACCGCCGGGGCCATGCACGGCGGCGATCGAGCATTCCATCATCCGAGCCGGCGTGGATCGCTCCCGCGTCAGGCACGACGTTGCCTCGGCAATGCACCACGCGACGCGTGTACACATCGATCGCCTGCTCATCAGCTCCGTTCGCTGCCATCTGTCGGATAGCTTCAATCGCGGCATCTTCGCCGACAATGCTGCCGATCCGGCCCTCGGCTGCAGCACGGCTGCGGCCTTTGGCGGCATGGTTGCGGATCCGGAGGATCTTCAAGCCGGAAAGGGACGCAGCCGCGCGGAAGGGGAACCGGCCGCCCGCGCGATCGCGAATTTGCGCGGGGAGCAACCAACCCGTGCCGAACCAACCGGCGAGGACCACCCGCAGACCACGGCTCATCCCGCGCAATGATTGTTCAAGCCGGAGAGCTCAGCCGTCGCCATTCCGACCTGGAGAGACTTCAGCTCGCACGTTGCTTAAGGATAAAGCGGAGGAGATGGTGCCGTTGATCCGCAGATTTCTTGATCGCAAGCCCTCGGAGAACTCAAATATTTTCCTGCGAAAGAGGTCGGGGGCGAAGTATCCAGAGGAGGTACGCCTCCGACGTCCACTTGAAGACGCGGTCGGGTTCGAGACAGCGGATCTCGACGTCGCAGCGTCACGGCGCGCTGGCTCAGCTACCAAGTTGTACGTGTTGGACTACGCGGCTAAGTCACTCTCTCCCTCGGCCTCTTCGAGTTCACTGCACGAAGAAGCCCTCTGTAGGAAGCGGACGAGAGCGGCTTTTCGAGAACTTCGGTCCAAAGCATGCGCCGTTTGGTTAAACTCCGTTCCGTCAAGGACGCCTTGAATGTAGCCAGAGATTGTGTCTGCCGCCATGATGAGCGCCGTATCAAGCGTATGGATGTACTTGCTGGTCACCGAACCTTTGGCATGCCCCACGAGCGCAGCAATGGTTACCTCGGTAAAGCCGAGGTCGTTGGCGATACTCGCGAAGCTATGACGTAGAACGTGCGGGGTGATGTCCCATAGCGGGGAGTGTTCAAAGATGTGCTTCCATTGATTTGGAAAGCTGCTGCCGAACGCATTGTCATCGCCTTGCCCCGGGAACACGTATGTGCATGAAGTATCTTTGCGCTGGCGCTCGAGATATTCGACCTCGAGATATTCGACAACGGGTAGGCCGATGGGCCGGATAGATGCTCCTTCCTTGCTGTCCTCCAGCCGCAAGCAACTCGACTCGGTGTCAACTTCCGTCCATTTCAGATTGATCATCTCGCTGCGTCGACAGCCGGTCAGCGCAATTTGCCGAACGATGTCCAAGAACGTTACGTATTTCTCCCCGGCGGCTTCTCGTAGCATCCGACCCAACGTTCGGTGTTCCGCCTCCAAAGGCGTCTCTTTCGCACATTGTCTTTCGGTTTTCGAATTCCATGCGCCGGATTGATAGCGATAATACCCAATTCTACGGCGTAGGTGAGAATGCCTCCAAGAAGGCCAACAGTTCGAGTTGCTGTTCCGGCGCCGCCTCTTACGACGGCCCTTCCTCTCAGCTTCTCGGCCTCCGATCCGTGGACGTTCGGAAAACGGGTGGTCGACCCATTGCAGGTGATCGCTCGGTTCGCCTTCGACGAGATCGAAATCCAACTGTTGCGTGACGACCGAGGCCGCCGCGTGACCATGGGCGAGGCTGCGTGCGACAGGGATCCCGGCTGGCAGGCGCCCTTGCGTCTGCGGGCCTGACGCGCAGCGCGCCTCAGCCACGCACCACGCCGGCCCGCGCCTTCAGAAACTCGCGCGCGACGATCAGCTTCTGCACTTCGGTCGCGCCTTCGTAGATGCGCAGCGCGCGGATCTCGCGGTAGAGGCTCTCCACGATCTCGCCCTTGCGGACGCCGCGGCCGCCGAACATCTGCAAGGCGCGGTCGATGACGCGCTGGGCGGTCTCGGTGGCGGCGAGCTTGGCCATCGCCGCCTCGCGCGTGGTCGGCAGCTTCTGCACGTCGCGGCGCCAGGCCGCGCGGTAGGTCAGGAGCGCGGCGGCATCGGTCTCGGTCGCCATCTCGCCGAATGCGGCCTGCGTCATCTGCAGGTCGGCCAGCGCGCCGCCGAAGATCTGCCGGCTCGAGGCATGCGCCTGCGCCTCGTCGAGCGCGCGACGGCCGAAGCCGAGGGCCGCAGCCGCCACCGAGGCACGGAAGATGTCGAGCGTCTGCATTGCCAGCTTGAAACCGCCGCCGGGCGCACCGAGGCGCCGGCTGGCCGGGATGCGGCAATTCTGCAGGCGGAGCGTCGCCAGGGGATGCGGTGCGATCACCTCGATGCGCTCGGCGACGGAGAAACCGGGATCATCGGGAAACACGACGAAGGCGGAGATGCCCCGCGCGCCGGGCGCCTCGCCGGTGCGGGCGAACAGCGTGTAGACGTCGGCGATGCCGCCATTGGAGATCCAGGTTTTCTCGCCATCGAGCACGTAAGTATCGCCGTCCAGCCGCGCCGCGCAGGACATCGCGGCGACGTCGGAGCCCGCCTCCTTCTCGGACAGCGCGAAGGCCGCGAGCCACTCGCCGGAGCGCACCTTGGGCAGCACGCTGGCACGCAGCTCCCGCGAGCCGCCGAGCGCGATCGCGCCGGAGCCGAGGCCCTGCATGGCGAAAGCGAAATCGGCGAGGCCGTCGGCATAAGCGAGCGTTTCGCGCGACAGGCAGATCGCGCGCGAGTCGATCGCGGTGGCGTCCGCATCGGGTGCCACCACGGCGCTGTCGAGCAACCCCGACGAACCAAGCGCACGCACGATCTTGCGGCAGGCGGCGTCGACGTCACTGTGATCGACATCGTCGAGGCTGCCCGAGCCGACGAAGCGGTCGAGCGCCTCGCACAGCCGATGATGCCGCGGCTCGAAGAACGGCCAGTCGAGCCAATCGCGCGGGATCACCTTGGCCGATGCACTCATGATGGACCTGTCCGCCAGATTATTTTAAGTATAAAATAATTGGCGATCGATCGGCTTGTCAAGGTTCCGGCAGCGTCATCCGCGACCCGCCGCGTCCGGTGCGCTTCACTCCGCCGCCTTGCCAAGCCTGCCGAACGCACGCGTCGGCGCCGGAAAGCCGCAGGACGTGCCGTCGGTGACCTTGACCTGATCCTCCCACGGCAGCCGGTAGGTGCCGCCGACCATGTCGTGCATGAAGGTGTAGGGACAATCCATCGCGCCGCCTTTCACCGCGACATAGCCGCGGTGCCAGAGCTGATAGATGTTGTTCTCGACGCCCCAGTTGATGCGGGCCTCGCGCACGAGATCGGGGCGCACCTCGGCGGTGATGATCTCGTCGGGCCGCCCCGTCGTGCCGTGCGCGAGAATGCTGCCGTCGAAATCGACGATCATGCCCTCGCCCATGGAATCGAACGAGCCATCGGAGCCGCACATGCAGACATTGGCGGTGACCATCAGGTTCTGGAACGCGTTGGCCTGGTTGGTGAAGCGCCAGCTGTCGCGGATCGGCGCGGTGTAGCCGGCCGTGCGGATCATGATCTCGGCGCCCTTGTAGGCGCATTCCCGCGCCATCTCCGGGAACATGCCGTCATGGCAGATGATGAGTGCGATCTTGGCGCCACGCGGTCCCTCGATCACGGGGATGCCGAGATCGCCGGGCTCCCACGGCTCGACCGGAATCCACGGATGGAGCTTGCGGTAATACAGCTTGATGTCGCCGTGGTCGTCGATGATCAGGCCGGAATTGTAGGGGTTGCCGTCGGGGTTGTGCTCCATGATCGAGAAGCAGCCCCAGATCCTGTTGTCGATGCAGGCCTGCCTGAAGGCTGCGACCTCCGGCCCGTCGCGCCGGCACATGATCTCCGGATTGGTGTCCATCGACAGGCCGTGCAGCGAGTACTCGGGGAAGACGACGAGATCCATGGTGCCGAGATTGCGCCGGGCCTTGCCGACCATCCAGACGATCTTTTCGGTCTGCCGCGCGAGGTCCTCTTTGGTCGCGACCACGGGAAGCTGAAGCTGCACCAGCCCGATGACCACGCCGTTGTCGGATTTGTTGAGACCGCCTAACCCATTCATGCCGGACCTCCCTGGATGTCGCCGCTGCGCGAGACGTTGCCCAAGACAACCACGATTTCACGAGAGCCGCGCGCCGATATTTCAGCCCGCCATTTGCCGCTTGCGGAGGCAGACGCCGCCGGCGTTTCGGGAGTCAGATGACAGATGATCGTTGCAGGCGCGCTTGGAACCGCGTCAGCGCGCGGCCGAAAACGGCCGCATCACCGGTCGCGCGCGCCAGCACCAGTGCGCCCTGGATGCCGAGCACCACCTCCTCGGCGCTATCGGCGGCCTGCGCCGCCGGCCAGCCGCCGCGGACCAGCGCCTCGCGCAAGGCCTCGATCCAGCGCGTGAAGTAGCTGGCGATGGCAGCCGCGAAACGATCCCGCGTCTCGTCGAGCGCAAACGCCCCGACGAGGCAGACGCGGCGGCCGGAGCGGAAGTAGCCGTCCACGCCGCGCCACATCCGCGCGATCGACTGCTCCGGCGGATCATCGCGCAGCGGCGCATAGATCTCGCGCTCGAACCAGGCGTCGACATGCGCCAGCACCGCGCGCCCCATCTCGTCCTTCCCGCCTGGAAAGAAGTGATAGAGGCTGCCTTTGCCCAGTCCCGTCGTCTCGGTGATCCGGCTGAGCGAGGTGCCCTCGAAGCCGAACTCGCGGAACACCTCGGCGATCAGCGGGATGACGTCAGCGCGCTCGTTGAGCGTCCGCATGGCTCTGCCTGCTTCAAAGTCCCAATTCGGTCAGGCCGGGATGATCGTCCGGCCGGCGCCCGAGAGGCCAGTGGAATTTGCGATCGTCCGCCTTGATCGGCAGGTCATTGATGCAGGCGTAGCGGCGCTGCATCAGCCCCTGCGCATCGAACTCCCAGTTCTCGTTGCCATAGGAGCGAAACCAGTTGCCGCTGTCGTCGTGCCACTCATAGGCGAAGCGCACCGCGATCCGGTCGTCGCTGTGGGCCCAGATCTCCTTGATCAGGCGGTAGTCGAGCTCCTTGGCCCATTTGCGGGTGAGGAAGGCGACGATCTCGGCACGGCCGGTGATGAACTCGGCGCGATTCCGCCACCGGCTGTCGGGCGTGTAGACCAGCGACACGCGCTCGGGGTCGCGGCTGTTCCAGCCATCCTCGGCCATGCGCACCTTCTGGGTCGCGGTCTGCAGCGTAAACGGCGGGGCGAGAGTGCTCACGGGACATCTCCTTGTGTACCATCTCGCATACTATGTACTGATTGGTACAGATCGTCAAGCCGCTTATGTCGAGCGGAGCTCCCGGCACAAGCTCGGCCGCATGCAATCCGGTGGACGTGCGAAGGCCTATGCCGGCGGTGCCCCTCTACCGAATGCGCGCGCCGCGACAGTCAGAACCCTTGTGTGCTCAGCGGAAATTCGATGTTCTGCTAAGGGAACCGACCGCGCCGCGGGGGCGACACGGTCCGCCGGCTACACTTTTGAGGATATCGGACATGTCGATGCTCACGCCGCATGGCGAGTGCCTGCTGTGGACACCTGAGCTGATCTGGGTGAACACGGTGTCCGACATCCTCATCTCCTTCGCCTTCTTCACCATCGCGTTCGTGCTCGCCTTCATCGTCTATCGCCGCCGCGACTTTCAGTTCAGCTACATCTTCTGGGCCTTCGCGCTGTGGGTGTCCGTGTGCGGGATGACCCGCCTCATCGAGGTGCTCACGATCTGGGTTCCGGCCTACAGCCTGGAGGCGGCCACCAAGGGCTTCCTGGCCTTCATGTCGGTCGGCATCGCCTCGGCGCTGCTGCTGATGCTGCCGCGGGTGCTGACGATGCCGTCCCGCGCCGAGCTGCGGAACGCCTATGCGCAGCTCGAGGAGGAGACGCGGCAGCGGCGCACCGCCGAAGCCATGGTCAAGCGCTTCCAGGAGATCGAGGCCACCGAGGCGCAGGTGCGGCAGGCACAGAAGATGGAAGCGATCGGTCAGCTCACCGGCGGCGTCGCCCACGACTTCAACAACATCCTGACCGTGATCACCGGCACCATCGAGATCCTGGCCGACGCGGTGAAGGACCGTCCGCAGCTGGTGCAGATCACCAGCCTGATCAACTCGGCGGCGGCGCGCGGCGCCGATCTGACGAAGCACCTCCTGGCCTTCGCCCGGCGCCAGCCGCTGCAGCCGCGCAGCGTCGACATCAACGGCATGGTGGTCGACACCGCCCGCCTGCTGCGCCGGACGCTCGGCGAGCAGATCGAGATCGAATCCATGCTGGCCCACGATTCGGCGCCGGCCATGATCGACCCCAGCCAGCTGTCGACCGCGATCCTGAACCTCGCGCTCAACGCGCGCGATGCCATGCCGGACGGCGGCAAGCTGACCCTGGAAACCAAGAACGTCCTGCTCGACGCCGCCTATGCGCGCATGAACCCGGAGGTGATCCCCGGCAATTACGTGATGATCGCGGTCAGCGACACCGGGGAAGGTATTCCCGCCAACCTGCTCGACAAGGTGTTCGAGCCGTTCTTCACCACCAAGGACGTCGGCAAGGGCGTCGGCCTCGGGCTGAGCATGGTCTACGGCTTCGTCAAGCAGTCCAACGGACACATCAAGATCTACAGCGAGCCGGGGCACGGCACCTCGGTCAAGCTGTACCTGCCGCAAGCCAATACCGATGCGGACGCGGCACTATCGACCATCAGCGCCGAGGGCATGGAGCGCGGCGACGAGACGATCCTGATCGTCGAGGACGATTCGCTGGTGCGCGAATATGTCATCGCCCAGATCAAGCGGCTCGGTTACACCACGCTCGCGGCCAGCAAGGCCGACGAGGCGCTCGCCCTGATCGATAGTCCGGTCCGCATCGACCTTTTGTTCACCGACATCATCATGCCCGGCGGCATGAACGGCCGCCAGCTCGCGATCGAGGCGCTGAAGCGGCGTCCCAGCCTCAAGGTGCTGTACACGTCCGGCTATACGGAGAACGCGATCGTCCACCACGGCCGCCTCGATGCCGGCCTGCTGCTGCTCACCAAGCCGTATCAGAGCGCCGATCTCGCACGCATGCTGCGGACCGCACTGAACTCTTGACCGCGCGATGCGCGACGCATGATCCGGCTTGCAGGCACGCGCGTTTCCGGGCCGGTGATGCGCACCTTCTTGCGGAGCTGAGGGACTTGAATGGCTGAGATGTTTTCACGCGGGCTGGCCGCCGTGCAGGCCTATGCGTCGGCCGATGACCCGCAGTCCGACATCGCCGCCAAGGTCGCGCTGGTCATCGTCTCCAACCAGCCGTTCTATCCGCTCTATCTCCATGCCATCGTGGGCACGGCGGCGTGGCCGGCCTGGCTGACGCTGCTCACGGCGCCATTGTTCGCCAGCGCGCCTATGCTCGCGCGGCGCAATCCGTTCGCCGGCCGCGCCCTGATGGTCCTGACCGGCACGGTCAACACCGTGTTCTCCGTCAAGCTGTTCGGCGCGCAGAGCGGCGTCGAGCTGTTCTTGCTGCCTTGCGCCCTGCTCGGCGCGGTGCTGTTCCGGCCAGCGGAGCGCCTGATGTCGTTGCCTTTGTTGGGACTGCCATTCGTGTCCTATCTGCTGATCGATCCCCGCCTTGGCGAGCCGCTGATGAAGGTCGCCGACTCCAATTTCGCGTCGCTCGTCGCGATCAATGCGACTAGCGTCGGCGCGCTGACGGCCCTGATCGGGATCCTCGCTGCCGCACGCATGGCGGCGCAGTAAGGCGCAGCAAGCCCGCCTGGTCCCTGCTCAAGACTTCGACGCCCAGATCGGCCCCGGCGCGCCGCCGCTGCGGCGGCGGTGCCACATCTGGTCGTAGAGATCCTGCAGCGACCGGGCATAGGCGGCAGCGTCGAACAGCGGCGCGGCCAGCCGGTTGCGCCAGAGCCTGGCCTTGGCCGCCTGCAGCAGATCCGGCTCGGCGGCGAGCGTCAGCGCCACCGCCAGATAGTCGGCCTCGTCCGATGCAATGAGCTCGGGACATCCGACCGCATGTAACAGGCTGCCGGCGACCCGCGAGGCAAACGTGTCCCCGGCGCAGCTCACAATCGGCACGCCAGCCCACAACGCGTCGCTCGCCGTGGTGTGGGCGCCATAGGGCGCGGTGTCGAGCACGAGATCGGCGAGCTGGAGCCGGCGCAGATGCTCGCCTTGCGTCGTTTCCGGCGCGAACACCAGGCGACCGGGCGCCACGCCGCGCCGCAGCGCCTCGCCGCGCAGATTGCCCTCGGCCCGATCGGACGCCAGCAGCCACAGCACGCTGTCCGGCGTCGCGTCGAGCAGGCGGCACCACAGGTCGAACACCGCGGGCGTGAACTTGTAGGCCTGGTTGAAGCAGCAGAACACGATGCCGGCGTCCGGCAGGCCGACCTCCGCACGGGTCGGCGCCGGGCCCAGCGCCGCCCGGCCGTGCGGCTGGTACGAATGCGGCATGTAGGCAAAACTCTCCGAATAATCGGCCGCAAACGCCAGCGGCGTCATGAACGGATCGGTGATGATGTAGTCGCAGATGTCGCCGCCCAGCGTCCCGGGATAACCGAGGAAGTTCACCTGGACCGGCGCCGGATGCAGCATCAGGATTCCGGTCCGGGCACCGCGCGTATAGCCCTTGAGGTCGACCAGAATATCGATCTGCGCGGCATGCACCGCGGCTGCGGCGGCGCTGTCGCTCAGCGCGGTCACGTCATGGAAGCCGTCGAAGACAGCGTGCAGCCGGCCCCGCATGGCGCCGCGATCGTCGGCGCCGAATGAGAAGGCGTGCAGCTCGCAGCGATCGCGGTCATGCGCCTCGAGCGCTTCGATCAGCAGATGCGCCGTGGCGTGGTCGTGGAAGTCGTTTGAAAGGTATCCGACACGAAGCTTGTCGCGGAATGTCAGATCGAAGCGAAAATCCAGCCGCGCCCGCTCGGCGCTGCTGGCAGCGATCCGGTCGCGGGTCCACAACTCGGAGCAAAGGCGATGCTCGCCGGCGCTCATGCCGGGCACCGAGAGCAGCAGGAATGGCGGAATCTGCCCCGATCGCGCCTGCGCCAGCGACAGCCGGGCATCGGTCGACGACCGGGCGAAATCGTCCCAGGCACACATGCCGCGGTCGCGCCCGAGCGATCTCATTCAGGTCCATCCTTGGCGGAGGCTGAAATCAGACCCAGCAAGTCCTGCGCCAGACCCCGGCCTGCAGATGAAATGGAGACGCGCTGTGACAACTCCCTCGCTGTAGCTCGGGCGCCGATCGCGCCGCGGGAATGACGCGCTGTGTCCGAAGAACTACGCGGCCGCCATCTGCCGGTGCGACGGCCGGTAGGAGGCCCCGTGATGGCTCATATTGTAGTTGATGTTCGCCGGCGGTTGCGACGGCGCCTGGCGAGCGACGAAATAATCCTCGAGCTCGGCGACCGCACGGCTTTCCCATTCGGCCGCCTGCGCCAGCAGCGAGTCACGCTGATGTGGGCGAAATGCCGCAGTCTGGCGGTACAAGGAGGCGATGGTCCGATAGCGCCGCACGTTCTCAAGAACCGCTTCCCCATTCATCATCATGATGCTCTCCCCTCTCCGTCCCCCAGGACGCGCCGAAGGTGCACGCGCCCGATTTGCGAAATCGTTAGCGGGCAGGACCGCGTGCTCGGATGGTTGGCGAATCCTTGACTAACGCGGTGCGGCCGATTGTCTGCTTCGTCGAAACAGCTCGGTATCAGTTGACCGCCTCGTCGGATTTACAATGACTTAAGGTTAAGACCACACGCGCGGAAAGTGACGTCGTCACAGACACTTACTGTCACGAGTGTTGTAGTTGGACTACAGCCTAGTCGGCCGAATTGTGAGAAAAGCTTGTCTCAATGTTGCTGAAATTCATTGAGGATTGTGACCGATGAAAACCCTTGCCTCAGCCGTCTCTTTGCTCCTCGCCAGCTCGCTCGGCGCATTCGCCGCGGATCTGCCGGCCCGCTACACCAAGGCTCCTCCCCCGGCCGTGATCTACAATTGGACCGGCTTCTACTTCGGCGGCAGCGTCGGCTACGGCTGGGGCCGGTCGAACTTGAACACGACGCTGGACCAGACCAGCAGCTGGGCGGTCGAAGGCGCCGCCTTCCAGAATCAGTTCGTCAACATCAGCAACAACCGGCTCAATCCAGCCGGCGTGCTCGGCGGTCTGCAGGCCGGCTACAACTGGCAGAGCGGCGCCGGCGTCTTCGGCATCGAGGCCGACATCAACGGATCGGACCTCAACAAACGGACGGTCTACACGGCGGCCAACCCGCCCACGACCCGCACCTTCAACGAGAGCATCCGGAACGACTGGTTCATGACCCTGCGCGGCCGCGCCGGCTACGCGGTCGATACAACGCTGTTCTACGTCACCGGCGGTCTCGCCGTCGGCAACGTCAAGGGCAGCTGGGATCTGACCTCGGCGAACGGCTACACCAAGACCGCCTCGGCCAACGAGACGCGGGTCGGCTGGACGGTCGGCGCCGGTGTCGAGCATGCGTTTGCGCCGAACTGGACGGTCAAGGCTGAATATCTCTACACCGACCTCGGCAGCATCAACTACACCTCGGCCTACGTCCCGGGCAGCACCTTCGCCCCGCCCGGCTCGAACTACGTCGAGCGCCTGTCCCAGGACTTCTCATTCCATACGGTCCGGGTCGGCGTGAACTACAAGTTTGGTGGCCCGATGGCCGCGCGCTACTGATCGCCGTCATCCATAGCGACGCCATTCAAGGAAAAGCCTCGGCCGCAGTGCCGAGGCTTTTTTGTTGGAGTCTAGGGTGGGTCAGGCCGCCGCGATCGCCGCCCGGAAGCGCCGTAAGGTCAGCGCCAGGACCACGGCGCCGATGGCGGCGACCGCAGCGAATTGCGGCCACACCACATCGATGCCGGCGCCGCGATAGAGGATCGACTGGGCGAACGACACGAAATGCGTCGACGGCGACGCCTTCATGATCGTGGCGAGCCACACCGGCTGGCTTTCCACTGGCGTCATCCCGCCCGACAACAGGTTCATCGGCACGGCGACGAGGATATAGAGCAGGCCCAGCTGGGGCATCGATCGCGCGATGGTGCCGAGAAACAACCCGACGGCGGTCGCGAAGAACAGATAGAGCACGGTGCCCACCATGAACAGCGGGATCGAGCCCATGATGGGCACGTGCAGATACCACCGCACGACGGCATAGAGCGCGATGGCGACGGCGACCGCGATCACCAGCGCGTTGGCCCAGATCTTCGACATCGCGATCTCGAATGGCGACAGCGGCATGACCAGCAAATGATCCATGGTGCCATGCTCGCGCTCGCGCACCAGCGCCGCGCCGGCCAGGATGATCGCAAGCATGGTGACGCTGTTGATGATGCCCATCACGCCTTCGAACCAGGCGGTCGTGACATTGGGATTGAACGCGATCCGCGTCACCAGATTGACCGGGGAGGGCGAGGATGTCTCGGAGCGGGCCACGAACCAGGCGACCTCGGTGTTGATGATCTGCAGCGCATAGCCGGATCCGATTCCCGCCTGGATCATCGCGGTCGCATCGACGTTCACCTGCACCGACGGCCTCCGCCCGGCCAGGACGTCGCGCTGGAAGTTCGGCGGGATGTCGAGCACGAACGTGAAGCGGCCGCTGTTCATGAGCCGCTCCACCTCGCCCTGGCTGATGTAGACAGGCGGCTGGAAGTAAGGCAGCTGGAATACGCTGGCGATCCGACGCGACAGCTCGGAGCTGTCCTCATCGACGACGGCGATCGAGGCGCGATGCAGCTCCTGCGAGCTGCTCTGCGCCTGGCTGATCACCGCCACCGTGAACGAATAGATCACGAGCCCGATCAGCACGACGTCGCCGAACAGGCTGCGCAGCTCCTTGGTTCCGAGCCAGAACACGTTGGAGAGCGAGCGCATCATGGCTCACGCCTCCTGCTTCGGCAGCATCGCCAGGCTGAACCCGGTCAGGACGGGAATGAAGATCAAAAGGATCAGGATGTCGGCGCCGACATCGGCAAAGCCCAGCCCCTTGGTGAAGGTGCCGACCGCGATCGGGCGGTAGTACGTCATCGGGAAGACCATGCCGATCAGCTTGGCCACACCGGACAGCGACGACACCGGGACCAGCATGCCCGAGAACTGGGTGGCGGGCAGCACGGTGAGGATGGCGGTCCCGAACAGCGCCGCGATCTGGGTGCGGCAGAAGGTCGAGATCAGCATGCCGAAGCCGGTGGTGGTGACGACATAGACGAACGTACCGACCATCAGCGGCAGAAGGGCACCCTTGAGGGGCACGCGGAACAGGACCGTCGCCATCACATACATCAGCACGAAGTTCACCAGCGCGACGGCGATGTAAGGCAGCTGCTTGCCGAGCAGGAATTCGAGCCGCGTCACCGGCGTGACATAGAGATTGGTGATCGACCCCAGCTCCTTTTCGCGCACGACCGCGAGCGCCATCAGGATGGCCGGAAACAGCGCGAGCAGCAGCGCGATCGTGCTTGGGGCCATCGCGTAGATGCTGTCGAAGGATTGGTTGTACTTGAACCTGATCTCGACATTGACCGACGAGGCCGGCAACGGCTGCGTCGTCTTGACGGCGGGATCGGAGAGATAGAGCTGATGCGTGCCCTCGAGATATCCGCGAATGGTTTCGGCGCGGAACGGCATCGCGCCGTCGATCCAGGCCGACACGAAGGCCGGCCGGCCGCGCTTGATATCGACACCGAAGTTCGGCGGGATTTCGATCGAGGCCTTGATGTCGCCGCTCTTCATCCGCCGTTCGAGCTCGGCATAGTCCGCGAGCGGTGGCCTTTCGACGAAATAGCGCGAGCCTCTGAGCTCCGACAGATAGGCACGGCTCTCCGGCGATTGATCGCGATCGAGCGCGGCGAAGGTCAGGTTGTTGACGTCCGTGGAGATGCCGAAGCCGATCACGATCATCAGGAACGCCGTTCCGAACAGCGCGAACATCAGCCGGATCGGGTCCCGGATCAGCTCGAGACCTTCGCGGATCGTATAGGCGAGCAGCCGCCGCAGACTGAAGGCGGCCTGCCCCCGGTCGTCCTGCGGCCGATCGACGGGACGCGGATCGGGCTTCGCCTGGGTCAGCGTGACCGGCGGATCGGCGACGCCGGCATCCTGCTCGAGGAAGGCGATGAACGCCTGCTCCAGCGTCTGCGCGCCCTTGGCCCGGATCAGCCCGTCCGGCGTATCGGTCGCCAGCACCCGCCCCTCATGCATCAGCGACAGCCGGTCGCACCGCGCCGCCTCGTTCATGAAATGCGTGGAGACGAAGATCGTCATCTCATCCTGACGCGAAAGTTCGATCAGCAGGCGCCAGAACTGATTGCGCGCGACCGGATCGACGCCCGACGTCGGCTCGTCCAGGATCAGCAGATCGGGTCCATGGACGATCGCCACCGCGAGCGACAGGCGCTGGCGGATGCCGAGCGGAAGATCGGCCGCGAGGCTGTCGATATGGTCGGTGAGGTCGCAGCGCTCGACCAGTTCGGCAATCCGCTTCCCGGCAGCGGCCAGCGGCAGATGGAACAGCCGCGCATGCAGCACCAGGTTCTGCCGCACCGTGAGCTCGCCATAGAGCGAGAAGGCCTGTGACATGTAGCCGACGCGGCTGCGCGATTCATGATTGCCGGCCTCCATGGAGCGGCCGAAGATCAGCGCCTCGCCTTCGGTGGGCGGCAGCAGCCCCGTCAGCATCTTCATCGTCGTGGTCTTGCCGCAGCCGTTCGAGCCGACGAAGCCGAAGATCTCGCCCTTGCGGATCTGGAAATTCACGCGGTCGACCGCGGTGAAATCGCCGAAGCGGCAGGTCAGGTCGCGCGCGACGATCACGGTCTCTTGGCTGCCGTCGAGCTCGGACTTCGCCGGCATCTCGGCCCGGTCGCGCGCCGCGCGGTCGGGCAGCAGCGCGACGAACGCGTCCTCGATCGACGCCGCCTTGGTCTGCGCCTTGAGCTCCGCCGGCGTGCCGGTCGCGAGGATGCGCCCGTCGTTCATCGCGATCAGCCAGTCGAAACGCTCGGCCTCCTCCATATAGGCGGTCGCGACGATGACGCTCATGTCCGCCGCGCTGCGCGCGCGCAAGCGGTCGATCAGGTCCCAGAATTGCCGGCGCGACAGCGGATCGACGCCGGTGGTTGGCTCGTCAAGGATGAGAAGATCGGGATCATGGATCAGCGAGCAGCACAGGCCGAGCTTCTGCTTCATGCCGCCGGACAGCTTTTTCGCCGGCCGGTCGGCGAAATCGGACAGCGCCGTCGCTTCCATCAGCTCGGCGATGCGCCACTCGCGCTCGGACCTCGACTGGCCGAACAGCCGGGCAAAGAACGCGATGTTCTCGCGCACGCTGAGATCGGGATAGAGATTCTTGCCGAGACCCTGCGGCATGTAGGCGATCCGTGGACACATCTGCGTGCGGGCGCGCCGGTCCGCCATGTCGGCCCCGAGCACGCGCGCCTGCCCGCCCTGGATCGCGCGCGCGCCGGCCAAGATCGACAGCAGCGACGACTTGCCGACGCCATCGGGACCGATGAGCCCGACAACGCGGCCGGTGGGAATATCGATCGAGACATCGTCGAGCGCGACGACGTCTCGATAGCGCTGCGAGACGTTCCTGACGATCGCGACCGGAGGCGCATCGCCGATCGTGTCCGCCGTCATGGCGACACTTGCAGACGCGCCGGCCATGCGACGTCCGGATTCCACCGGACATACGCCACGCCCGGCAACCCGCTCCTCACGGCATCGGCATGCGCGGCCAATCTGTCCTGATCGACGCGCACACGGATGCGAAACATCAGCTTGTCGCGCTCGCTCCGGGTCTCGACCGTCTTCGGCGTGAACTGCGCCTGGCTCGCCACGAACGACACTTTCGCCGGGATCGGACGATCCGGATAGGCGTCGAGCACGATGCGCGCCTCGGTGCCGATCTTGACCTTGCCGACCTCCTCGGTCGGCAGGAACACGTCCATGTAGACATAACCGATGTCGAGCATGGTGAAGATCTTGCCTCCGACGGCGAGGACTTCGCCGACATTGGCGAGACGATATTGAATGCGGCCGGGCTTCGGCGCGATCAGGGAGTTGTCGGCGATCTGGACGGTGTAGAGCGCGACGTCGTGACGAACCGCTTCGAGCCCGCGTTCGGCTTCGAAAATTCGCGCCTGCGCGCCGGCGAGGCCGGCGGTGGCATTGTCGAGCGCCTGCTGACGCTGATCGGCCAGCTCGCGTGTGGTCCAGCCGTTCTGCAGCAGGCTGCGCGTGCGCTCCATCTCCTGCTCGGCGAGCGTCTTGTGCGCCTGCAATTGCGCAAGATTGGCGCGGGCCTGATCGACGACGTGCTGCGCCTGCTCGGCCTGGGCCTGCGCCTTCGACAGCGACTGCTGCAGCTCCTTCGTGTCCATCCGCGCCACGATCTGCCCGGCCTCGACGCGATCACCGATGTCGGCGCGCAGCTCGGCGACGCGCCCGGCAAATTTGGTCGCGATGTCGATCTGGTCAGCCTCGATGCGACCGTTGCTGACGCTGATGCCGAGCGGCAGCGGCGGATGCAGCCGCTGCCACCAGACATAACCGCCACCGCCGGCGACTCCGCCGGCGAGCACGAGCAGCAGAAGCGGCCACAACGCCCACCTGCGCCGCGGCTGATGGGACACGGGAACAGGCACCGCCGACGCGGGAACGACAGCGCCGGGCTCAGCACGCACGTCCTGAACGGGCCGGATGTCGCTGACGAGCTCGGATTCCTGCTGATTCATTCCAAAAACGCCTTCGTCGCTGAAGCAGGCGTTCCGTTTGCCATACGCACGCAGAAATCCGTTGACGCAGCTCAATCGCCATCAGGCGGCAGGCGCCGGCGGCTCAGCCAGCCAATCACGTTTCAGTTATGGCGTTGGTTGATGCTCAAGCGTTCATCAGGGGCTGAACGTCGCGAGCTGTGCGGCGAGCGCCTCGCGAACACGCGGGACGACGTCGGCATAGTCACGTCGTGCGTCCTGGCGGAACAGCCGCATGCTCGGATACCACGGACTGTCGTCACGGCCGAGCAGCCAGCGATAGTCCGGCGTGAAGGGCAGCATGATCCAGGTCGGCTTGCCCAGCGCGCCGGCCAGATGCGCCACGCTGGTATCGACGGTGATGACGAGGTCGAGATTATCGATCAGCGCCGCGGTATCGACGAAGTCACCGATGTCGGCGGTGAGATCGAGAATGTCGTCGCGCGCGGCGAGCGCGGCCTTGTCGGACGACCGAGGCTCCTTCTGCAGACTGACGAACCGCGCGCCAATCTCGAACAGCGGCGCGAGCGTCGGCAACGGCATCGAACGGTTGTGATCGTTGAGATGCGCGGGGTTGCCCGACCAGACCAGGCCCACCCGCAAGCGGTCATGCGGACCGAGTCGCTGTTCCCAGATCGCCCGGCGCGCCTCGGGAGGGCGCGGCAGATAGCACGGCGCGGCAGGGATCGTATCGAGCCGAGTGTCAAACGCGAGCGGCAGGCTCGACAGCGGACAGTGATAGTCAATGGCAGGCAGCGCATCGATGCCGCGGGCAAGACACTGCGCCACGCCGTCCAGGCCGGACAGAAGCGGCTGCAGCGGCGCGTCGACCTCGAGCACGACGCGCGCGCCCTGCTCGGCCACCAGGGTGGCGTAGCGCGAAAACTGGATCGTGTCGCCGAGCCCCTCGTCGCTGTGGAGCAGGATCGTCTTGCCGGCGAGGGGCGCGTCCGCAAGCCACAGCGGCGCCTCGAAGCTGCGCTCGACGAAGCCGACGGCGCGACATTTTCGTCCCCATTCCCGCGCCGCCCAGCCACGGGCGAAGTCGCCGGTCAACAGCCGGAACAGCGCCGCGTTCCAATGCGCATCGGCCAGATCAGGCCGCAGCGCGACGGCGCGATCGAAGCTTTCGAACGCCTCTGCGAAGCGATGCAGCTCGGCCAGCGACGTGCCGCGATGATTGTGGAAATCCGCGGTCTGCGGCCGGAGCGCGATCGCCTTGTCGAACATGGCGACGGCGTCATCATGACGGCCGAGGTTCTGCAGGATGCATCCATAGCCATTGGCGAAGTCGGGATTGTCAGGCGCCAGCACCTGCGCGCGATGGCCGAGAGTCTCGGCTTCCTGGTAGCGGCGCAGCCGCCGCAGCGCGATGCCCTTCAGGTACAGCACGCCCGCCTGATCCGGCATCACCGCCAGCGACTGCCCGAAGCGCGAGATGGCCTGCTCGTAGTGGCCAGCATCGAAATGAAGCGCTCCGGCCTTGTTGGCCGCCTCGACATGATCTGGCTTGAGCTGTGCCACCTGATCGAAGGCCAGCGCCGCCTCGTCACGCCGGCCCTGGGCTTCGAGCACCTCGCCGAGACGAAACCACGTCGCGGCACGATCGGGCGCGAGCTGCAGCAGCCGATCGCAGGCCAGCGCCGCCTCGGCGTGCCGCTCCCTCAGTTGCAGCAGTTCGCCAAGCGCATCCCAGCTCTCCACCGCATCCGGCTGCAGCTGCAGCGCGCGATCATAGGCCTTGATCGCTTCATCGACGCGGCCGGAGTCCCGCAGCGCCTGCGCCAAGCCGACGAAGGACTCCGCTGCGGAAACGTCCTGCCGAACGGCGCGGGCAAACCACTCGATCGCATCATCGGCGCGCTTGAGCGCCAGGCAGACCTGTCCCATCGCACGCAGCGCATCGAGCGAGGCCGCGTCCAGCGTCAGCGCGCGGCGGCACGCATCCTCGGCCTGTGCGAGCTGGCCGGCGCGCAGCAGCCGCAGGGCGGCGGCGCACAGCGCATCAGGTGTATCGCTGTGGCCCATCGATCCGGATCTGACCGGAGGCTTGCCGGCAGGCCGGCGCTGCTTGTGCTTCATCAGGGGATCTCTGCGCTCGTGCTGCAAGCGGTAGATGATTCCCCGATGTGCGGAAAGATTGCGTCGGCGTCAGGAGACCGGTGCCGGCGCCAGCGGCACCGCCTCGAGGCCGCCGAAGCGACGCTCGCGGCCGCGGAACGAGGCGAGCGCCTGCGCCAGATCTGCGGCATCGAAATCGGGCCACATCCGCTGGGTGAAATGCAGCTCGGCATAGGCGCCTTCCCAGAGCAGGAAATCGGACAGGCGCTGCTCGCCCGAGGTGCGGATGATCAGGTCGACGTCGCGCAAGCCGGCTTCGCCCGTCACGAGGTCGGAGAACGCCGCACGCGTCAGGCCGTCGATCTCGCGGGCCTTCGCTGCGGCCTCGAGGATCGCGTCGCGCGCCGAGTAGTCGACGGCGATGCGCAGGTGCAGGGTGCTGCCATTGCGGGTTGCCGCTTCGGCCCGGCCGATGGCGTCGGCGATGCCGCCGGGCAGCCGGTCGCGGCGGCCGATCACGGTGAGGCGGACGCCGTTGCGCACCAGCGACTCCACCTCGCTGGCGAGATAGACCCGCAACAGCGCCATCAAGGCGGCGACCTCGGCCCGCGGGCGTCGCCAATTGTCGCTGGAGAACGCATACAGCGTCAGCGTCCCGATGCCCTGGTCGGGCGCGGCTTCGACGACGCGACGGATCGCCTCGACGCCCGCCTCGTGCCCGCGCAGCCGCGACAGGCCCTTGCGCGTCGCCCAGCGGCCGTTGCCGTCCATGATGATGCCGACATGCAGGCCATCCGACACAGCAGGCGATTTCGGTTGCAGACTACTTTGCATTGCAAAGCTCCAGGTCAAAAAAATGCGATGCGCGATTCAGACGCGGCCGGGGATCAGGCCGACCGACGATGGCGTATGCTCCTTGCCGGCAGCGGTCGCGGCGTCGCGGACGAGGCGCTCGAGCACGGCGAGATAATCGAGGAAGCGACGGCGTCCCGCCTTGGTCAGCCGACAAGTGGTGTGAGGGCGATTGCCCTCATAGCCCTTGGTGACCTCGACGAGGCCCGCCTCCTGCAGCACCTGCAGGTGCCGCGACAGATTGCCGTCGGTCAGTCCGCAGAGTTGCTTGAGGTCGGCAAAAGCGAGACCCTTGGGGTGCGCCATCAGCGAGGTGAGCAGGCCGAGCCGGGCCTTCTCGTGGATGACGCGATCGAGGCCGTCATAGGAGAACGGCGCGCTGCCGTCAGTCTTCGACATCGGACTCTCCGGTCGCAAAATACAGAATGCCCGCCATCAGCCCCTGTCCGATCGCGAACGGAAGCCCCATCGTCCATGGCGACAGCGCATGCGTGGCGCTACCCACCAGCAGCACCGCGAAGCCGGCCAGGAAATAGAACGCCCCGGCCAGCGCCACCGTGCGCGGCAGCGAGCGCACCGACGCAAACACGCCGAGCGACATCAGGATCTGCCACAGGCCCGGCAGCATCCACAGCGCCTCCGGCGCGAACTTCCACAAGAGCACCGCGAGCAGCACGCCAGCGATGCCGGCCGGCAGGAACTGCTCGACCGCCTGGTGGATCATCGCGTCGGCAAGGCCGGAATGATGCCGGCGCGACCGCGCCCGCATCTCGAACCAGATCATCGTCAGCGAGACACAGGCTGCCGCCGCCCATCCGAGCAGGAACGTCCACGCGTCCGCCGTCGGATCGCGCAGAAACAGCTGCTGAAGCAGTGCCGTGACCAGCGCAACGGCCGAGGTCGCGGCCATCGTCGCCGGCCCGTAGCCGCGAAATGCCGTGCCCGCCGCAAGCTGGCTGCGGATCGCAATGATGTCCGCCAGCGCCTTGTCGAGGTCGCGCATGTCTCACCTGAAGCCGGGACCGGCTCGTTCAACTTTGCAATACAAAGTATATACGAACGCAAAGTCGATGCAAGCCCGCGCGAACCCGGAGCGCGCCTGCGTCAGCCGATCGGCCGCGCGTGCCGAGTTCGGTCGAGGGTGTCAGTAATACGAATAGCGGTGCACGCGGCGCGGCGGCGGCATGTCGACATAGACCGAGGGGCCGCGGCGGGCAGGATCGAACGCGACGCGCGGATTGATGCCACAGCCTGCATTGCGCCCGGAGGCGCTCGCCCGGCACTGCTCGAAGGTGTGATAGGAGCAGTCGCCGGGGTAACCAACGCCTCGGCCCTGCACGCACCAGGGATAGTCGTAGCCGCCTGCGGAGGCCGGCGCGGCGCCGCCACCAAGTGCAATGCCGACGAGGCCGGCTGCCATCATCATCACCTTGCGCATGATCTGTTCCTCTTCTGGCCGGACGGTTGCACCACACCGGCATGGTCAAAAAACGACAAATCGGCGGAACGGATCACCAACCAAGGCAGTGACGTGTCGCATGCGCGGCACGCCGCCTTCAGCCCTCTACTCCCGTCTGGCGGGCCGGCGCCTCATCGAGAACATGTTGCGGCGGCCGACCAGCGATTGCGTCGCTTCGTCCTATTCGACCTTCAGGCCGGCGAACTCGACGACCTTCTTCCACTTCTCGGTCTCGGCGACGATCTGGGCGCCGAACTGCTCCGGCGACTGGATCAGCGGCTCGCCGCCGAGGTCGACCAGACGCGCCTTGATCTCTGGCTCGGCCAGGATGACGTTGACCTGCTTGTTGAGCTTCTCGATGATCTCCTTGGGCGTGTTCTTCGGCGCGCCGATGCCGAACAGCGCGCTCGCCTCGTAGCCGGGCACGGTCTCGGCGACGGCCTGGACGTCCGGCAATTGCGGCGAACGCTGCTGGGTGGTGACGCCGAGCGCCCGCAACGAGCCGGAGCGGATGTGCTGGATGATGGAGGGCATGTTGTCGAAGATGACCTGCACCTGGCCGCCGAGCATGTCGGTGATTGCGGGCGCCGCGCCGCGATAGGGCACGTGCTGCATCTTGGTGCCGGTCATCGCCATGAACATCTCGCCCGACAGATGCACCGAGGTGCCGTTGCCGGACGAGGCCATGTTCACCTTGCCGGGGTTCTCCTTCAGGTAAGCGATGAACTCGGCGACGTTCTTGGCCCCGATGTCCTTGTTGACGGTCATCACGTTGGGGACGCGGTTGAGCGAGGCCACCGGCGCGATATCGCGAACGAAATTGAACTTCAGGTTGGTGTAGAGGCTCGCATTGATGTAGTTGGCCGGATTGACCAGCAGCACGGTGTAGCCGTCGGCCGCCGCGTTCACGACGGCATCGGTGCCGATATTATTGCCGGCGCCCGGCTTGTTCTCGACGATGAACTGCTGACCGAGCGTCTCGGACAGCCGCTGGCCGATCAGCCGCGCCAGGATGTCGGTCGCGCCACCCGGAGGATAACCCACCACGAAGCGGACCGGACGGGTGGGATAGTCGGCCGCGGACGCTTTGCCAACGGCAGCGATGGACGGGACGGCGGAGGCGATCAGACCAAGCGCGGTACGACGTGAAATCATGCGTTTCCTCAGGCATCATCGTTGAGCGGCGGCTAACGAGCCGCCGGGATCGAATGTAACAGAGTGCCGCGATGGCGGCGAGATCGATATCCAATCAGGAGGGAAGAGCCCATGCCGATCAAGGTCGATGCGCTCGATCATCTGGTCATCAATGTCGCCGACGTCGACCGCACGACGGCGTGGTACCAACAGGTGCTGGGCATGACGGTCCAGGTGTTCGATCCCGGACAAGGCAAGGCGAGGCGCACGTCGTTGCTGTTCGGGAACCAGAAGATCAACGTGCGACCGAAGGACGCGGACAAGGTCGACTGGTTCACGGCCCACCATGTGGCGGCCGGCAGCGACGACCTCTGTTTCCTCACCACCAGCACCCCAGACGAGGTGGTGGCGCATCTCACGGCGCTCGGCATCGTCGTCGAGCAGGGTCCGGTCGCCAAGCAGGGCGCACGCGGCACCCTGCGCTCGGTATATTGCCGCGACCCCGACGGCAGCCTGATCGAGATCTCCTCGTATCAGGATTGAGCCGAGGTCGCGCCGAGGTCATTTCGTCACGGTCTCGCCGCTCTTGTCCATTTTCGCGACGATCTCGCTGCGCGACCACCCGGTCAGTTGCGCGAGATCCGTGGCCTGCTTGGCGAAACGTGCGGCGAGACTGTCCCGGTAGGTCTTCGCCGCGGCACAGGACGCTTCACCCCGCCAGGGGTGGTGCTGGACATAGCGGCCCTGGAAATTGCTGCGGTCCTTGGTCTCGGCGAAGACGATGTCCTCGGGGAAGGATGTCGCATCGTAGCGCACGTGCAGCCGGGTCACGAAGGCATTGGCTCCGGCCGCGCCCCGGCGGAGGCTGAAGGCGGTGTCATCGTCGCTGCCGATCCAGCGCGCGCCGAGCTCGACCAGCTCCTTGTTGCTCATCGGATCGGCGGCGCAGGGATCGCACCACGCCATGTCCCAGGCATATTCGACGAACACTGCCTGCATGTTCTCGCGCGCGACGGCCCGCTCAAACAGCGTCTTGTAGAACGGCCCGAACTCGTCCTTCACATAGAGCGGGACATCGATATCGGATGGGATCTTCACCGTGCGATAATTGGCCGCCTCGATGCGGCCACTCCTGGTGAGCGCATAGATGATCAGGTCCTGCGGTCCCCTGGCGTTGACCGTGCCGAGCCGCAGCGGCACCATGAACTTGGGACTCTGGTACCGCACCTGCAACGGCCGCAGGGTGCCGTTGCCGATGTTCTTCATCCGCTCGACATTGACCTTGGCCACGAAGAACCGCATGCCCTGCCTGATATAGCTGCCGAGCACCGCGTCCGCGCCCTGCGGAATGCGATAATTGTTGTCGGTCAGCCAGCGCGTCAGCCCGTCGCTCTCCTGCGCCGACAGGATCAGCACGTCGTATTCGGCGACGTCGTAGCTTGCCTCGACGGTGACGCCATAGTTCCGCCGGGCCATCTCGTGGACAGCGCCTGTCATCATCGGCGCCGCCGCCATCGCCCGCGCCGCAACGACGACCGGCGCACATGGATCGGCGTCATGATATTCGACCAGCCGCGGCGCGGTGTATTTGTCGAGATGGTCGATGGTCTTCGGCTCGACCACGCCGATCTGCTTGCGCTCGATGAAGGTCGGCACGGGAACGACGACCGCGAACTCCTTCACGTCGCCCTCGAAGTCGCTGGCCATCGTGATCGCCGTCTGCTCGGCGTCGCGGGCCAGCACGACCTTCGATGACTGGTTGAACAGCTTCGCGTCGGCCTGGGCGACATAGAAGCCGCAAAAGGCATTCGCGGGCGCCATCGCTGCGTTCGCCAGGATCGCGGTGGCCGCGACGCCGGTGCGGAAGAGCTTGCTGTAACGCAGGATCATGTCGAACCTCCTTCGGGAACGGACGAACGCCAGGAAAAGCGGGTCTCAGGGACGAGTCGGTCGAGCAGCAGCGTGAGCGGCGACAGCGCGATCAGCGACACGTAGAGCGCCGGCCGCATCTGCAGGACGAAGGTGAGGTAGTACGCCGCGACCGCAACGCTCAGCGCGAACAGCAGCCGGCCGACGCGCGAGTCCGGCGAGGTGCGCGGGTCGGAGATCATGAAGAAAGTGAAGATCAGCAGCGAGCCGCTCTGCAGCTGATGCACGGGGATCGCCAGGGGATCGCCGAGCCAGGCAGCGCGCAGCAGCAGGAGCGCGGCGTGACTTGCGAAGAAATACACCGCGATATCCACCCGGCGGGATGCACTGAGCACCAGGATCGCGAAGAGGCCGGCGAGGCTTGCGAACCAGATCTCCGTGCCCCATTGGCCGGGCGAGATCCACACGTCCTTGGAGGTGAACAGCAGCACCACGATGGCAAGCCCTGCCGGGTTGAAGACATGCTTGCCGTCGATGCGCAGCACGAATTTCGAGCCGATCGCGATCATTGCCGCCGCCGCATGCAGCCACAGCGCATCGGCGCGCAACAGCAGGCTGAGCGACAGGCCGGTGATCAATGGTGACTTGAGATCGAGCGGCGCGCCGGAGATGCGGCAGCAGGCCGCCTGCGTGAGCAGCGCCGCCGCGACCGCGATCACGCTCGCTGCGGGACGCGCGCCGAAATCGATCACGGCGAAATTGATCGCGAGCAGCGTCGCCAATGCCGCGATCTGGAAATAGCGGGCATCGGGCAGCCGCCATGGTCGTGGCTCGGCCTGCATGCAAACCTCCGGGCGTGTCTTGCCGCGCCATTGGTCGGCCGCAGACGGAGACGGGTTCAATCCCGATTTGATCGCGACGACGCGAGGTGGCAAAAGATGACGACAAGAACGAAGCGGCCGGAGACGGGCCGCACGCAATAACGACGGGAGCGAAGATGAACGGAACGACGATGGCAGCGGGCACCGTGACGCCGTTCGACGGCATGGACGTGCCCTGGCTGTTGAAGCTGCGCAGCGAGACCCGGCGCGATCATCCGTTCCTGATCTCCGCGCCGTTCGATGCACCGGCACGCCGCTGGACCTATGGCGAGTTTCACGAACGTGTCGGCGCCTTGGCGGCCGGTCTGGTCAAGCGCGGCGCCAAGCCTGGCGATGCCATGCTGATCCATCTCGACAATTGCATCGAGGCAATGCTTGCCTGGTTTGCCTGCGTCGAGCTGGGCGCGCTCGCCGTCACCACCAACACGCGCTCGGCGGCCGCCGAGATGAGTTATTTCGCCGGGCATTGCCGTGCGGTGGCGGCGATCACCCAGCCGGCCTATGCCGAGATGATCGCGGCGCACTGCCGCGATCTCAAGTGGATGGCCGTGATCTCGCACGATCCGGGTCAGGCGGAGGCGTCGGACGTCGGGCGAGGCGAGCGCTTCGAATCCCTGTTTGCCGACAGCGCCGACCGACCGCGCCGTCCGGCCGATCCGCTGGCGCCATGCAGCGTGCAATATACCTCGGGCACGACGTCTCGGCCGAAGGCGGTGCTGTGGACGCATGCCAACGCGCTATGGGGCGCCAAGGTCAACGCCGCTCATGAAGACCTGCATCAGGGCGACGTGCACCAGACCTATTTGCCGCTGTTCCACACCAACGCGCTGGCCTACTCGATGCTGGCAACGCTCTGGGTCGGCGCGACCTGCGTGATTCAGCCGCGCTTCTCGGCGAGCCGCTTCTGGAGCGTGGCGCTCGAGCATGGCTGCACCTGGACCTCGACCATCCCGTTCTGCATGAAGGCGCTGCTCGACCAGGAGGTGCCGAAGCATCACAAATTCCGGCTATGGGGCACGGCGGTGTCCGAGCCGCCCGCCTTCGCCAAGTTCGGCATCAAGATCATCGGCTGGTGGGGCATGACCGAGACCATCACCCACGGCATCGTCGGCGAGGTCGACCAGCCGAACGCGCCGATGTCGATCGGCCGCGCCGCGCCGGAATACACCATCCGCATCACCGACGATGACGGCCGGCCGACCGAGGTCGGCGCCACCGGCAATCTCGCCATCAAGGGCGTTCCCGGCCTGTCGCTGTTCGCTGAATATCTCTACAACGCCGAAGCGACGCGCACGAGCTTCGATGCCGACGGCTTCTTCCTGACCGGCGATCGCGTCACGCGCCTGCCCGACGGCTTCATCAAGTTCGGCGACCGCACCAAGGACATGCTCAAGGTCGGCGGCGAGAACGTCGCGGCGTCCGAGATCGAGCAGGTGATCATCACGGTACCCGGCGTGCGCGAGACCGCCGTCGTCGCCAAGAAGCATCCGATGCTGGACGAGGTGCCGGTTGCGTTCGTCATCCCGCAGGCCGGGGTCGCGCGCGAGGAGCTGCCCGAGAAGGTGCTGGCCGCCTGCCGCGCCGGCCTCGCCGACTTCAAGGTGCCGCGCGAGGTGAAGCTGGTCGACGAGATGCCACGCTCGACCCTGGAGAAAGTCGCAAAGGCCGAGCTGCGCAAGTTGCTGGATTGAACCGGGCTTACGACACGCGGTCCTAATGCGCGCCCATCGCGACCGGGCGAAACGCCTGCAGCAGCTGCTGGTCGAGCTTCGGGCCCATGTTTTCCATGATCTGAAACGCGCGCGCATGCGTGAAGGCCGGTCGATAGGCGCGGTGCTCGATCAGCGCGGCATAGATGTCGACGATCGTGGTGAGGCGCACGATGTCGCTGATCTGCTCGTTGTGCAGCGCGTCGGGATAGCCGGAACCGTCGAGGAACTCGTGGTGATGCAGGATCACGTCGAGCATCTCCGGCGGGAAGCCGCCCTGCCGCCACAGCGCCTCGTAGCCGCGGCGCGGATGCTGGCGCAGCAGCGCGATCTCCTCCGCCGTCAGCTTGCCCTGCTTGTCGAGGACGGCGACCGGAATGAACGCCTTGCCGACGTCGTGCAGCAGCGCCGCGCGGACCAGCCGGCGCTGGTCGTCGTCGCGCATGCCCAGATGAATCGAGAAGCCGACCGCGAGGCCGGTCACGAACAGGCAATGCCGATAGGTGTCGTTGTGATGGCAGCCGACCACGGTCATCCACTCGCGCAGCGAGGAGTGCTTGATCGCCTTCAGGATCTTGTTCTCGGCCGCGACGATGTCCTCCATCGTCAACTGGGCGCCGGCGGGCAGCTTCTCGAAGATCTTGACCATGACGGCCTGCGCCGCCTCGACGCCGCGATTGAGCAGCTTGCCGCGATCGGTCTCGTCATAGCCGTCGTCGGCGGGAAGCGCCGAGCGGATGCGCTGCAGCACGTCGGCGGGGCTGAACGGACGCGCGATGGTGTCGGTGGCGCCCAGCGCCCATGCCTGCATGGTGGCGTGGTGCAGCGCCTCGGCGAGCACGAACAGGCGGGGCACCTCGCTATAGGCGCGCGACGAGAGCTTCTTGCGCACCCGCTGCACGCTCTCCGGCGAGCGCAGGTTGATGTCGACGATGACGCCGGAGAAGCGGTTGCCGGGGTTCTCGGGGATCTCGGTGGTCGGCATCATGTCGACATCGCCGACCGAGCGCAGGATGCGCGCCAGCTCGCTGCTCTGGTCACCGCGATCCGACGCGAGCAGGAGATGGCGCCTGGTCGCGGTCTGGGTCACGGTCTGCTTGGCTGTCGCGCTCATACGTGCTCGCCCCCTGCGGTTTGCTGCCCATGCAAGTTACCGGCATACGGGTTCGTCGCGGCTTAAGCCGATCATTCAAGCTGTATCGTTTCAGGTGAGCGAGACGTTAAGGGAATCGTTCAAATCGTGCGGCGCGGGGATGTGACTGCAGCGCAAAAAGCAACCGCCGGAGACGGGCTCCGGCGGTTCCCAGATACAGCGATGGTCTCGCGGCGACGCTACGCCTTCATCGCCGCCTTGACCGCTGCGGCGGTGATCGGCAGCGAGCGCAGCCGCGCGCCGCAGGCGTTGTAGATGGCGTTGCCGAGCGCCGGCGCGACCACCGTCACCGCGGGCTCGCCGACGCCGGTCGCCTTCTCGCCATTGGCGATGACGGCGATCGCGACCTCCGGCACCTGACTCATCCTCAGCGGCTTGTAGCTGTCGAAGTTGGTCTGCTCGATGCCGCCATCCTTCAAGGTCGCCTTCTCGTACATCGCCAGCGACAGGCCCCACAGCGCCGCGCCCTCGACCTGGGCGCGGATGTTGTCGGGATGCACCTGCGTGCCGACGTCGGTTGCCACCGTGAGCTTCTTCACCGTGACCTCGCCCGATGGTGCGACCGCGACATGGGCGACGCACGCCGTCCAGCTCGCGGTCGCCCGCTCCTGCGACGACACGCAGGACACGCCCATGCCCTCGCCCTTCGGCAGCTTCCTGGCGCCATAGCCGGACAGGCCCATCGCGGCCAGCAGCGTGTTGCGCAGCCGCTGCGCGCCGCCGTCGTTCTTGCCCTTGCCGTCGAGCAGCGCGATGCGGAACTGCGCCGGGTCCTGCCCCGAGGCCACCGCGATCTCGTCGATCATGCTCTCGACCGCCCAGAACGTCCAACCCGGCGCCACCGAACGGAGTTGTCCCGATGGCGTCGCATTATGCGCGAGCTCGTTCTTGATCGCGCGCACGTGATGGTTGGGCACCGTGTAGAAGAAGTCGGCACCGTTGACCGTGAAGGAGTCGAGCGGCCCTTTCTTGTCGACCGAGGGCGACAGGAAGTCGGGGATGCCCCAGCGCGCCGTCGGCCACGCCGAGACGACGTCATGGCTCAGGGCGATGAGCTTACCATTGCTGTCGAGGCCCGCCTTGACCTTCTGGTAGGTGAGCGGCCGCGAGTAGTCCATCGTCATGTCGTTCTCGCGGGAGTAGATCACCTTGACCGGCTTGCCGACCGCCTTGGCCGCCTGCACCGCCGGCACCATCATGTCGGCATCGAGCCTGCGGCCGAAGCCGCCGCCGAGCCAGGCCTGGTGCATCACGACGTATTTCGGATCGATCCCGGCCGCAGCCGCCGCGATCGCGCCGGAACGGGTCGCGAACTGATTGCCGGTGTAGATGTGCAGGATGTCACCCTTGAACTCGGCGGTCGCGTTCATCGGCTCCAGCGGCGCATGGATGTTGATGCTGGTGGTGTACTCCGCCTCCAGCACCTTGGCCGCGCCCGACATCGCTGCAACTGGATCACCGTCCTTGACGAAGAACTGCCCGGCATCGTCCTGCGCCTGCAGCCGCATCGCCTCGGTGATGATGGTGTCGGTGCTGACATTGGCATACGGGCCCTTGTCGTAGCTGATCTTGAGCGCGTCCGCCGCCTTTCTGGCGTTAGCATAGGTGTTGGCGACCGCGACCACCCAGCCCGAGGTCGAGCCGGTCTTGTCGTCGAGCGTCACTGCCTTGATGAAGCCCGGCACCTTCTTGGCCTCGGAGTCGTCGACCGCCGTGACCGTCGCGCCGAAGCGCACCGGCGGCGTGACGACCTTGCCGTAGACCATGCCCGGCAGCATCGTATCGATGCCATATTTCGCCGTGCCGTTGGTCTTGGAGGGGATGTCGAGCTGTGGCACCGAGACGCCGATCATCGTGTACTGGTCGGGCGTCTTGAGCGTCAGCGCCTTCAACTCGTCGGCTGAGAAGCTCTTGGTGATCTTGCCGCTCTTGACGATCTCGGCATAGGTCATCTGCTTCTTCGATTTCGGATGCATGACAACGCTGTCGCGCACCACGAGCTCCTTTGCCGGCACGCCCATCGCGGTCGCGGCCGCTTCGGTGAGCGCGATGCGGCCGGCCGCGCCGGCGCGGCTCATGGCGTCGAAGTTCATCATCGTGCTCCAGCTGCCGCCGGTGATCTGGGCGCCGAGCACGGGATCGTTGTACTTCGGATCGTTGGAGGCGAGTTGGACCCGCATGTCCTTCCAGGCGGCGCCGAGCTCCTCGCAGACGATCTGCGCCATGGTAGACGCAATGTGCTGGCCCATGTCGGCCTTGCCGCAGGTCACGGTCACGATGCCATCCGGCGCAATCGCGTACCACACGCTGGGCTCGAAGTTCGCAGGTGCCGCTGCTGCGAGTGCGCTGTCGGCGAGGCCGGCATAGCCGAGCACGAGGCCGGAGGCGGCGGTACCGACCAGGAAGGAGCGGCGGCTGAGATCGGGGGCCATCGACGGCGCTGCTTTCACGTGCTGGTTCATGTCGCCCTCCGGTCGCTCGTGTTGGACGCGGTGCGCATCTCGGACGCGGCGCGCAGGATCGCCTTCTGGATCCGCGAATAGGTCATGCAGCGGCAGAGATTGCCGTCCATATGCGCGACGATCTCCTCCTTGGTCGGGCTCGTGGTCTTGGCGAGCAGCGAGGCCGCCTGCATGATCTGGCCGGACTGGCAGTAGCCGCATTGCGGCACCTGCTCGGCGATCCACGCCTTCTGCAACGGATGATCGCCCTTCTGCGACAGCCCCTCGATGGTGGTGACCTTCTTGTTCGCGACGTCGCCGACCATGGTCTGGCACGAGCGCACCGCCTCGCCGTTGACATGAACGGTGCAGGCTCCGCACAGCCCGGCGCCGCAGCCGAACTTGGTGCCGGTCATCTGCAACTGCTCGCGGATGACCCATAGCAGCGGCGTGTCATGCGCCGCGTCGACGGACATGGTCCGCCCGTTGATGGTGAGATTGGGCATTTGGTTTCTTCCCCGCCCGGCGTGCGACTTCGCTTAGGGCGAAGTTCGGTTTTATCGATTCACTGGGACCCACCGGATAGATGCCAGCCATCATAAGAATGATCGCGTTGCCACGACGACGCAACGGGATTTGAGCGCCGGCTTGCGAATTGAATTGGCATTTTACGTTGTGCAGCGCGAACGATGCTGGGCTGATGGCGCCGGGCACGCTAGGAAGAGGTGCAGCCAACGCCGACAGCGAAAGGAGATTTCAGCCCATGAGACCATCCGCACGTATGACGCTGTGCCTGGCTGCGGCCATGCTGCCGAGCCTGTCGGCCGTTCCCCCTGCCGCGGCAGGGCAGACGCTGGGCGTCGCCGACGCGCCTTTCACGGCGACGTCATCCAACGTCACGCCGCTTGCCTTCGGCATGGATGTCGGTGAGACATCGCGCGTGCTGGAGCAGCCGTTGATCTATCTGAACGGCACGCCCGGCAACGAGACCTTTCTGGCACTGCGTAATCTCGGCGGCAGCGGACTGGTCTCGCACCATCACCGCCTCTACCTGAAGTTCCGCAGGGGACGGCTGACCGGCTGGAAAGAGGACTACGGCACCAACTGGATGTGGCGCTGACACGCGCCTGACGACCGCAAAGAGGACAGAACGTGGGACAAGACATCAAGCTGACGGCATCTGATGGCTTCCAGTTCGGCGCCTACCGCGCCGATCCGACCGGAACTGCAAAGGGCGCGCTGGTCGTCATCCAGGAGATATTCGGTGTCAACCATCACATCCGCAACGTCTGCGACCGCCTCGCCGCCGAGGGTTACGTTGCGATCGCGCCGGCGATCTTCGACCGCGTCGAGCCCGGCTTCACCTCAGGCTATTCGCCCGACGAGATCGCGGTCGCGCGCAAGTTCGTCGCCAATCCGGATTGGGCGGCCTTTTTGCGCGACACCCAGGCCGCAATCGACGTCGTGAAGAATGTCGGGCCGGTCGGCATCATCGGCTTCTGCCTCGGCGGCAGCATCGCCTATGCGGCTGCGACCAAGCTGTCGGGCCTCCGCGCCGCTGTCGGCTATTATGGCGGCGCTGTCGCGCGGTTCGCCGACGACAAGCCGACGGTGCCGACTCAGCTGCATTTCGGTGAGAAGGACGCGGGCATTCCCTTGAGCGACGTCGAGACCATCAAGGCCAAGCGGCCGGACGTCGAGATCTTCATCTACCCCGGCGCCCAGCACGGCTTCGGTTGCGACGAGCGCGCCAGCTACGACCAGCCGAGCGCTGACCTCGCCTGGACGCGCAGCCTGGCGTTCTTTGCCCAGCATCTGCGCTGATCACCGCACCACCGTCATTGCGAGGAGCGAAGCGACGAAAGAAGAGGGGGGGGGCGCATCGTTCTGCGCCACGCGTCATCGCGAGCGTGCAGCGATTCCTATGGAGGTCAGAACCAGCGCTCGCCGACCTGGATGGTGTCGCCCGGCTTGAGCGAGGTGCCGAGCGGCACCTCGTAGCGCGCGGCGCCGGAAGCATCGGTGTGGGTCAGGGTGACGACGTCGCGCCGCGCCCGCGGCGAGAAGCCGCCGGCAATCGCGATCGCGCTCTCGACCGTCATGTTGGGAACGTAAGGATACTGGCCGGGCGCCTGCACCTCGCCGAGGATGAAGAACGGGCGATAGGCTTCGATCTCGACCGCCACCGAGGGCTCGCGGATGTAGCCGTTGCGCAGCTTGGCGGTGATCTCGGCGGCAAGGCCGGCGGTGGTGCGGCCGCGCGCCGGTACGCTGCCGATCAGCGGCATCGTGATCGATCCGGACGCATCAATCGCATAGGTGTTGGTCAGACCCTCCTGGCCGTAGACGACGACGCGCAGCTTGTCGCCGGCATCGAGATGATAGGCGGAGTCGCGGCGCGTCGGCGCATAGCCGGCGGGAACGACATAGGCGTCTGCGCGGGTGGCGGCAGCGAACGAGTTGCGCAACGTAGGGATCGCTCCACCCTGCCCGGTGGCGGCAACCGGGCCAGTGGAAGGCGTTCCATAGGCCATCGCGTCGAGATCGCTCTGCGGCTGGACGGCAGCGACGGGGGAGATCGTCTGCATGCAGCCCGACAACAGGATCGCGGACAGGACGGTAATGACCGGAACAAACAACGCGCGCACTCGAACAATCCTTGAATGAGGATGTGCGCTAGTCATGCGCGGTTAAGGTTAACAAACCGTTGGCGCGTGTAGTCCCCCCGTCGCAAACGGGCCGCGGTGAAAGCGGCCCGGAAAAAAATCCCCCTCCCACGGCGTGGGAGAGGGATCCGATGGTCACGGTGATCGGGCGCGCTCGGCCCGGCCTATGCGCTCACGCCGACACCGATCGGGCACGCGACGCCAGTGCCGCCGAGGCCGCAATATCCGGCCGGATTCTTGGCCAGGTACTGCTGGTGATAATCCTCGGCGAAATAGAACGGCCCCGCCGGGACGATCTCGGTCGTAATCGCTCCGAGCCCCTTGGCGCGCAGCGCCGACTCGTAGGCCGCCTTCGACGCCTCGGCCGCCTCGCGCTGCGCATCGCTGAACGTGTAGATCGCTGAGCGATATTGCGTGCCGACGTCGTTGCCCTGACGCATGCCCTGGGTCGGGTCGTGGCTCTCCCAGAACGTCTTCAAGAGGCGCTCGTAGGACATGATCTTGGGATCGAACACCACCAGCACGACCTCCGTGTGCGCCGTCTGCCCCGAGCACACCTCCTCGTAGGTCGGATTCGGCGTATGGCCTCCGGCATAGCCGACGGCGGTGACGTGGATGCCGTCACCGAGCTGCCAGAACTTGCGCTCCGCGCCCCAGAAGCAGCCGAGCCCGAACACGGCCTGCTCGAGGCTGTCCGGATAGGGCGGCAACAGGCGGCGACCGTTGACGAAATGCGTCGCGGCGGTCGGGATCGGCAGGGCGCGGCCGGGCAGCGCCTCGGCGGCAGACGGCATGGCAGGGGCTTTGCGCATGAAGAACATGGGATGTCTCCGCTCATGGCCAGCGCCCGCGGGACGGCCCACGGCGCGATGACCTCTTGTCAGGGGAATATATAGGGCTCTACGGGACGAGCAGTAGCGCCGTTACGCCGCACGCCGCGCCAGCGGTTCCCGCGTCACGCTCCGAGCGGAATCCAGTACTGTTGCCGGCGCGGCGAGACGAACCGCCGCGCTCAGTCGCGTCCATAGCCGATCAGCGGCTTGCGCGGCCGGAACAGCAGCATCAGCAGGATTCCGAGCAGGCCAAGCACCGCAAACACCGGCTGGTCCAAAAACACCTTGACGATCCACTCCCACAAGAACGGGGCCTTGGCCTCGATCCAGGCCTTGAAGGCGGCTTGGCTCGCCTGGTGGACGTCGTTCCAGAGCTGGCCGAACCGGGTGAACTGCAGGGTCTGGTCGGCCACCCAGCGCGCGCCGTCATAGACCAGGAAGATGAAGCTTCCGGCCAGCAGCAACAGCCCCACCAGACGGAAAAAACCGCGGATCATGCCTCACCTGCCCTCTCTCGCACGCCCTCTCGGACAGCAAGGCCATAGCGGGGGCCCCGCAGAAATTCAACCTCGTCAGGGGCTTAGAACCGGGTTTTGGCCGATTCCAGCCGCGGCGGGGCGCTCCGAGACCGTTGACGCTCGCCAGGGCTGCCCCTATAAGGTCGCCAATGGCGGTGGGCGCAATCCCGCCGCCGCTGTTCTTTGAGCAGCGCCGATCCGCCGAGCAACTGCTCCGGTCATGGCATTCTCAGAGAGGCGTCCGAACAACCCACCGCGTCGATGGGGCCGCGTCAAGCGGGCCGCGCGCGTACCCGCAAGAGCGGCGACTGCTCGCCGCCGAAGGATATTTGAGAGCATGGCCAACACGACTTCCGCGAAGAAAGCGACGCGCAAGATTGCCCGCCGCACCATCATCAACAAGTCGCGCCGCACCCAGATGCGCGGCGCGGTTCGCTCCGTCGAGGACGCGATCAAGAAGGGCGATCGCGACGCCGCGCTGAAGGCGATGGCCAATGCCGAGCCGCAGCTGATGCGCGCCGCGCAGCGCAACATCATTCACAAGAACAACGCGAGCCGCAAAGTGTCGCGTCTCACGCATCAGATCGCCAAGCTCGCGAAGTGACGCGATCGCGCGGCTGACGAACTATCAAGATGCAAACAGCCCGGCTCGCGCCGGGCTTTTCTTTTGTGCCATCTTCAATTGCGCGTTCCGCTGTCGCGCATCCCTCCATCGCTCGCCGCGCCTTCTCCATTTGATGGTCACATCTTGATGGTGATATCGCATCGCGAATACGATCTTCGCGCGTGGTGGAACCCGCGCGATGTCGTGCGCGCCTGACACAGGTTCCGTCGGAACTACGTGAAGTTCCGTATTTTTACGCAGTGACAATATTGTCTCATCTGAAACGGCTGCGAATCTGCGCGCCGCGCTTGCGCATCGCTGTCAAGAGCGCGCGATGCGCCGCTCACTTTGCGCACCGCGCATCGCGGGAGTTACCCGCTTCGAGCAATCGCGAAAAACATCGTTTCGAAAATGACTTAAGTGCATAGCGCGACCAAGTGATTGGAAAAGCGGGTGAGGCCGGTCGAAACATAAAAAAATTATGAAGAAATTTTGGGCAGACGATGTTGTTTGTCACATCCGAGATTCCTCGCGATGATTCAAAACGTTGCTTTCTTAACGCGCAACACCGCGTCGCAACCGCCGCGAAGACTCGTAACGCGTGCTCCGATCTTATGGATTGCGAGTCCCGACGCATCGTGTATTTCTTTAATCACTCGCGGCGCCCACGATCTTGAGACCAGCGCGGTTTTAGAAACGGGGCGGACGTGCAAATCGGCGGCGGTGTGCGCGTTGGCGACGCTTTCCAAAGCGATGGCCGGATCTGTACCCATAGCAATATGGGGAACGACTGAACTTTGTCGAAATTTCTCGGGCGCAGCATCATCGTTGCGCCGCTTTGAACAAGAGAGATACGACATCGGTCGACCCGGCTGAAGCTCGTGGCGGCTTCGCTCACCGAGTGGACAAGTTGGACGGGATGTACGGCGGTGCGGCTGAATCTTGGGGTTCAGGCGCGGCGGCATTGGGATGACAACTTGCCGTGAGCAATCACGGCAGGGCGGGGAGGTTGCATGTTTTACGGACACATTGCGGGCACACACCATAGGCTGGTTCCGGATAACGCACCCTTGGCGGTCAACACTGAAGTGATCGACATCTCCAGCCCGGCCATTGCCAGCACGGCAATCGGCCCTCCCGCGTCCATCGCGCATCTGAGTATGCGCTGACCTCGCGGAGAAGCTTCTTCCACCAGCATTGATGGCCCGACGGCGTCCGCGCCGAACGGCGAGCCATGTCTGGAGTTGAGCCTCCGCTCGAGGTCTCGCTGCGGCACACGTGTCCTTTCACGGGACGTCTGCCCGGCGATCACACGACACCACCACTCAATTCGAAAAGTTGCGACTGCCATGACAAATTCGGAACAGGATCGCTGGTCTCGCGTGAAGGGTCGGCTGCGCTCGACCGTCGGCGAGGACGTCTATACGAGCTGGTTTGCCCGCATGGACCTCGAGGCCGTTCAGAACGAAAGCGTCCATCTGTCGGTGCCGACGCGTTTCCTGAAAAGCTGGATCCAGGCGCATTACGCCGAGCGCGTGCTGTCGTGCTGGCAGGCCGAGATGCCGGAGGTGCACCGCATCGATCTGTCCGTTCGCACCGCAATGCGCTGCGCGACGCCGGTCAAGGAAGCCCCCGTCGCCGTCGAAGCCCGCCGGGCCGAGCGCAACGACAACCGGCCGGCGACGAGCGCCGACACGCGAACTGCGTCGGCTGCGGCTTCGCTCGCCACGAGCCATGACGCGCTCGGCGGCTCGCCGCTCGATCCGCGGCTGACCTTCGCGAGCTTCGTCGTCGGCCGCGCCAACACGCTGGCCCATGCCGCAGCGCGCCAGGTCGCCGACGGCCGCCGCGGCGATCCCGTGATGTTCAACCCACTCTACATTCATGCCGGCGTCGGGCTGGGCAAGACGCATCTGCTGCAGGCCGTCACCTGGGCCGGCAATGCCGGCGGCGAGCGCAAGGTGCTGTACCTGACCGCCGAGAAATTCATGTACGGCTTCGTCGCGGCGCTGAAATCGCAGACCGCGCTGGCCTTCAAGGAAGCGCTGCGCGGCATCGACGTGCTCGTGATCGACGACCTGCAGTTTCTGCAGGGCAAATCGACCCAGGCCGAGTTCTGCCACACGCTGAACGCGCTGATCGATGCGGGACGTCAGGTGGTGATCGCCGCCGACCGGCCGCCGTCCGACCTCGAAAGCCTCGATGATCGCGTCCGCTCGCGGCTTGCCGGCGGCCTCGTCGTGGAGATGGGCTCGCTCGGCGAGGATCTGCGCCTCGGCATTCTCAAGTCGCGCGTCGCCGCGGCCCGCGCGCATCATGCGAGCTTCGACGTGCCGGAGCCGGTGCTCGACTATCTCGCCCGCTCGATCACCCATAACGGCCGCGATCTCGAAGGCGCGATCAACCGCCTGCTGGCGCATTCCAAGCTCAACAACCAGCCGGTCACGCTCGACATGGCCGAGCGCGAGGTGCGCGACCTGGTGCGGCCGCAGGAACCGAAGCGCATCAAGATCGAAGACATCCAGCGCGTCGTGGCGCGGCAATACAACGTCAGCCGCTCCGACCTGTTGTCGTCGCGCCGCACCGCCAACGTGGTGCGTCCGCGCCAGGTCGCGATGTACCTTGCCAAGACGCTGACCCTGCGCTCGCTGCCCGAGATCGGCCGCCGCTTCGGCGGACGCGATCACACCACCGTGCTGCATGCGGTGCGCAAGATCGAAGCGCTGGTCGGCAAGGACATCGCGCTGAACGACGAGGTCGAGTCGCTCAAGCGCCAGTTGCAGGACTAGACGGCACGCACGGCCAGGGGAGCGGACAGAAGGTTCGCCCCCAGCCGGGCCGTTGTCCCCGGCCTTTCGACGCTGTCCTCGGACGTCATGCTCGGACGTCGTTCTCGGACCCGGCCTGCGGATCGCGGAAGCACCTGCCGAAACGTGGGAAATCGGCCCGCCATCCCTTGCGCTCGGGCCTCATCCGCGCCACTTTACGCCTCCCCCTCACGCTCCTGGACGCTGGCCAAGCGCCGTTCGGGCGCGAGGTGCCATCGGCCGCGGCGCTGCTCAGCCCGCCGGCATTCCAGGACAAGCTTAGTTGGAACGGGCGGGTATAGTGCAATGAAGGTGACCGTCGAACGCGCACAGCTCCTGAAGTCGCTGGGCCACGTCCATCGTGTGGTCGAGCGGCGCAACACCATCCCGATCCTGGGTAACGTGCTGGTCCGCGCCGAGAATGCCCGGCTGTCGCTGCGCGCGACCGATCTCGATCTCGAAGTGACGGAAACCCTGGCCGCCGAGACTGCCACCGCGGGCTCAACCACCGTTCCGGCGCACATGTTCTACGACATCGTCCGCAAGCTGCCGGACGGCTCGCAGATCGTGCTGGAGAGCGACGGCGAGCGCGCAGTGCTCGCGATCCGCGCCGGCCGCTCCAAGTTCACCTTGCAGACCCTGCCGGAGAGCGACTTCCCGGATCTCGCCGCAGGCGACATGACGCATGCGTTCGGGGTTCCCGCCAAGGACGTCAAGAGCCTGATCGACCGCACGCAGTTCGCGATCTCCACCGAGGAGACGCGCTATTACCTGAACGGCATCTATCTGCACGCCGGCGGCACCGCCAAGCAGCCGACCCTGCGCGCGGTTGCAACCGACGGCCACCGCCTCGCCCAGGTCGACCTGCCCCAGCCTGCCGGCGCCGCCGAGATGCCGGGCGTGATCGTGCCGCGCAAGACCGTGGGCGAGGTGCAGCGGCTGATCGAGGACAATGACAGCGAGATCAGGATCGAGCTGTCGCAGGGCAAGATCCGGTTCACGCTGGGACAGGTGGTGCTGACCTCGAAGCTGATCGACGGCACCTTCCCGGATTACGGCCGCGTCATTCCGCAGAACAACGACAAGGAGCTGGTCGTCGACAAGGCCGATTTCGCCGCCGCCGTCGACCGCGTCTCCACCATTTCCTCCGAGCGCGGCCGCGCCGTGAAGCTCGCGCTCTCCCCCGGCAAGCTGGTGCTCTCCGTCACCAACCCGGATTCCGGCAGCGCGACCGAAGAGCTCGAGGTCGAGTACGCCTCGGACGCGCTCGATATCGGCTTCAACTCGCGCTATCTGCTCGACATCGCCGCGCAGATCGAGGGCGAGGTCGCCGTGCTCCGCCTCGCCGATCCGGGCTCGCCGACCCTGATCCAGGACCGCGACAACCGCAACGCGCTGTATGTGCTGATGCCGATGCGGGTGTGAGGCGAGACTGCTGCGAGATCGAGTTTAACCCGTCATGGCCGGGCTTGACCCGGCCATCCATCCTTACAAATGGCCTACTGGGTTTACATTCTCGCGAGCAAGCCGGGCGGCACGCTGTATGTCGGCGTAACCAATGATCTCGTCCGGCGCGTCTATGAGCACCGCGAAGGTCTCGCCGAGAGCTTTACGCGCCGCTATGGCATCAAGCGCCTCGTCTACTTCGAGACGCATGAAACAATCGCGGCGGCGCTGCAGCGTGAGAAGAATATCGAGCACTGGTCGCGTGAATGGAAGATCGACCTGATCGTCGCGAGCAATCCTGACTGCGCGATCTATATGATGAAATAGTCCGCTGACGCGGACGATGGATTGCCGGGTCAAGCCCGGCAATGACGAATCAAGGTCCCAGCTCCTCCCGATGACCCCCTCCCGCATCAACCGCCTCGCGCTGACGCATTTCCGCAGCTATCGCGCTGCCAGCGTCAGCGTGCAGGCGGACATGGTCGCGCTGGTCGGGGCCAACGGCGCCGGCAAGACCAATTGCCTGGAGGCGATCTCGTTCTTCGCGCCGGGCCGCGGCCTGCGCCGTGCCACCCTGGAGGACGTCGCCGACAACCAGGGCGACGGGTCCTGGGCGGTCTCGGCGGAGGTCGAGGGCGCGCTGGGGCTGACGACCTTCGGCACCGGCATCGAGCCGCCGCGCAGTGATGCGAGCACCACGCGCCGCTGCCGCATCGACCGCGAGCCGGTCGGCTCGGCGGCCGCCTTCGGCGATCACATCCGCATGGTGTGGCTGACGCCGGCGATGGACGGCCTGTTCATGGGCGCGGCATCGGAGCGACGGCGCTTCTTCGACCGCCTGGTGCTGGCGATCGACAGCGCGCATTCGAGCCGGGTGTCGGCGCTGGAGCGCTCGTTGCGCTCGCGCAACCGGCTGCTCGAGGTCCGCAATTTCGACGACCATTGGTGTGACGCCATCGAGCGCGAGACTGCGGAGCTCGCGGTCGCCGTCGCTGCCAGCCGCGGCCAGACCGCGGTGAAGCTCGCTGCGATGCTGCGTCAGCGCGGTGCTGCCTCCGCGTTCCCGTCCGCCGAGATTGCGCTCGACGGCTGGATGGAGAATGCGCTGCTGACCGAACCCGCGCTCGCGGTGGAGGACCGCTATCGCGCTGTCCTGCGCGACAATCGCGCGCGCGATGCCGCCGCCGGCCGCACGCTCGACGGTCCGCATCTGACCGATCTCCATGTCGTCTATGCGCCGAAGAACATGCCGGCGCGCGACGCGTCGACCGGCGAGCAGAAGGCGCTGCTGATCGGTCTCATCCTTGCGCATGCGACGCTCGTGGCCGAGACCACCGGCATCGTGCCGATGCTGCTGCTCGACGAGATCGTCGCCCATCTCGATCCCGGCCGCCGCACCGCCTTGTTCGCCGAGCTGGGCACGCTCGGTGCCCAGGTATGGCTGACCGGCGCCGATCCCGCGGCGTTCGCCGAACTACGCGAGCTCGGCGAGATCTTCGACGTCGAGGCGGGGCGGATCAGCGCGCGGCGGTAACTCGCTCCGCCGCTGAACCTGTCAGTTCGCCGGTTGAAGGAGCTGTCGTTGGACGGCAGGCACCTGCCGGCGCCCAAGCGCTCGGCGACGAGCCCCACATCCCTGCCGAGACCCAGAGCGAAGCCCGTGCCCGGCAAGGTCGGCGACTGAAGATCGCCCGGCGGCCCGCCGTGAGCGACACGCTGGAGCTCGCCGCCGGAGATGCCTGGGCCTGATGGTTGGCCCTGGTGGCACCGCCCTGCCGCTACCGCTCTACTGAGGAGGCGCCTGCCGCGTCACGCGTGACTCGTTCCCTGAATCGCACACGAAAGCGCCCCGCCGCGCGCCTCAAAACCAGCCGCGAGAAGGGCCTGAATCCGGCTTTCGGAGGGGACGAAAACGACCTTCGCCAGGCCTTGAAAAACCGTTAAAAAGCGCTATCTCTTCAATGTCTTACGAAGTACCACTTTGCGCTAGGCGCGTGGCTTCTTTCGTGAGAGAAAGAGCGCTCTCGGCATGCGATCTGCGATGCCGATTCGACCACCCCTTCCGAAGGCCCCACATGACCGAACCCGCCCGGCAAACTATCGCCGACAACGAGCCTGCAACCGCGAACGAATACGGCGCAGAATCGATCCGGGTGTTGAAGGGCCTGGATGCCGTGCGCAAGCGCCCGGGCATGTATATCGGCGATACCGACGACGGCTCCGGCCTCCATCACATGGTCTACGAGGTCGTCGACAACGCGATCGACGAGGCGCTGGCCGGTCACGCCACTGCGGTCGAGGTGGTGCTCAATCCGGACAATTCGGTCACCGTGCGCGACGACGGCCGCGGCATTCCGGTCGACATCCACAAGGGCGAAGGCGTGTCCGCCGCCGAGGTCATCATGACCCAGCTACATGCCGGCGGAAAGTTCGATCAGAACTCCTACAAGGTGTCCGGCGGTCTGCATGGCGTCGGCGTCTCCGTGGTCAACGCGCTGTCGAGCAAGCTGCAGCTTCGGGTCTGGCGCGACGACAAGGAGCATCTCATCGAGTTCGCCCATGGCGACGCGATTGCGCCGCTGAAGGTGGTCGGCGAGGCCAAGGGCAAGCGCGGCACCGAGGTGACGTTCCTCGCCTCGACGGAGACGTTCAAGAACGTCGAATACGACTACGCCACGCTCGAGCATCGCCTGCGCGAGCTCGCCTTCCTCAATTCCGGCGTCAACATCGTGCTCTCCGACATGCGCCACGCGGTCGAGAAGCGCGAAGAGATGCGCTACGACGGCGGCGTCGAGGAGTTCGTCAAATATCTCGACCGCAACAAGAAAGCGATCGTCCCGGCACCGATCATGGTGCGCTCGGAGGTCAACGGCATCACCGTGGAAGCGGCGCTGTGGTGGAACGACAGCTATCATGAGAACGTGCTGTGCTTCACCAACAACATTCCGCAGCGTGACGGCGGCACGCATCTCGCCGGTTTCCGCGGCGCGCTGACGCGCCAGGTCAACGGCTACGCCGAGGCCAATGCGAAGAAGGAAAAGATCGCGCTGACCGGCGACGACTGTCGCGAGGGTCTCACCGCCGTTCTTTCCGTGAAGGTGCCGGATCCGAAATTCTCGTCGCAGACCAAGGACAAGCTGGTGTCCTCGGAGGTGCGGCCCGTGGTCGAGAACGTGTTGAACGAGGCGCTCGCCGCCTGGTTCGAGGAGCATCCGGGCGAGGCCAAGACGATCGTCGGCAAGGTGATCCAGGCCGCGGCGGCACGCGAAGCCGCGCGCAAGGCGCGCGAGCTGACCCGCAAGAGCCCGCTCAGCGTCTCCTCGCTGCCCGGCAAGCTCGCCGACTGCCAGGAGAAGGATCCGGCCAAGTCGGAGCTGTTCATCGTCGAGGGCGACTCGGCCGGCGGCAGCGCCAAGCAGGGCCGCAACCGCGAGTTCCAGGCGGTGCTGCCGCTGCGCGGCAAGATCCTCAATGTCGAGCGCGTGCGCCCGGACAAGATGCTGTCGAGCGAGCAGATCGGCACCCTGATCACCGCGCTCGGCACCGGCATCAGCGACGAGTTCTCGATCGACAAGCTGCGCTATCACAAGATCATCGTGATGACGGACGCCGACGTCGACGGCGCCCACATCCGCACGCTGCTGCTGACCTTCTTCTACCGGCAGATGCGCGAGATCATCGATCGCGGCCACCTCTACATCGCCCAGCCGCCGCTCTACAAAGTGACGCGCGGCAAGTCCGAGCAGTACCTGAAGGACGAGCGCGCGCTCGAGGACTACCTGATCGGCACCGGCCTCGACGATTGCGTGTTCAAGACGGCGGAAGGCGAGGAGCGCAAGGGCCGCGACCTCCTGGCGCTGGTCGAGGAAGCGCGTCTCGTCCGCAACATCCTACGCAACCTGCACACGCGCTACGACCGCAAGGTCGTCGAGCAGGCCGCGATCGCCGGCGTCCTGCGCCCCGACATCACCCGCGATATCCCGACGGCGGACGCCGCGGCCGCCTACATCGCAAAACGGCTCGACGTGCTGGCCGACGAGGTCGAGCGCGGCTGGATCGGCCACTTCGTCGAGGGCCAGGGCTTCACCTTCGAGCGCACCGTGCGGGGTGTCAAGGACGTCGCAGTCATCGACGACGCATTGCTCGCGTCCGTCGATGCCCGCAAGCTGGACGAATATGCGGCCCGCCTGCAGGAGGCCTATGCGAAGCCCGGCGCCTTGCGCCGTGGCGACGTCCAGACCGTGATCCATGGCCCGGTCGATTTGTTCGAGGCGGTCACCGATGCCGGCCGCAAGGGCATCAACATGCAGCGTTACAAAGGCCTCGGCGAGATGAACCCGCAACAGCTCTGGGAGACCACGCTCGACACCGACGCGCGCACCCTGCTGCAGGTGAAGGTCAAGGAGGTCGACGAGGCCGACGACATCTTCACCAAGTTGATGGGCGACGTGGTCGAGCCGCGCCGCGAGTTCATCCAGGACAACTCGCTTTCGGCGAACGTGGACGTGTAGTCGCGACGTCCAGCCCGAGGATACCTCGCACTGGCGCGATAGACGACTAGGCGTACCCTGAGTCTGCGGAGCAGTGGCCTGCCCGTCCCTTCCGTGTTAATTCCGTTGAAGATCGATGTTCCGCTTTCGCCGGTCCCCGAGCGAATCACCATCTCAGAACGGACTTTTCGCGCATGGCGCCCATTCAATACATCGTCGAGGGGGGTCACCGGCTCAAGGGCGCGATCGAGCCGTCCGGCAACAAGAACGCCGCGCTGCCTATCATCGCCGCCGCGCTGCTGACCGAGCATCCGGTCACGCTCGACAACGTGCCGCGCATTCGCGACACCGAGACGCTGGTCGAGCTGGTGCGCTCGGTCGGCGCCTCCGCCGAATGGCGCGGCCGGAACAGGCTCACGATCCATGCCAAGGAGATCCGCGCCGCGGACCTCGATCCGGACCTCTGCGCGCGCATCCGCGCGTCGATCCTGCTGGCAGGGCCCCTGCTCGCCCGCTGCGGCGAAGTGGCGCTGCCGCCGCCAGGCGGCGACGTCATCGGCCGCCGCCGGCTCGACACCCATTTCCTCGCCTTCGAGCAGCTCGGCGCCACCGTCACCGCGACCGACAAGATCGAGCTGCGCGCCTCCGGTCTCAAGGGCGCCGACGTCTTCCTCGACGAGCCCAGCGTCACCGCGACCGAGAACGCGCTGGTGGCGGCGGTGGCCGCCCACGGCACGACTTACTTGCGCAACGCCGCCTCCGAGCCGCACGTGCAGGACCTTGCGCATTTCCTGGTGGCGCTCGGGGCCAACATCGAGGGCATCGGCACCAACACGATGGTGATTCATGGCGCCAGCACGCTGGGCCAGGCGAGCTACTCGATCCAGCCCGATCACATCGAGGTCGGCTCGCTGATCGGCCTTGCCGCCGTAACGCGCTCTCCCTTACGCATCGTGCGCGCCGGCACCGAGCATCTACGCTCGATCCGCATGGGTTTCGAGCGGCTCGGCATCGTCTGCGAGGTTGCCGGCGACGATCTCATCGTGCCCTCGGAGCAGACGCTGCGGATCAAGGACGATTTCGGCGGCCACGTGCCGAAGCTGGAGGACCAGCCCTGGCCGGCCTTTCCCGCCGACCTGATGTCGATCGCACTCGTCACCGCCACGCAATGCGAGGGCGTGATCCTGATGTTCGAGAAGATGTTCGAGTCGCGGATGTTCTTCGTCGACAAGCTGATCTCGATGGGCGCGCGCATCGTGCTGTGCGACCCGCACCGCGCCATCGTCGCCGGCCCGAGCCGCCTGCGCGGCGCCCGCGTCGTCTCCCCCGACATCCGCGCCGGCATGGCCATGCTGCTGGCCGCGCTGTGCGCCGAGGGGACCTCGTATATCGACAATGCCGACCAGATCGAGCGCGGCTACGAGCGCATCGACGAGCGGCTGAATGCGCTGGGCGCCAAGATCACGCGCGTGCCGGAACGCGGGCGGTAGCGCTATTCACGCAGCATTTCTCCGACGTCGTTGCGAGCGAAGCACGAAGCGAAGCAATGACGAATGACCGGCCGTAGCGCTATGCCATTCGCGCGCTGGCTTCGCGAACATGAGCGTGCGATGATGCTCCGCATCGCGCACAGCGCGGTCACAACCGTGACATGTGAGGCTCACTGCACATGGCCATCAGCGAGATCACTCCCAACATCGACCGTACCAGATGGCTCGCGGGCGCGGAGTTCGCCGATGCCTTTCGCATCACGATTGACGAGCCGGACATCGATGCCCGCACGGCGGCCGAGCGCATGCTCGGCCACGCGCCTTGGTGGATGGCGGCGCTCCTGAAGCTTCGCAACCTGCTGGTCAGGCCCTTCGGTCTGAAGACCTCGGGCGCGGACCCAGACAACCCACGTCCTCTGATCGGGATGTTTCCGGTCGTCGACGAAACGCCGGCACGGCTCGTGCTCGGCTTCGACGACAAGCATCTGGACTTTCGCGTCCTGGTCGACGTCTCCTCTCATCGCGCCACGTCGCAGGTGACAGCGACCACTTTGGTGCAGACCCACAACGTTCTCGGCCGCGTCTATCTCACCGTCATCAAGCCGTTTCACCGCCTCGTCGTGAAAGCGATGCTCCGGCAGGTCGCGGCGCCCGCCTGATCTCGCGCAAGCGTTTCACTCACTTCCCGCCGCCATTGCGAGGACACAGCGAAGCAATCCGGAGCTCCGCGGAGGCAATCTGACTGGCCTCGCTGCGCTCGCAATGACGGTGAACACATCGAACTGCGGAGCTATCAGCCAAGCCGCGATTTCACTATTCACGCCTTTCCGAATTTTACGCTTGCTTTTATTCCGAAAGTCAGAAATACTGCGGCCATCCCGTCCTCATGAGAGGGGCGCTTCGCGATCGTCACGGACGTTGAGGGTGGGATGCGATGGATGCGGCGGCTCACAGCGCGCACTTGAGGTTTCCTCGAGGCTGGCGCGTGGACGAAGGAGCGGCCGTGTACGGCGAAATCGTATGGTCCTGGCCTCCCGACGCTGAGGTCAAGCCGGCGGGCGATCCGCGAGGTGACGGGGGCAAACAAGCTCGGTCCCCGGGGAGAGTACGTATAAGCCGTTCCAACCATGGCGCAGGGAAGGCCGGATGTGCGGCCCACCTGTGGTGACTGCCGCCTGCTTATCTTTTGCAGGCGGGCCATGGGTGTGGTCAAGCACCCGGCCTTCCCTGCCCCTCTTCCTGTTCGAGGGGAGCAAATCGAGCATCACCCGGGCGCGCCGTGCCGCGGGAACGTGTGTGGCCGTCCGATCCGATCTGGTTCGGCACGAGAGCAGTCCGCGATGGCCGACGTCGCGAACCCAAGCTCCAACGATGATGCTGCCGCGACGCTCGCATCTCGCACGGCCCATGACGACGACGGCGTGATGTGCACGACACTGCGGGGACTGCTATAGCCTCGATCATGACCTTCACAGCCGGAACCGACCACGCGCCGCCGCCGGCGGCGCCGACACCTTCTCTCGCGCTCGAACTCTGGGAGACGGTCCGCCTCGCCGCGCCGATGGCGCTGACGCAGCTGTCGCAGATCGCGATGATGTCGACCGACCTCGCCTTCATCGGCCGTCTCGGCGGCGATGCCGTTGCAGCGGCCGCGTTAGCGGGCACCGTCTACTTCGTCGGCTCGACCTTCGGCATGGGTCTGATGTCCGCGGTGGCGCCGCTCGCCGCGCAGGCATTCGGCGCGGCCGATGCCGGGCTGGTCCGGCGCGCGCTGCGCGTCGGGCTGTGGGCCGGGCTGTTCATCGCGTTGCCGATCATGCTGATCGCGCTGAACGGCGAGGTCATCCTGCTCGCACTCGGACAGGCGCCGGGCGTGGCGCATCTCGCGCAGGACTATCTGGCCGGCCTCGCCTGGGGCATTGCGCCGATGCTGTGGTTCCTGGCGCTGCGCAGCTTCATGGGCGCCGTCAACCGCCCCGAGCCGGTGCTTTGGATCACCTTGGCCGCGATCCCGCTCAACGCGCTGCTGGTCTATCCGCTGCTCTACGGCCACTGGGGTTTTCCGCAGCTCGGCCTGACCGGCGTCGGCCTCGCCACCTCGACCGTCAACCTGGGAACGTTTCTTGCCGGTCTGTGGTTCGCCGCGTTGCGCCCGCCGTTCCGCGACTATCATGTCCTGGCCCGGCTCGGGCGCATCGACTGGCGGCTGATGCGGCAGCTCCTGATCATCGGCGCTCCGATCTCTCTGTCGTTCCTGCTCGAATATGGCTTGTTCTCGGCGGCGGCGATCCTGATGGGACTGATCAGCACGGCCGCTCTCGCCGCGCATCAGATTGCGCTGCAGATCACGGCGATCCTGTTCATGGTGCCGTTCGGCATCAGCATGGCTGCGACCGTACGCGTCGGCCATGCGGCCGGCCGCAACGATGCGCACGGTGTGCGCCGCGCCGGCCTGATGGCGATGCTGCTCGGCCTCGTCCTTGCCATGCTGTTCACGCTCGGCATCATCCTTGCGCGGTTCGAGATCGTGCAGCTGTTTCTTGGCGCCGGCCTCGCCGATGCCGCGGCGACTGTGGCACTTGCTGCCACGCTGCTCCTGGTCGGCACGACCTTCTTCATCACCGATGCGCTGCAAACCATCGCGGTCGGCGCGCTGCGCGGCATCAAGGACACGCGCGTGCCGCTGCTGCTCGCCGTGCTCGGCTATTGGCTGATCGGCTTTCCCGCATCCTACGTGCTTGGCCTGCACACCAGGCTCGGCGCGATCGGAATCTGGATCGGGCTGTCGATCGGCACCGCCATCTATGCGGCCCTGCTGGTGCTGCGCTTCCTGCGGTTGTCGCGATGAGGAGATCAGGCCCCCGCTGTATCCGGCGTCTCGTCGCGCTCCGGTCGATGCGGCTTCCCGGTCGACGCTCCCGCCCATTCAGCAACGACGCGCTCGAGGTCGATCAGGTTCTGGCGCATCTGCTCCAGCGAGAAGCCGAGCGCGAAGAAGCGCTCGGCGGCGTCACCCGGCAGGCCCCGCGTGAGACCGTCGCTGCGGACGGCGGCGACCTCTTCCGCATAGGCCTTCACCGCGACGTGGATCGGCCAGATCGCCGGCGGACCGGAGCCGTTGCGGATGGCCGCGGCACAGCCGCGCAGATAGCTCGCGATGGCATCGCTGACGCGCGACACCGGTCCGGACAAGCGCGCCTGCAGCTCCGACGGCAGCGGCACCACGCTGGCACGGCCGATCATCACGACGTCGTGGCGCAGGCGCAGGATGGTGCGCAGCAGCGGACCCGTATCGGCGCCGGAGGAGAGCCACGCCGAGCGCTCCCGCTCGGCCTCGGCGCCGGTCGCGTTCAACTCGGTCAGGGCGGTGCCGATGCCGTCCTGAATCCGATGCAGCGCGTCGTTGTCGCGGCCGCGCGACAGGCCGGCCAGCAGCTCGGTGAAGGCAGCTGCAATCAGTTCGAGCAGACGCCCCGCCGCGGCACGCATCTGCACATGCGCGCGCGACGGCAACACGATGAACGATACGGCGAGGCCGGTCAGCGCGCCGACCGCGACCTCGAACACGCGGTCGATCGCGGAGCCGAGCGGATCGAGATGGCCCATCGTCGGCACCAGCAGCACGATGACCGCCGTCACGGTGGCGGCGTTGAGGCTGGGATTGATCGCGGCGACGAAAGCGAGCGGCGTCACCGCCAGGATCAGCATGCCGAGCAGTTGCAACTCGCCCGAATGCGGGATGAAGACCGTGATGGCGCCGCCATAGATGGCACCGCCGATGGTACCGAACATGTAGTCGCGCGTTGCCTTCAGCGAGCGCCCCACGCTGCCTTGCGTCACGATCAACGACGTCAGCACCGCCCACAGCGGCAGCTTCAATTGAAAAGCCGTGGCGATGGCGAAGGCAAGCGTCGCCGCCACCGTGCCGCGGACCGCCAGCGACATCGGCGCCTTGCGGGCGCGCAACCGGCCAAACAGCCGCTTCAAGGACGTCATCAGTCGCTCACCTCGAACAGCACCAGCGCGATCCCGGCATGGCAGCTCCCCACCCGGCCGAACCGGCTTGAAAGGCGGAATCGGCTTGCCTACGGTCATTGCAACAAAGCGAGGAAACACGATGGCCCAGGAAACCGCAACGCTCGCCGCCTATGTCGCTGACCTGAAATACGACGATATCCCGCCCGAGGTGCTCGACCGCGCCAAGGTGCTGACGCTCGACTTTCTCGGCAGCGCCATCCGCGCCCGGCGCGAGGCGGAATCGACGCCGTCGGTGGTGAAGATGCTGGCGGCGCTGAAGCTGGATGCGGCCGGCGAGGCGACCGTGTTCGGCGATTCCAGGACCTGGACTCCGGCCGTGGCGGCGCTGCTGAACGGCACGATGGGCCATTCGCTCGACTTCGACGATACCCATGCCGATTCCTCGCTGCATCCGAGCGCGCCCGTGGTGCCGGCCGCTTTCGCCGTTGGCGAAATGGTCGGCGCGTCCGGGCGCGAGGTGCTGACCGCGATCGTCGCCGGCTATGAAGTGTGCTGCCGGCTCGGCAACGCGCTCGATCCGACCTCGCATTATGCGCGCGGCTTCCACCCGACGGCGACCGCCGGCACCTATGGCGCGGCCGCCGCTGCCGGCAAGCTGTTCGGCCTGTCGGAGCAGCAGTTGATCTACGCCTTCGGCGTCTCCGGCAGCCAGGCCGCGGGCTCGCTGCAGTTTCTCGTCAACGGCGCCTGGAACAAGCGCTATCAGGTCGGCGCGTCGGCGATGAACGGCGTGATCGCGGCGACGCTCGCCAAGAACGACTTCGTCGGCGCGATCGAATCCGTCGAGGGCAAGCACGGCCTCCTCGTCGGCTATACTGACACGCCGCATCACGAGAAGGCCGTGGCGGGACTCGGCACCACCTATGAGACGATGAAGATCGGCGTGAAGCCGTATCCGAGCTGCCGCTATACCCATGCAGCGATCGACGCCATCATCGCGCTGCGCCGCGAGCACAATCTGACTCCGGACCAGGTCAAGCGCGTCGAGGTCGGCCTGCATCGCAACGGCATCACCTTGACCGGTGACGCCGCGACCAAGCGGCATCCGACCTCGATCGTCGGCGGCCAGTTCTCGATGTTCTTCACCGGCGCGCTGGCGCTCGACCAGGGCCGCTTCGGCTGGGACGACTACGTCAGGCTGGGTGACACCGCGATCAATGCGCTCGCCGACAAGTTCGACGTCGTGCAGGACGACAGGCTGGAGGTCGGCCGCAGCCATCCGTTCGGCGCGCGCGTCACCATCACCACGGAAGACGGCATGCACGAGCGGCTGCACGACGATCCCTCGGGCGAGCCGACCTCGTTCCCCTCCGCGCAAGCGATGAGCGACAAGTTTCTGACGCTCGCCCGGCCGGTGCTGAGCAACCGCGCGCAGAGCTTCGCCGATGCGATCCTGTCGCTGGAGCGATTCGATCGCGTCGCGCAGGCCACCGCGCTGGGGAGAGCGTAGCGCATGCGTCATTCCCCATGGGTCGCCGCGATCACGTCGCTCACGAGCTGCGCCACGCCGTCGGCCTCCGGCGGCCAGTTCACGGTGCGCCCGAAGCGCGCAATGACGAGACGCTCGGAGGGGATGACGATGACATATTGGCCAAGCGTGCCCTTGGCGAAGACCGCGTCGCGCGGCCAGCCGTGGGAGATGCGGTAGTTGGCGCCAAAGCTGTCGCCGCGATTGGTCCAGAAGCCGGCGCCGATGCCGACGAAGGCGTTCGGTGTGGGCGTGCCGACATAGTCGACCCAGCCCGCAGGCAGGATACGGCGGCCGGCGACGACGCCGTCGTCGAGATAGAGCTGGCCGAGCCGCGCCCAGTCGCGCGCCGACGCCAGCATCTGGCTCGATCCGTCCGGCGTGCCGGCGGCGTCGAATTCGAGCGTGACGCTGGTCATGCCGAGCGGATCGAGCAGCTCGCGATGCGCAAAGCGCAGCACGTCCGCGGCGCTGCCGCCGGCGGCATCGCGGATGAGATGGGAAAGGATGATGGTGTTGCCATCGTGATAGTTCCAGGCCGCGCCCGGCGTGGTTTCGAGCTGGATGGACTCGGCGAAGGCGGCGCGATCCGCTTCGACGAACTTCATCCGGTTGACCGGCTCGAGCGTCGACACCAACGAGGCCTGCAGCGAGCTGCCGAGCGCGAGCCCGGCGGTGTGGCGCAGCAGCTGATCGACGGTGATGGCATGGCGCGGATCGCTCTCGTTCTGCCAGGCCGCGACCGGGGCGGGCGCATGCAGCGCGAGCTTGCCCTGGCGGACGAGAATGCCGATCAAGGTCGCGGTCATCGACTTGGTCGCGGAGAAGCCGAGCAGCGGCGTATCGACCGCAAAGCCCGGCGCGTAGCGTTCGGCGGTGACCTTGCCGTCCTTCATCACCACGACGGCATGGGTGCGCCGGAACGGCGGCACCTCCGGCTCGGCAAAGGCGCGATCGAGCGCCGCAGTCAGCGCTGGTGTCGCCGGCGCCACGCCGTGCGGCGGAGCGGTGCCGGGCAGCAAGGCCGGCTGGGACAGCCGGATGGTCGGCCAGTCCGGGCTCTCGCCATGATCCATATGGCAGCCGAGCCCGTCGCGAAACACCGCATGGCTGCGGCCGAACCCGAGCAGCGTCACGGTGACGTCCTTGGCGGCGCGATCGACGCGGACATCCATCGCCCAGCTCAGCAGGCCGGCGCCGGGCATCGCGGCCCGCGTCTCGGAGAGCGTGCGGTCCGGGTCGAGACCGGAGACGAAGGTCTCCGAGCACAGCACGCTGGCAATGAAGCCGGTCGCGATTTTCGGCACGTCGCGGGCCCGGGCGCTGCCGACAGCCAGGGCGGTCAGCGCGGTGGTGGCAACGAAAGCGAGCAGCAGGCGGCGAGTCATGAGGAGCTCCGGCAGTTGGATCTGCCGGACCAGACCGCGGCTGCGGCCCAGGCGCTCGCCGATTTCGGAAATCATCCCAGCCGAGAATCGCCGGGATCTCGCCGATTTTGGAATTCCTCTGCAGTTTCAAGGCCGAACAGATCACGCCGCCGACAGCCTCATGCGCCGGTATTCGGTCGGCGTCACCCCGGTCACCGCCTTGAAGGCGCGGTTGAAGGGCCCAAGCGACTGGAACCCGGCGTCCATCGCGATGGTGATCACGGGCACCTCGGCCTGGGCGGGATCGGCCAGCGCGGCCTTGGCCTCCTCGATGCGGTGGGCGTTCAGGAAGGTATTGAAATTGCGGTAGCCGAGCTCGCCATTGATCAGCCGCCGCAGCCGGTATTCAGGAATGGAGAGCTTCGTCGCCAGCATGCCGATCGTGACGTTCTCCCGGCGGTAGATCCGCTCGTCCGCCATCAGCCGCATCAGTGCGTCGACCAGCTTGCGGTTGGCCGCCGTCTCCGCCCCTGGGACGACCACGGTGGCCGCTGCCACGTTCGGCGTCTCGACCTGCGGGATCTCCGGCGCGAAGACGTCGCCTGCCGCGACCTGGAGCAGCATCAGCGCGACGGCGCCGACCACGATCAAGAACATCGCCGCATTGATGACGTTGGCGAGCTCCGACGGGCCGCTGCCGGCGGACGCGATCTGCAGCAGCGCGTTGACGCCGCCATAGGCCATCGCCGCGATGACGACGAAGGCACGGATGCGCCGCCGCCCCTCGACGAGGTCCGCCGCCCAGGAGCGGATGGTCTGCGCCAAGGTCAGGCCAAGGAAGCCGAGAGCCAGCAAATTATTGGCGACGATCACGAGCCGTGCATGTCCGGCAGGCCCCAGCACGAGACAGCTCAGCAGGCTGAAGCCGAACACCGCGAGCCAGATCAGGCCGTGCAGCCAACGCAACATAAAGCCGTCGTCGAACAGCGCGCGGCAGAACAGCCAGAGCACGACGATATCGGCGGTCGCCAGCGCAATCAGCGGCGCGGAAGCGAGCGATGGCGCAGCCGTGCCGCCGATGTTGAAGGTCGCGGCATGCGCGGCCGAGCCCAGCGCCAGCGCGATCGCGAGCCGGCCGCGCCATTGCCTGCCGAGATCGCGTCCCAGCGAGACGGCGAGCACGGCCAGCAGCGCGATGGCGGCGGCGCGAAGCGCGAGATCGAGGCTTTCGAGCGGCATCGTCACAAGTCCATTGTCAGCGGCGGAACTCTAGGCCGCAGCTTCGCTCCGTTCAAATCAAGCAAACGCGGCGACCTCCTGCCCTGCCGTCGCCTCAGCAAAGCTGCTAAGCTCGCGCGACCGCATTGCAGGAGCGCCCCATGAGCTGGCAGCCATCAATCGATCCCGAGTTCGGCGATCCCACCTCGTGCGATGCGCTGGAGCACGTCATCGTGCCGCGCACCCGCGATCTCGGCGACGGTTTTGCCGTACGTCGCGCGCTGCCGCATGGCCAGCGGCAGATGGTCGGGCCGTTCATCTTCTTCGATCATTTCGGCCCGGTGCAGTTCATGTCCGGCAAGGGCATGGACGTGCGGCCGCATCCGCATATCGGCCTTGCCACCGTCACCTATCTGTTCGACGGCGCCATCATGCATCGCGACAGCGAGGGCAACGTCCGCGAGATCCAGCCCGGCGCGATGAACCTGATGACGGCGGGCCGCGGCATCGCCCATTCCGAGCGCACGCCCGACCTGCAGCGGCAGAACGGGCAGAAGATGCTGGGCCTGCAGAGCTGGATCGCGCTGCCGGTCGAATCCGAAGAGATCGCGCCGAGCTTCCAGCATTATGCGGCCGACGCGCTGCCGACGGTCAGCGACACCGGCTTCTCCGCGCGCATCATCGCCGGCCGCGCGTTCGGCGCGGCCTCGCCGGTGACGATGGTCTCGCCCTGGTTCTATGTCGAGGTCACCGCGCAGGCCGGCACGGTCGTGCCGCTCGATCCCGACCACGAGGAGCGCGCGATCTATATCGTCGACGGCGAGGTCGAGATCGCGCGCGAACGCCACGAAGGACCGCGGCTGCTGATCTTCCGCCCCGGCGACGCCATCAGCGTGCGCACGGTCAGGCCGACCCGGATGATGTTCCTCGGCGGCGACGCGCTGGAAGGACCGCGCCACGTGTGGTGGAATTTCGTCTCCTCCAGCAAGGAGCGGATCGAGCAGGCCAAGCAGGACTGGAAAACCGGCCGCTTCGCCGCCGTTCCCCAGGAGCACGAGTTCATTCCGCTGCCGGAATAGGCTATTGGGAGTACAGCACTCCCGTTTCGAAAGCCCCGCACGATGACCACGCTTCTCGCCAGCAATCTGCCGCTCCCGAAAATCGGCCGCGGCAAGGTCCGCGACATCTATGCCGTCGGTGACGACCGCGTGCTGCTGCTGACCACCGACCGCATCTCCGCCTTCGACGTGGTGATGAACGAGACCATCCCGATGAAGGGCGCGGTGCTGACGCAGATCTCGGCCTACTGGTTCAATGCGCTCGAAGGCGTCGTGCATCACCACATGATCTCGGCCGACACCGACGAGATCATCGTCGAGGTGCCGACGCTGCAGCCGCATCGCGACGAGATCCTCGGGCGGGCGATGCTGTGCAAGCGCACCACCGTGTTTCCGATCGAATGCGTGATCCGCGGCTATCTCTCCGGCTCGGCCTGGAAGGAATATGCCGCCAGCGGCACGCTCGCCGGCGAGCCGTTGCCTGCGGGCCTGCTCGAAAGCCAGAAGCTGGAGCCCGCGATCTTCAGCCCGGCGACCAAGGCCGAAACCGGCCATGACGAGAACATCACGATCGCGCGGATGCGCGAGGTGGTCGGCGACGAGACGGCCTACACGCTGGAGAGCATGACGCGCGCGGTCTATACGCTCGGCGAGGCGCTCGCCCGCGAACAGGGCATCATCATCGCCGACACAAAATTCGAGTTCGGCCGCGACAAGGACGGTCACATCATCCTGATCGACGAGGTGATGACGCCGGACTCGTCGCGCTTCTGGGCGGTCGATGCCTATCAGCCGGGCCGGCCGCAGCCGAGCTTCGACAAGCAGCCGCTGCGCGACTATCTCGACGCCGAGCGCAAGGCCGGCCGCTGGAACGGCGAGGCCCCGCCGCCGCCTTTGCCGCAGAGCGTGGTGGACGCCACCAGCCAGCGCTATCTCGAAGCGTTCCGGCGGGTGACGGGGAGTGAGCTGAAGATCTGAGGATCGCAGGCTCACGCGTCGACGTTCGCACTTGGGGTTGAGCTATCTCGTAGGAGCTCATAACTAACAGAGTGCTTCGGGGACCCCCACCCCCGACCCCTCCCCGCAAGGGGGAGGGGCCGATCCGCGGCCGCGTTCTTCGCTGACACGAAACTTCTCCGCTCTTCTGCGAGTGAATTTGGCGAGAGGCTCGCTCTCCTTCTCCCCTCCCCCTTGCGGGGAGGGGTCGGGGGTGGGGGACCACTCGACGAGACCATCATGATGCGCACAGACGCATCAACACATCCCGCGGCGCCATCGCGCCCGAGTTGATCGCATCAAGACCCTCGAAATTGCCGAGGGCGCAGAGAAGGCCGGGAGCTGGCTGCCCCCATGGCCCGCCTGCTCAAAAAAATGCAGGCGGCAGGTACCACAGGTTCAGCCGAGACATCCCGGCCCTCCCTGCGCGATGGGTTTAACGGCTGCTCCGCGCTCTCCCCGGGGACCGGCTTGTTTGCCCCCGTCGTCCGCGACGACGCACGAACGTCATCGCTGACTTGGCGCCAGCATCGGGACGCCAGGACCACGCGGCTTGACCGTCCGCGAGCTGTCATTCGTCCGCGCCAAAGCGCCTGACAGACCCACGGCCACCGCTCCCCGCCTCTACGTATCGTGACGACGCGTACGCCCCTCTGCATGAGGACGGGATGCGCGAATAAGAGCATGATTTCGGAAAAATAGCAAGTACAAATTCGGGGGCGAGCCAGCCCGTCGGACCGTTGAGGAGTTGTCTCAGCGGTCGAAAGCGAGACAGCGTCTTTGACTTCCACTTTACGGATGAAGATGTCACGCGGAACATGCCGCTCAGCCAAGCTCGGAGTTTCGCATCGTCGCCAGGAGTAGTCCCGGCCATCCGCGTCTTCGCGCCAGGTAGGTAGATGGGCGTGGATGCCCGGGTCAAGCCCGGGCATGACGACGGGAGAAACAGCTCCGAAAGACCGCGAGCACCGCCTGCGACGCTCGCAAGCGGACCATGCTACGGTGAGCGCATGACCCTACCTACGACCATCGCCATCGTCCTGCTGCCCGGCATGGACGGAACAGGAGAGCTGCTGAAGCCGCTTGCCGAGCGCCTCTCAGCGCACCGCTTCACGCAGACCATCGCCTACCCTCTCGATCGCTGCCTCCACTACGACGAGCTCACGGCTTTCGTGAGCAGACGATTACCGAAGGATCGTTTCGTGATCCTCGGCGAATCCTTTTCCGGCCCGATCGCGATCGAGATCGCGGCGACGCACCCGCGCGTTGCGGGACTCATTCTGGCGTCCAGCTTCGCACGCCATCCGCTGCCGACCTGGTTGTCCCGGTTCACGTCGCTGCTCGATCCGAGATGGCTCCCGTCAAAGCTCGTGGCCGCCGCGATCATGGGACCGGCGGCGATGACGTCGCTCGGGCTGCACCTGAGAGAGGTCTTGAGATCACTGCCGCCGGCAATTCTTCAAGCACGTGCCAAGGACGCCCTTCGAGTCGACAAGCGAGACAGGCTGGCCGAGACCACGTGTCCGGCGCTTTGTGTGCATGGCAGCTCGGATTGGCTCGTCGGCCGGAGGCAAATCGCTGAGATCCTTCGGCACGACCCGACTGTGAGCGATGCGAGCTGGACGCACCGCACATGCTGCTGGCAACCCATGCCGAGGCCGCGGCGGCGGTGATCGACGATTTCTGCCGGCGCTTGGAGTGCAACTAGTCCTCGAACCCGACGAACACCGTCGCCTCCTTCACCGACTTCCGTTCCGACACCACGGCATTGGCCGGGAAATCATGATCCGGCCAGCCGAGCGCGATGCTCTTCATGATGACCTGATCGTCGGCGATGCCGGCGTGCTCGCGGACCACGGGCGATTGCATGATGCCCTGGCTGTTGATGACGGCGCCGAGGCCGCGCGACCAGGCGGCGTTGACCAGCGCATTGGTGACGGCGCCGCAGTCGAACGGCGTGTCGTCGCTGCCGTCGAGCACGCGGTCATAGGTGACGATGATGCAGACCGGCGCATCGAACTGGCGGAAGCCGCGCAGCACCCAGTCCTGGCGCTTCTCCTTGTCGTCCCGCGCGATCCCCATCGCGGAGAACAATTGCTTGGCGACGCCGATCTGGCGCTCGCGGTGCGCACCATCGAACGGCTGACCGATGCGAAACTCGCGCGACTGCGGCACGCCGGCCACCATCCGCTCGGTGTTGCCGGCCCGGATGCGATCGAGCGGCTCGCCGGTGATGACGTAGAAATTCCACGGCTGGGTGTTCATCGACGACGGCGCGCGCATCGCCAGAGCAATGATTTCCTCGATCAGCGCCCGCGGCACCGGATCCGGCTTGTAGCCGCGGATGCTACGGCGGCCGAGGATGACGTCGTCGAACTGCATGTGCGTGGTAGTCCTATGATGACTGCTGTGCTGCCAGGAATACTCTCGGCTTTCCGGTTCCAGTGCAAGATTGACCAATCGGGCCGTCGAGGCCACTGCAAGTTCCGCAGACTCGACCCGGTCCCCAACTCATCCTCCTGCGTGTCGGGATTGCGGGTTCAAGGCCTGCGGCCTTGCCCCGGAATGACGGGAGGCTTGGCCGCAGAACTATCCCTTCAGTATCGCCAGAACCACGCGCGCGAGATCGGCCGGACATTCCACGAGGCGGTCGGCGCCGGCCGTCTCGAGCTCGTCGCGGCTGCCATAGCCCCAGAGCACACCCAGGCTGCGCATCCTGACAGCGTGGGCGCCAGCAATGTCATGGCGGCGGTCGCCGACCATGATCCCGTGGGACGGCGCGATATTCCGCTCAGTGAGAATATGCGCGAGCAGCTCCGGCTTGTGGTCCAGCAGGCCTGACGGCACCGAGCCGTGGATGGCGTCGAATAGCGACGCAAGATCGAGATGCTCGAGGATGCGGCGCGCGAACACCTCCCGTTTGGATGTCGCGAGATAGAGCCGCAAACCCGCACCATGCATCTCGTGCAGCGCGTCGCGAATGCCGGGAAAGAGTTCGCTGCCGAACAGTCCGCTCTCGCCGTAATGCCGGCGATAGGCGGCCACCGCTTCGTCGACCCGATCGTCGTCATAGGCCAGCAGCAGCGTCCGCAACATGTCCTGCAGCGGCGGCCCAATGACACTGCGGATATCGAGCGTCTCGTCCGGCGCATGCCCGAGCGCGCGCAACGCCGCCAGGGTGCTCGCGGCGATGCCGGGCTGGGAGTCGATGAGGGTGCCGTCGAGGTCGAGCAGGACAGAGTGAACCGAAGACATGTCCAATCATAGCGGCGGCCGCGAGAAGCGTAAACGACCGCTCCGCCCCGCGCTAACGCAGGCATCGGCTCCGCCGCATTCCGCTCAGCGTGACGCTGTCCGACAGCACGCACGGCGAGATGACCACCTTCGAGCTGATCACCTGCCGCGTGCGCGATGCCGACGGCGCGGAGGGCGTGGGCTACACCGATACGGCCGGCCGCCATGCGGCGCCGTCGCCGATATCCTCGGACGGGAGATTCCCGAACTGATCACGCGTCACGAGGCCGACGACACCGAGGCGATCTGGCAGCGGGTGTGGTGGGGCCTGCACTATGGCGGACGCGGCGGACCGACCGTGCTGGCGCTGTCGGCGCTCGACATCGCGCGGTGGGACCTCAAGGCCCGGCGCGCGAACCTGCCGCTGCGGTCTCGCGCGCCGCACGGCCGGCCTAAGCCTTTGCGCTCGGACGGCTCGACACCTCGCCGTACCATCGCTTGAGATGGCGGAGATGATCCGGCGGGTCGAGCTTGGCGCGGGCCGCGAAATCCACCGTCACCATGGCGCTGATGTCGGCAATGGTGAAGTCGGGCCCGCAGACGAAGGCGGTATCGGCCAGCCGCGCGTCGAGCCAGGCGAAGTAGTGCGCGACGCGCAGACGCCCCCGCTCGGCGAGCGCCGGGATCTGCTCGAGCGGCAGCGGGCCGGGCAGTGCGCGGCTCTCCAGCCCCGGCGCACTGTTTCGGAACGCTTCCTGAATGGCATAGATGCCGTCCCACTCGATCCGCCGGACCCAGCATTCGATCACGGCGCGCTCCTCCGCATTGCGTCCCATCAGAGCCGGCTCGGGATGCAGCTCCTCGACGTAGCGGCAGATCGCGATGATGTCGGTGATCGCAGCGCCGCTGTCGAGCTCCAAGACCGGAACCGTGCATTGCGGGTTCAGCGCGCGAAATTCCGGCCGAAACTGCTCCCCGGCGCGCAGGTCGAGCTGGACGGTGGGAATCGTGAGGCCCTTCTCCGCGAGGAAGATGCGCACGCGGCGCGGGCTTGGCGCGGTCGCGGAATCGTACAGCCTCATGAGCGTCCTCTCTGCGTGATTTGGCTGGAAGCAGCGGGATGGTGCCGCTACTCGGCGCCGAAGATCTCGTCCTGATCCATGCGCACCGCACGCAAGGCGCGGGTCCGGCGCCACTCGTCCTGCTGCACCCATGTGGCGTAGGTGATCAGCAGCGAGCGGCGGCGCGCGCCGCTGCGGTTGCGCGTCGCACCGTGCAGCATGTTGACGTCGAACAGCAGGACGTCGCCGGCCTCGCCCGCCGTGACGAACGCCGAGGACGCGGCCTGCGCATCGTCCGTGTCGGGGCGATGCGAGCCTGGCGCCACTTGCGTGGCGCCATTGTCGGGGCCGAAGGAATCGAGAAAGGCCAGCGCGGAGACGGAATCGGTGCGCCGGCGCTCGACGCTGTCGCGATGCAGCGGCTGCGCGCCGCCATCGGCACACGGCTCGCGCCCTTCGACCTGGCCGAGGAAGAACGGCGCCTTCAGGACATGATGCACGGCGGCAAGCATCACCGGCAGGCGGCAGACCTGTTGCACCGTCGCATCGAGATCGACCATGGCGTGCCGCCAGTCGCGGCCGCGCGGCACCGGCCATTGCTCCGAGGGCAGCGTGCCGGACTCGAACGCATCGCGCAGTGGCGCGATCCAGTCCGCCGGGATCGCACCGCGCAGCAGCAGATAGCCATCCTCCTCCAGCCGATGCGCATCGGCTTCAGAAAGCCGGCCGACGCCGGTGCGCGCGGGTGCCGCGGTCATGGTTGAGCTCGCAATCTCGAGGTCAGTGGCAACATTCGGTATCGTCGATGATCAGACGGCTCTCGGCAAGCGGCTGTCCTGGATGGGCACGGCGCGTGGCGGCGCGCGCTTGCGTTCATCCGGATACGGACGTGACATGACGGCGCGACGGCTGAGCCTGAAGGAGATCCCGCACTGAGGCGATAGGTCGCGCGCGGCGCATCGGCCCGGCAAGGCGCCCTTAATCACCCGTTAACCTCATGGACCTACGTCTTCTTGCAACAGACGGCAACGATCAGAAACATAGAGAAGAGAGCGTTCAGACTTTTCGGAAGAGCACATGGCGATCGTCCAAAGCACCAGCCAGATCTCTCCCGCGATGGAGCGGGTCTATCACCAGAGCAACCTGCTCGGCGAATGGAAAGGCAGCTGGACGGCCAGTGGCCAGGCGGTGAGCTTCAAGGTCGTCAACATTCGCGGCGCCGCGGCGACGGTGGAATACACCCACAATGGACGGACCGAGCGCGGCATCGGCCAGGTCAACGGCTCGACCATCGACTTCGGGTCCGTCACGCTCGGCACCAAGAACGGCAAGAACGCGGTGCTGCTGTTCTCGGCCGGCGGCGGCAAGGCCACGGCGATGCTGGAAAAGCAGGCGCCTCCCGCCGAACAGAGCAACCTGACCGGGAGCTGGGCCGGCTATTCCGGCGAGAACGGCATGAGCGCGAACTTTCGCGTGCTGTCCGTCAACGGCAAGGAGGCGCAGGTCAGCGTCACCGCCAACGGCGTGACGCGCCAGGGCACCGGCATCGTCTACAAGAACGTCATCATGTTCGGCCAGACGCAGATCTCGACCGACGACGGCAAGACCGGCAAGGTCATCTACCAGGTCGGCAACAAGTCCTACATGGTGCCGGTGGACAAGCTGCCCAAGACGGCCTGACCTTACACCCCCGCCATCATCACATATTTGATCTCGAGATATTCCTCGATGCCGTGGTGCGAGCCCTCGCGTCCGAGGCCGCTCTCCTTGACGCCGCCGAACGGCGCCACCTCTGTCGTGATCAGGCCGGTGTTGACGCCGACCATGCCGGACTCCAGCGCCTCCGCGACCCGCCAGACCCGGCCGAGATCGCGGGCGTAGAAGTACGACGCCAAACCAAATGGCGAGGCGTTGCACATCGCGATGACGTCGGCCTCGTCCTTGAACCGGATCACCGGCGCGAGCGGGCCGAACGTCTCCTCCTGCGCGACCAGGGCATCGGCCTTCACGTCCGAGAGCACGGTCGGCTCGAAGAAGGTGCGGCCGAGCGCATGGCGTTTGCCGCCAGTGACGATCCTGGCACCGCCCTTGACCGCATCGGCGATGTGGCGCTCGACCTTCTCGACCGCTTCCTCGTTGATCAGCGGGCCCTGCGTCACGCCGGCCTCGGTGCCGTCGCCGATCTTCATCGCCGCGACCTTGGCGGCGAGCCTCTCGACGAACTGGTCGTAGATGCCGTCCTGCGCATAGAGGCGGTTGGCGCAGACGCAGGTCTGGCCCATGTTGCGATATTTCGAGACGATGGCGCCTTCGACCGCCGCATCGACGTCGGCATCGTCGAACACCACGAACGGCGCGTTGCCGCCGAGCTCGAGACCGAGCTTCTTCACCGTTCCGGCCGACTGGCGATAGAGGATCTTGCCGACCTCCGTCGAGCCGGTGAAGCCTATGAAGCGCACCGACGGATGTTCGCACAGCACCTTGCCGATGTCGGGCGCATCGCCGGTGATGATGTTGAGCGCGCCCGCGGGAATCCCGGCGCGTTCGGCCAGCACGGCGAGCGCCAGCGCCGATAGCGGCGTCTCGTTGGCTGGCTTCAGCACCACGGTGCAGCCGGCGGCGAGCGCGGGCGACACCTTGCGGGTGATCATCGAGTTCGGGAAATTCCACGGCGTGATGGCGCCGCAGACGCCGATCGGCTGCTTCAGCGCCAGCAGGCGCGCATCCGGCTTCTGGGTCGGGATGGTCTCGCCATAGACGCGGCGCGCCTCCTCGGCGAAGAACTCGATATAGGCGGCGCCGATATCGACCTCACCGAGCGCCTCCGTCAGCGGCTTGCCCTGCTCGGAGGTGAGGATCAGCGCGAGGTCCTCGCGGTTGGCCGTGATCAGCTCGAACCATTTGCGCAAGGTATTGGAGCGCTGCTTGGCGGTCAGCCTGGCCCAAGCCGGGAACGCGCGCGCGGCAGCTTCGACGGCCCGCGTCGTCTCTTCAGCACCGAGCTGCGCCACCTTGGCGAGCTCGGCGCCGGTGGCTGGGTTGACGACGGGGAACACCGGCAAGCCGACCCAGGCACCATCGATGTAGCACTGCTCGCGCAGCAGCGACGGATCCTTCAGGCGGTCACGCAGGCTCGAAGCGGCAGTGGAGGCGCGGGCAGCGGCGGGCGGTGTCATCGGGTTCCTCCTCGAAAGCGAGCAATCTTTCCCCCGAATATAGCCACGCGCCAGCCGAGGCGCACGGCTCGTCCGCCTCCTCAACGGTACATTCGATCCGGCGATCCGTGCCTGTACGGCACCAAATGCTGAATGATGAGGAGTCGACCAGGATCAGGCCGCGCCGCTCAAATAAGTCTCGCGGCGGCCGATCATGCGCTCCGCCGCCGCCTTGGCGTCGGCCTTGGTCGAGGTCGCGCAGGTGCGGTATTCGAGATCGGGCAACGAGGCGGGATCGCGGCGCCCGAACCACGATTTGTGGCCGACGGGCAAGAGCGCCAGCGCCTGCGCCACATTGTCGACCGCGCCGAACGAATACAGCGCACCGGTCGCAGCGATGCGCACCTCGTAGATGCCGGGCGTGATCGGTGCCTCGATATTGTCACCGCGCCCCGGGCGGGGATACCGCTTCCACTCGCTCCACGTCGAAATCATATCGCCCCCAACGGCGGACATTGCCGCCAAAAACACGTCATCGGCTCGAAAAAGCCGGTCCTTCAACCCTTTAATGCAAAAATGGTTGCAACTCACAACAGTCGCAAGCCCATGGTGGGAACATGGCCCCCATGTGTCGGCCTCGCGGCTGGGTGGAACTAATCATGATTCTGGCGAAAAATTGAAGCGCTCTGGCCTTGCCGCGGCGCCGTTGTCCCCGCCTGCTTCGTCCGCGCCGCATCATCACGAGATCGCGACCGGCCGTTCGACCGACGGTCCTTGCTGGCCGGGCCGGCCCGAGGAACAATCGCCTACCGTCATCAAGAACGGAACGGAGGAGACCATGCAGAACAAGACCGACATCGACGGCGTGCTGCGGCAGAAGGCGGAGGCGGGAGAGATTCCCGGCGTCGTCGCCGTCGCCGCTGACAGCAACGGCATCATCTATGAAGGCGCCTTCGGCAAGCGCGACCTCGGCCGCGACGATCCGATGACCGCCGACAGCGTGTTCTGGATCGCCTCGATGACCAAGGCCATCACCTGCGCGGCCGGGATGCAGCTGGTCGAGCAGGGCCGGTTGTCGCTGGATGCCCCGATCGGCGCGGTGCTGCCCGACCTCGCCGCGCCCAAGGTGCTCGACGGTTTCGACGCCAATGGCGAGCCGATCCTGCGGCCGGCGAAGACCGCGATCACGCTGCGCCATCTGATGACCCACACCGCCGGCTTCTGCTACGACATGTGGAACGGCGACATGGCCACCTATGTGCAGAAGGCCGGCACGCCCGGCATCATCACCTGCAAGAACGACGCACTCAAATTGCCGCTCGCCTCCGATCCCGGCACGCGCTGGGAATACGGCATCAACATCGATTTCGTCGGCAAGGCGATCGAGGCGGTCAGCGGCTCGAGCCTCGACGCCTATCTGCGCGACCATCTGTTCGCGCCGCTCGGCATGGACGATACCGGCTTCAAGCTCGGTCCATCGCAGCGCGCCCGCCTGGTCGGCATGCATGCCCGCGGCGAGGACGGCAAGCTGGCGCCGATCCCGTTCGAGCTCGAGCAGGAGCCGGAATTCCACATGGGCGGCGGCGGGCTCTACGGCACCGCCGGCGACTACATCCGCTTCACCCGGATGATCCTCAACAACGGCCGCGGCAACGGCAACCAGGTGCTCAAGCCTGAGACGGTCGCGGCGATGCGCGACAACCATATCGGCGAGCTGGAGATGACGAAGATGGCCGCGGCGGTGCCCGGTGTGACCAACGACGTCGATCTCTATCCCGACATCGTCAAGAAATGGGGCTTGAGCTTCATGATCACGACGGCGCAGACGCCGGAAGGCCGCAGTGCCGGCAGCCTCGCCTGGGCCGGCCTCGCCAACACCTACTACTGGATCGATCCGGCGCGCGACGTCACCGGCGTGATCCTGATGCAGCTCCTGCCGTTCGCAGACCGGCTGTGCCTGGAGACGTTTGCAGGCTTCGAGCGCGGGGTCTATGCCGGACTCGATGCCGCGGGCGGACAGAAGGCGGCGTGAGCAGACTGCCAACTGACCGGAGTGAGCTCGTAATTAGCTAGTTGGCGTCATGCCCGGGCTTGGCCCGGGCATCCACTTCTTCGGTCCCGCAGCTCAATAAGACGTGGATGGCCGGGTCAAGCCCGGCCATGACAGTGGAGAGAGTTGTGTCTCCGGTGAAAAAGAACGCGTGACCACAGCTTCGACCTACACCTTCAGTCCGTTCTGGGCCGCCAATTCCTTCAGCGACACCTGCGGCCTTGCGCCGATATGCTGGATCACCTCGGCCGCGGCGAGGCCGCCGAGGCGGCCGGCCATCTCGTAGCCGGTCTTGCGCACCAGCCCGAACAGGAAGCCGGCGGCGAACAGATCGCCCGCGCCGGTGGTATCGACCAGGCTCTCGATCGGATGCGCCGGCACCGAGATCACGCCGTCGTTCGACACCACGACGCAGCCCTTTTCGCTGCGGGTGACAATGCCGAGCGTGGCGTCCTCACGCAGTTGCTTCAGGGCGCCGTCGAAATCCGAGGTCTGGTACAGCGAATGCAGCTCGGCCTCGTTGGCGAAGACGAGATCGACGGTGCCGCCGCGCATCAGGTCGAGAAACTCCTCGCGGTAGCGATCGACGCAGAACGAATCCGACAAGGTCAGCGCGACCTCGCGTCCGGCGTCATGCGCGATCGCCGCCGCCTTCACGAACGCATCCTTGGCGTCCTTCGGGTCCCACAGATAACCTTCGAGATAGATGAAGCGCGCCGCAGCAATCTGCGCGGGATCTATGTCCGCGGCGGTGAGATTTTGCGCGGCGCCCAGATAGGTGTTCATGGTGCGCTCGCCGTCGGGGGTCACCAGGATGTAGCAGCAGCCGGTCGCCGGGCCGTCGGCAGCGGGCGCGGTATCGAAGGTCACGCCGGCGGCGCGGATATCATGCCTGTACATCCGGCCGATCTGGTCGTCCTTGACCTTGCCCACGTAAGCGGCACGCGCGCCCAGGCTGGCGAGGCCAGCGATGGTGTTGGCCCCCGAACCGCCGGACATCTCGGTGGCCGGGCCCATATCGGCATAGATCGCGGCCGCGCGGGCCTCGTCGATCAGCGCCATGCTGCCCTTGGTCATGCCGTGCCGGGCGAGAAAGGCTTCATCGGCATGCACCAGCACGTCGAAGATCGCGTTGCCGATCCCGAGAACATCGTATTTCGCGTCAGTCATCCACTGGCCCCGTTTACGGCGTTTTGCAAACGCTGCGGCCTATCACAAGCAGCGCTGCTATAGAAGCCTGATGATCCGCTCATTCGTGACTGTGTTGTCAGGAACACTGGCCTCGCGCCTGCTCGGCTTCATCCGGGATGCGCTGATGGCCGCGCTGCTCGGCGCCGGTCCGGTCGCGGACGCATTTCTCGCGGCGTTTCAGCTCGTCAACGTCATCAGGCGATTGCTGACGGAGGGCGCGCTCAATGCAGCTTTGGTGCCGGCATGGCTGCGAATATACCAGCACGGTGGCACAATGCAGGCGGCAGCCTTTGCCGGGCGCGTGCTCGGCACGGTCAGCGCCGGCCTGCTCGCGGCAACGCTCGTGCTGGCGCTGCTGATGCCGTTCGCGATGACGGTGCTCGCACCAGGCTTCGCCGGTGAAGAGACGCTCACCCTGGCCGTCAATGATGCCAGGCTGATGCTGCCCTATCTCGCCTTCGCCGGTCCCGCGACCGTGCTGCTCGCACTCTCCAGTGCACGAGGCCGCTTCGCGCTGGCCGCGTTTGCGCCGCTGCTCTTCAACGCCGCGCTGATCGTCGTGACCATCGTGCTGCTGATGCAACATCCGGGTCCCGCGAACGCCGCGCTGCTGCTCGCCGCCACGATCGGCGTCGCCGGGCTGCTGCAGCTCGCCGTCCTCGCGCGGCGAGGCCGCGATGGCCCCCTCGCCTCGCCGGTGCGCGTCACCTTCCATGCGGAAATGCGCGGCTTCTTCGCCAAAGCGCTGCCCGGCATGGTCGCCAGCGCCGGCCCGCAACTGATCGCGGTCGGCGGCGCGATCATCGCCTCCGCCTCGCCTTCCGCGGTCTCGTGGCTGTATTTCGCCAACCGCCTCATCGAGCTACCACTCGGGCTCGTCGGCGTTGCCATGGGCACGGTGCTGGTGCCGGAGCTGACGCGCGCGCTGCACGAAGGCAACAAGCAGGCGCTGGCGGGGGTGCAATCGCGCGGCCTCGAGCTCACGATCGGGCTCGCGCTGCCTGCGACGCTCGGACTGATGATCCTGAACGAGCCGATCATTCGTTTGCTGTTCGAACATGGCGCGTTCAGCTCGGACGATGCCGCCGCGACGGCGCAGGTGCTGACATGGCTCGCGGCGGCATTGCCGGCGCAAGTACTGACCAAGGCGCTGCAGCCTGCCTTCTTCGCGCGCGAGGACACGCAGACGCCGCTGCGCGCGACGCTGATCGGATGCGGTGTCGCGATCGCGCTCGCGTTCCTGCTCGCACAATTGTTTGCGGCAAGTGGCATCGCGGCAGGGCTCGCGCTCGGTGCCTGGGCCAATGCGGCGGTCCTGATCCGGCGTGGCGCCACGAGCTTCGGCTTCGCGCTTCCTCCCGCCTCGCGGCGCCGGCTGCCGCGCATCGCCCTGGCCGCCGCGATCATGGGCACCGTCCTCTGGACCGTCGCCGGACGCTTCGCCGGCACGTGGAGCAGCAGCCATCTCGGCGCGGCCGTGCTGCTCGCCGCCCTGATCAGCGGCGCCATCATCCTCTACGGAGTGCTTCTATTGTCCCTGGGCGCCGTAGGCTGGCGCGAAACCGTCCGGGCGATCCGGCAAAAGCCCGCCGGCGACTTGCACCTTTGAGGCGCACGTGCCAAACGACCCCCCAAAATCATCATCCGGAACAGTGACCATGGCTTTCGTGGAACGGGTTTTCTCGGGCGTCCAGCCGACCGGCAACCTGCATCTCGGCAACTACCTCGGCGCGATCGTCAACTTCGTGAAGATGCAGGAGACGCACAACTGCATCTATTGCGTCGTCGACATGCACGCGATCACCATGCCGATCGATGTCTGGGGCGGCCCGGCCGAGCTCGCGCGCAACACCCGCGAGGTCACGGCCGCCTTCATCGCCGCCGGCATCGATCCGAAGAAGCACATCGTGTTCAACCAGAGCCAGGTCTCCGGGCATGCCGAGCTCGCCTGGATCTTCAACTGCGTCGCGCGCATCGGCTGGCTGAACCGCATGACGCAGTTCAAGGAGAAGGCCGGCAAGGATCGCGAGAACGCATCGGTCGGCCTTTACGACTATCCGGTGCTGATGGCCGCCGACATCCTGCTCTACCGCGCCACCCATGTTCCGGTCGGCGAGGACCAGAAGCAGCATCTCGAGCTCTCGCGCGACATCGCGCAGAAGTTCAACAATGACTACGGCGACTCGATCCGCAGCCACGGCTTCGGCGACGGCCTGTTCTTCCCGCTTCCGGAACCCTTCATCACCGGTCCCGCGACGCGCGTGATGTCGCTGCGCGATGGGACCAAGAAGATGTCGAAGTCCGATGCCTCGGACTATTCGCGCATCAACCTGACCGACGATGCCGATACGATCGCGCAGAAGGTCCGCAAGGCCAAGACCGATCCGGAGCCGCTGCCGACCGAGGAAAAGGGGCTGGACGCACGTCCCGAGGCCGACAACCTCGTCGGCATCTACGCCGCGCTATCGGACCGCAGCAAGGCCGACGTGCTCAGGGATTTCGGCGGCGGCCAGTTCTCCAGCTTCAAGAACGCGCTGGTCGAGCTGTGCGTCACCAAGCTGGGGCCAATCGCCGCCGAGATGAAGCGCCTGACCGCCGATCCCGGCTACGTCGAGTCCGTCCTGGTCGACGGCGCCGACCGCGCCCAGGCCATCGCCGCGGAGACCATGAAGACGGCCAAGGACATCGTCGGCTTCATCCGCAAGCCCTGAGCAGCACTGCTGCGGCTCGTGCGCCGCCTCTTGCCTTGCCACATCGACGTGTGGCCCCTCTCCCCAACGGAGGCGGGCTGTGGCAGCATCGCAGCCGGATCGACTTGCAGCAGCAGGCGGGAACGCGATGGCGGCGCAGCGGCAGAGCTACCAGACCGGCCATGCGCCGAAATGCCTGGTCGTGGTCGACGACAGCGAGGAGTGGGACCGCGCGGTCCGCTATGCCGGCCGCTGGGCGGTCCGTTCCGGCGGCCGCATCGTCATGCTGCACGTCATCGAGACGGAGGACCAGAACCAGCAATGGCTGGGGGTCGCCGATCTGATGCGGGCCGAGGCGCAGGAGCAGGCGCATGCCGAGCTCGACCAGGCCGCGGCGCTGCTGTCGGCGATCGGCGTGACCGCGCCGGAACGGGTGATCCGCGAGGGTGAGCCGACGGCGCAGATCCTGGAGACGATCGAGCACGACAGCGACATCGCGCTGCTGGTGCTCGCCGCCCATTCCGGCCCCGAGGGCCCCGGCCCGCTGGTCACCCATGTCACCAAGACCAGCGGCGCCTTCCCGATCCCGCTGGTGATCGTGCCGGGCGATCTCGGTGACGCCGATCTCGACGCTCTTTCATAGGCTTAGATCGGAAACGCCGGCCATGCCCCCTTGATCGTGCGCGCGTTCGCGCCATCTGCTATGAGGACACCACAGGCCGGCCTTGAACCGGCGCTGCCGGAGAAAACCATGTTCATCCAGACCGAAGCCACCCCCAATCCCGCCACCTTGAAGTTCATCCCGGGCCGCGTCGTGCTGCCCGCGGGCACGATGGAGTTCGGCAGCCGCGACGCCGCCGCGCGCTCCCCGCTGGCCGAGCGCCTGTTCGCCGTTGACGGCGTCAGCGGCGTGTTCTACGGCGCCGATTTCATCACCGTCACCAAGAGCGACGGTGAGTGGCAGCACCTCAAGCCGGCGATCCTCGGCGCGATCATGGAGCACTACATGTCGGGAGCGCCGCTGCTCGCCGATGGCAGCGCCGCCAATGACGAATCCGCCGACGAGGACGACGAGTTCTACGACGAGGCCGACACCGAGACGGTCGGCATGATCAAGGACCTGATCGAGAGCCGCGTGCGTCCGGCGGTGGCCAATGACGGCGGCGACATCACCTTCCGCGGCTTCAAGGACGGCATCGTCTATCTCAACATGAAGGGTGCCTGCTCGGGCTGCCCGTCATCGACCGCGACCCTGCAGCACGGCATCCAGAACCTGCTGAAGCACTTCGTGCCCGAGGTGGTCGAAGTCCGGCCGATGTAGGAAGGCAATGGCGAATGGGGTTGGCGAATAGATCCGCGCGCTAATCAGCATTTGCCTCTGCTCACGCTGCGCCGCCGACGGTGGCGGCCACGGCCGCCGCCCGCCGAATGCTCCACGATACCTCGCTGGTTACCGCGCCCTGCGCGCCATGCCGTCGGTGCCGATCCTGAGCACGGGCTTGCGAGCGATTGATCGCCTCGACCTGGACCGTCGGGCATGGCCTTTGCGACCGGATGGCGCGGCGGCCTGAACGTCGAACGGGACGATCATTCCAATAGCCCGGAAAGATTTGCCTAAATGAGCGCCAATTCAGTAGTTTGCGTTCTCGGTCGTGCGTCTTGATGCGTTTTTCCCGATCAGGATGTAAGAAAGCGGCGGCCGACTTTATCAAAGCCCCAAAAAGGTATTCGGCGCTCCCTTCAATGCGAATCTGACCGGATGTTGATCCTCGCCATCGATACTGCCCTCGACCATTGCGCGGCTGCCGTTCTGGACACTGATTCGGCCGCGATGCGCGCCGAGGAAACGCTGCCGATGAAGCGCGGCCACGCCGAGGCGCTGATGCCGCTGATCGCACGCGTGATGCGCCAGTCGGGCGTCGGCTTCCACGAGCTCGACCGCATCGCGGTAACGACGGGTCCTGGTAGTTTCACCGGGCTGCGCGTCGGCCTCTCCGCCGCGCGCGGCATTGCATTGGCGGCGCACAAGCCGGTCGTCGGCGTCACCACGCTCTCGGCCTACGCCGCACCCATCGTCAGCGAAGACCGCACCAACCCGGTGATCTCGGCGATCGATGCCCGGCACGACCATGTCTACTACCAAGTCGTGAGCGGCAGCGGCGAAGAGCTGGTCGCGCCTCAGGTCGCTGCGGTCGACGACGTCTTGGCGGTCGCGCGGCTCGGCGCCCCGCACCTCGTCGGCAACGCCGCAGCGCTGCTGGCCGAACGGTGGCCTCCGGAAGCCGCCGCGCCAGTTGCGGTCGACTCGCAGGACGGACCCGACATCGGCTGGGTCGCCTGGCTCGGCGCGGCCGCGGACCCGGCGCACGCGCCGGCGCGGCCGTTCTATCTGCGCGCGCCCGACGTCAAGCCGCCTGCCGGCGCGGCGCGCGCGCCGGCGCAGACGGCCGTCTCGTCATGAACATGTTCTTCCGCTGGCTCGGCAGCCCCAAACCGTTGATCGAAGCGGCCGCGCCGCGCGACGCCGCGAGGCTCGCCCAGATCCACGCCGCCTCGTTTCACCGCGGCTGGGGCGAAGGCGAGTTCGAGGCCATGCTGGCCGAGCGCAACACCCTGATCCATCGGCTGCGGCTCGGGCGGAAACTCGTCGGCCTCATCGTCTCGCGAATCGGCGCGGACGAAGCGGAAATATTGTCGGTTGCACTTGACCCAAATCAGCGCGGCCGCGGATTTTCTCGTGATCTGCTGCTGCAGCATCTCGGGCACCTCGCGGGGCGCGGGGTCCGGACGGTCTTTCTCGAAGTGGAGGAAAACAACCAGCCGGCCCGCCGACTCTATGAACGCGCCGGATTTGCGACCGTGGGCCGTCGGGAACGCTATTACCTTCAGCCCGGCGGGGAACAGTTGAATGCGCTTCTGATGCGCCGGGACTTGTCGTAACCTGCGCTTGGTGGCAGAAAGCGCATCCTTGAGGCGAGACACGATGACCTCCTTGAAAACCACGCCAGCGCTCAATTCCACCGGAATCGAGGCCCGCTGTGCCGCCACCGGCATGCGCATGACCGAGCAGCGCCGCGTCATTGCCCGCGTGCTCGCGGAAGCCTGCGACCATCCCGACGTCGAGGAGTTGTACCGGCGCTGCGTCGCCGTCGACGACAAGATCTCGATCTCCACGGTCTATCGCACCGTGAAGCTGTTCGAGGATGCCGGCATCATCGAGCGCCACGATTTCCGCGAGGGCCGCGCCCGCTACGAGCAGATGCGCGACAGCCATCATGATCATCTGATCAATCTGCGCGACGGCAAGGTGATCGAGTTCACCTCCGAGGAAATCGAGAAGCTGCAGGCCGAGATCGCCCGCAAGCTCGGCTACAAGCTGGTCGACCACCGGCTGGAGCTGTATTGCGTGCCCCTCGACGAAGAGACGAATGGCTGACGCAGCGCCGGCTTCCAGCTTCGATCTCGTCATTTTCGATTGCGATGGCGTGCTGGTCGACAGCGAGGTGATCTCCTGTCAGACCCACGCCGACGTGCTCAGCCTGTGCGGCTATCCGATCACGACCGAGCAGGTGTTCGCGCGGTTCCTGGGCCGCTCCCTGAAACAGGCGAAACTCGAGGTCGAGGCCGAGCTCGGCCACAGCCTGCCCGACGATTTCAACCCGAAACTGCAGGACCGCCTGTTCCGCGCCTTCGAGCAGGACCTCGCGGCGATCGACGGGATCACGGAGGCGCTCGACACCATCGACGTGCCGGTCTGCGTCGCCTCCTCCGGATCGCACCAACGCATGCGCGTCAGCCTTGGCGCCACCCGGCTCTACGATCGCCTCGCCCCGCACATCTTCTCGTCCTCCCAGGTCGAGAACGGCAAGCCCGCGCCCGATCTGTTCCTGTTCGCCGCAGCGCAGATGAGGGCGCGTCCCACGGCCTGCGTGGTGGTCGAGGACAGTCTGGCCGGTATCCGGGGCGGTGTCGCCGCCGGCATGACGGTGCTCGGGTTCCATGGCGGCAGCCACTGCCGGCCTGGGCACGCCGGCAATCTGCGCGCGGCCGGCGCAACCCTGGTTTTCGACGACATGCGGCAGCTGCCGGCGATTCTGGGCCGGCTGTCCGAGAAAAAGCCCGCGGTCGCTGGATTTTCGGCCCCCTAGCCTATATTTGAGCGCGGCGCCGCATTGGCGCGCCTCCGACTGCATGCAAGGGTTCATGACGCCGCCGCGCAAGCTGCACATCAAGTCCTATGGCTGCCAGATGAATGTCTACGATGCCCAGCGCATGGTGGACACGCTGGGCTCCGAGGGCTTCGTCGAGACCGCCGAGGCCGGCGACGCCGATCTCGTGATCCTCAACACCTGCCACATCCGCGAGAAGGCCTCCGAGAAGGTCTATTCGGAGCTCGGGCGGCTGCGGGTCGCGAAGGAGGACGCCGCAAGGGCCGGCCGGACGATGCAGATCGCCGTGGCTGGCTGCGTGGCTCAAGCGGAAGGCGAGGAGATCATCGCCCGCGCCCCCACCGTCGACGTCGTGGTCGGCCCACAGAGCTACCACCATCTGCCGCAGCTCCTGGCCCAGGCCCGCCGCGGCGAGCGCGCAATCGAGACCGAATTCCCGGCCCAGGACAAGTTCGGCTTCCTGGCGAAGCCCAGCCGCGAGGCGATCCGCGCCCGCGGCGTCTCGGCCTTCGTCACCGTGCAGGAGGGCTGCGACAAGTTCTGCACCTTCTGCGTGGTGCCGTATACACGCGGCAGCGAGATGTCGCGCGCAGTGGCGCGCATTGTCGACGACGTGACGCAGCTCGCCGAGAACGGCGTTCGCGAGATCACCCTGATCGGCCAGAACGTCAACGCCTATCACGGCGAAGGCCCTGAGGGTCGGCCCTGGACGCTGGGGCGGCTGCTCTACAGGATCGCCGAGATTCCGGGCGTGGCGCGGCTTCGCTACTCGACCAGCCATCCCAACGACGTCGACGACAGCCTGATCGCGGCGCATCGCGATCTCGGAGCGGTGATGCCGTTCGTGCATCTTCCGGTTCAGTCGGGATCCGACCGAATCCTGAATGCCATGAACCGCAAACACACTGCGTCCGATTACCGCGATGTCGTCGACCGTTTTCGCGCCGCCCGTCACGACATTGCATTCTCTTCGGATTTCATCGTCGGGTTCCCGGGCGAGACCGAGGAAGATTTTCGCGCCACCCTCGCGCTCATCGATCAAATCGGATACGCTGCAGCCTATTCATTCAAGTATTCGCCGCGTCCGGGAACCCCGGCAGCGGACATCCAGGAGATGGTGTCAGCGACCGAGATGGACGAGCGATTGGAGCGCCTCCAGAGCTTGATCGACAGCCAGCAAGCAGCCTTCAACAAGGCCGCGATCGGCCAGGTCGTCGACGTGCTGTTCGAGCGCGCGGCGCGCAAGCCCGGACAGCTGGTCGGACGGACCGCGTATCTGCAGCCGGCCCACGTCATGGCCTCTGACGACATCATCGGTCAGGTTCTGCCGGTGCGGATCGACAGCCTCGAACGCTACAGCCTGCTCGGCGAGCTTGTCACGGCCGCGCCGGCAGCGATCTCCCCCACGCCCCTTGTATCCATCGGAGGCTGAGCACTTGCCCAAGAGCGCATCGGATTCGTCTTCCCTCGCTCCCAGCCGCAAGTTCGACCGCGACATGTCCATGCCTCCCGAGACCCAGGTCGTCATCGATTTCGACGACAACCGCGCCGCTTCCGCCCTGGTCGGCCCCTACGGCCAGAATCTGGCCCTGGTCGAGCGAAGGCTCGGCGTCGTCGTCGATTCCCGCGGCAACCACATCACCATCGGCGGCAGCCGCGACGGCTGCGATGCCGCGCGGCGCGTGCTCGAATCGCTCTATGCGCAGGCCGTCAAGGGCCAGGATCTGGCGCAGGGCGATGTCGAGGGCGCGATCCGCGCCGTGGTGGCGCAAGGCTCGCTGTTCGAGTTCGACGCCAAGAACGCCAAGAACGCGTTCGAGAGCATCAACCTGCGCAAGCGCCCGGTGCGCGCCCGCACCGCCGCGCAGGATTCCTACATCCGCGCGCTGAAGCGCCACGAGCTCGTGTTCGGCATCGGCCCGGCCGGCACCGGCAAGACCTGGCTTGCGGTCGCGCATGCGGCGCAGCTGTTCGAGCGTAAGGAAGTCGACCGCATCATCCTCTCGCGCCCGGCGGTCGAAGCTGGCGAGCGGCTCGGCTTCCTGCCTGGTGACCTCCGCGAGAAGGTCGATCCCTATCTGCGTCCGATCTACGACGCGCTGTACGATCTGATGGATGCGCGCATCGTCGAACGCGCGCTGCAGGCCGGCGAGATCGAGATCGCGCCACTCGCCTTCATGCGCGGGCGCACCTTGACCAATGCCGCGATCATTCTCGATGAGGCGCAGAACACGACGTCGATGCAGATGAAGATGTTCCTCACGCGTCTGGGCGAGAACAGCCGCATGATCATCACCGGCGATCCGTCCCAGATCGATCTGCCCAACGGCCAGACGTCGGGCCTTGCCGAGGCCGCGCGGCTGCTCGACGGAGTCGAAGGGATCGCACAGGTCAGGTTCACCGGCGAGGACGTCATTCGCCACGAATTGGTGGCGCGTATCGTCGCCGCCTATGAGAGTCCAAAGGCGCGCTGACCCCCGGAGCAAGCTCGCCGATCGGCGCATGATCCGAGCGCCATCCGCACAGAACGACCAGGATGCCACAAAGTCCCATTCCAACCACCGAGGTGATCCTCGCAGCCGACTGCTGGCAGGACCAGCCCGACGCCGAGGAGGTCATACATCGCGCCATCGTCGCCGCCGCTGAGACGGTCGACGCGGACGTCGGAGACGCCGAGATCGCGGTGATGCTGACGGACGATGACGGCATCCGCACCCTGAACAGCAATTGGCGCGGCATCGACAAGCCGACCAACGTGCTGTCGTTTCCGGCGCTGCAGCCGACCGGGCCGCGCGGCGAGGACGACGCACCGCGCATGCTCGGCGACATCGCCATCGCCTACGAGACGATGCGGCGCGAGGCCGACGAGGAGCAGAAGCCGTTCGCGCACCATTTGAGCCATCTGACCGTACACGGATTCCTGCATCTCATCGGCTACGATCACGAGACCGATGACGAGGCCGAGGAGATGGAAGCGCTCGAGCGCGAGATCCTCGCCCATCTCGGCATCCCCGATCCCTATGCCGACCGGGAGCGGACGAATTGATCATGGCCGACTCCGAACCCATTCACGACAATCCGCGCAACACGCGCAATCTTCCGGCCGTGGTGCCGGCATCCGAGCTCGGCCGCTCGCCGAGCGAGAATTGGCTCCTGCGCGCGCTGCGCAATCTGTTCGGATGGAAGGGCGGCGGATCGGTGCGCGACGATCTGCAGGTCGTGCTCGACGCCTCGACACCCGACGACATCGGCTTCTCCGCGGTCGAGCGCACGCTCCTGCGCAACATCCTCGATCTGCACGAGCGGCGGATCGCCGACGTCATGGTGCATCGCGCCGACATCGTCGCGGTCAGGCGCGACATCACGCTCGGCGAGCTGATGAGCCTGTTCGAGAGTGCCTCGCATTCACGGCTCGTGGTCTACAACGACACGCTCGACGATCCCGAGGGCATGGTGCACATCCGCGACCTGCTCGCCTTCACCACTGCGCAGGCACGCGTCTCGGACGAGGTGAAGGCGCGGCGCAAGAAGCCGCTGCCGGCCGGTCTCGACCTGAAGGCCGTCGACCTGTCGATGCCGCTGTTCGAGGCCAACATCATCCGCAAGCTGCTCTATGTGCCGCCGTCGATGCGCGCGATCGACCTGCTGGCGCAGATGCAGGCCTCGCGCATCCATCTGGCGCTGGTCGTCGACGAATATGGCGGCACCGACGGGCTGGTCTCGATCGAGGACATCGTCGAGCAGATCGTCGGCGAGATCGACGACGAGCACGACAGCGACGAGCCGCCGGCGATCGTGCGGCAGGCCGACAACGCCTTCATCGCGGACGCCCGCGCCAGCCTCGACGACGTGCGCCGGGTGATCGGCGAGGAGTTCGTGACCGGAGAGGCGGGCGAAGGGGTGGAGACGCTCGGCGGATATCTCGTCAATCATGTCGGCCGGCTGCCGGTGCGCGGCGAGCTGATCTCCGGCCCCGGCAATTTCGAGGTCGAGGTGCTCGATGCCGATCCGCGCCGGGTCAAGCGGCTGCGCATCGCGCCGCGCAAGGAGCGTCCCACACCCCGCCCGCCGCGCGAGAGCCGGCGCCGCGAAATGGCGCCGGAAGCGACCCCGCCGGACACGGACGTCCCGGCCGAGCCGCCGCCGGCAGAGGCCGGCCCGGCGCCGGGCCATGACGATAGCAGCCCGCCACGCGGCGACGGAGCCAGCTCACAGTGATCCGCCCATCGACGATTCGCGGCCTCGCCATCGGCGTTGTCCTGGCCTGGGGCTGGAAGCGTGCGGCGATCGCGCTCGCCGCCGGCGCGCTCTCCTCGCTTGCGATGGCTCCGTTCAACGCCTGGCCGGTGCTTGCGATCACCTTCCCGGTGCTGGTCTGGCTGATCGATGGTGCGGCGGCGGGACGGCGGCGCGGCATCCCGGCTGCCGCCTTCACCGGCTTCTGCTTCGGCATGGGTTATTTCGTGCCCGGCCTGTACTGGATCGGCAACGCGTTCCTGGTCGATGCCGACACCTTCGCCTGGCTGATGCCGTTCGCCGTGCTGGGCCTGCCGGCCTATCTCGCGCTGTTTCCGGCACTGGGCTTCGCATTGGCGCGGTTGATCTGGACGCGTGGTGCAACCCGTATCCTGGCGCTCGCCGTCTGCCTGACCGCGAGCGAATGGCTCCGCGGCCACGCGCTGACCGGCTTCCCCTGGAACACGTTCGGCTATGCCCTGTCGCAGCCGCTCGCGCTGGCGCAGGCGACGTCGCTGATCGGGATCTGGGGCATGACGTTCCTGGCGATCGCGATCTTTGCCAGCCCTGCGGTGCTGATCGACGGCAAGACCTGGCGCGAGCGCTGGCGGGCGCCGGCCGCGGCGGCCGCCTTGCTGGTGGTGATGGGCGTGTTCGGCGTCATCCGGATCGGCCTGCATCCGACCGCCTTCGTCGCCGATCTCAAGCTGCGGATCATGCAGCCGAACCTGCAGCAGGACGTCAAATTCAACTATGGCGCCAAGGCCGACGTCATGCGCCGCTATCTGGCGCTGTCGGATCGCGCCTCCGGTCCGACAGCCACCGGTGTCCGCGACACCAATGTCCTGATCTGGCCGGAATCGGCGTTCCCGTTCTTCCTGACCCGCGAGGCGGACGCGATGGGCCAGATCGCCGACCTGCTGTCGCCGGGCGCGGTGCTGATCACCGGTTCGGTCCGCGCCCCCGACGTGCCTCGGAACGTTCCCATCACCCGGGCCTACAATTCGATCTACGTGATCGACCACGACGGCACCGTGCTGTCGGTCTACGACAAGCTCCATCTGGTCCCGTTCGGCGAGTTCCTGCCGTTCCAGACTCTGCTGGAGCGGATCGGGCTCGAGCAGCTGACGCGGGTGCAGGGCGGTTTCATCCCGGGCACGGCGCGACGCAACCTGGACGTGCCACACGCTCCGCGTGTTCTTCCTTTGATCTGCTACGAGGCGATCTTTCCGAGTGACAGCGTGCCGAGCGAAGAACGCCCGGGCTGGATCGTCAACTTGACCAACGACGGCTGGTTCGGCATTTCGACCGGTCCTCATCAGCATCTGCAGCAGGCGCAGTGGCGCGCGATCGAGCAAGGACTTCCATTAGTTCGATCTGCGAACACCGGCATCTCTGCAGTGATCGATCCCGTCGGCCGTATCGTTAAGCAATTGCCACTCGGTGCAGAGGGCGTGCTGGATTCCGCGCTGCCTGTTGCGTTGCAGCCGACAGTCTATGCAAAGCTCGGCGACATTCCGGTTGCGATTCTGTTAGTGATCGCCCTGAGCACCGTCGTTCGCAGACGTGTTGCTCAAAAGCTTCCCTGACGACAACAAGATCTCGATTCTTTCCGGGTCCGTAAGATTTTTTTTGACAAGCAAAACCCCAAGTGTTGACAGATAGCTGCTGCAATTCGCATTCTCGCGCGGCAGCATGAGCCGTCCAGATCGTTGCTCGGCCGTCTTCGTTAGTACGCATGCGAACAGAAATTGACGGTGTGAGCGCCTGAGGCATACTGCGACCGCCTCGTTCCGAGGCCCATTCTAAGGAGTTGAGAGATGTCGACGAAAGCGCCCAACCCTGTTGACAAGCATGTCGGCAGCCGGGTGCGGATGCGCCGTATCATGTTGGGCATGAGCCAGGAAAAACTTGGTGAGGCTCTCGGACTCACGTTCCAGCAGATACAGAAGTACGAAAAAGGCACCAATCGAGTCGGCGCCAGCCGGATTCAGCAGATCTCGGAGGTTCTGCAGGTCCCGGTCTCCTTCCTGTTCGAAGGGGTCCCGAGTGGCGGGACCAACGGTGAAGCTTTCGGCGAAGGCGCTTCGCCCGCCTATGTGTCTGATTTCCTGGCAACCTCAGAAGGATTGGCGTTGACCCGCGCATTCACGCGGATCCACGATTCAAAGCTTCGTCGCAGCATCGTCGACCTGGTCGAGCAGATCGCTGATCGCGAAGCTCCGGAAGAGGGCTAGCTGATGCGCCGGCGCTGACATTCCTATCGCGATTTTCTCTCATATGAATGTCAGCGCCTCGGGGGGCCATTAGCAGAACGCGTTTTGCGAGCGTCGCGCTGGGCATGCAACGCTTCGCAGGGCGAATGGGCCGATAGACAACTTCGATTGCGACCAATAGAGCGCGATGGCTCCCCTTCGGGAAACGCTATCGCGCTCTAAATCATTTTGTGCGCATGTGGCCTGGAACTCTGGCGTCCCAGCCGCCAACCCGCCCTGCGACGCGCCAACGCGTCCACCGCCTGCTACCACTTCGTAACCATCGAGAACGATTTACAAAGCTCATGACCACCAGCAGCAGCCCGTTCGATAGTCGCACAATTCTCGAAGGCATCCGCCAATGGGTCGAGATCGAGACCCCGACCGAGGCGCCTGATCAGGTCAACAAGCTGGCTTCCCTTGTCGCGGATGGCTATCGCGGGCTCGATGCCACGATCGAACGGATCGCCGGACGCGACGGCTGCGGCGACCATCTCATCGCGCGTTCGTCATGGGGACAGGCCGAGCCCGGAATTCTGGTCCTCAGCCATCTCGATACGGTGCACCCGATCGGGTTCATCGCGCGGCTGCCGTTTTCGGTCGACGGTGACGTCGCGTACGGTCCGGGGATCTACGACATGAAGGGCGGCGCGTATCTCGCCTTTCACGCCTTTCGTCAGCTCTGCGCAGGCGGTGAAAAATCGCCGCTCGGCATTACTCATTTGTTCGTCTCGGATGAAGAGATCGGCAGCCCGACCTCGCGCGCGCTGATCGAGGAGGAAGGCCGCAAGGCCAAATACGTCCTCGTCACCGAGCCGGCGCGTGACGGCGGCAAGATCGTGACCGGACGCAAGGGCGTGGCGCGGTTCGACGTGGCCATCCGCGGCGTGCCCGCGCATGCCGGCGCGCGTCCACAGGATGGACGCAGTGCGATCCGCGAACTCGCCAACGTCATCCATGCGCTCGAAGCGCTCAACGACCCCGCGCGCGGCATTACCGTGAATGTCGGCGTGGTGCGCGGCGGCACACGTCCCAACGTCATCGCAGAGGAAGCCCATGCGGAGGTAGATGCGCGGCTACCGACGCCAGCCGATGCAGAGGAAATCCTGCCCAAGATCCTGGGGCTGACCTCGCGCAGCGATGGCGTCACGGTTGAAGTCAGGGGCGAGGTGAACCGGCCGCCTTACGTCAAGGGCAACGCCGGCGCGGCCTTGTTCGAGCATGCGAAATCACTGGCCGAAGAGATCGGATTCGAGCTCGTCGACACCCACACGGGCGGCGGTTCCGACGGCAATTTCACCGCACCGTTCACGGCGACGCTCGATGGGCTCGGCGTCGACGGCAAGGGCGCGCATACGCATTATGAGCAGATGTACATCTCCTCGATCGAGCCGCGGACAAGGCTGCTCTACCGTCTCTATCAAACCCTGCGATGAGCACCGCGATCAACATGCCTGTCGACGACGACCACGCCAGCACCGAGGCCTTGCATGGTCAGGGCTCGTTCTTCGGCCGGCGCAAGGGCCACAAGCTGCGGGCGCATCAGGCCGGCCTGGTCGACAACCTGCTGCCGCACCTCGCGCTCGATCTCGCCGCGCCCGCGGAAGCCGTGCTGCCCACGCTGTACCATCCGCCGGTCGACGCGCTGCGGCTGGAGATCGGGTTTGGCGGCGGCGAGCATCTTGCCGCCGAAGCAAAGGCGTTTCCGACCACCGGCTTCATCGGCTGCGAGCCCTATGTCAACGGCATGGCCAAGATCCTGTCGGTCATCGAGGCCGACAACATCGGCAATATCAGGCTGCTGGCGGGCGACGCCGCCGAGCTGCTGGCCTGGCTGCCGCCGCAGTCGCTGCAGCGGATCGACCTGATCCATCCCGATCCCTGGCCGAAGCGGCGGCACTGGAAGCGGCGTTTCGTGCAGGATGCAACGGTCGCCGCGATGGCGCGCGTCCTGAAGCCCGGCGGCGAGTTCCGCTTCGTCAGCGACATCGCCGACTATTGCGCCTGGACGCTGTGGCATCTGCTGCGTTCGCCCGACTTCGCCTGGACGGCCGAGCGCGCCGACGACTGGCGCCTGCCCTGGCCGGGCTACACCATGACGCGCTACGGACGGAAGGCGACGCGCGAAGGCCGCGTCGCCAACTATCTGATCTTCCGCCGGCGCTGACCGCTATGCCGGCGACGTCGTTCAATGTCGTGTCTTCCAGAACGCGACGATACGCTCGGCGGTCGATGGCAGCAGGCGCGCGTAGTTGACCCTGATCGCATCGATGTCGCGCTGCGCCGGCACGCGTTTCGGTCCGAGGCGCAGCAGGATCAGTGCATGCACGGTGCGCCAGTCGAGCCCGATCGTGCGCCCCAGGATCAGAAGCGGATCGTGACGATCGCCCGACACCAGCCGGTCGAGCGTCGCGATCTTAAGTCCGGTCATTGCGGCGAGAGCCGCGATGACCTCTTCGTATTTGTGCTCGGATGCGAAGCGGAACAGCGCCGACTGGTCCAAGCCGCTGGCTTCATACAGCGACAGGATGGTCCGCTGCGCGGGCACGAAATTGCGCGTGCTGTTCGTTGCGTGCGCCGCATCGGCGAGCTCGGCGAGAGCCTGCTTGATCCTCGCCTGCTTGTCGGGCGGCACGACATCGAACAACCGCCGCCTGACGACATCGAGCGAGCCGGCCAGCAGTTGTTTCAGATGATCGTCGGAAAGATCGTCGCGCCGACCGACCGTGAGGGTCAGCACGCCGTCGGAACTTGCGCGGTGGATCAGCGCGACATAGCCGCGCGGGGAAAACGCTGCGCCATCATTGGCAGCGGTCCGCCGCACCACGTCGCGATCACCACGGCGCACCAGCACGTCCGTCATATCAGCCGACAGGCGCGGCCGCTCCGCCATCGCGAGCAGATGACCCTGGCTCTTGTCGTGCGCAATGTCGATGAGCGCGGGATCGTCGAGCACGAGCGAGCGGCGCAACAGCGGACCCGCCACCGCAACCTCGTCGTCGCGCGCCAGCCGGCTGACGACGGCAGGGGGCGCCCTGAGGAGCCGCGACAACCGCTCCGCCAGATCGATCCGCGTCGGCAGATCCGCGAACGGGACCAGATCGATCAGGAGACCGTCGAACAGATTGATGTGCTCGGGACGCAGCTTCGTCGCATCCTCGAAGAACAGGTCGGCGATGCGGCGCGTGGCCTCGAGGCCGCGTTCAGCATTGCCCTGCCTGACGATCCCGCCGAGGCCGGGGATCAGCGCGGTAGCGGGGGTCATGACGTCTACTCGATACGCAACACGACACGTTTCCGCGCGCTCCGCTCCTTGCGGCACGACGACGGGGCGAAAAGCGCGAACTCAGCTCATTTTTAAGCGATCTTGGTGAATGAAGGGTTAGACCCTGCGGCATTGAGCCGTTCCCGGTCGGGTGAAACGATCCGATCCGCGGTCCCGGCGCGGAGCAAATTCGCAGTTCCAGGCGCCGTTTGAGCCGACACGACCCTTGCCGTCAGGCGGCAAAGCCGCTATATGAGCGCCATCAAACATCATCTCATATACGATCGCGTAGTGAGGGTGGGCCCTTCCGGACCCGCTCTTTTTTGTTACCTGGATCGCTCCGCCGCGGGCGGGATCGGTCCGGTGAGCGCGATCGAACAGGCCCCACGGCCCAACCAAGCAAGACACGCGATCGACGCCTCGATGACGGAACCTACGTTCGCAACCGCTGACACCGACCTCCTGACCGAGCCCCGCCTCGTCGTCGAGCCGGGCGTCGCGGCGCGCGTGGCGGCGGTGGCCGACCCGGTGCTGCAGGGAATGGGGTACCGCCTGGTGCGAATCCGCATTTCGGGCGAAGGTGGTTGCACGGTCCAGGTGATGGCCGAGCGTCCCGACGGCACGATGCAGATCGAGGATTGCGAGGCGGTGTCGCGGGCACTGTCGCCGGTGCTGGACATCGCCGACCCGATCGACCGTGCCTACCGGCTCGAGATCTCCTCGCCGGGGATCGACCGGCCGCTGGTGCGGCGCTCCGATTTCGAGCGTCACATCGGTCATCTCGTCAAGATCGAGATGGCGGTGGCGCATCAGAACCGCAAGCGCTTCCGCGGCATCATCGCCGGCGTCGAAGGCGACGGCGTGCGCATCACCCGCGATGACGTGGCCAAGGACCAGGAGCCGGATGTCGTGCTGCCGATGGCCGACATCGGCGACGCCAAGATGGTGCTGACCGACGAGCTGATCGCCGAGTCCATGCGCCGCGGCAAGGCGGCCGAGCGCGAGAAGAAGCGCGACCTCGGGCTGGCGCCACCGTTGGCGCCGCACGCCAAGCCGGCGGCCCAGGCCAAGCCAAAACCGAAATCGAAGGACAAGCAGCCGGTCAAGAAGCCGCTGCCGACCAACACCAAGAAACATCGCCTCGCCGCCGACCGCGCGCGCAGAGGCGAGATCGATCCTGATTAGAGGAGACTTGAGCCATGGCCGTCAGCGCCAACCGGTTGGAACTGCTGCAGATCGCCGACGCCGTCGCGCGCGAGAAGTCGATCGACCGCGGCATCGTGATCGCTGCCATGGAAGACGCGATCGCCAAGGCCGCCCGCGCCCGCTACGGCAGCGAGACCGACGTTCACGCCGAGATCGATCCGAAGAAGGGTGAGCTGCGGCTGTCGCGCCACATGCTGGTGGTCGAGAAGGTCGAGAACCCCTCCAACCAGATCTCGCTGGATGATGCCCGCCGCGCCAATCCGGGCGCGCAGATCGGCGACACCATCGCCGACACCCTGCCGCCGCTGGAATATGGCCGCATCGCCGCACAGTCGGCCAAGCAGGTCATCGTGCAGAAGGTGCGCGAGGCCGAGCGCGACCGGCAGTACCAGGAGTTCAAGGACCGCATCGGCGACATCGTCAACGGCGTCGTCAAGCGCGTCGAATATGGCAGCGTGATCCTCGACCTCGGCCGCGGCGAGGCCATCATCCGCCGCGACGAGATGCTGCCGCGCGAGGTGTTCCGCAACGGCGACCGCGTCCGCGCCTATGTGTTCGACGTCCGCCGCGAGACCCGCGGCCCGCAGATCTTCCTGTCGCGCACCCATCCGCAGTTCATGGCCAAGCTGTTCGCGCAGGAAGTGCCGGAAATCTATGACGGCATCGTCGAGATCAAGGCGGTGGCCCGCGACCCCGGCTCGCGCGCCAAGATCGGCGTCGTGTCGCGCGATTCCTCGGTCGATCCGGTCGGCGCCTGCGTCGGCATGCGCGGCTCGCGCGTGCAGGCCGTGGTGAACGAGCTGCAAGGCGAGAAGATCGACATCATCCCGTGGTCGCCCGACATCGCGACCTTCGTGGTCAACGCGCTGGCGCCGGCTGAAGTCGCCAAGGTCGTCATCGACGAGGACCGCGAGCGCATCGAGGTCGTGGTGCCCGACACCAACAACCAGCTCTCGCTCGCCATCGGCCGCCGCGGCCAGAACGTCCGCCTCGCCTCGCAGCTGACCGGCTGGGACATCGACATCCTGACCGAGCAGGAGGAATCGGAGCGCCGTCAGGCCGACTTCGAGAATTCCACGCGCGTATTCATGGAATCGCTGAACGTCGACGAGGTCGTCGGCCAGCTGCTGGCGTCCGAAGGCTTCACCTCGGTCGAGGAGCTCGCTTTGGTCGACCTCAAGGATCTCGCCGGCATCGAGGGCTTCGACGAGGAGACCGCGACCGAGCTGCAGACCCGCGCCCGCGAATTCCTCGAGCAGCAGGAAGCGGAGCTCGAGGCCAGGCGCAAGGAACTCGGCGTCGAGGACGCGGTGAAGGACGTGCCCGGCGTGACCACCAAGATGCTGGTCAAGTTCGGCGAGAACGACATCAAGACGGTCGAGGACCTCGCGGGCTGCGCGACCGACGATCTGGTCGGCTGGACCGAGCGCAAGGAGGGCGGCGAAGCCACCAAATTCGCCGGCATTCTCGACGGTCTCGATGTCTCCCGCGACGACGCCGAAGACATGGTGATGCAGGCCCGCGTCAAGGCCGGCTGGATCAGTGAGGCTGACCTCGCCAAGGCCGAAGCCGAACCCGAGCATGAGGACGAAGCAACCGAAGGACAGCCCGCCTGACCCGTTTGGCTCGCCCCATGGACGGCACGATGACCCCCACCCTGACCCAGCTCGCTTGAGATGAGGAGCCGCATCACCGCATGCTCGCTTTGGCCGACCCCGAGCTCGACAATGGACCGCGGACCGAGAAGTCCGCGACCATGCGCATGTGCGCGGTCAGCCGCGACGTGCGGCCGATCGGCGAGCTGATCCGCTTCGTCGTCGGCCCGTCGGGCGAGGTCGTGCCCGACATCAAGCGCAAGCTGCCCGGTCGGGGATTGTGGATCACCGCCTCGCGCCAGGCGGTTGCGGAGGCGGTGCGGCGTCACCATTTCAGCCGAGGCTTCAAGACCAACGTCCGCGTCCCGCCGACCCTTGCCGAAGACCTGGAAGCCTTGCTGGCCCGCAGCGCGATCGAAGCGCTGGGGATTGCCGCCAAGGCCGGCCAGGTCGTCTCCGGTTTCTCCAAGGTGGAAGCGGCGCTGTCGCAGCGGCAATCGCGGTCGACATTGGCTGCCCTCGTCCATGCCGCGGATGGCGCAGCCGACGGGATCCGCAAGCTCGACGCGCTGGTGCGGCCGAACGACGGGGACCAGGGCCAAGCCCCGACAATTCCGATCATCTGCTGTCTCACTTCGGCAGAATTGGATTTGGCACTTGGGCGCTCAAATGTGATACATGCTGCCGTGCTCGCAGGCCCGGCGAGCAGGACATTCCTGTCGCGCAGCCAGACACTGGTCCGATACCGGTCGGCCGACGCTGACAAGATTGCCGGAACCGCGGCCACGAAATCTGCTTCGACTTCGAAGACATAGCACTTTGAAGCCATAGCTACGAAGACATCGCGACGATTGCACGAATGAGACGGTGCGGTAGCCCGCACGCTGGTAACGAGATTAGGACGACTGAATGGCCGACAACAACACTCCGGGCGACAAGAAACTGAGTGTCCCGAGCAAGACCTTGACGCTGAAGCCGCGCGTCGAGACCGGCACGGTACGCCAGAGCTTCCCACATGGCCGGAGCAAGCAGGTGGTGGTCGAGAAGCGCGGCAAGCGCCGCGTCGGCGATGGGGGGCCCGATGCTCCGCATGCGCCGGAGCCGACCGTCGCCAAGGCGCCGCCGCCCCCGCCATCGCCGCGCTCATCCGGACCGCGCCCATCCGGCTCGTCGCAGCGCGGCGGGTCCGGGGTCGTGTTGCGCACCCTGACGGAGGACGAGCGGTCGGCCCGCGCCAGCGCGTTGGCCGACGCCCGCGTGCGCGACATCGAGGAACGCCGCCAGGCCGAAGAGGAAGCGCGCCGCCGTGCCGAGCGCGAAGCCGCCGAACGCGCCGAGCGCGAGGCTGCCGAGGCGCGCCGCAAGGCCGAGGAAGAGCGGCACCGCCACGAAGAGGAAGCCAAACGCAAGGCCGAGCTCGAGGCCAAGAAGCGGTTCGGCGAAGGCGAGGCGCCCCGTCCGGCGACATCCGCGCCGCAGCCCGCCGCGACCGCACCGGCCCGCTCGACGCCCGCCCCCGGCAGGCCCGTCGGCGCACCGGGCAGCCGGCCGCAGCAGATTGGTGGTCCGAGCTCGCGGCCCGGCGGCGCTCAGCCGGCGGGCGCACGCCCGGCCGGCGCCCGTCCTGCCGCCGGCGGTCCGCTCGGCCGCGCGCCGGCGGCGGTTGCCGCCGGTCCGGACGAGGATGAGGGTCCGCGCCAGATCCGCAGGGGTCCCGGCGGAGCCGCACGTCCCGCGCCGCCGCCGAAGACCACGCACAAGCCGGGTCCGCAGAAGCAGCGCGGCCGCCTGACGGTGGTCACGGCACTGACGGCCGACGATGTGCGCGAGCGCTCGATCGCCTCGTTCCGCCGCCGCACGCAGCGCCTGAAGGGCCATGCCGCCAACGAGCAGAAGGAGAAGCTCGTCCGCGAGGTGACGATTCCGGAAGCCATCACCATCCAGGAGCTGGCGAACCGCATGTCGGAGCGCGCGGTCGACGTGATCCGTCTGCTGATGCGCCAGGGCGCGATGCACAAGATCACCGACGTGATCGATGCCGACACCGCGCAGCTGATCGCCGAGGAGCTCGGCCACAGCGTCAAGCGCGTCGCGGCGTCCGACGTCGAAGAGGGTTTGTTCGACGTCGTCGACGATTCGACCGACACCGAGCCGCGCTCGCCGGTCGTGACCGTGATGGGCCACGTCGACCACGGCAAGACCTCGCTGCTCGACGCGCTGCGTCACGCCAACGTGGTCTCGGGCGAAGCCGGCGGCATCACCCAGCACATCGGCGCCTATCAGGTGACCGCGCCGGATTCCGGCAAGAAGATCACCTTCATCGACACGCCCGGCCACGCCGCGTTCACCGCGATGCGCGCCCGCGGCGCCAAGGTCACCGACATCGTGGTGCTGGTGGTCGCGGCCGATGACGGCGTGATGCCGCAGACGATCGAGGCCATCAACCACGCCAAGGCGGCGAAGGTGCCGATGATCGTCGCGATCAACAAGATCGACAAGCCCGACGCCCGTCCCGAGCGCGTCCGCACCGAGCTGCTCCAGCACGAGGTGCAGGTCGAATCGCTCGGCGGCGAGGTCGTCGACGTCGAGGTGTCCGCCAAGAACAAGACCAACCTCGATCGTCTGCTCGAGATGATCGCGCTGCAGGCCGACATTCTCGACCTCAAGACCAATTCGGATCGCCCGGCCGAAGGCACCGTGATCGAAGCCAAGCTCGATCGTGGCCGCGGCCCGGTCGCCACCGTGCTGGTCCAGCGCGGCACGTTGCGGGTCGGCGACATCATCGTCGCCGGCGCCGAGATGGGCCGCGTCCGCGCGCTGATCTCGGATCAGGGCGAGACATTGCAGGAGGCAGGCCCGTCGGTGCCGGTCGAGGTGCTCGGCTTCAACGGTCCGCCGGAAGCCGGCGATCGTCTCGCCGTCGTCGAGAACGAAGCCCGTGCCCGCCAGGTCACCAGCTACCGCGCGCACCAGAAGCGCGAGAACGCGGCAGCCTCGATCTCCGGCATGCGCGGTTCGCTCGAACAGATGATGTCGCAATTGAAGACTGCGGGCCGCAAGGAATTCCCGCTGGTCATCAAGGCCGACGTGCAGGGCTCGCTGGAAGCCATTCTCGGCTCGCTGGAGAAGCTCGGCACCGAGGAGGTCGCCGCCCGCATCCTGCATGCCGGCGTCGGCGGCATCAGCGAGTCCGACGTGACGCTGGCCGAAGGCTTCAACGCCGCGATCATCGGCTTCTCGGTACGAGCCAACAAGGAAGCGGCCGCGCTCGCCAAGCGCAACGGCATCGAGATCCGTTACTACAACATCATCTACGACCTCGTGGATGACGTGAAGAAGGCGATGAGCGGTCTCCTGGCCCCCACGCTTCGGGAAACCATGCTCGGCAATGCGCAGATCCTGGAGGTGTTCAACATCTCCAAGGTCGGCAAGGTCGCCGGCTGCCGCGTCACCGACGGCACCGTGGAGCGCGGCGCCAATGTCCGCCTGATCCGCGACAACGTCGTGGTTCACGAGGGCAAGCTGTCGACCCTGAAGCGCTTCAAGGACGAAGTGAAGGAAGTGCAGGCCGGCCAGGAATGCGGCATGGCCTTCGAGAGCTACGGCGACATGCGTGTCGGCGACGTCATCGAGTGTTATCGCGTGGAGACCATCCAGCGCTCGCTGTAAGTCCGAATCCTACAGAGCGCGCTGCAATTCGAGTGAGCAGCGATTCCGTGCGCATGCGGAATCGCTGCGTCCCTTGAACTTAACGAAGCGTCGTTGAACTCAATCAGAATGATCCTCTCGCCCGTGCTCACGCCGGGCGACGATCCATTGGATTTTTGAAAAATGCCTCGCCATCACCAGAGGGGAAGCGCCGCTTCCGGCGGCTCGCAGCGTCAGTTGCGCGTGGCCGAGACCGTGCGTCACGCTGTCGCCGACATTCTCAGCCACGGTGACGTGCACGACCCGGACCTGGAGGGACACATCATTACGGTGCCCGAAGTCCGCATGTCGCCCGACCTGAAGCTCGCCACGATCTACATCATGCCGCTCGGCGGACAGGATACGGACGTCGTGCTCGCTGCGCTGGAGCGCAACAAGAAGTTCCTGCGCGGCGACATCGCGCGGCGCGTTAACCTGAAATTTGCACCTGACATCCGCTTCCGCGTCGACGAGCGATTCGACGAAGCGGAACGGATCGAGAAATTACTGCGAACACCCGCGGTGCAGAGAGACCTCAATTCGGATTCGGAAGAGAGCTGATGACCATTCCCCCCGAAACCGGCACTGTCGACGCGCCGAGCGCCGAACCGACCGCCGCCAAGACGATCCATTCTGCCGACGGACGCCCGCCGCGCGACAACAACGATCCGCGCAACAAGCAGCGCCAAGGAAACGGTCAGGGCAACCAGCCACGCCGCGATCGCCGCGACGTCCATGGCTGGGTCGTGCTCGACAAGCCGATCGGCATGACCTCGACCCAGGCCGTGGCGGTGGTGAAGCGCCTGTTCCAGGCCAAGCGCGCCGGCCATGCCGGCACGCTCGATCCGCTCGCCTCCGGCGGCCTGCCGATCGCGCTCGGCGAAGCCACCAAGACCGTCCCGTTCGTGATGGACGGCCGCAAGCGCTACCGCTTCACCGTGACCTGGGGCGAGGAGCGCGATACCGACGACACCGAAGGACGGGTCGTCGAGACCAGCCACAGCCGGCCGGATGCGGCGGCGATCCGGGCGCTGCTGCCGCAATTTACCGGCCGGATCGAGCAGACGCCGCCGCGCTATTCCGCGATCAAGGTCCAGGGCGAGCGCGCCTATGATCTCGCCCGCGACGGCGAGGTCGTCGAGCTCCAGCCGCGCCCGGTCGAGATCCATGAACTGACCCTCGTCGACCAGCCCGACCCGGACCATTCGGTGTTCGAGGCGGAATGCGGCAAGGGAACCTATGTCCGGGCGCTGGCCCGCGACATGGGCCGCCTCCTCGGCTGTTACGGCCATATCAGCGCGCTCCGGCGGACCCTGGTGGGTCCGTTTACCGAGAACGACATGATTCCGCTGGAACAGTTGGAGGCTTTGTGCAATAGAGCCGCGTCCGGTGAGGGAAGCCTCGCCGACGCACTCTTGCCCGTTGAGACCGCGCTGGACGACATCCCGGCACTGGCCGTCACTCGGGCTGATGCGGCAAGGCTCCACAGGGGCCAGGCCGTCTTGTTGCGCGGACGGGATGCGCCCAATAGTAGCGGCACAGTCTATGTCACGGTCGCAGGCCGCCTTCTGGCGCTTGCCGAAATTGGCAATGGCGAACTCATCCCCAAGCGCGTGTTCAACCTGACCGGACTGACTGCCAGCTCCGGTCGCAACGAAAGAGACTGACGATGTCGGTGACCGCAGAGCGCAAGGCGGAAATCATCAAGGCGAATGCCACCAAGGCCGGTGATACCGGTTCTCCCGAGGTGCAGGTTGCGATCCTCTCGGAACGCATCAACAACCTGACCAGCCACTTCAAGACCCATGGCAAGGACAACCACTCCCGCCGCGGCCTCCTGAAGCTGGTCTCGACCCGCCGTTCGCTGCTGGACTATCTGAAGAAGAACGACGAGGCGCGCTACAAGGCGCTGCTCGAGAAGCACAACATTCGCCGTTGAGCTTCGACTGGGAATGAGCGCGCGCGGTGTTGCGCGCGTTGATGGCATGATGCCGAGGACGCCGCTTCGATCGCGGCGTTCGCGAATCCGGGATCATGCGGTCTGGCTGGATCTGGAAAGAGGCAGATGCGCTCTTCGACTGATCCTGCCCGGACCGTGCAGTACGCCTCAGCAGCAATCCGGCCGCTGGGCGTGACGGGCAAGGTGCCCGTTACTTACGAGAAGGATGGACGCCATCCGAAATAAGAAAACCATGGCAGGATCGCAGGGCGCTGATCGCAATCCAGCGCCCTGCAATCTTGCGCATGGTTTTTTTGTTTCTGCGGGGTCCGCCTTCGATCATCTCATGAAAGAAGATACCCATGTTTACCAAGCATTCCGTCGAGATCGACTGGGGCGGGCGTCCGCTCAAGCTTGAAACCGGCAAGATCGCCCGCCAGGCCGACGGCGCCGTCGTCGCCACTTATGGCGAGACCGTCGTGCTCGCCACCGTCGTCGCCGCCAAGGCGCCGCGCGAAGGCGTCGACTTCCTGCCGCTGACGGTCGACTACCAGGAAAAGACCTACGCGGCCGGCCGCATTCCCGGCGGCTATTTCAAGCGCGAGGGCCGTCCGACCGAGAAGGAGACGCTGGTCTCCCGCCTGATCGACCGCCCGATCCGCCCGCTGTTCGTCGACGCCTGGCGCAACGAGACCCAGGTCATCGTGACCGTGCTGTCGCACGACATGGAGAACGATCCGGACATCGTGGCGCTGGTCGGCGCGTCGGCCGCGCTGACCTTGTCGGGCGTGCCGTTCAAGGGCCCGATCGGCGCCGCCCGCGTCGGCTTCGCCAATGACGAATACATCCTCAATCCCACCCTCGACGAGATGGCCGACACCCAGCTCGACCTGGTCGTCGCCGGCACCTCCGACGCGGTGCTGATGGTGGAATCGGAGGCCAAGGAGCTCAACGAGGACATCATGCTCGGCGCGGTGATGTTCGGTCACCGTCACTTCCAGCCGGTGATCAATGCGATCATCGAGCTCGCCGAGAAGGCCGCCAAGGAGCCGCGCGACGTCGCGATCATCGACAACGGCGCGATCGAGAAGGAGATGCTTGGGATCGCCGAGCAGGACCTGCGCAAGGCCTATGCGATTCCCGTGAAGCAGGAGCGCTACGCTGCCGTCGGCGCGGTCAAGGAAAAGGTGATGGCGCACTTCTTCCCGGAAGGGCAGGAGCCGAAATACGACAAGCTCCGCCTCTCCGGCGTGTTCAAGGAGCTGGAAGCCAAGATCGTTCGCTGGAACATCCTGGACACCGGCAAGCGCATCGACGGCCGCGACGCCAAGACCGTGCGCAACATCGTCTGCGAAGTCGGCGTGCTGCCGCGCGCTCACGGCTCGGCGCTGTTCACCCGCGGTGAGACCCAGGCGCTGGTCGTGACCACGCTCGGCACCGGCGAGGACGAGCAGTACATCGACGCGCTGTCGGGAACGTACAAAGAGACGTTCCTGCTGCACTACAACTTCCCTCCCTACTCCGTCGGTGAGACCGGCCGTCTCGGCGGCACCAAGCGTCGCGAGATCGGCCACGGCAAGCTCGCCTGGCGCGCCATCCACCCGGTCCTGCCGCCGCACCACGAGTTCCCCTACACCACGCGCGTGGTGTCGGAGGTGACGGAGTCGAATGGCTCGTCGTCGATGGCCACCGTCTGCGGCTCGTCGCTGGCGCTGATGGATGCCGGTGTGCCGCTGAAGCGGCCGACCGCGGGCATCGCGATGGGCCTGATCCTCGAAGGCAGCCGCTATGCGGTTCTCTCCGACATCCTCGGCGACGAGGACCATCTCGGCGACATGGACTTCAAGGTCGCGGGCACCGAGAGCGGCATCACCTCGCTGCAGATGGATATCAAGATCGAGGGCATCACCGAGGAGATCATGCGGGTTGCGCTGGGCCAGGCCCGCGACGGCCGCATCCACATCCTGGGCGAGATGTCCAAGGCGCTGACCGCCGCGCGCGCCGAGCTCGGCGAATACGCGCCGCGCATCGAGACCTTCAAGATCCCGACCGACAAGATCCGCGAAGTGATCGGCACCGGCGGCAAGGTGATCCGCGAGATCGTCGAGAAGACCGGCGCCAAGGTCAATATCGAGGACGACGGCACCGTCAAGGTCGCCTCCAACGACGGCGAGGCGATGAAGGCCGCCATCAAGTGGATCAAGTCGATCGCCTCCGATCCGGAGGTCGGCCAGGTCTATGACGGCACCGTCGTCAAGGTGATGGAGTTCGGTGCCTTCGTGAACTTCTTCGGCACCCGCGACGGCCTCGTGCACATCTCGCAGCTCGCCGACAAGCGCGTGCAGAAGACCTCCGACGTCGTCAAGGAAGGCGACAAGGTCAAGGTCAAGCTGCTCGGCTTCGACGACCGCGGCAAGACCAGGCTGTCGATGAAGGCCGTCGACCAGACCACCGGCGAGGATCTCGAGGCCAAGCAGAAGGACGCGCCCGCCGAGGCGCGCGAGGCCGCCGGCGAGTAAAGCCGGCGCACCCTTCGAATGAAATACAAAGGGCGGCTTTCGGGCCGCCCTTTTTTGTTGTCCTATTGGTCGCGCACCCTCACGCGTCCCAGGTCACGGCTGCGGATGCAGAGGCCGTCACCCCGCTTCAGGTCACCACACATGCTCCATCCTATCATCCGCCCTGCCCACCCGGACGAATACGACGCCGTCGCCAGCCTCTGGATGGAGAGCTGGTGCTCGACCGGATTGGAGACCCCGAGCGAGAGGCTGCTCGCGCTCCTCAGGGAGCGCGTGCCGCGTGAAATTGCCGGCGGCTGGAGCCTGTATGTCGCCGACGACGGCGGCCGCCTCGCCGCGATGCTCGCGATCAACGTCCCCACGCTCTATCTCGACCAGCTGATGATCGCCCCGTCCCATCAGGGCCGCTCGCTCGGCCGCCGGCTGCTCACCTTCACCCGCGAGCTGCTGCCGGACGAAGTGTGGCTGCGCTGCGCAAAGGGCAATGACAAGGCTTGGCGCTGGTATGAGCGCGAGGGCTTCGTGCTGGAAAAGGAGGAAGCTGACCCGCTGCACGGCCGGATCATGAAATATTATCGATGGAAGCGTGACGGTCAGGCGGCGGGCTCCTGATCGCAGGGCGTGCAAGCGCAAATCTTACGCGTGGCGACCGGAAACCATTGCGTGCGCCTTCGCAGGCGAACTAAGTTCGAGTTCGCGACGACCTCGCATTCTCGAACCGTACCCATGTCCGTGCCGCTCCTGTCGATCCGCCGCCTTGCGCTCGTCGTTCTCGCCGCTGCCTTCGCAACCGGGGCTTGGGCCCAGGCTCCGTCAAAAACGGCGCCCAAGGCCGCGCCCGCGGCCAAGAAGCCCTCCGGAAAGACAAAGGCGATGGCGAAACCAGGCGCCATCGAAAGCGGTCCGTGCCGTCTTGGCGTCATTTCCGCACTCGGCGACCAGCTCGCCGTCAGCAAGTTCGGTCTCACCGTGTTTGAAACCGAAGAGGACGAAGTCACCTTGCCGGGATGGGGACTGGACGACCTCGCCATGGCGCGCGTGCGCGCGGCTACCGGCGGCGATCCGACCGTGCGCAGGATCGGCTATCCGAAAGGCGCGTTCGAGGTCTACTACCACCCGACATCGCGCTTCCTGCCCGATCCGAAGGAGAGCCTGACCGCGATCGTGCGCAGCGTCACGACGAATGCGGGCTGCGCGCGCTATCTCGTCGTCACCAGGTTCGAGACGACCATTCCCAACACCACGCTGAGGCTCAGAGGCATCGGCGCCTACAATCAGGGGGTCGGATCGATCCTCAGGCACTCGCATCTGTTTGCGAACGTCAACATCGCGCTCATCGACGGCCAGTCCTACGAGAAGATCAGCTCGTTCTCGGCCGACACCGGCGCCAGGCTTGCCGAGACCATGAGGCTCACCGAAGACCCTCTCAACAAGCTCGACAATGCCGACTTGCCCGAGCCTCTCGCGGCTGCGGCCTCCAGCACCGTCCTGCGCGAGCGGCTGCGCACCCTGGTCGCAGCGAAGCTCGATCGCGACCTGCCGAGCTATCTGAAGATCGAATGATGCGGGCGCAGACTTCGGACGACTCGAACGAGCTCCCTTGACTTGATCCTTTTCCTCCCTGCGACGAGCTCTCCCAGTGACCATCTCTCGCCGATTTGCTGCGCTCATCATTGCCATGCTCTGGTCCTCCACCAATGCCCTGGCGCAATCGGCCCCGGCACCGCTGAATGCTAAGCCCGCGAAGCCAGCAGGCAGCAATGCCAAGGCCGCCAAGCCGGCGATGGCCGTCCGCGAGGGCGGACCGTGCGACATCGGGGTGATCGCCGCGCTCGGCGATGTCTTCACGGTGCAGAAGAACGGCATGACCCGCCTGGGCAACGAGTACGCCGAAGTGCCGGTGCCCTGGGGCTTCGACGACATCGTCTACGCGCGTGTGAAGGCAGCCGCGGGTGATGCCGGGATCCGCCGCATCGGCGTCCCCAAGGGAGCATTCGATCCGTTCTATCAGTCACTCCCAATCAAGGCTGAGAACGGGAAGCTCACGCCCATCGTCAGGAAGGTGGCCGGCACGGCAGGGTGCGCTCGCTACCTCGTGATCACCCGCCGAACCGACAGCGAACCCTCGACCAACGACGAGGTTACCGGCGTCGGTGTCATCAACAGGGGCGAGGGATTTGGCCGGATCAGCCACGTCTTCATCATGATCGATATCCAGCTCTACGACGGGGCGACATTCGAGACGCGCGAGCCTGCCATGAGCTCGAAGTCGCTGCTCTCACGGCTGACCTCCGGCGTCGGCCCGCCGTCTCACGCCGGAGACGTCGACAACTCCGCATTCCCCGCCTCGCCGCCGGAGGCTGCGAACAACAATGTGCTGCGTGACATGGCGCGTTCGATGCTCAAGTTCCGGCTCGACCAGCGCTTGCCGGCCTATTTCGGGCGCGAATAGAACGACGAGCTCGGCGCGTCACAGCCTGATCTTCAGCACCGCGTGGCCCGACTGCTGGACGAGACCCGACGATGTCGCGTTGATGCCGTAGCGGATGCTGACGTCAAGCCGGTCGTTGCCGGCGGCCACAAGACCAAGGCCCGCCGAATAGATCCATGGCGACAGGCCGAGGCCATGGGTGACAAAGCTCTCGCCGCCGCCCGAGAACGCCGCGCTGATCTGCAGCGGCTGATTCAGCGCGTTGTAGCCGACGCCGATATCGCTGGTCAGACGAATCTGCCTGATGGGCGCGTAGACAGCTTTCAGCTGCGCCGTCGTCACGAGCTCCTGATAGATCTGAGGATCGACGTTGAGGCTGAAACCGCCGGCACCGTTCTCGCCGTAGGAATTGCTGCGAACCGTGCCGTAGTCCAGGCGCAGCGCTGGAACGAGGGCGAAGCCATCTTGCAGCGGAATGCGCGTCTTGATGCCTGCGCCGGCATGGCCGCTATAGGAACGATAGCTGCCGCCGGCGGATGCGCCCATGAAGCTCAGCGACCGGTTTTCGCCGTTGTCGCTCAATCCGCCATCGAGCTGATAGTCGAAGGTGACATCACGGGTGATCGCGTAGGCCCCATAGAGCCCGAGCTGATAGGAAGCGAGAGCGAGACGGTTCGGCACGGCGTCGTCGCTGCCGGCGATCGTATGATGAGAATAACCAAGAACGCCGCCGATGATGGCACGGGACGAGACTGCGACGTCGGCGCCGAACGCCAGACCGCCGCCGGAGGCGCCATAGCCCGGAACGCCATCGTGTCCCGTCTGCTGCGCGGTGCCGCCGAGAGGCTGCATCCAGACATTGCGACCAGCGGCCCAGCCGACGCTGCTGACATCATCGAGCCTGTTGGTCATCGTCTGCCGGAACACCTGCTGGCTGACATGGGTCGCCTGCGAGGCCGCTCCGGTCAGCACCGGCAACGTCTGCTTCACGGCGGCGCTGAGAGATGGACCGCTGAGATTATCAAGCGCGGCAAAGCCCGAGACCATCGATCCAGTCCAGCCGGCCGACGTCATCGACAGCCGGTACAACACGTCAGCCGCTTCCAGGCCGACGCGGCCGCCTGCAGACCGCAGCGTTTCCGCGTAAGGCTGGATCAGCGACATCGTCGCCAGTCCTCCAGTCAAATTCCCGGTAAGGTCGTAGGTCGACACCAGCATCTGCGCGCCCGCGGCGTTGCCGCTCGCCGTGCCATAGAGGCTGGTCAGGGTGCCGCGCGAGAGGGTGTTGAACAGCACGCTGCCCTCGGGAGTCACCGAGCCGAGCAGCGTGAAGCCCGCCGCGGCGCTGCCGGGCGGTGCGACGCCCGCACCCCAGAAATAGCCGTTCTGATAGCTCGTGATGACGAAACGGCCCGGCGCCTGCGTGCCGAACAATGTCGGACTGACGATCCGCCAGGGCGTGCCGGCGGTCCACGCCCATTGCGGCACGGAATTGGCCGGCACCGGCGCCGACGGCGGCGGCGTGAAGGTCGCGGGATCATAGGGCAGCATGTAGGCCCAATGCGTCACCAGCAGGCTGTCGCCGGTGATCATCTGCATTTCCATGCTGGTCACGCCGTTGACGTTGCGCATATAGCCGAGTCCGACCGTCACGGCGCCGCCGCCGGTCGGCGTGAACAGCATGGTGATCTGGCCGCTGGTGGTGACGAAGCCCTGGATGGTCGAGGTGTCCGTCAGCAGCGCCAGGCCGATCCTGAGCTGCGCGACGCTGGTGCCGGTGAAGGCGCCGTTGGTCGCGGCGCCCAAGGTCCACAACGTCTGGTCACCGATCGGGATCGGGTTGGAGAAGCCCGTCTTCGGCGACATGTAGGCGAGCAGTTGCGCCGTCGGCACATACCAGTTCGTGTTGGAGATCGTGGAGTCCCAGACGCTCGATTGCGCCTGCGCCGGCCCGGCGTACCCCGCCGCAAGCACAATGCCGGTCATCGCGCAGAGAGCGATGACACGGGCCTTCGAACGCAGCATCAATCGCCCCCACGACTTGTCTTGCTGCCGGCGCGAGCGGCTGGCTGACGGCCGCGGCCGATGCACCGGTCATGGTGCATCGCAGCGTCGTCGCAACAACCAACAAGTGTTGCGCCAATGCTTCCTGATTAGCCGTTCAGGAACATTGTCTTCAACTGGGAAAATTTGGGTTGATCGAGGGGACGGAGTCTCGCGTTCCCCTGATACCGCCGATGCGCGCGGAGATCAGTCCGCCTTGAGATCCTCGGGGCGCGGCATCGAGATCACGTTGTAGCCGGAATCGACGTAGTGGATCTCGCCGGTGACGCCACCGGACAGCTCCGACAGCAGATAGAGCGCCGAGCCGCCAAGCTCCTCCAGCGTCACGCCGCGACCGAGCGGCGAGTGCTTCTGCTGGAACGCGAACATGAAGCGGGCATCGCCGATGCCCGAGCCCGCCAGCGTGCGCACCGGGCCGGCCGAGATCGCATTGACACGGATGCTGCGGCGGCCGTAGTCGGCGGCGAGATAGCGCACCGAGGCTTCCAACGCGGCCTTGGCGACACCCATCACGTTGTAGTTCGGCATCACGCGGTTGGAGCCGTCGAAGGTCAAGGTGATCATGCTGCCGCCGCTCTCCGGCATCAGCTCGGCGGCGCGCTTGGCGATCTCGGTGAAGGAGAAGCAGGAGATCAGCATCGTGCGCGCAAAATTCTCGCGCGAGGTGTCGGCATAGCGGCCCTTGAGCTCGTTCTTGTCGGAGAAGGCGACCGCGTGGACGACGAAGTCGAGCCCGCCCCAGGCCTCGCGCAGCGCCGTGAATACGCTATCGACGCTGGCAATGTCCTCGACGTCGCAGGACAGCACGTGCTTGACGCCGAGCTCGTCGGCGAGCGGACGGACGCGCTTGCCGAGCGCGTCGCCCTGATAGGTGAAGGCCATCTCGGCACCATGCGCCGCCAGCGTCTTGGCGATGCCCCAGGCGATCGAATGGTCGTTGGCGATGCCCATGACCAGGCCGCGCTTGCCTGCCATCAGACCCTGCATGATGTCTCTCCTTCGTCATGCCGGGATCGGCCCAGCCAGGATGATCGTTCCGCCTTCGAGACGCCAATGGCCGGACATCGGTGCGAAGAATGAGCTTCGCGCTGCTGCCCGGCCATGATGCCGACGAAACCAGTGCTGTTGGAAATCTTAAGCGTCGAGCTGCTTGAACACCAGCGTCGCGTTGGTGCCGCCGAAGCCGAACGAGTTCGACAGCACGGTGCCGAGCTTGGCGTTGTCGATGCGCTTGCGGACGATCGGCATGTCGGCGAAGGCCGGGTCGAGCTCGGTGATGTTGGCGCTCTCGCAGATGAAGCCGTTCTTCATCATCAGCAGCGAATAGATCGCCTCCTGGACGCCGGTGGCGCCGAGCGAGTGGCCGGTCAGCGCCTTGGTCGCCGAGATCGGCGGACACTTCTCGCCGCGGCCGAACACTTTCCGGATCGCCTCGATCTCCGGCGGATCGCCGGCGGGCGTCGAGGTCGCATGCGGATTGATGTAGTCGATCTTGGTCTTCACGGTCGACAGCGCGAGCTGCATGCAGCGCTCGGCACCCTCGCCGGAAGGCGCAACCATGTCGTAGCCGTCGGAGGTCGCGCCGTAGCCCACGATCTCGCCGTAGATCTTGGCGCCGCGCGCCTTGGCATGCTCGAGCTCTTCCAGCACGAGGACGCCGGCGCCGCCTGCGATCACGAAGCCGTCGCGCGTCACGTCATAGGGCCGCGACGCGGTGGCGGGCGTGTCGTTGTGCTTCGACGACATCGCGCCCATCGCGTCGAACAGCACCGACAGCGTCCAGTCGAGCTCCTCGCAGCCGCCGGCGAACATCACGTCCTGCTTGCCGTACTGGATCATCTCGTAGGAATTGCCGATGCAATGATTGGAGGTCGCACAAGCCGAGGAGATCGAGTAGTTGACGCCCTTGATCTTGAACCAGGTCGCCAGCGTCGCCGAGGCCGTCGACGACATCGCCTTCGGCACGGCGAACGGACCGACGCGCTTCGGGCCCTTGGTGCGGGTGATGTCGGCCGCTTCCACCAGCGTGCGCGTCGATGGCCCGCCTGAGCCCATGATGATGCCGGTGCGGACGTTGGAGACGTCGGTCGGCTCCAGCCCGGAATCGAGGATCGCCTGCTCCATGGCGACATGATTCCACGCCGCCCCCTCGCCGAGGAAGCGCATGGCGCGGCGGTCGACCACGTCGGCGGGATTCAGCGTCGGCGCACCTTGCACCTGCGAACGAAATCCAAGCTCGGCATATTTCTCAGCACGGGAGATGCCGGACTTCGCCTCGTACAGGCTGGCGAGCACCTCCTGGGTGTTGTTGCCGATCGATGAGACGATGCCCATGCCCGTGATGACAACCCGCCTCATGATGTCCGCCTCACTTTGCTCGTGTGTTCTGTTGCAGCCGTGCCTGCTGCACTGTCTGTGGTCGCAGCCCGCTGGTTCAAGTCGGCGCGGCGTCCTGCTTGAACAGGCCGACCTTCAGGTCCTTGGCGCGATAGATAATCTCGCCATCCATCGAAAGCCACCCGTCGGCAATACCGAGCACCAGCTTTGAGCGCATCACGCGCTTGATGTCGACATTGTACACAACCTTACGCGCGGTCGGCAGAACCTGGCCGGAGAACTTGAGGTCGCCGAGGCCCAGCGCACGGCCGCGCCCGGCGCCGCCGGTCCAGCCGAGGTAGAAGCCCACCATCTGCCACATCGCATCGAGGCCGAGACAGCCCGGCATCACCGGATCATTCTTGAAATGGCAGCCGAAGAACCAGAGATCCGGCTTCACGTCGAGCTCGGCGCGGACGACACCCTTGCCGAACTCGCCGCCGGTCTCGGAGATCTCGACGATCCGATCGAACATCAGCATCGGCGGCAGCGGCAGTTGCGCATTGCCGGGGCCGAACAGCTCCCCGCGGCCGCAGGCCAGCAGGTCCTCGTATTCATATGCGCTGCGCCGATCCAGCATGCTTGGTGGCCTTTCTCAACGATCCCCGGTGGAATTTGTGCCGCGCGACATGGACCGATCCCGCGCGCCGCCCCCCTCCGCGCCGCGCTGGCCGGTCATCGCGTCGGCACGAAGGCTGGGCCATCGCACCTGGCGAACATGACCGTTGTCAGCGGCGGGCCTAACGACGCCTGGATTCGCGCACATGGCCATCACGGCCGCCGGCGCTCACCATGGCAGGGCAAATCGGGTCCGGGCGCTCTCTAACATAGAGGATTGCGGCGTCAATGCGCGTATCCAGGTAAATCGACGCAGCACCGGGGCCCGCGCCCGAACCGGGCGGTAAATGCAGTTTAGGGGCGTTCTAGATACGTTAGTTGCGATAAGCTTGCATCTGAATGGGTTTCTTCCTATATCGGTTATAGATGAGAGCGAATTGTGCGGTGCTTGAAGTGGATGTCAGCAACAACGCCTCGATGAGTGGTCATGACCGCGGCAGCCCGGATCTCGGGAACGGCCGGCAGCCGGCGCTCAACGGCTGCCCATGGCACGACGTCAACGAGATGCTGCAGGCGGCCGGGCTGCGCCCGACCCGCCAGCGCATGGCCCTTGGCTGGCTGTTGTTCGGCAAGGGTGCGCGGCATCTGACGGCGGAAATGCTCTACGAGGAAGCGACGCTGGCCAAGGTTCCGGTCTCGCTCGCCACGGTCTATAATACGTTGAACCAGCTAACCGATGCCGGCCTGTTGCGTCAGGTCAGCGTCGACGGCACCAAGACCTATTTCGATACCAACGTCACGGCCCACCATCACTTCTATCTCGAGAACAACCACGAGCTGGTCGATATCCCTGACCAGCATCTGGCGTTGTCGAAGCTGCCGGAGGCGCCCGAAGGTTACGAGATCGCCCGGATCGACATGGTAGTCCGGCTGCGCAAGAAGCGCTGAGCCTCCGGAACATCTTCATCGAGGCATCATGCCCGCTTCATCGAGGCATCATGCCCGCGCCCGCTGCGGGCATTTTTGTGTCGGGAGCGCGTCAGGATAGAGGTCAGCGCATTGCGCTGACCTGGGCCTTCAATTGACCTGTTCGTCGGCGTAGACGCCCCACAGCCGCTGCTGCTGGATCCAGCCTTCGAAACCATTGCCGAGCACGCGGCACCAGCCATTGCCGCATTTCTTCACCTGCGCGACGACGCCGGCCTGCAGCCGCGCCGTGACCGCGCTCGCCGCGTCGGCGCTCTCATAGATCGGGGCGAGATCGTCCTTGTTCTTCATCGTGACCACCGCCGTGCGGCGCCCCGACAGCAACGAGTGATAGACCCACCCCTCCGAGCCCTCGGAATCGCGCACGCGGCGCCAGTTCTCATATTCCGCGGTGATCTCGACCGGCAGGCCCGAGCGCGTATAGACCCAGGCCACGTCGTTGTCCTTGGTCGGACCGGCGCGAACGTTCACATGATCCGACTTCAGGCTGACATAGCGCGGCACCGGCAGGCCGCTGGTGGTGAGAACGGAGTCCTTCGCCGCAACGCCCCCTCTGCCGACGGCAACGTCGAACAGACAGACCAGCAGCACCACGACTGCACCGAAACGCCACAACGTCAAATTACTCAACTCACTCTCCCTCGAAAGGACCGACGCGCGCTCCGATCAAAGCGGATTGCGTTGCGATCCTTCGCCCGATCCCCATCGAACTGCCCGGCTGCCCCCCTTCGTGCACAGAGAGGGCTTGCCGAAAGCGCCAGTCCCGACCCGCCGTTGGCTTCTTGTCTTGGCCCGGCCTTCTGCTAGACAGGACCGAACACAAGCGGCCAGGAAGCGCCTGAGAATCGCTCGCGAAGCCCTGTCAGGAACGGATCGGCCCACCTGCGAGATCCGACACGACCAGTCCAGGGAAGCGCCGCTCTCAGGCGACGACGGTAGTTTCGGCGAACCCGGTTAATGAGGTCTGAAAGATCTCATGAGAGCAGCACATGTCAGGTAGGAAAAAGCCCCTCGTCGTGGTGACACGCAAGCTGCCGGACTCGGTCGAGACCCGCATGCGCGAGCTGTTCGACGCGCGGCTCAATCTCGATGACGAGCCGTTGAGCCAGGAACAGCTCGCCGACGCCGTGCGCACCGCCGAGGTGCTGGTTCCGACCGTCACCGACCACATCAGCGCCGACATTCTCAATCAGCCCGACTGCAAGCTGCGCATGATCGCCAACTTCGGCAATGGCGTCGACAATATCGACGTTGCGGCGGCAGTGGCGCGCGGCATCACCGTCACCAACACGCCGAAGGTCCTCACCGAGGACACCGCCGACATGACCATGGCGCTGATCCTGGCGGTGCCGCGGCGGCTGATCGAGGGCGCCTCGATCCTTACCGAGGGCAAGAACTGGGCGGGCTGGTCGCCGACCTGGATGCTCGGCCATCGCATCGGCGGCAAGCGTCTCGGCATCATCGGCATGGGCCGCATCGGCCAGGCGGTGGCGCGGCGCGCCCGCGCCTTCGGCCTGCAGATCCACTATCACAACCGCCGCCCGGTCGCCCCTGTCATCGCCGACGAGCTCGGCGCCACCTATTGGGAGAGCCTCGACCAGATGCTGGCGCGGATGGACATCATCTCGGTGAACTGTCCGCACACGCCAGCAACGTTCCATCTGCTGTCGGCGCGCCGGCTGAAGCTGATCCGCAAGGACGCCTACATCGTCAACACCGCGCGCGGCGAGGTGATCGACGAGGAGACGCTGACGCGGCAGATCGAGGCCGGCGACATCGCCGGCGCCGGTCTCGACGTGTTCGAGCACGAGCCCGCGGTCAATCCGCGCCTGGTCCGCCTCGCCAAGGCCGGCAAGGTGACGCTGCTGCCGCACATGGGCTCGGCCACCATCGAGGGCCGCGTCGAGATGGGCGAGAAGGTCATCATCAACATCAAGACCTTCCTCGACAACCACCGCCCGCCGGACCGCGTGCTGCCGAGCATGCTGTAGGCCGGTCACTCGACCCCACAATCAGTGTCGTCGCTGCGAACGCTGGGACCCGTACCGCGTAATGTCCGCGAGGGACGTCGCTGGTCGTCATCGTCTCATTCACGTTATGGGTCTCGGCTCAAGGCCGGGACGGCAGCTGGGTGCGGGGCGCCCGCGCGCTTCCGCCACTCCCCGACGAACGCGACGAACGCCGCCAGCGCCGGCGGCGGTTGCCGGCGGCTCGGGTAATACAGATACGGCCCAGGGAACGGCGGGCACCAGTCGTCCAGCACGCTGACGAGGCGGCCTGCCGCTAGCGCATCGCGCACATGTCCTTCGAATGTCGCCCAATAGCCAACACCGTCGCAGGCGGCACGGAAGGCCAGACCGAGCTGGACCGCGATCAGCCGAGCCGGCGGCGCGATCCTGATCACCTGCCCGTCCTTCTCGAACTCCCAATCCAGCATCGCACCGGACGAGAACCGCGTGCGAATGCAGCCATGCTGCAGCAGGTCGCGCGGATGCGCGGGACGGCCATGCTGCGCCACATATTGCGGTGAGGCGACGATGGCGTAGCGCTGCGTTTCGCCGAGCGGCACGGCGATCATGTCCTGCGCCAGGTGCTCGCCATAGCGCACGCCGGCATCGAACCCGGCCTGCACGATGTCGACGAAGCCGCTGTCGGCGACGATCTCGAGCTCGATCAACGGATAGGCCTGAAGGAACGGCGCGACCATCGGCGCCAGCACCAGATCGACCGCGGGCGGCGGCGCATTGATGCGCAGGCGCCCCGCCGCGACCTGCTGCTGTCCGCGCACCTGATGGATCGCCACCTCGATCTCGGACAGCGCAGGCTCGAGCCGTGCCAGCAGCGCCTCGCCGGCCTGCGTCAGGCCGACGCTTCGCGTGGTCCGGTTGAGCAGCCGGACGCCGAGCCGCTGCTCCAGCTCCTTGAGCCGCTGGCTGAGGCTGGACGCCGCGAGTCCCTGCTCGCGCGCGGCCCGGCGGAAATTGCCGCTGCGAGCCACGGCAGCGAAGGCCTGAAGATCACGGAGGTCCGGCTCGCTCATTGTTCGATATGTTGAACAGTCCATTCGAAATTGTCCAGCTTATCGAACCGAGGAAATGCGCCGATATCCGCGTTGTCCGGGCGGGCCAGCAGGCCGCCTGCGCCAGCAAGAGGAGATTGATCATGCAAACCCGCCAACTCGGCTCGACCGGCCCCGACGTTTCGGTCATCGGACTAGGCTGCATGGGCATGTCGGACTTCTACGGCCCCACCGACCGGTCCGAGAGCATCGCCACCATCCACGCCGCGCTCGACGCCGGCATCACGCTACTCGACACCGGCGACTTCTACGGGATGGGCCACAACGAGATGCTGATCCGCGAGGCGCTGGCGTCCGCAGGTCCGCGCAACGTCCGGATCTCGGTGAAATTCGGCGCGCTGCGCGGCCCCGACAGGAGCTGGCTCGGCTATGACAGCCGGCCCGAAGCCATCAGGACATTCCTGTCCTATTCGCTGCAGCGGCTCGGCGTCGACGCCATCGACATCTACCGCCCGGCGCGGCTCGATCCCAAGGTGCCGATCGAGGAGACGATCGGCGCGATGGCCGAGCTGAAACAGGCCGGCTACATCAGGCATATCGGGTTGTCGGAGGTCGGTTCAGAGACGATTCGCCGGGCGCACAAGGTGCACCCGATCTCGGATCTGCAAATCGAATATTCGCTGATCTCGCGCGGCATCGAGAGCGACATCCTGCAAACCTGCCGCGAACGCGGCATCGGCATCACCGCCTATGGCGTGCTGTCGCGCGGGCTGATCAGCGGGCACTGGTCGAAGGACCGCGCCAACGCTGCCGACTTCCGCGGCCACACGCCGCGTTTCCAGGGCGACAATCTCGACCGCAATCTCGCGCTCGTGGACACGCTGCGCAGCGTCGCCGACGACGTCGGCGCCACGCCGGCGCAGGTCGCGATCGCCTGGGTCGCGGCGCAAGGCAACGACATCGTGCCGCTCGTCGGCGCCCGCCGCCGCGATCGTCTCGACGAAGCACTCGGCGCGCTCTGCGTGAAGCTCACCGAGGTGCAGCTCGCCGCGCTCGACAAGGCGTTCCCGCCTGGCATCGCCGCCGGCGAGCGCTATCCGGACGCACAGCTGGTGCACATGGATAGCGAGCGCGGGCGGCGGGGGTGAGAGTCACGAGGCGCGAGCCGGTCACCTCGCCACCGGTGTCGTCCTGGCGAAAGCCGGGATCCATACCGCGTGATGTCTGAAATAGGCAGGCAGCGCGTTCTGCGCGCCTCACTGCGTTCACGGAGTATGGGTCCCGGATCGGCGCCTACCGACGCTTTGCGTCGGCAGGCTTGTCCGGGACGACAGCAGAGTCTGCCGCGCGCTTCCCGCTCAGCCCGCACATCACTTCCGATGCGCACCCAAATCCGCAATCACCGGCCCATCCCCATTCAGCGGATTCGTCGGATCGCGGCCATAGCGCAGGGTCTCGAAGCGCATCGTCCGCGCGTCCAGCATCAGCAGCCGGCCGACCAGGCCCTCGCCGAAGCCGACGATCTCGCGGATCGCCTCCAGCGCCATCATCGACCCCAGCATGCCGGCGAGCGCCCCCATCACGCCAGCCTCGGCGCAGGCCGGGACGGTGCCGGGGGGCGGCGGCTCCGGGAACAGGCAGCGATAGGTCGGATTAAACTGGCCCTTCTCATCCCGCTCATGCGCCCGGATCGTCGTCAGCGACGCATCGAAGGTGCCGAGCGCGCCGGTGATCAGCGGCTTCTCGGCCAGGAAGCAGGCATCGGAGACGAGATAGCGGGTGTCGAAATTGTCGGAGCCGTCGAGCACGAGATCATAAGCGCCGATCAGATCGAGCGCGTTGTCAGGATTGAGCCAGGTCCGATGCGCCATGACGCTCACATGCGGATTGAGCGCGTTGATGCGCTCGGCGGCGCTCTCGACCTTGGGTCTGCCGATGTCGGGTGTCGCATGGATGACCTGGCGCTGCAAATTCGACAGCGACACCACGTCGTCGTCGACCACGCCGATCGTGCCGGCGCCGGCCGCGGCGAGATACATCAGCGCCGGTGCGCCGAGGCCGCCTGCGCCGACCACGAGCACCGACGCCCGCTTCAGCGCCGCCTGGCCGGGACCGCCGACGTCGCGCAGCACGATGTGACGGGCATAGCGCTCCAGTTCTTCATCGCTCAGCATCGTTGCACCGTCCTTCCGCTGCCGCACCGCTGTCAGCCCAAGGCGAAGACGGCGGATCTCCGCACTGAACCCTCGCCGGATTGTGACCGACCAAGCAGATGTGCTTATTTATGTCAGCGGCAAGAGCATCGGGATTTGTCATGATACGGCTGGCCACGGCAACCTTCATCTGCGCCATCGCCGCGTGCGCATCGGCGCAGGCACAGACGCCGCAGGGCGCGTTGCCGGGCGCCAAGCCCAAGTCCGTCGCGACCCAGCCGGTGCGCCCGGGCGTGCAGGCTCCCGCCGACACCGCCAATGCGATGAGCCAGGCCGAGCGGCTCGCGCTGCAATCCGATCTCGCCTGGGTCGGCCAGTACAATGGCGCGATCACCGGCGACGTCAGCGAGCGCATGGTCAACGCGATCAAGGAGTACCAGAAGCTTGCCGGCGGCAAGCCGACTGGCGTGTTGAACCCGCAGGAGCGCGCCGTGCTCGCCGACACCGCGCGCCGCAAGCAGGAGGGCGTCGGCTGGAAGCTCGTGACCGAGCCGGTCAGCGGCGCACGGCTCGGCATTCCCACCAAGCTGGTGCCGCAACAGACCAGCGACGGCACCGGCTCGAAATGGACCTCGCCCACCGGCACCGTGCAGGTGGCGCTGTCACGCCGCAAGGAGGCCAACCCGACCACCGCGGCGCTCGCCGACCGCGAGAAGAAGGAGCCCGGCCGCACCGTCGACTACAGCGTGGTGAAGCCCGACTTCTTCGTGCTCTCGGGCCTGCAGAACCTGAAGAAGTTCTACATCCGCGGCACCTTTCGGGGCGACGAGGTGCGTATCCTGACCATCCTCTACGATCAGGCCACCGAGAACACGGTCGAGCCGGTCGTGATCGCGATGTCGAGCGCGTTCACCGCGTTTCCGTCGACATTGGCCGCGCAGCCCGCGCCACGGCGCCGCGTCGACTACGGCACCGGCATCATCGTGAGCCAGGACGGCGCCATCATCGCCGATCGCGAGGTGACCGATGCCTGCGTGGCGATCACCATTCCCGGTTTCGGCCATGCCGAGCGCGTGGCCGAGGACAAGGAGCGCGGCCTGGCGCTGCTGCGCATCTACGGCGCGCACGACCTCAAGCCGCTGGCGCTGTCGGGCGGCCGTGCGAAGTCGTCGGTCGACATCGTCGGCATCGCCGATCCGCAGAGCCAGGGCGGCGGTGCCGCGATCAGCACCGTCAAGGCCCAGCTCGCCGCCAACGGCGCGGGCGACGCCTCGCTGGCGCCGGCGCCGGGCCTCGGATTCTCCGGCGCGGCGGCGCTCGACGGCGACGGCAAGTTCGCCGGCGTCACCCTGCTCAAGCCAGGAATCATGGCCGGCACGGCGCTCATCCCGTCCACACAGGTCGTGATGGTCAGCGCCGATGCGACGCGCGCCTTTCTCACGGCGCAGGGCGTCAAGCCGGACGGAACCTCGCTCGACGCCAAGGCGGCGACGGTGCGCGTGATCTGCGTGCGGAAGTAGAGCCTGCGCCAAACCGGTTCGGCGTCGCGATCATGGCGCTGCGCACTGCGGCGCGGCAGCGTTTACGCAATGTTAAGCATGTCGTTTTAGAAAAAATTAAGGGCCCAACGGCGGCCGGCGGGGATCGGACGTGCAGCATCGCGACTGCATGGGATGATGCTCGGCGATGCCGAGCTTGCCCGCGGCTCGCTGCCACTCAACTTCCTAGCACCTTGCTATCAACTCGGAACGGCTCCCGCCGTAGTCAACCGGTCTGTGCAGGCACAGGCCGAGCGTGAGATGGTTCGAACAGTTTTGTCGGCGTGCTGATTCGGACCACCGCGATCGCTCATCATGAGTTGGATCGGGCCGGGACTGTCCTGAGCGAGAATAGCTCTGCACCGCGATCGCGATGCGCTCAGCTTTGGCGTTCTCATAAGTTCCGTCAACATCCGAAGGACTGTCTCCCGATGTACACGATCGTTTTGGCCACGCAGAAGGGCGGCAGCGGCAAGAGCACGCTGGCGATTGGTCTGGCCGTGGCGGCCCAGCAGGCCGGCCACAAGGTGCGCGTGATCGAAACCGACCGTCAGGGCACGCTCACGAAATGGCAGGCGCGCCGCGCCGCGGGCGAGCCGATCGTCGAAGCCGTCTACGATGCGAAGATGATCGAGCCGCGGCTCGAAGCGCTGGAGCGCGATGGCGTCACCGTGTGCATGATCGACACCGGGGCCGGCATCACGGCGTCCACGACCGCCGCGATCCGCCACTGCGACCTGTGCCTCATTCCGGCGCGTCCGAGCGTCGCCGACATCGAGGCGACGGCACCGACGCTCAGCGTCGTCAAAGCCTGGCGCAAGCCGTTCGCCTTCGTGCTCAACCAGGCCCCGATCCGCGGCGGCCACCGCGTCACCGACGCGACGACCGCGCTCGACGCCGACGCTCCACGCGACATCGCCGAGGTGCTGGCGCAACCCTTCATCATGATGCGCAACGACCACCAGGACGCGCTCGCCGCCGGTCTCGGCGTCAGCGAGTTCGACGCGGCCGGCAAGTCGGCGCAGGAGATTCGCAGCCTGTGGCGCTGGACCGCGGGCAAGCTCGCCGGCGACCACGTCATGCACGACGCGGGCGAGCTGAAGGACGCGAGCGAGCACGCCGAGGTCGAATTCCCGATCATGCTGACGCCGCCCGCCGAGGAAACGAAGCTGCCGGTGACGCGGGCCTACCCGACCTGGGCCGACAGCGGCATCAACTGGAAGGCTGGGTTGTAGTTGGAATTTGCTCTGAGCTTTCACGGCGCGGGCGGTGCGCTCCCTCTCCCCGCAAGGCTGGGAGAGGTTCAGAAACCCGACGACCGCGCGCCCGTCTCCAGCGCCTTGATCCGCGCATCGGCGCGACGCAGGCGGCGGCACAGCTCGCGATTGATGTTTTGCATCACGATCACATAGGCCTGGATGTCGGCCTTGTAGAACGCGTAGAGTTTCTGTGCCGTCAGCTCATACAAGATGGTCGGCGTCTCCGCGACCACCGTGGCCGACCTGTTCTGCATTTCGAGCAAGGTCATCTCGCCGAAGAAATCGCCGGGCGCGAGAGACGACATGCGGATCGCAATGCCCGTCTCCAGGCGCTCGCTCACCTCCAGCGTGCCGCTGTGCACGACGAACATCGAACGACCCGCCTCGCCTTCGGCGACGACCACGGCGCCGCTCTCGAACTCACGCGCGACCAGCATCGAGACCAGCAGATCGAGGCTCGCATCGGGCAGACCGCCGAAGAACGGCGTCGCGAGCAGGAATGCTTTCAGATCGGGTGAGCTGACAGCCATGGCGGCAGTATACGCCTGCCCCCGATTGCGACAAGCAGACCCGAAGCGCAGCAGCACGCCGTGCCGTCACATCACTTCTGGCACTTCGGACACCAGAAGGTCGAGCGTCCGTTCTGCACGAAACGCTTCACCACGCCCTCGCAGCCATCCGTCCGGCACGGCTCGCCCTCGCGGTCATAGACCTGGAACGAATGCTGGAAATAGCCGAGCTCGCCTGATGTCTGGCGGTGATCGCGCAGCGACGAGCCACCGGCGCGGATCGCCTCGTTGAGCACGGTGTGGATCGCTTCCACCAGACGCCTGGCGTGATCCGTGGGCTCGCCCTTCTTCGTGGCGAGCGTTGCCGCGAGCCGCCGCGGCGACAGGTGCGCGCGGAACAGCGCCTCGCAGACATAGATGTTGCCGAGCCCGGCGACGACGCGCTGGTCGAGCAGCGCCGCCTTCAGGCTGGTCTTCTTGTTGGCGCAGGCGCGCGCCAGCATTGCCGCATCGAATTCGTTGCCGAGCGGCTCGGGCCCCAGACCCTTGAGATGCGGCTCGGACTCGAGCGCGCCGCGGGCGATGATCTTCATGAAGCCGAAGCGGCGCGGATCGTTGAATACGATGTCGGCACCTGACGACATGTGAAACACGACATGGTCGTGCACGCTGTCCTTGCCGCGCGGAGTGTGAAACTCGCCGGGCGTCTCCTCGTGCTCCGGCTTGACCACCCGGAACGAGCCGGACATGCCCAGATGCATCAGCAGCACGTCCCCGGAGCCGAGATCGGCCAGCAGATATTTGGCACGCCGGCCGAGACCCCTGACGGTCTGGCCCTGCAGGCGCTTCGCAAAATCGGGCTGGAACGGAAACCGCAGGTCGCCACGCCGGGCCTCGGCTTTGACGATGACCGCGCCTTCCATGACCGGCTGCAGCCCGCGCCGGACGGTCTCGACTTCGGGCAGCTCAGGCATTCCTGTTCATTTCACCTTTTGCATCCGCGACCATTCACCTTGTCCGGCTGACGTGATAGCGCCTTGGCCGCATCGGCGCTATGGTGCTGTATCGGAGTAAGGGTGATGGATCAGCCGGACCAAACCACTCATTTCGGCTTCAGGGATGTGCCTCTGGGCGAGAAGCAGACGCTGGTGAACGACGTGTTTCACAGCGTGGCCTCGCGCTATGACCTGATGAACGACCTGATGTCGGGCGGACTGCACCGCGTCTGGAAGGACATCATGATCAACACGCTCAACCCGCCGAAGAGCGATGCGCCGTTCGCGCTGCTCGATGTCGCCGGCGGCACCGGCGACATCTCCTTCCGCGCCGCCCGGAAGGCCGGCGCCGGCTTCCATGCGACGGTCTGCGACATCAATGGCGACATGCTCGAGGTCGGCCGGCAGCGCGCGCTGAAGCAGGCTCTCGAGGACAAGGTCTCGTTCGTCGAGGGCAATGCCGAGAAGCTCGCCTTCCCCGACCGCTCCTTCGACGCCTATACGATCGCGTTCGGCATCCGCAACGTGCCGCAGATCGAGTTGGCGCTCGCAGAAGCCCATCGCGTGCTCAAGCATGGCGGCCGCTTCCTGTGCCTGGAGTTCTCGACCGTCGAGGTCCCCGGGCTCGACAAGCTCTACGACCTGTTCTCCTTCAACGTGATCCCGCAGCTCGGCCGCGCCGTCACCGGCGATGCCGAGTCCTACCGCTACCTCGTCGAATCGATCCGCCAGTTTCCGCGCCCCAGCGCCTTCGCCGAGATGATCTCGGCCGCCGGCTTCTCCCGCGTGTCCTGGCAGACTCTCTCCGGCGGCATCGTCGCGCTTCATTCCGGCTGGCGTTTGTGATCTCCGCACTCACCCACATTACGCGGCTCGCCCGGGCCGCCTTCGTGTTCGCGCGCGAGGGCGTGTTCGGCGCTGTCGATCCGAGCCTGGCGCCGCCGCCGGGCCAGCTCGCGCTCAAGCTGGCGCGGCTGGTCGAGCGCCCCGGCGCCAAGTCCGGACCAAGATTGTCGCGCGCGCTGGAGCGGATGGGCCCGGCCTATCTCAAGCTCGGCCAGTTCCTGGCGACGCGGCCCGACGTCGTCGGCGTCATCATGGCGCGCGATCTCGAATCGCTGCAGGACCGGCTGCCGCCATTCCCGCAGGCCGAGGCCGAGGCGGTCATCGCCACCGCCCTCGAACGTCCGATCAGCCAGCTGTTCACGCATCTCGGCCCGCCGGTCGCCGCCGCCTCGATCGCGCAGGTGCATCGCGGCGAGGTCGAACACGACGGCATTCGTCGTCCGGTCGCGGTGAAGGTGCTTCGGCCCAACGTCGCCGCGCGCTTCCGCCGCGACCTCTCCGATTTCTTCTTCGTCGCCGAAAAGGCCGAGGCGCATTCGTCGGAAGCGCGGCGGCTGCGGCTGGTCGAGGTCATCAACACGATGTCGCGCTCGGTCGCGATGGAGATGGACCTTCGCCTGGAGGCCGCCGCGCTCTCGGAGATGGCGGAAAACATCAAGGACGATCCGGACTTCCGCGTGCCCGCGGTCGACTGGGATCGCACCGCCAACACCGTGCTGACGATGGAGTGGATCGACGGCATCGCGCTGAACGATCACGCCCGGCTCGCGGAGGCGAATGTCGATCTGCCCGACGTCGGCCGCAAGGTGATCCAGAGCTTTCTGCGCCACGCCCTGCGCGACGGCTTCTTCCATGCCGACATGCATCCGGGCAACCTGTTCCTGGACCAGCAGGGCCGGTTGGTCGCGGTCGATTTCGGCATCATGGGCCGGCTCGGCATGAAGGAGCGGCGCTTCCTGGCCGAAATCCTGCTCGGCTTCATCACCCGCGACTATCGCCGCGTCGCCGAGGTGCATTTCGAGGCCGGCTACGTGCCGCCGCATCATTCGGTGGAGAATTTCGCACAGGCCATCCGCGCCATCGGCGAGCCGATCCACAACCGCACGGCCGAAGAAATCTCGATGGCCAAGCTGCTGACCCTGCTGCTCGAGGTCACCGGCCTGTTCGACATGCGCACCCGACCCGAGCTGATCCTGCTGCAGAAGACCATGGTGGTGGTCGAGGGCGTCGCGCGCGGCTTCGATCCCAAGCTCGACATCTGGAAGGTCGCCGACCCCGTGGTGCGCGAATGGATCGAGCGTAATCTCGGCCCGCTCGGCCGCATCGAAGGCGCCGTGTCCGGCGTCGGCGACCTGGTCCGGCTCAGCGCGACCCTGCCCGTGCTCGCCGCCCGCGCCGCCGCCGTGCTGGAGCACATGGAGACCATGACCCGCGACGGCCTGCGCCTGTCGCCGGAAACCATCGCCGCCATGGGCCGCACCGAAGGCAAGAAGAGCCGCTGGCGCGCCATCGCGCTGTGGGTCATCGCGCTGACCTTCATCGGCATTCTGTTCGCGGTGCTCAGGTTGTGACGAAGATGTAGGGTGGGCAAAGGCGCAGCCGTACCGTTTCCGCGTGCGAGATCGCAGTGGCGCCGTGCCCACCGTCCTACCGATGCATGCGCATCGACGGTGGGCACGCTGCCGCCCGCGGCGGCCGCGGCGGCCGCTTTGCCCACCATGATTGCACTGCTGTCATTTTCTGCTAGCATTGCACTCACAACGACAATGCTGGGGAGGCGGTCATGGCGAGCCTGACCATCCGCAAGCTGGACGACTCTCTCAAGACTTATCTGCGACTGCGCTCGGCGCAGAACGGGCGCTCCGTCGAAGAGGAGGTCCGGGTCATCCTGCGCGCGCTGATCGAGCCGGTCGATCCGTCCGAGCCGCCGATGGCGCCGCCAGCTCCAGCCAACCCTTCTGCCCCGCTCGTCCCCCAGCCCGGCCAGGCGCGCGAGGCCCGCGTCACCCTGATCATCGGCGGCGGCATCGCCGCCTACAAATCGCTCGACCTGATCCGGCGGCTGAAGGAGCGCCACATCCACGTCCGCTGCGTGCTGACCAAGGCGGCGACGCAATTCGTGACCGAGCTCGCCGCATCGGCGCTGTCGGGAGATCGTGTCTTCACCGATCTGTTCGACGCGCGCAGCGAGTTCGACGTCGGCCACATCCGGCTCGCGCGCGACTGCGATCTCATCGTGGTGGCACCGGCGACCGCCGACCTGATGTCGAAGATGGCGCACGGCGCCGCCGACGACCTCGCCAGCGCCATCCTGCTCGCGGCGAGCCGGCCGATCCTGCTGGCGCCGGCGATGAACCCGATGATGTGGAGCAACCCGGCGACGCGCCGCAACGCGGCGACCCTGCAGCGCGATGGTGTCCAGATGATCGGGCCGAACGCCGGCGAGATGGCGGAGAAGGGCGAGGCCGGTGTCGGCCGCATGGCCGAGCCGACCGAGATTGCGGACGCCGTCGTCGCCATGCTCAAGCCGCCGACGCCGCGCCCGCTCGCCGGCCGCCGCGTGCTGATTACCGCAGGCCCGACCCACGAGCCGATCGACCCGGTGCGCTACATCGCCAACCGCTCCTCCGGCAAGCAGGGCTTTGCGATCGCCGCCGCCGCGCAGGCCGCCGGCGCCGACGTGCGGCTGATCGCAGGACCGGTGGAGCTTGCCGACCCCAAGGGCGTCAGCGTCACCCACGTCGAATCGGCGCGGCAGATGCTCGACGCCGTCGAGGCCGAGCTGCCCGCCGACGTCGCGATCTTCGCCGCGGCGGTGGCCGACTGGCGCGTCGCCAATGAAGGCGGCCAGAAGCTGAAGAAGACCGACAAGGCGATCCCGCCGCTGACGCTGGTCGAGAATCCCGACATCCTCGCCACGATCTCGAAGCTGAAGGAGAAGCGGCCTGGTCTCGTCATCGGCTTCGCCGCCGAGACCGAGCACCTGATCGACAACGCGAAGGCAAAGTTCGCGCGCAAGGGCTGCGACTGGATCGTCGCCAACGACGTCTCGCCCGCGACCGGCGTGATGGGCGGCGACCGCAACACCGTACATCTCTTGACGAAGGACGCCGATGGCGTCCATGTCGCGTCCTGGCCGATCATGACCAAGGACGAGGTCGCGACTGCGCTCGTCGCCGAGATCGCCAGAACCATGGGACCCATTGCGTGACACAGACGATCGCGATCGACGTGCAGATCCTGCCGCATGGCGAGGGCCTGCCGCTGCCGGCCTATCAGACCGCACATGCCGCGGGGCTCGATCTGCTCGCCGCCGTTCCGCCCGATGCGCCGCTCGTCCTTGCGTCAGGTAGCCATGCGATGGTGCCGACGGGATTGTCGATCGCGCTGCCCGACGGCTACGAGGCCCAGGTGCGGCCGCGTTCGGGGCTCGCTGCGCGGCACGGCGTCACGGTGCTGAACTCACCGGGCACAGTGGACGCGGACTACCGCGGCGAGATCTGCGTGCTGCTGATCAACCACGGCAAGGAACCGTTTACGATTCGCCGCGGCGAGCGCATCGCACAGATGGTGATCGCCTCCGTGGTGCGCGCCGAGCTCAGCCTCGCGACAACCTTGCCGACCACCGCGCGCGGCAGCGGCGGCTTCGGCTCGACGGGCCGTTGAACTACGGGCTTGCCACTGTTCCGACTCGAAAGAGTCGATCGGCGGACGCATTTTCCTCAGGCGCAACCATCGTTCACGGTCTGGACTCTTACCGCTGGAGTCCCGAAGCGGTTATGGTTGATTGATTCGTGAGACGGCGCGGGCGACGCGATCGGCGCCGCCCGGAACTTCGTGCGGTTTGGGGCAAATATGTCGGGCGTGATCGTGGTGATGCGTCAGACGCTGCTGTCGTGCACGTCACTCGCGCGCAAGGGCCTGATGGGTCTCGCTGCGACTGCGCTTGCGCCGGCGACACCGGGCTTCGCAGGCGGTGGCGTGCCGCCGGATGCGATCACGACGCTGTTCGAGCTGAGCCGTCCTGATGTCGCCGAGGTGACGGCGATGCTGGCGCTGCTCGGCTTCTCCGTGGTCGCCGCAGTCGCGCTGGTGCGCACGCGCTTCGCGGCTGCACGGAAGGAAGCGCGGCTGCGCGCCGACATCGCCGAGCTGCAATTGCAGGCCGATCGCTACCGCGCGCTGCTGTTCGCCGAGCCGCAGATCCTGATCGCCTGGCCGGCCGGCGGCCACCGCCCGCAGATCTCCGGCGACACCTCGATGCTGGTCCCGCAGGATCAGCCGCAGCGCATTCTCGCTTTCGGAACCTGGCTGCCGCCGGAGCCCGCGCTGCAGCTCGACCGCGCCGTCGACGCGCTGCGCGAGGCGGGCGAGGGCTTCATGCTCAATCTCACCACCTCGCACGGCCATGCGATCGAGGCGATGGGCCGCGCCATCGGCGGCCAGGCCATCGTGCGCATCCGCGAATTGTCCGGTCTGCGCCGCGAGCTCGCCGAGACGCAGCTCCGCTTCAAGGCGCTCGGCGAGGAGACGGAGTCGCTGCGCGCGCTGGCATCGGCGCTGCCGTGGCCGATCTGGGCACGGCAGGCCAATGGCGCCCTCGCTTACGTCAACGCCGCCTATGCCCGTGCCGCCGATGCCCGCGACGTGCCGGATGCGATCGGCCGCAACATCGAGCTGCTCGACTCCGCCGACCGTACCGACCTGCAGCGCGCGCTCGGCGCCAACGGCCGTTTCGAGGGCCGGCTGCCGATCGTGACCGGCGGCGAGCGCCGCATGTATGACGTGCGCGCCTTCATGCTGGGCCACGGCAGCGCCGGCGTCGCCATCGACGCCAGCGAGGCGGCGGCGCTGGATGCGGCCGTGGTGCGGATGCGGGAAGCACACCGGCGCACGCTCGATCAGTTGTCCTCGGGCGTAGCCGTGTTCGACGGCCAGCGCCGGCTCGCCTTCTACAACGACTCCTATCGCCGGCTGTGGGGTCTCGATCCCGCCTTCCTGGACAGCCAGCCGGACGACTCGTCGGTGCTCGACCGTCTGCGCGCCGCACGCAAGCTGCCCGAGCAGGCCGACTTCCGGGCCTGGAAGGCCAAGCTTCACGAGGCCTATCGCGCCGTCGAGGCCGCCAAGGACACCTGGTTCCTGCCCGACGGCCGCGCTTTATCGGTCGTCACCACGCCGAACCCGGAAGGCGGCGTCACCTATCTGTTCGACGACGTCACCGAGAGCTTCGCGCTTGCGCGCCGCTTCGACGGCCTGATCAGGGTCCAGCGCGAGACGCTCGACAGCCTCGCCGAGGGCGTCGCGGTGTTCGGCTCGAACGGCCGGGTCGAGCTGTTCAATCCGGCCTTCGCCAAGATGTGGCGGCTGTCGCCGGATCAGCTGCGCGAGCATCCGCATATCGACACCGTGGAATCCTGGTGCCATCAGCTCTATGACGACGCGGTCGCCTGGCGCACCATCCGCGAGGCCATCACCTCGATCGAGAACCGCCTGGACATCGCGCTGAAGCTCGAGCGCAAGGACGGCAGCGTGCTCGACTGCATGAGCCGGCCGCTGCCAGACGGCGCGACCATGCTCACCTTCCAGGACATCACCGACACCGAGAATGTCGAACGGGCCCTGCGCGAGAGCAACGAGGCGCTCGAAGCCGCCGGCCAGATGAAGATCGACTTCGTCCACCACGTGTCCTACGAGCTGCGCGCGCCGCTGACGACGATCATCGGCTTCGCGCATTTCCTGTCCGATCCCTCGACCGGGCCGCTGACGCCGAAGCAGGCCGAGTATCTCGACTACGTCACCAAATCCACCAACGCGCTGCTGGCGCTGACCAACAACATTCTCGACCTCGCCACCATCGATGCCGGCGCCATGAAGCTCGAGCTCGGGCCGGTCGATGCCGCCAAGGCGATCGAGGCCGCGGCCGAAGGCGTGCAGGACCGGCTTGCCACGGATCGCATCCGATTGACGATCGCGGTGGACCCCGATGTCGGCTCCTTCGTCGGCGACGAGCGCCGCGTCGTCCAGGTCCTCTACAATCTGCTCGCCAATGCCGTCGGCTTCTCGCCGCCGGATTCGAGCGTCGCCGTCAGCGCCCGCCGCACCGATCACAGCGTCATCTTCGCGGTCACCGATTCCGGCCCCGGCATTCCGCCCGAGGTGAAGGACAAGGTGTTCGAATGGTTCGAGAGCCATTCGCAAGGCTCGCGCCACCGCGGCGCCGGGCTCGGCCTGTCGCTGGTGCGCTCCTTCGTCGAGCTGCATGGCGGCAGGGTGCGGATGGATTCGGTGGTCGGCAAGGGCACCACGGTCACCTGTGACTTCCCGACCGACCACGTCGCGCAACGCAACGCCGCGGAATGACGGACCAGCTGACATTCACCACCACGCTGGCGGACGAGACCGCCACCGCCGCCTTGATGGCCGATCTCGCGCTGCTGATCGGCCCGGGTGCACTGATCACGCTCACCGGCGATCTCGGCGCCGGCAAGACGGCGGCGGCGCGGGCGATGATCCGGTACCTCGCCGGCGACGACGAGCTGGAGGTGCCGAGTCCGACCTTCACTCTGGCGCAGAGCTACGACCTGCCGAGCTTCCCGCTGGTCCATGCCGATCTCTATCGCATCAGCGACGCATCGGAGCTCGAGGAGATCGGCCTGTCGCCGCTGCCGGAGGCGACCGTCGTGCTGATCGAATGGCCGGAGCGCGCCGGCGGCGCCCTGCCGCAGGACCGCATCGACATCGCACTCCGTCACGACCCGGCGCAGGGCGACACCGCCCGCAGCGCCGAGATCACCGGCAGCGGCAAGGCGGCCGCGGTGGTTGCACGGCTGAAAGCCTTGCGCGAATTCCTCGCCGAGGCCGGGCACGCCAAATCGCGCCGCGAGCACATGGCCGGCGACGCCTCGACCCGCTCGTATGCGCGGCTCCACAAGGGCGAGCGCGTCTACATCCTGATGAACTCGCCGAAGCGGCCCGACGGCCCGGCGATCTACAACGGCAAGCCCTATAGCGGCGCCGTGCATCTCGCCGAGGACGTGCGCCCGTTCGTCGCGATCGCCGCCGCCTTGCGCGGACGCGGCATCTCGGCGCCGAAGATCAACGACGCCGATCTCGGCCACGGCTTTCTCATCACCGAGGATCTCGGACGCGAGGGCGTGATCGAGGGCGACCCGCCACGGCCGGTCGTGGAGCGCTACGAGGCCGCAGTCGATGTTCTCGCGTCGCTGCATGGGCAGGACGTGCCCGCCGTGCTGCCGCTGGCGCCGCAGGTGACCTACAAGGTCCCGACCTTCGACGTCGAAGCCATGCTGATCGAGATCGGCCTGATGCTCGAATGGTACCTGCCCGACCGTGGCGTGGAGCTGTCGCAGGTGCTGCGCGCCGAATTCCTGGAAATATGGCGCGAGTTGCTGGAGGCGCCGCTCGCATCTAAGCCGACCTGGGTGATCCGCGACTATCATTCGCCGAACCTGCTGTGGCTGCCGTCGCGCGAAGGCATCGCGCGCGTGGGCGTGATCGACTTCCAGGACGCGGTGATGGGCCCGCCGGCTTACGACGTGGTCTCCCTGGCGCAGGACGCCCGGATCGACGTGTCGGCGGAGATCGAGCGGGCGCTCCGAGAGCGCTACATCGCCGCGCGCCAAGCTGCGTCGACGGACTTCGACGCCGACGAATTCGGCACGCACTACGCGATCATGTCGGCCCAGCGCAACACCCGCCTGCTCGGCACCTTCGCCCGCCTCAACCGCCGTGACGGCAAGCCGCACTACCTCAAGCACCAGCCTCGCATCTGGGACTATCTCCACCGCGCGCTGGCGCACGCTGCGCTGGAGCCGCTACGCGACTGGTACGCGGCGAATGTGCCGCCACCAGCGGGCCTATCTTGAGGCAGCGTCTCGCAGCACCGACGGTGCGCTCCCCTCCCCCTTGCGGGGAGGGGTCGGGGGTGGGGGTCTCCGGGCGAGGCTCAAAGTGACGAGCGCAGACCTCTAGCCATCAGCGGCAATCATGATCGCCGGCGGCTGTCAGCTGCCGGTCCGAGTACCCCAACAACATTCCGCATCCGTGGACCCCCAACCCCTCCCCGCAAGGGGGAGGGGAGCGGACCGCCGTTGTGGGAGGAGGACGCGCCAAAACCCCCCACCCGCGTCGCTTTACCGGTTCTTAGCCATCCCCCCTTACCTTGCGCCCGCGGCGCCGGTTGCGCGCCGCGCGTGAATGGAGGTTGCGATGGCAGAGCGGATGAAGGGCGAACGCGTCGTCTTCGAGCGCGGCATCCCGGCTTTCATGATGGGCATCGACGGCACCTGGCGGCGCAACTGCACCATCGAGGACGTCTCGGAGACCGGGGCGAAGCTGACGGTCGAGGGCTCGGTCGAAGGCCTGCACCTGAAGGAGTTCTTCCTGCTGTTGTCGTCGACCGGCTTGGCCTACCGGCGCTGCGAGTTGGCCTGGGTCAATGGCGACCAGATCGGCGTCACCTTCCTGAAGCAGGGCAAGAAGAAGACCAACAAGCGCGCCACGGCGGAGGCCTGACGGCGTACCGGGAGACACCTGCGGCATCTTGCATCGGGACGACGGCGCCGCCGTCGCACATTCGTCATCGCGCCGGGCTATCGCAACCGACCGAGACGATAGATGTTTTTGCGTGGTATGATTCGTGCGTACCACCTTTGATCGAGATTGCCTGAGATGCCCGTCAAGCCGCACAAAGCCATGGTCCTCGCCGCCGGTCTCGGATTGCGCATGCGCCCACTGACGGAGACGATGCCCAAACCGCTGGTGCGCGTCGCCGGCCGCCCGCTGCTCGACCATGTGCTCGACCGCCTCGCCGAAGCCGGGGTCACCGAAGCCGTCGTCAATGTCCACTATCTCGCCGACCAGATCATCGAGCACACGGCCGCGCGCAGCACGCCCCGCGTGATCATCTCCGACGAGCGCGACCAGGTGCTCGGCACTGGCGGCGGCGTCGTCAAGGCACTGCCGCTGCTCGGCCACGCGCCGTTCTTCCACGTCAACTCCGACACGATGTGGATCGAGGGCGTGCGCCAGAACCTGTCCCGGCTCGCCGACGCGTTCGATCCCGAACGCATGGACATCATGCTGCTGATGGCGCCGACCGCGACCTCGATCGGCTACGCGGGTCAAGGCGACTACGCGATGCTCGCCGACGGTACCTTGCGCAAGCGCCGGGAGCATCAGGTGGTGCCGTTCGTCTATGCGGGAGCGGCCATCATCTCGCCCGCGATCTTCGATGGCGCGCCGTCGGGCGAGTTCTCGCTGACGAAGATGTTCGACAAGGCGAACGAGCAGGACCGCCTGTTCGGCCTCCGCCTCGAAGGCGTGTGGATGCATGTCGGCACGCCCGCCGCGGTGACGGAAGCGGAAGAGGCTCTGATGGAGAGTGCGGCGTAGCGGACTGCCCGACGGGCGAATCAAGTCGGCGCATTGCGCGATTTGCTCCGCCTCCTCGGCGCCGACCCTGCGCTGGCATCGCTCAAATCATCTGCGTCGAGAAACTATTTTCGTCCGCACATTCAATCCGATCCCGCTCGTCGCATCCGGCGCGCACAAAATTCTTCTTTCGCTTTTACAGAATTCATGTTCTCTCATGCGCATCCCGCCTCGTTGCGAGGGGCGTATCGCGGTCGTCACGGACGTTGAGCGCGGGATGCGATGGCCTGTCAGGATTGCAGCGTGCTTTCGGGTGCGCGGACGAACGGTTCGGGCAGGACGGCGAAATCGTAAGGTCCCGGCATCCCGATGCTGATGCCAAGCTCGCGCCGCTGCTGACGCCGCGCGCGGGCGACGGTGGCTACAAGCCGGCACACCGAGGAGAGGACGTATAAGCCGTCAACCCATCGCGCAGGGAGGGCCGGGTCGTTCCGGCTGAACCTGTGGTTCCTGCCCCGTGCACTGTTTCCCGCACGGGGGCCACGGGCCTCAGCCGAGGCCCGGCCTTCCCTGCGCCCTTGCTTCGATGAGGGCGGACGACTTGCATCACTCGGGCGCGACGGCGTCGCGGGAATGAGGACGCATGAGGCGCGGTCGGTGGCCTGCCTAAGATGGCGAATCGGGCGAAACTGCTTCCTCATATTCAGTGTCGTCCCGGCCAAGCCCTGGCATCGCGCAGCGAGGCCAGGGCGCAGAGCCGGGACCCATATCCACAGGGGGGCGTGTTGCGTAGGCTAGCCATGACCATCGCGCCACAAACATCAGCCTGGGGCTATGGGTCCCGGGTCGGCGCCTCCGACAGCGCTGACGCGCTGTCAGAGGCTTGCCCGGGACGACAGCGAATATGCGGAGGTCGCGTGATCACCTCACTTCATCCGAGTGGCGAACGTCATCCCGGACCGCCGCTTCACGCCGCGAACTGCCCCACCCGCAAGTTCTAGGCAGCCGAGCGCAGCCGCACCTGTCAACACCCATCCACACCCCCGATATGACCTGCGGCCGATCGCTCCCTATATAGACGCCTCGAGCAACCCGAATCGCAGGCCATGCGCGTCTTCACCGTTCCCATCTCGGCGCCGTTCCTGCGCAGCGTGATCGCAGCGCTGGTCGACGGCCGGCTGGTCGACGGCTTCGAGGCACGCAGCGATCCCGCCCGGCTCGCGACCGCGACGCTGTATCTGCCGACGCGGCGCTCCCTTCGGGTGGCGCGCGAGATGTTCCTCGACGAGTTGAAGACCGATGCCGCGGTGCTGCCGCGCCTCGTCGCGCTCGGCGACATCGACGAGGATGAACTCGCCTTCGCCGAGGATCGCGACGCGTTCCTCGGGCCGGCGCCGCTGGAGATTCCGGAACGGCTCGACGACCTGCAGCGGCGGCTCACCTTGGCGCGGCTGGTCGCGGCCTGGGCCAAGACGCCGGTGTCGGCGCCGCTGGTGATCGGCGGGCCCGCCTCGACGCTTGCGCTGGCCGGCGACCTGGCGCGGCTGATCGACGACATGGTGACGCGCGGCGTGTCGTGGGATGCGCTCGATGCGCTGGTGCCGGATCAGCTCGACAAATACTGGCAGTATTCGCTGGAGTTCCTGCGCATCGCGCGGACCGCGTGGCCTGCCTATCTGCAGGAGATCGAGCGCATCGAGCCGGCGGCGCGGCGCGATCTGCTGATCGCGGCCGAGGCGGCGCGGCTGTCGGCGCATCCCGATGGTCCCGTCATTGCCGCAGGCTCCACCGGCTCGATGCCGGCCACGGCAAAATTCCTGCTCGCCGTCGCCAAGCTGCCGCATGGCGCGGTGGTGCTGCCTGGGCTCGACACCGATCTCGACGAAGCCGCGTGGAATTCGATCGGCGGTGCCAAGGACCGCGCCGGCCGCGTGTTGACGCCGCCCGCGGTCAATCACCCGCAATATGCGATGCACCTACTGCTCAAGCGCTTCGGCCTGGAGCGGCGCGACGTGGTCCGTCTCGCCCCAACCGGCCGCGGCGGCCGCGAGGTGCTGATCTCCGAAGCGATGCGGCCGTCGGAAGCGACGGCGATGTGGCACGAGCGGCTGCGCCAGTTCGACATCGCCGCCAACATCGCCGAAGCAATGGACAATCTCGCTGTCGTCGCGGCCCCCAATCCGGAGATGGAGGCGCTGGCGATTGCGATCGCGATGCGCGAGGCGCGGCATCTCGGCAAGTCGGCCGCACTGGTGACGCCGGACCGCGCGCTGGCGCGCCGCGTGATGGCGGCGCTGACGCGCTGGCATCTGACCTTCGACGATTCCGGCGGTGATGCGCTGCTGGAGACGCCGGCCGGAATCTTCGCCCGCCTCGCCGCCGAAGCCGCCGCGCGCGGACTGGAGCCGCCGACCTTGCTGGCGCTGCTCAAGCATCCGCTGTGCCGGCTCGGCCGCGCCGCGAATGGCTGGAAGAGTGCCATCGAGACGCTGGAGCTCGCCATGCTCCGCGGCACGCGGCCACAAGCCGGAAGCAGCGGGCTTGCGCGCGACTTCGCGCGCTTCCGCGACGAGCACACCAAGCTGCACCAGGGCGAAGCATCATCGCTGCACAAGGCCGAGCCGCGGGCGCGTCTCAGTCCCGAGCAGCTCGACCGCGCCGGCGCGCTGATCGCGCAATTGCAGACGGCCCTGGCGCCGCTCGAAAACCTCGCCTCGCCGCGTCCGCAGGATTTCGCCGAGCTGGCGGCGCGGCATCGCGAGGTGCTGATCGCGCTGTCGACCGACGATGTCGGTCTCAGCACCGCCTTCACCGATCGCGACGGCGCGGCGCTGTCGCGCTGCTTCGATGATCTCCTCGCCTCGGGCGAGCGCTGCGGCCTGATGGCGCCGCTGTCGGACTATCCGGATCTGTTCCATACCGCCTTCTCCGATCGCGCGGTGCGCCGTCCCGAGCGCCACGGTGCGCAATTGCAGATCTATGGTCCGCTCGAGGCGCGGTTGATGCAGGCCGATCGCATGATCATCGGCGGCTTGATCGAGGGCGTGTGGCCACCGGCGCCGCGCATCGATCCCTGGCTCAGCCGGCCGATGCGGCATCAGCTCGGGCTCGATCTGCCCGAGCGCCGCATCGGCCTGTCGGCGCACGACTTCGCCCAACTGCTCGGCGCGCCCGAGGTGATCCTGACCCATGCCGCCAAGTCCGGCGGCGCGCCGGCCGTGGCCTCGCGCTTCCTGCACCGGCTCCAGGCCGTCGCCGGCGAGGCACAATGGAAAGCCGCCGAAGCGCGCGGCGACACTTACGTCCGCTACGCCGAGGTGCTCGACCAACCCGCTGCAGTGAAGCCGATCGAGCAGCCGGCGCCGAAGCCACCGCTGGCAGCGCGTCCGCTGCGCATGTCGGTCACCGCGATCGAGGACTGGCTGCGCGATCCCTACACCATCTTCGCCCGCTACATCCTGCGGCTCGATCCGCTCGATCCCGTCGACATGCCGCTGTCGGCGGCTGATCGCGGCTCGGCGATTCACGAGGCGATCGGCGAGTTCACGCAAACCTATGCCGAGGCGCTGCCGCTGCATCCGGCACATGCGCTGCGCGTGATCGGCGAGAAGCATTTCGCGCCGCTGATGGAGCGCCCCGAGGCGCGGGCGCTGTGGTGGCCGCGCTTCCAGCGCATCGCCGGCTGGTTTGCCGCGTGGGAAACTGCGCGGCGCGCGCAGATCGGCGCGATCACCGCGGAGATCCGCGGCGAGATCGGCATTCCCTTGGATCAGGGCCGCACCTTCATGCTGTCGGCGCGCGCCGACCGCATCGAGCGCCGTGCCGAGGGCACCTACGCCATTCTCGACTACAAGACCGGCCAGCCGCCGACGGCCAAGCAGGTGCGCATGGGCCTGTCGCCGCAGCTGACGCTTGAGGCGGCAATCCTGCGCGAGGGCGGCTTCGAGGGCATCCCGGCCGGCAGCATGATCAGTCAGCTCGTTTATGTCAGGCTGTCCGGCAACAATCCGCCAGGCGAAGAGCGCATCCTCGAGCTGAAGATCAACAAGAGCGACACGCCGCAGCACCCGGACCAGGCCGCGCAGGAGGCGCGCGCCAAGCTCGAAGCGCTGATCCGCAGCTTCGAGGATGTCAATCAAGGCTACACCTCGCTGAACCTGTCGATGTGGGCGAACCGCTACGGCAGCTATGACGACCTCGCCCGCATCAAGGAATGGTCGGCGGCCGGCGGACTGGGAGTCGAAGAATGGTGAAGGCGCCCCGCCCCATTCCGCAGGCCGTGCGCGACGCGCAGACGCGCGCGTCGAATCCGGCGGCATCGGCCTTCGTGTCGGCCAATGCCGGTTCGGGCAAGACGCATGTGCTGGTGCAGCGCGTGATCCGACTGCTGCTCGACGGCGTGCCGCCGGAGAAGATCCTCTGCATCACCTTCACCAAGGCCGCCGCCGCCAACATGGCCGAGCGCGTGTTCTCGACGCTCGGCCATTGGGTGACGCTCGACGACGACGCGCTCGACAGCGCGATCCAATCCACCGGCATCCCAAACCCCGACAAGAAGCTGCGGGCGTCGGCGCGAAAGCTGTTCGCCAGCGCGCTGGAGACGCCGGGCGGGCTGAAGGTGCAGACCATCCACGCGCTGTGCACCCGGCTGCTGCAGCAGTTCCCGTTCGAGGCCAACGTGCCGGCGCGGTTCTCGGTGCTCGACGAGCGCGACCAGACCGAGATGATGGAGCGCGCCAACCTGAAGGTGCTGCTCGACGCAGCCCGCGCGCCCGACAGCGCGGTCGGCCGCGCGCTGCAGGTGGCGATGGCCAATGCGGCGGACTCGACCTTCAAGGAGGTCGTGCGCGACGCCTGTCTCAGCCGCGATCACTTCATGGCCTGGACCGATGGCGCCGGCCGCGTCGAGGTTGCCGCGCAACAGCTCGGCGAGGTGCTCGGCATCAGCGCCGACGAGACGCTGGAGGCGATCGAGCGCGACATTGTCGACGGCCCCAATCTGCCACTGAGGGATTGGACCGACATCGCCGGCCGGCTCGACGGCGGCGCCAAGACCGATCAGAAGCAGGCCGAGCAGTTGCGCGCGGCGCTGGCGTTCTCGGGCGCCGATCAGGTCGATGAATATCTCCGCGTATTCCTGACCGAGGACAAGGAGCCGCGGAAGTCCCTGCTCACCAAGAAGTTCGCCGACGCCAATCCCGGCATCGCCGGCCTATTCGAATCGGAAGCGCGCCGGCTCGACCGCCTGATCGAGAAGCGCCGCGCCGCCGTGGTGCGCGACCGCACCGAGGCGCTGTTGCAGATCGCCACCGCCGCGGCTGCGAACTATCGCCGCGAGAAGGAGGAGCGCGGTCTCCTCGATTATGACGACCTGATCGACAAGACGCTGGCGATGCTGAACCGCGTCTCGGCGGGCTGGGTGCACTACAAGCTCGACCGCGGCGTCGATCACGTGCTGATCGACGAGGCGCAGGACACGAGCCCACGGCAATGGGACATCGTCGCCCACATCATCGAAGAGTTCACCGCCGGCGCCGGCGCGCGCGACGGACTCACGCGCACGATCTTCGCGGTGGGCGACGAGAAGCAGTCGATCTTCTCGTTCCAGGGCGCCGACCCGCACGAGTTCGACGCACGCAGGCGCCAGTTGCAGAAGCGCTTCACCGATGCCGGGCTGCTGTTCGATCCGGTGTCCTTCACCTATTCGTTCCGCTCCGGGCCGACAGTGCTGCACGCGGTCGACCACGTGTTCCGCGAGCGCGACGTCTACAGCAGCATTCACTCGCCTGACATCGGCCATCCCATCCACAACGCGCTGACCGATGCCGGACCGAGCATGGTCGAGCTGTGGAGCCTGTGCGAGCGCGACGACCGCAAGGAGATCGAGGGCTGGCGTGCGCCGTTCGACGGCGTCTCCGTCACCAGCCCCGAGGTCAAGCTTTCCAGGCGCATCCAGGCCGAGATCAAGCGGCTGATTTCGACGGGCACGATGACCGGCCATGACGGCGCGCGACGGCGGCTGAGCTATGGCGACATGCTGATCCTGGTGCGCCGTCGTGGCAATGCGTTCGACGCTGTCATCCAGGCGCTCAAGCACGCGGGCATCCCCGTGGCGGGCGCCGACCGGCTGAAGCTGACCGAGCACATCGCGATCATCGACCTGATGAACCTCGCCGACGCGCTGCTGCTGCCGCAGGACGATCTGGCGCTGGCGACCGCGCTGAAGAGCCCGTTGTTCGGGCTCGACGACGACGATCTGTTCAAGCTCGCCTGGCAGCGCCGCGGGTCGTTGCGCGAGGCGCTCGCCGCACATGCGGCTGACGACGAGCGGCTGCAGGCGGTGCTGCGCCGGCTGCAGCAATGCGAGCGCCGTGCCGCCGAGGACACGCCGTTCGCCTTCTACGCCTGGCTGCTCGGCGGCGATGGCGGCCGGCGACGCATCCTGGCGCGGCTGGGTCACGAGGCCAATGACGCCCTCGACGAATTCCTCGAGCTCGCGCTGTCCTACGAGCGCAAGGCGCCGGCCTCGCTGCAGGGCTTCGTCGCCTGGCTGCGCGCCGCCGACACCGAGGTGAAGCGCGACATGGAGATCTCGCGCGACGAGATCAGGGTGATGACCGTGCACGGCGCCAAGGGCCTCGAGGCGTCCGTCGTCTTCCTGGTCGACACCACCTCGTCGCCGGCGGATTCGCAGCGGCTGCGACTGATCCACGTGCCGCATGGCGAGCAGGAGATCGTGGTCTGGGCCGGGCGCAAGGCCGACGATCCGCAAGCCGTCGCGGCGGCACGCGTGGCGATGCTCAAGGAGACCGAGGACGAGTATCGCCGGCTGCTCTATGTCGCGATGACCCGCGCCGCGGATCGGCTGATCATCGGCGGCTGCATGCCGGGCAACATGAACAACGTCCGCGGCGGCAGCTGGTACGATCTGATGGCGCGCGGATTGGACGCCGCCGGCCTGCAGGTCGAGTTGATCGAAACCGAAGACGGACCGGTCAAGCGGTATGCGCGGGCCGAGGACATCGCGGAAACCGCTGCTGACGAAACGCGGCGCATGGTGGGGACGGCGGTCGAGCTGCCGGCTTGGCTACGCACGGCGGCGGTGGAGGCGCCCGGCGAGGTCGCCGTGCTCAGGCCGTCCGATCCATCCGCCGACGAGCGGCCGGTGCGCACGGGCGAATCGCTGGCGGCGCGCAGTCTTGCGATGCAGCGCGGCACGCTGGTGCATCGCCTGCTGCAGTCGCTGCCCGACGTACTGCCGGAGCGGCGCCGCGACGCCGCGCTGCGATATCTGGTTCGCAATGCCGCCGACTGGCCGGACGACGAGCGCGCGGGTCTCGCGGAACGCGTGCTCGCCGTGATCGAAGACCCGCGCTTTGCCGCGGTGTTCGCGGCCGGGAGCCGGGCGGAAGTCTCGATCGTGGGCCGCCTCGCACTGGCCGGCCAGCCGCCGGCGCTGGTCTCCGGCCAGATCGACCGACTGGTGGTGAGCGAGGCCGAGGTGCTGATCGTCGACTTCAAGACCAACCAGCAGCCGCCCGCGGAGCTGGCCGATGTGCCCCCAGCCTATGTCCGGCAGCTCGCGCTGTACCGCGCCGTGCTCGGCCAATTGTACCCCGGACGCGTCGTCCGTGCCGTGCTGCTCTGGACCGAAGCCGCTGAATTCATGGAGCTTCCGGCCTCCGCGCTGGACGCCATGCTGCCATCCCAGCACGTCTGAGTGAGCCCGCTTGACCCGGCATCACGCCATTCCTAATTTGACGCCCACGCAGAAGCGGCGCGTCCGCGCCGCTTCCTCCAACCGAACGAGGTAATCCCATGGCCGTTGGCAAGGTTTCCGACGCCGATTTCGAAAGCGAAGTGCTCAAGGCCGACGGCCCGGTCGTGGTCGACTTCTGGGCCGAGTGGTGCGGCCCGTGCCGCATGATCGCGCCCGCCCTCGACGAGATATCGAGCGCGATGGGCGACAAGGTCAAGATCGTGAAGCTGAACGTCGACGAGAGCCCGAAGACGGCCTCGAAGTACGGCGTGATGTCGATCCCCACCCTGATGGTGTTCAAGGGCGGCGAGATGGCCTCGCGCCAGGTCGGGGCCGCGCCGAAGGCGAAGCTGCAGCAGTGGATCTCGTCGGCGGTGTGACGCGTCGAGAACCATGATTTTTGTCGAACGGCCGGCGGAATCGCCGGCCGTTCGCGTTGAGGGGTGTGATTCAGCGTTTTCGGATGTCGCCATGCCCGCCCGCGCCCATCGCTCGCCCTCCCGCAAATCCGGCCTGCTGGCCATGGAGGCGCGCTCGGTGGACGCAATCCCGCGCGGCGAGGACTGGCAATACGAGCCGAAATGGGACGGCTTCCGTTGCCTGCTGACGCGCGACGGCGCAACGGTGACGATGCAGTCAAAGGCCGGCGAGGACCTGACGCGCTACTTCCCGGAGATCGTCGCCGCTGCGCGCGAGCTGAAGGCGACCAGCTTCACACTCGACGGCGAGCTGGTGGTGCCGCAAGCGAAGACGTTCTCGTTCGACGCGCTGCTGCAGCGGATTCATCCCGCCGCTAGCCGGGTGAAGAAGCTCTCAACCGAAACGCCGGCGCTGTTCCTCGCCTTCGACCTGCTGGCGACCGCGAAGGACAAAGAGCTGATGACGCAGACGCTGCACGAGCGGCGGCCGGCGCTGGAGGCGTTCGCGAAGGCGAACTTCGCCGGACATCCGAGTTTCCGGCTGTCGCCGGCGACGAGGCGCTTCGCGACCGCGCAAAGCTGGCTGGCGCAGTCCGGCGGCGGCTCGGATGGCGTGATCGCCAAGCGCGTCGACCTGCCCTACCAGGCCGGCAGCCGCGAGGGCATGCAGAAGATCAAGCGCTACCGCTCAGCCGACTGCGTGATCGGCGGCTTCCGTTACGCCACCAACAAGGGCGCCAACGGGCGCAAGCTGGTCGGCTCGCTGCTGCTCGGGCTCTACGACGATGACGGCCTGCTGCACCACGTCGGCTTCACCTCCGCGCTCAAGAAGCAGGAGAAGCCCGCGCTGACCGACAAGCTCGAGCCGCTGATCTCGCCGCCCGGCTTCACCGGCAATGCGCCGGGCGGGCCGAGCCGGTGGTCGACCGAGCGCTCGGCGGAATGGTGTCCGCTGAAGCCGAAGCTGGTGATCGAGGTCTGCTACGACCATTTCTCCGGCGAGCGCTTTCGTCACGGCACCTCGATCCTGCGCTGGCGCCCCGACAAGTCGCCGCGGCAATGCACCTTCGAGCAGCTCAGGCAGAAGGTTGCTGATCCCCTAAAGCTGCTCGCGTGAGGTCAGCGGATCCAGCCGGTCGCGAGCGCAGCGGCAAACTCGCCGTCACCATTGGCGAGCGCGAGCGCGGCCATGGCCTGGTGATCATAGGGCACGTGGCGGAAGGTCACGCTCCAGCCGGCCGACCGCTGCTCCAGGATCGCGTAGCGCGCATCGGGCGTGCCTGCTTCGACGACATGCGGATACGGCACGTCGTAGGAATAGCCGGGACTGCCGACGCTGCCGGGATTGACGATCAGCCGACCGTCGCGCAGGCGCACCGCGCGGGCCGTGTGCGTATGGCCGCACAGGATCAGCGGCTGCGAGATATCAGCGGCAAGTCTCTCGATCGCATCGAGCGGCGCGCAAGTGATCGCACCGTCCTGAGCGACGCTCTCGAGCCAGTAGACGTTATCGTCGTCGGGCGTCGCGTGACAAAGGAAGGCCTGGTCCCGATAGACGGCCGTCGCCGGGATCGCGCGCAGCCAGTCGAGATGATCAGCTTCGAGCTGGGCGTAGGCGGGTCGCTCCCAAGCTCCCATCCTCTCCGGCGGCCGATCGATCAGCCAGCGATCATGATTGCCGCGCACATGCATCGCGTCGAGCGGCATCAACAAGTCCATTGTCATGCGCGCGTCGAGCGGGCCGCTCGCCATATCACCGAGATTGACGATGCCATCGACGCCTTGCGCCCGGATGTCGGCCAGCACGGCTTCGAGCGCGAGATGGTTGCCGTGGACGTCTGCGATCGCGGCAAAGCGCATGCGCTATTCCCCTCAGGTCGGCGGCGTGCCGTTGAGGTCGAGCACGTGCCCTGCGAGATAGAGCGACCCCGTGATCAGGATACGCGGCGGGACCTCATAGGCAAGCCGCGCGATGCTGGCGAGCGCGGACGCGACGCCATCGGCAATCTCGACGCGCATGCCGAGCGTGCGCGCGGCGGCGGCCAGATCAGCCGGCGCCATCGCCTTGCTCTCATTGGGTATCGGCACGACGATGATGTGCCGCGTCAGGCCCGCGAAATTGGCGAGGAACGCCGCCGCATCCTTGTTGCCCATCATCCCGACGATCACGACGAGCTGCCGCGACACGCGTTCCTCGAGGTCGCCGATCGCCGCCGCAACGACGCGGCCGCCGTCCGCGTTGTGGCCGCCATCGAGCCAGATCTCCGCGCCCTGCGGGGCGATGGCGGTGAGCGCACCGCTCGACAGCCGCTGCATGCGCGCCGGCCATTCAGCGCCGACGATGCCGTCCTCGAACGCCTTGGTGGTGAGCTTGAACTGATCGACCGCGCGCAAGGTTGCGATCGCGAGGCCCGCATTGTCGAACTGATGCCGGCCGAACAGTTTTGGCGCCGGAAGATCAAGAAGACCACGGTCGTCCTGATAGACGAGCCGGTTGCGCTCGACACTGACGTGCCAGCTCTCGCCGGCGGCAAACAACGGCGCGCGCTGGCGCCTGGCCTCACGCTCGATCACGGCCATGGCATCGGGCTCCTGCGCGGCCGAGATCACCGGACAGCCGCGCTTGATGATGGCGGCCTTCTCGGCCGCGATCAGCGCGCGGGTGTCGCCGAGAAATTCCATGTGGTCCATGCCGATCGGGGTCAGCACCGACGCTGCGACCTGCTCGAGCACATTGGTGGAATCCAGCCGGCCGCCGAGGCCGACCTCGAGCAGCACGACATCGGCCGGATGCTTCGCGAACAGCACGAACGCCGCGACGGTCTTGACCTCGAAGAAGGTGATCGGCGCGCCGGCATTGACCCGCTCGCATTCCAGCAGCGCGGAGATCAGCTCCTCGTCGTCGACGAGGACGCCGCCGCCGACCTTGCCGAGCCGATAGCTCTCGTTGATGCGCACCAGCCAGGGCGAGGTGAAGACGTGGACGCGCAGGCCCGCCGCTTCGAGCATGGCACGGAGATAGGCGACAGTGGAGCCCTTGCCGTTGGTGCCGGCGACGTGGATCACCGGCGGCAGCTTGCGCTCGGGATGACCGAGCTGGCCGAGCAGCCGGTGCATGCGTTCGAGCCCGAGCGAAATCTTGCTCGGATGCAGCCCGGACAGCCGCGCGATCAGCTCGTCGAGCGAGGGCGGTGACTTGGCGAGATCGTTCACGCGGTCGGCGCGACCGCCGGCGCATCGGCGGCCTCGACGGCCTTCGCCGGCGGCGGCAGCTGCGGCGCCGGCTTGGCGTGTTCGACAGCCGGCGCCTTGGTCAGCAGGCGGCACAGACGCGCCAGGGTCGGGCGCAGGTCATGACGATGCACGACCATGTCGACCATGCCGTGGTCCAGGAGGTATTCAGCGCGCTGGAAGCCCTCGGGCAGCTTCTCGCGGATGGTCTGCTCGATGACGCGGGCGCCGGCGAACCCGATCAGCGCGCCGGGCTCGGCGATGTGGACGTCGCCGAGCATCGCGTAGGACGCGGTGACGCCGCCGGTGGTCGGATTGGTCTGCACGACGATGTAGGGCAGCTTGGCCTCGCGCAGCATCTGCACGGCGACCGTCGTGCGCGGCATCTGCATCAAGGACAGGATGCCTTCCTGCATGCGCGCGCCACCCGAGGCCGCGAACACGATGAACGGCGACTTCTTCTCGACCGCGAGTTCGAGCCCGCGCACGATCGCTTCACCCGCGGCCATGCCGAGCGAGCCGCCCATGAAATCGAAATCCTGCACGGCGATGACAACGCCCATGCCTTCGAGCTTGCCGAAGCCGACCTTGACCGCATCGTTCATGCCGGTCCGCGCCCGGGCATCCTTGATGCGGTCGGCATAGCGGCGCTCGTCACGGAATTTCAGCGGATCGGGCGTCACCTCGGGCAGGGCGACGTCGAACCAGGTCTCGTTGTCGAACATCGACTTCAGCCGCGCCACCGCGCCCATGCGCATGTGGTAGTTGGAGCCGGGAATGACGAACTGGTTGGCCTCGACGTCCTTGTAGAACACGAGCTGTCCGGAATCCGGGCACTTGATCCAGAGGTTCTCCGGCGTCTCGCGGCGCAGGATGTTGCGGATCTTCGGCCGGACCACGTTGGTAAGCCAGTTCATGTGTCGCTCCGTGTTGCGGTCGCCCGGATATATGGCGGGACGGCGGGGTCACGGCAAGACGGCCGCGACGCCCGGTCGAATAGTGGTTGACGGCCTATTCCGCGGCCTGTTGCGCCCCGTGCACGCCCCTTGCCAGCGCAGCGGCCAGATCGGCGACGGCGCTCACGGTCTTGGCGGTCGCGCGTCCCTCGGCATCTAGGCTGGCGCGGAGCGCGTCGACCAGGGCGGTGCCGACCACAGCGCCGTCGGCATTGGCGGCGATGGCGCGGGCGGTCTCCGGTGTCCGGATGCCGAAGCCGACGCAGACAGGCAGCGCCGTATGCCGCTTGATCCGGGCCACGGCGGCTCCAACAGCGGACGAATCCGCCGCCGCCGCGCCGGTAATGCCGGTGATCGAGACGTAGTAGACGAAGCCGGAGGTGTTCGCGAGCACGGCCGGCAGCCGCTTGTCATCGGTCGTCGGCGTCGCCAGCCGGATGAAATTCAGCCCGGCCTTCAGGGCGGGAATGCACAGCTCGCTGTCTTCCTCCGGCGGCAGGTCGACGATGATCAGGCCGTCCACGCCGGCGCTCTTCGCATCATCGAGGAACTTGTCGACGCCGTAGATGTAGATCGGGTTGTAGTAGCCCATCAGCACGATCGGCGTATCAGCATCGCTCTCGCGGAAGCTGCGCACCAGTCGCAGCGTCTTCCTCAGGGTCATCCCCGCCTTGAGCGCGCGCAGACCCGCCGCCTGGATCGACGGACCATCGGCCATCGGATCGGTGAACGGCATGCCGATCTCGATGATATCGGCGCCCGCCTGCGGCAGCGCCTTGACGATGGCGAGCGATGTCTCGGGATCGGGATCACCACCCATGACGAAGGTGACGAACGCCGAGCGGCCTTCCTGCTTCAACTGCGCGAAGCGCGCATCCATCCGTCTGGTCACGATGCCTTCGCCCTTCCTCGCAGGATATCGCCGACCTGCGGCACGTCCTTGTCGCCGCGGCCGGACATGTTGACCACCATCAAGTGGTCTTTCGGCCTCTTCGGTGCGAGCTCCATGACCTTGGCGATCGCGTGCGCCGGCTCCAGCGCGGGAATGATGCCCTCAAGCCGCGACAGCAACTGGAACGCCGCAAGCGCCTCCTCGTCGGTCGCCGACAAATAGTTCACGCGGCCGACGTCGTGCAGCCAGGAATGCTCTGGGCCGATGCCGGGGTAGTCGAGACCGGCCGAGATCGAATGCGCCTCCTCGATCTGCCCGTCCTCGTCCATCAGCAGATAGGTGCGGTTGCCGTGCAGCACACCGGGGCGGCCGCCGGCGATCGAGGCGGCGTGCAGATGCGTCAGGCCGTGGCCCGCCGCTTCGACGCCATAGATCTCGACCGAGGGATCATCGAGGAACGGATGGAACAGGCCCATCGCATTGGAGCCGCCGCCGATGCAGGCAATCAGCGAGTCCGGCAGCCGGCCCTCGGCCTCCTGCATCTGCGTGCGCGTCTCGTTGCCGATCACCGACTGGAAATCGCGCACCATCATCGGATAGGGGTGCGGGCCGGCGACGGTACCGATGCAATAAAACGTGTCGTGGACGTTGGTGACCCAGTCACGCAGCGCCTCGTTCATCGCGTCCTTCAGGGTCTTCGCACCGGACTGCACCGGCACCACTTTGGCGCCGAGCATCTCCATGCGGATCACGTTGGGCTGCTGCCGCTCGACGTCGACCGCGCCCATGTAGACGACGCAATCGAGACCGAAGCGCGCGCACAGCGTCGCCGTCGCCACGCCGTGCTGGCCGGCGCCGGTCTCGGCGATGATGCGCTTCTTGCCCATGCGGCGCGCGACCATGATCTGGCCGAGCACGTTGTTGACCTTGTGCGAGCCGGTGTGATTGAGCTCCTCGCGCTTGAAGTAGATCTTGGCGCCGCCGAGATGCTCGGTCAGGCGCTCTGCGTAGTACAGCGGCGAGGGCCGGCCCACGTAGTTCTTCAGATAGCCGTTCATCTCGGCATGAAACGCGGGATCGGCCTTGGCCTCCGCATAGGCCTTTTCCAGATCGAGGATCAGCGGCATCAGGGTTTCGGCGACGAAGCGGCCGCCGAAGATGCCGAAGTGACCGCGGTCGTCCGGACCGCTGCGGTAGGAATTGGGAATGGCTGTCGTCATTGAACGCTCAACTCTTCAGCGGCCCGCGCCGCGCGAATGAAATCCCGGATCATGTCGCAATCCTTCACACCCGGCGCCCGCTCGACGCCCGATGACACGTCGACGCCGCCCGCGCGGGTGATCCGCACAGCCTCGGCGACGTTGTCGACGCTCAGGCCGCCAGAGACCATGAACGGGCGATCGAGCTTCAGGCCCTGTAGCAGACGCCAATCGAAGGTGGCACCGAGGCCGCCGGGGCGGGTCGCATCCTTGGGCGCCCGCGCATCGAACAGGATGCGATCGCACACATCGGCATAGCCCGCCAGCGGCGCGAGATCGGCGGCGGTCGCGACCGGGATGGCCTTCATGACGGGCAGGCCGAAGCGCTGCTTGAGGTCACGGATGCGCGCGACGCTTTCACGTCCGTGCAGCTGCAGGAGATCGGGGTGCAGGGTCTCGACGATGTTCTCGACAGTCGCGTCGTCGGCATCGACGGTCAGCGCCACCTTGAACGCGCGGCCCCTGACGTCACGACCCAGCTCACGCGCGGCCGTCAGACCGACATGGCGTGGGGACGGCGGAAAGAACACGAAGCCCACCATGTCGGCGCCCGCGTCGAGCGCCGCAGCGAGGGTGTCGGGCGTGGTCAGGCCGCAGATTTTGACGATCAGGGACATCGATGAACAACGCACGTCCGGGCGGAAAGGATCACCAGAAGCCCGCGGCTTCGAAGGCCGCCGAGCTTTGGCGCCTTCTACAACGCGGCGCCCTGCTTGTCTCGCCCATAAGGGGCGAAAAGGCGCGCCGGCGCCGCCGGAACCAGGGATTGTGCCGGCCCCTGATTTGCACGCGCCGCGGCGCTGAGCTGCGCCACCTGCGCGCGGGCCGCTTCGGCATCGGCCTGATGGCGGCGCGCGGCCCGGCGCCAGCGGCGCTGGCCGATCCAGGTGGCACAGCCACCCGCGATCACGCCCAGGATCGCGACGGCGATGATCAAGGCGAACAGCGGGACCGACGCCGCAAGCGCCGGATCAGTCGCGTTGAAGGGATCAAACGATACGGTAACGAAATGCCGATTGGCGACCGCGAAGATGACGAACAGTACCAGCAGCGGAAGGACGACCACGACAGTGAAGAATTTTCGCATGCGCTCGCTCGTGTCAGTCAGGCCGGATTCACCTCGAAATCAGCCGCAGACGATTAGCACGGCCGGCGCGAGATGCTTCAATCGTCGGCGTCGTCAGCCGCGGCGCCGGCGGGATTGTCCCGGTTAAGCCGCTCGCGCATTTCCTTGCCCGTCTTGAAGAACGGGACGCTTTTCTGGTCCACCGGGACGTGAGCTCCGGTCCGTGGGTTGCGCCCGGCGCGGGCCGGCCGATGCTTGACCGAGAAGGCGCCGAAGCCGCGCAGCTCGACGCGGTCACCGCGGGCGAGCGCCGCGACGATCTCATCGAGGATCGCATTGACGATGTTCTCGACATCCCGCTGGTAGAGATGCGGGTTGTGCTCGGCGATACGCTGAACAAGCTCGGATTTGATCATCGAGAAAATGTACCCGGGGAGACAGGTCCCATTTCCGTGAAAATATGCTGGACTGTCAAGACGCTAAATCATTCATCGCGGCCGTGAATCGCGTTGCGAGGCCCGGTACGGGGCCTCGCCATGGCACACGCGAAACGGGAAGATCGCCCTGGGGATGGTCTTGGCGGGTTCAATTGCCCGGCGCGGGCGTCCAGAGCGCGAGCATGCCGTCGAGACCAATCCGATCCACCGCCTGGACCACGCCGGTGCGCTCGATCTGGCGGGCGATCCCGGAGAGGCCGACGGCATCGAGCGCGATCGAGGTCGCCGTTCGCAGGAAGGTCAGATCGCCGAACCGCGGCGTGAGCTTGTAGTCGCGCACCGGAAGGTCCTTCTTGACGTTCTTGTTGGCGACGAGCCAAGCGACCGCGGTCTTCTCGTCGCCGAGCTCGTCGATCAGCTTCAGCTCGATCGCCTGCCTGCCGGTGAAGACGCGGCCGTCGGCCACCTTCTCCAACTGCTCATCGTTCATGGCACGGCGGTCCTTCACCAGTCCGCGGAACCAGGCGTACGAATCCTTGACCAGGGCGTCGAGCGCCGCGCGCGCTTCCGGGCTGGTCGGCTCGTAGCCGTTGGGGGCGGCCTTCAGCGGCGAGGATTTGACCTCCTCGATCTTCACGCCGACCGTCTTCAACAGCTCGCCGACATTCGGATACTGGAACAGCACGCCGATCGAGCCGACCAGCGAGCTCTGCTGCGCGACGATGTGATCGGCAGCGATCGCGCCGATATAGCCGCCGGAAGCCGCCAGGCCTTCCACGACGACGACCAGCGGCTTCTTCGCCTTCAGCCGCACCAGCGAGTCGTAGAGCTGCTCGGAGCCGGCGGTGGTGCCGCCCGGCGAATTGATGTGAACGATGACGGCTTCCGCCGAGGAGTTCTCCAGCCGCTCCAGCGCCGCGACGCGCTCATGGTCGCTGCGGATCAGTCCCTCGATATTGACGCGGGCGATCGAGCCAGAGGTCGAGAGCGCGGTGCGGCCGCGCGGTGACATCGCCAGACCGATGGCGGAAAGAGCCGCAATCGCAATCAGCACCGCGACGACGCGCCAGAACGTCAGCTTGCGGCGCAGCCTGCGGCGATCGACGATCACATCCGAATCAAGCGACATGGACAGCTCCTGGAAGTCTCGGCGCGTTTTGCATCCGCAGCCTGAATATCTCGTTATCCGATTACATCAATCGCGGCGCAATTTGAAGAAAGGAAGGCTTGCGGCGAAGCGGCCGGATGGCCGATCCGCCCGGAACAGAGCGCGTATCTCTGCTTCGCTGGAACAAAAAAAGCCCCGGCTTTCGCCGGGGCTTTGATCTGATCACGCGAACCGAAGGCTTACTTCGAGTCGCGGTTCTTGAGCGCGGTGCCCAGGATGTCGCCCAGCGTGGCGCCCGAATCGGACGAGCCGTACTGCGCGATGGCTTCCTTCTCTTCCGCGACTTCCAACGCCTTGATCGACACCTGCACCTTGCGGGCCTTCTTGTCGAACTGGATCACGCGGGCATCGACCTTCTCACCGACGGCGAACCGCTCGGTGCGCTGGTCGTTGCGATCGCGCGCCAGCTCGGAGCGCTTGATGAAGGTGGTGAAGTCGGTACCGGTGATCTTGACGTCGATGCCGCCGTCCTTGACGTCGAGCACTTCGCAGGTGACGACCGCACCCTTCTTGACATCGCCCGGCTCGGCGAAGGGATCGCCTTCGAGCTGCTTGATGCCGAGCGAGATGCGCTCCTTCTCCACGTCGACGTCGAGCACCACGGCCTTGACCATGTCGCCCTTCTTGTAGTTGTCGATGACCTGCTCGCCGGGTTGCTTCCAGTCGAGATCCGACAGATGGACCATGCCGTCGACGTCGCCTTCGAGACCCAGGAACAGACCGAACTCGGTCTTGTTCTTGACCTCGCCCTCGACGGTCGAGCCCGTCGGATGCTTCTCGACGAAGACCTCCCACGGATTGCGCATCGTCTGCTTGAGACCGAGCGAGATGCGGCGCTTGACGCTGTCCACCTCGAGCACCTGCACTTCGACCTCCTGCGAGGTCGACACGATCTTGCCGGGGTGCATGTTCTTCTTGGTCCACGACATCTCGGAGACGTGGATCAGGCCTTCGATACCCGGCTCGAGCTCGACGAACGCACCGTAGTCGGTGATGTTGGTGACGCGGCCGTGGAAGCGGGCCTGCAGCGGATACTTCGCCTCGATGCCCTGCCACGGATCGTCGAGCAGCTGCTTCATGCCCAGCGAGATGCGGTGCGTCTCGTGGTTGATCTTGATGATCTTGACCTTCACCGTCTGACCGATGCTGAGCACCTCGGTCGGATGGTTGACGCGGCGCCACGCGATGTCGGTGACGTGCAGCAGGCCGTCGATGCCGCCGAGGTCAACGAACGCACCGTAATCGGTGATGTTCTTGACGACGCCGTCGATGACCTGACCCTCTTCGAGGTTCTGCACCAGCTCCTGGCGCTGCTCGGCGCGGGTCTCTTCCAGCACGGTGCGGCGCGACACGACGATGTTGCCGCGGCGGCGGTCCATCTTGAGGATCTGGAACGGCTGCGAGTTGTTCATCAGCGGCGCGACATCGCGGATCGGACGGATGTCGACCTGCGAGCGCGGCAGGAAGGCCACGGCGCCGTCCAGGTCGACGGTGAAGCCGCCCTTGACCTGGTTGAAGATGACGCCGTTGACCTTTTCGTTGTTCTGGAACGCCTTCTCGAGCTTGCCCCAGCTCTCTTCGCGGCGGGCCTTGTCGCGCGACAGCACCGCTTCGCCGAGCGCGTTCTCGATGCGGTCGAGGAACACCTCGACCTCGTCGCCGACCTTCAATTCACTGTCACGGCCGGGCCCGGCGAATTCGCGCAGCGCCACGCGGCCTTCGGTCTTCAGGCCGACGTCGATGACGGCCATGTCCTTCTCGATCGCAACAACCTTGCCCTTGACGACGGAGCTTTCCTGCAGGTTGCCCTTGGTGAAGGACTCGTCCAGCATCGCGGCGAAATCATCGCGGCTGGGATTGTAGGAAGAAGCAGAGGTACTCGAAGCCATTTGTTCTCCAGATGCGGACATTCTCGCCAGCTTGGGTTGATCGGCGCATCGAATGGACAGTGCCTGGAGGTCCACAAATCCCCAGACGTCCGCGCGATGCGCGATAAGCGCAAACGACGCGGGCCGGCAGTGCCTGCACATGCGATACGTATGAAGTGCGTCCGGATGATCGGACTCGATTGAACCGCAATCGAGCTATCGACGGTCAAGGGCGGGAGCGGGCATTCCTCCAATGACGCCGGCGGAAATCAAACCCGCTGACGGCCCGCTCGAACGGCCTCGACGATATCGATGGCGGCCCGGACGCCGCCTTCTATATCCAAATGGGAGTTGTCAAGCAAGACAGCATCCGGGGCTTGTTTCAAAGGCGCAACGGCCCGGTTCTGGTCACGCTCGTCGCGCGCCAGGATGTCGGCCAGAATGGCCGCCTCGTCGGCCGGTTCCCCACGCGAAAGCGCCTCGAGGGTGCGACGATGCGCCCGGATGCGGGGATCGGCGACGACGTAGATCTTCACCTCGGCGTCCGGGCAGATCACGGTTCCGATGTCGCGGCCGTCGAGCACGGCGCCGGGCGGCTGGCTCGCGAACTGACGCTGGAAAGCCACCAGCGCCTCGCGCACTTTCGGCAACGCCGAGACCACGGAGGCCGCGGACCCGACCTCGTGCGACCTGAGCGCCGGGTTGTCGAAGGTCGAGGGATCCAGGGTCATGGCGACGTCCGCCGCCCGGGTCTCATCCTTGAGGTCGGTGCCGGCGGTCAGTAGCGCATGCGCGACGGCCCGGTAAATCACGCCCGTATCCAGGTGCCTGAGGCCGTAATGCGCCGCGAGACGCTTGGCCATGGTGCCCTTGCCCGAGGCAGCCGGGCCGTCGATGGCGATGATCATGCGAAATCCGCGCCCGCCTTGCACATCAGCGGAATGAAATCGGGGAAGCTGGTGGCGATGAAGGCGGTGTCGTCGACGGTGACCGGCTTGTCGGAGGCCAGCCCCATGACCAGCGCGGACATCGCGATGCGGTGGTCCATGTGGGTCGCAACCAGCCCGCCGCCCGGCACATGGCCCCTGCCCTGGACGATCAGATCGTCGCCGGTGATCTCGACCTTGACGCCGTTGACACGCAGCATGGCCGCGGTGGCCTCCAGCCGGTCGGATTCCTTGACGCGCAGCTCGTGCAGACCGCGCATGACCGTGGTTCCCTCGGCGTAGGCGGCGGCGACCGCCAGCACGAGATATTCGTCGATCATCGACGGCGCCCGCTCCGGCGGCACCACGACGCCGCGCAGCTTGGAGGCGCGCACGCGCAGGCGCGCCATCGGCTCGCCGGCATCGCCGCGGACGTCGTCCTCCTCGATCGAGGCCCCCATCTCGCGCAAGGTCGTGAACAGGCCGGTCCGCAGCGGATTGGTCATCACGTCCGACAGCACCAGATCCGAGCCGTCGACGATCAGCGCAGCGACCAGCGGGAACGCAGCCGACGACGGATCAGCCGGCACGATTACCGGCGCGCCTGTTAGCTCCGGCTGGCCAGTCAGCGCGATGCGGCGGCCGTGGGTGCCTTCCGGCGTGGTCACGATCTCGGCACCGAAATGCTTCAGCATCAGCTCGGTATGGTCGCGGCTCGCCTCCTGCTCGATCACCGTGGTGACGCCGGGCGCGGCGAGGCCGGCCAGCAGCACGGCCGACTTGATCTGGGCCGAGGCGACGGGGGTGCGGTATTCGATCGGGACCGGGTTGCTGGCCCCCTGCAGGGTCAACGGCAGCTTGCCGCCCTCGGCGATGGCGGTGACCTTGGCGCCCATCAGCACCAGCGGGTCGAGGATGCGCCGCATCGGGCGGCTGCGCAGCGAGGCATCACCGTCGAAAACGGCCGAGATCGGGCAGCCGGCGACGGCGCCCATCACCAGCCGGCAGCCGGTGCCGGAGTTGCCGAAATCGAGCGGCGCGCTCGGCTGGGCGAAGCCGCCGACCCCCACGCCACGGACGGTCCACGCGAAGTCGCCGGTGCGTCTAACCTTCGCACCCAGGGCCCGCATCGATTGGGCGGTGTTGAGGACGTCTTCGCCCTCGAGCAGGCCGGAAATTCGGGTCTCGCCGACCGACAACGCCCCCAAGATCAGCGCCCGGTGCGAGATCGACTTGTCGCCGGGCACGCGAATCGTGCCCGAGAGGGGCCCGGAGGCCCGTGATTCCAGGGGAGTCGGGGCGATTGACGTGCTCACGGCAGGATCCTCGTGTTTCGGACGCGGCAGGTATCACAGCCCCCGCCCTCCGTCACGAGCGGTGATTTTCCCGTTGACAGCGCTATTGACAGCGGCGCGGCAACTAGCCAAGTGAGACACCGCTTTTCAGACATTGCCAGGACGCCTGCACGTGGCCAAATCCGAGCTCGGAACCAAACGCATTTGCCCGACCACGGGCAAAAAGTTCTATGACCTCAACAAGAACCCGGTGATTTCGCCCTACACCGGCGAGGTCGTGCCGATCGCGCCCGTGGCTCCGACCCGCGCGATGCGCGGCGAGGCTGCGCGTGCCGCTGCGGCGGCCGACGTGGTCGAGCCCGCCGAGGCCGAGGAGTTGGTGTCGCTCGAGGAGGCCGATGCCGAGGAGAACACCGGCAAGGTCAAGGCCGTCGTGCCTGAGACCGAGGACGACATCGAGATCGACGAGACCCTCGACGACGACGAGGATGATGATTCCACCTTCATCGCCGACGAGGAAGAAGGCGACGAGGACGTGACCGACATCATCGGCGATGTCGGCGGCGACGAAGAATAATCGTCGAAGACACTTGAGATCAGCCGCGAACTGTGGTTCACGGTGCTCCCCGGCGGTCACCCAGACCGCCGGTTCGGTTCAGGGGCCATAGCTCAGCTGGGAGAGCGCTTGCATGGCATGCAAGAGGTCGGCGGTTCGATCCCGCCTGGCTCCACCACGCTTCGCCCTTCGGGCTACGCGTGGCGCAGCCACGACGGAGCCCGAAGGGCGAAGCGTGGTGCCCGGCGAAGCCCCTTGGCGAAGCCGGGCTTTGAGAGGCCCCTCATCTTATCCAGCTGGTGTTTTCTCGAGTCACGCCTGCCTACGGTTTACGACTTGATTTCGTACGCAGGCAGCCGGGATGACAAACTCCCTTCCCGATTGCAGAATGCTGCCCGCAGTCCTTCGCGGCGAGTGCCTTCGCATGTGATACGTCTACATCATCCGCAGCCTCGCTTCCCCGAGCAGGAATATGTCGGCGCGACAGCGGACATCAGACAGCGCCTGAAGGATCACAACGCTGGCGGCTCAGTTCACACATCCAAGTTTATGCCGTGGATGCTGGTCTGGTATTGCGCCTTTCCGGACAAGCATCGCGCGTTGGCGTTCGAGACCTACCTGAAATCGCATTCTGGGCGGGCATTCTCAAAGAAGCGCCTGCCCGGTCCAGTCTGGCCGCTCCTCACCCCTCCACAACCGCATTGAGATGCTCCCGCAGGCGCACCAGCTTGCCGTGCAGGTCGGCCAGCTCAGCGATCGAGCAGCCCGTCGCATCCAGGATCGCGGGCGGCACGATCGACCTTGCCTTGTCGCGTAGTCCCGCGCCCTGGGCGGTGAGGGTGACGATCACCTGACGCTCGTCCTCGGCCGATCGTGTCCGCCTGATGAAATGCAGCGCCTCCATCCGCTTCAGCAGCGGCGTCAGCGTGCCGGAATCCAGGAATAGCCGCTCGCCGATCTCCTTCACCGACAGGCCGTCGCGCTCCCACAGCACCAGCATCACCAGATATTGCGGATAGGTGAGGCCGAGACGGTCGAGCAAAGGCTTGTAGACCCGGTTGAAGGCATGGGCGGTCGAATAGACGGCGAAGCAGAGCTGGTTGCCGAGCTGGAGCGGCAGGTCTGCCGCGGACTTCTTTCGCATCGAGGTCACCACAGGTCGATCCTATCGGCATCTTGAGCCCGCACGCCTCGGGTCGACAACGGGCCCGGCGCCCCGATCACGAATTTTCTACCGAACAATTATATTGTACACAATCTAATTGTGTGCAATATGGTCCCACTGAATTCGTCCATCCAACCGGGAGACACCCCATGTCCGTGAACGTGCTCTACAAGACCAGCGCCAAGGCGACCGGCGGCCGCGACGGCGAAGCCGCGACCCTCGACGGCTCGCTCAAGGTCAAGCTCTCCACCCCGAAGGAGCTCGGCGGCGGCGGCGGCGCCGGCAACAATCCGGAGCAGTTGTTCGCGGCCGGCTATGCGGCCTGCTTCATCGGCGCGATGAAGTTTGTCGGCTCGCAGGGCGGCCCGAAGGTTCCCGCCGACACGTCGGTGACCTCGACCGTCGGCATCGGCCCGCGTTCAGAAGGCGGCTTCGGCATCACCGTCGAGCTCGCGGTGTCGCTGCCCGGCCTCGCCAAGGCCGACGCCGAGGCTCTGGTCGCCAAGGCGCACGAGGTGTGCCCCTATTCCAACGCCACGCGCGGAAATGTCGACGTCAAGCTGACCGTCGTCTGAGGCTGAATTCCGCCCTGCGGCAGCGTTTTCCCGCGCCCGCCGCAGGGCAGGCCTCGCGTTTTCGCGACGGCGCCATTCGGCGAGCCGCGTTTGCACCAGCGCCGCAGCAATGCTTAATGGCCGCGAGCTGAAACCAACCTCGCGACATCCGATGACACCCCAATTTGCTCCCGGCGCCATGGCCGGACTGCGCGTGATCGATCTGACGCGCGTGCTCGGCGGGCCCTACTGCACACAGATCCTGGCCGATCACGGCGCCGACGTGATCAAGGTCGAACCGCCGGCCGGCGACGAGGTCCGCGACTGGGGCCCTCCCTTCCACGACGAGGACGCCGCCTATTTCGTCGGGATCAACCGCAACAAGCGTTCGATCGGCCTCGATCTCGCTTCCGAGGGTGGCCGCGTCGTGCTGATGCGGATGCTCGAGACCGCCGACGTGCTGATCGAGAACTTCAAGCCCGGCACCTTGGAGAAGTGGGGCATCGGCAGCGACACGCTGCGCGGGAAATTCCCGAAGCTGGTGCACTGCCGCATCTGCGGCTTCGGCGCCGACGGTCCGCGCGGCGGCAATCCCGGCTATGACGCGATCATCCAGGCGATGACCGGCATGATCGCCGCGACCGGCTCCTCGCAGAGCGGACCGATGCGGATCGGCGTGCCGCTGGTCGACATCACCACCGGACTCTATGCCGCGATCGGCATCCTGATGGCGCTGTCGGAGCGGCAGCGCTCTGGGCTCGGCCAGTTCCTCGAGGTCACGCTGTATGAGACCGGCCTCGCGATCATGCATCCGCATACCGCAAACTACTTCATGCACGGCAAGCCGCCGTCGCTGACCGGCAACGAGCATCCGAACCTCGTTCCCTACGCGATCTTCCCGACCAAGACGGACGATATCTTCATCGGCGTCGGCAATGACGGCACCTTCCGCAAGCTCGCCAAGGAAATCGGCCGGCCGGAGCTCGGCACCGATCCGCGCTTCGCCCGCAACAAGGATCGCGTCGCCAATCGCGAGGCGCTGCGCGGCGAACTCGCCGCCGTCTTCAGCCAATTCGAGGCGGAGCCGCTGTGCGACCGGCTGCTCGCGGCCGGCCTGCCGGCGGGACCCGTGCAGAAGATCGACCAGGCGCTGACCAATCCGCACACGATCTACCGCGGCGATGTCATCGAAAAGGACTGGTACAAGGGCGTCGCGTCGCCGATCCGGCTCGAACGCACCAAGCCGACCCTGCGCTCCACCCCGCCGAAGTTCAGCCAGCATGCGCAGGAGGTGCTCAGCGAGTTCGGCTACTCGGAGCACGAGATCCAGGCCCTGCTGTCCCAGGGCACGGTGTGCGCCGAGCGCAAGCGCTGAAGCGCCATCAGCCTGTCGTCTCCCCACGCTAGCGTCGCCTGGGGCATCGCCCCGGCGCCGCGCCGTCTCGCGCAAGTCGCGGCATTCCGCCGCGAAGCCGCGACGAACGCGCTTTCCGCTGACGATCCAACCGGTTATACATTCACAAAACTGTCATCTCGCGCTGCTACGGCCGCGACGCCGATGACGTTCCATGGGAGGTATTTTTTAATGTCACTTCGACAATTCTGGACCGCCGCCGCCGCGGCAGCCACGCTGGTCCTTGGCGCCGCCGCACCTGCACATGCGGTGACGGAGATTCAGTGGTGGCACGCGATGACCGGCGCCAACAACGACGTCATCGTCAAGCTCGCCAACGATTTCAACACCTCGCAGACCGACTACAAGGTCGTTCCGACCTACAAGGGCAACTACGCCGATACGATGAATGCCGGCATTGCCGCCTTCCGCGCCGGCAATGCGCCGCATATCATGCAGGTGTTCGAGGTCGGCACCGCCACGATGATGGCCGCCACCGGCGCCGTGAAGCCGGTCTACAAGCTGATGCAGGACGCCAGCGAGAAGTTCGATCCCAAGAGCTACCTGCCGGCCATCACCGGCTACTATTCGACCTCGAAGGGCGAGATGCTGTCGTTCCCCTTCAACTCGTCCTCCACGGTCATGTGGGTCAATCTCGACGAGCTGAAGAAGGTCAACGCCGAGATCCCGAAGACCTGGCCCGAGCTGTTCGAGACCGCCAAGAAGCTGAAGGCGGCCGGCCATCCGACCTGCGGCTTCTCCGGCTCGTGGGTCACCTGGGTCAATCTCGAGCAGCTCTCCGCCTGGCACAACGTGCCGCTCGCCAGCAAGGCGAACGGTCTCGACGGCTTCGACACCGTGCTGGAGTTCAACGGTCCGCTGCAGGTGAAGCATCTCGAAAACCTGGTCGAGCTGCAGAAGGACAAGACCTACGACTATGCCGGCCGCACCAACACCGGCGAGGGCCGCTTCACCTCGGGCGAATGCCCGATCTACCTGACCTCGTCGGCGTTCTTCGGCAACGTCAAGGCGCAGGCCAAGTTCGCCTTCACCGCTGCGCCGATGCCCTATTATCCCGACGCCAAGGGCGCACCGCAGAACTCGATCATCGGCGGCGCCTCGCTCTGGGTGATGGGCGGCAAGAGCGCGGACGAATACAAGGGCGTGGCGAAGTTCCTGACCTTCCTCTCGGACACCGATCGTCAGGTCTATATCCACAAGGCCTCGGGCTATCTGCCGATCACCAAGGCGGCCTACGCGAAGGCCAAGGCCGAGGGCTTCTACAAGGATCAGCCCTACCTGGAGACGCCGCTGCTCGAATTGACCAACAAGGAGCCGACGGAGAATTCCCGCGGCCTGCGTCTTGGCAACATGGTGCAACTGCGTGACGTCTGGTCGGAGGAGATCGAGCAGGCTCTGGCCGGCAAGAAGACCGCCAAGCAGGCGCTGGACGCCGCGGTCGAGCGCGGCAACCAAATGCTGCGCCAGTTCGAAAAGACGGCCGTGAAGTGAGGCCAAGAGCCGGCAGGCCACCCGGGGCCTGCCGGCTCGCCGACCGACCATGCAGAAGAACGCCATCTTCCAATCAAAACTGCTGCCGTTCGTGCTGGTCGCTCCCCAGCTCGCGATCGTGCTGATTTTCTTCTATTGGCCCGCGATCCAGGCCGTTATCCAGTCGTTCCTGCTGCAGGACGCGTTCGGCCTGTCCACGAGCTTCGTCTGGTTCGAGAACTACGCCGACCTGCTCAGTCAGCCGGACTATTTTCAAGCCATTCTCCGCACATTCGGCTTCTCCTTCGCCATCGCGCTCTCGTCGCTCTCGGTCGCGCTGCTGCTCGCGGTCATGGCGGACAAGCCGCTGCGCGGCGTCACGCTGTACCGGACGCTGCTGATCTGGCCCTATGCCGTCGCGCCGCCGGTGGTGGGCGTGCTCTGGATCTTCATGCTGCATCCGTCGCTCGGCGTGATCTCGCGCTATCTGCGCGCGATGGGCATCGACTGGAATCCGCTGCTCGACGGCGACCAGGCGGCGCTGCAGATCATCCTCGCGGCCGCCTGGAAGCAGATCTCCTACAACTTCCTGTTTTTCCTCGCCGGGCTGCAGAGCATCCCCCGCAGCGTGCTCGAGGCCGCCGCGATCGACGGCGCGCGGCCGATGCGGCGGTTCTGGACCGTGACCTTCCCGCTGCTGTCGCCGACCATCTTTTTCCTGCTGGTCATCAACATCGTCTACGCCTTCTTCGAGACGTTCGGCATCATCGACACGATGACCCGTGGCGGCCCGGGCAAGTCCACCGAGACGCTGGTCTACAAGGTCTACACGGACGGCCTGCTCGGCGGCAATCTCGGCTCGTCGGCCGCACAGTCCGTCGTTCTGATGGTCATCGTCATCGTGCTGACGGCGATCCAGTTCCGCTTCGTCGAGCGCAAGGTGACCTACTGATGGTCGAGCAAGAAGGCATTCGACGCTACGTCGCGCACGCCATCCTGTGGATCGGAATCGCGATCGTGGCGTTCCCGGTGTATCTCGCGTTCGTCGCCTCGACGCAGGACAATGCGGTCATCGCCAACGGGCAGATGTCGCTGCTGCCGGGCGGGCACTTCCTGTCGACCTACTATCAGACCATCTTCGTCGGCACGAGCGGCTCGACCCGCGAGCCGGTGGCGACCATGCTGCTGAACTCGCTGGTCATGGCGCTGCTGATCGCCGTCGGCAAGATCGCGATCTCGATCATCTCGGCCTATGCGGTCGTCTACTTCCGCTTCCCGTTCCGCATGCCGATCTTCTGGCTCATCTTCATCACCCTCATGCTGCCGGTCGAGGTGCGCATCTATCCGACCTACAAGATCGTCGCCGACCTGCACATGCTCGACAGCTATGCGGGGCTGGCGCTGCCCCTGATCGCCTCGGCCACCGCCACGCTGCTGTTCCGCCAGTTCTTCATGACCGTGCCGGACGAGCTGCTGGAGGCGTCCCGCATCGACGGCGCCGGGCCGCTCCGCTTCTTCTGGGACACCCTGCTGCCGCTGTCGCGCACCAACATGGCGGCGCTGTTCGTGATCCTGTTCATCCTCGGCTGGAATCAATATCTCTGGCCGCTGCTGATCACCACGCGCGACGACATGCAGACCATCCAGATCGGCATCCGCAAGATGATCACGACGACCGACGCGCTGACGGAGTGGCCGGTCGTCATGGCGACCGCCGTGCTCGCGATGCTGCCGCCGGTGTTCGTCGTCGTCGTCATGCAGCGCCTGTTCGTCAAGGGGCTGGTGGAGACGGAAAAGTGACGAGGGGGCGAATAGCGAATGGCGAGTGGCGAACAGGGATGTTCGCGCAACGGCTCGCTTCGTCCCCTTCCCTGTTCGCCACTCCCCATTCGCTATTCGCTAGGTAACCCATGGCCAACGTCACACTCCGCAACGTCCGCAAGGTCTATCCCGGCGGCTTCGAAGCCATCAAAGGCGTCGATGTCGATGTCGGCGATGGTCAGTTCTGCGTGCTGGTCGGGCCGTCGGGCTGCGGCAAATCCACCCTGCTGCGGATGGTCGCGGGGCTCGAGACGATCACGTCGGGCGAGATCGACATCGGCGGCCGCATCGTCAATGCCATCGAGCCTGCCGATCGCGACATCGCGATGGTGTTCCAGAACTATGCGCTCTATCCGCACATGACCGTCTATAACAACATGGCCTACGGCCTGCGCAATCGCGGCATGGCGGAGAAGGAGATCAGGACGCGCGTCGAGGACGCCGCGCGCATTCTCGAGCTCGGCTCCATGCTCGAGCGGAAGCCGCGGCAGCTGTCCGGGGGCCAGCGTCAGCGCGTGGCGATGGGCCGCGCCATCGTGCGCCAACCCAAGGTGTTCCTGTTCGACGAGCCGCTGTCCAACCTCGACGCCAAGCTGCGCATCGCGATGCGGGTCGAGATCCGCAAATTGCAGCGCCGGCTCAACACCACCGCGATCTACGTCACCCACGACCAGCTCGAGGCCATGACGCTCGCCGACATCCTGGTGGTGATGAACGGCGGCAAGGTCGAGCAGATCGGCAATCCGCTCGACATCTATCAGAAGCCCGCGACCACCTTCGTCGCGTCCTTCATCGGCGCACCGCCGATGAACCTGATGCCGACCGATGGCGTGCGCGCCCAGTTGCATGGCGCCGACGCGGTTCCCGCAGAGGCGGGCCAGCTCGGCATCCGGCCTGAGGATTTCCAGCTCGGCGACACCGTTCCGGCGGGCGGGGTCGGGCTCGACCTCCGCGTCGAGGCGATCGAGCATGTCGGCGCCGAGACCTATGTCTATGGCGCGCGCCAGGATATGGGCAGCGATGACCGGCTCACCGCGACCGCCAACGACATCATCGTGCGGCTGCCGGGCACCGCCGCGCCGGAGATCGGCGCGCGGATTCGCGCCGTGGCGCCGCGGGCCAAGCTGCATCTGTTCTCGGCCGACGGCCGGCAGCGGCTGTCCGTTTAAACCCTTCCACAGGCTGGCCGTTCCGGCGCATTCGGGGTGCTTGAACGCACCCCGGATCGTGCCCATATTGCTGCTCAAGGGGTGCCGTCAGGGCCCTGATACATCAAAGTCGCTTCGAGAGGACTTTGTAAACCATGTCTCGTGTTCCTTCGCTCTCCAGTCCGTTCCTGCTGGGCTTCGACGAGATCGAGCGCGTGCTCGACCGCGTCGTCAAAGGTGCCGACGGTTATCCGCCCTACAATATCGAGCGGTTCGAGCGCACCAATGGCCAGCCCGAGCGTCTGCGGATCACGCTGGCGGTGGCGGGTTTTACCCGCGACCAACTCGATGTCACCATTGAGGAAAACCAGCTCGTCATCCGCGGCCGGCAGCAGGACGACAAGACCAGGCAATACATTCATCGCGGCATCGCCGCGCGCCACTTCCAGCGCACCTTCGTGCTGGCGGAGGGAATGCATGTGCTCGGTGCGGACCTGAAGAACGGGTTGTTGTCGGTCGATCTGGCCAGGCCCGAGCCTGAGCGGATCGTTAAGACAATCGCTATCAATGAACACGAATAATGGTTTGATGGAACGAGTAGCGGACTCGACCGCTTGAGTCTCAGAAGGAGTCGAGACCATGACTGAAGGTAATGTCGCGTCGGAATCCCCCGTCTCCCTGGAGTCACTGGCGACCCTGGGCGAGGGCCACATCGCTTATGTGAAGCAGATCCGCTCCGAAGATGTACCGGGACTGTTTCCGCAGGCGCCGCACATCGCGCCGGGACTGAAGCTGTTCGCCTTGCATGCCGCCGACGGCACGCCGATCATGCTTACCGACAGCCGCGAAGCAGCGATTGCGAATGCGTGGAGCCACGAACTCCAGGCCGTGAGCGTCCACTGACGCAAAGGCCGAGCCGCAGCGCTTGCAGCGACCGCTTCTCGTGAGACGAGATGCTCGTGAGGAGCATGCGGTTCACGGACCGACACGAGGGCGGTCCCCGGAAACGGGGACGGCCCTTTTTTCTGCTGGGCTGCTTGGAGCGATCGCCGCGCATGACGTTGCTGACAACACCCATGAGCGCGGCCGGTTTGCGCGCAGATCCTGCGCTCGCGGGCGCACTGCTCGCGCTCAACAACGCGCATGCCTCCGAGCTGTCGTGGCTCACGCCCGAAACGCTCATGCAGCTGCTCGATCAGGCATGGCGGGCTTGGCGGATTGGCGGGGCCGATGCGCTGATGATCGCGCTGGACCACGCCGCCGTCTACGATAATCCCAATCACCGCTGGTTTCGCGCGCGCTACGATCGGTTCATCTATGTCGACCGCATCGTGGTGGCGCCGGCCGCTCGCGGCCGGGGCCTGGCGCGGCAGCTCTATGAGGAGCTGATTCGGGAGGCGACCGCGGCGGACCACGACCGCATCGTCTGCGAGGTCAATCTGGATCCGCCCAATCCGCAGTCGGACGCGTTCCATGCTGCGCTCGGCTTCGCGCCGCTGGCGGCGGCCAGCATCCATGGCGGCGCCAAGACGGTGCGCTACATGGCGAGATCATTGCGATAGCCGGGCAAGGACGAAGCGGCTGCCGAAGTGCTTTTGAGAAATTTGTTTCCGTCGATGTCCGGAACGGTCGATTTGACAACCAGATACAATCCGACCCGGTTTAAGGCGAAGGTGTCCAATCCTTAAGTTGTCCCTGTTGCGGCACGCGCTAGTCCGCTGTGTGACGAGCATGTGTAGGGATGGCAAATGCATGGATCACGGCTTGATGCAGGCGTCTTTCGAGAACTTGCACTCGGGACCCTACCCAACCGGCACGTCTTTCTTGACAGTCCTCCGCCGGGGCCGAGCCCTTACTACGTCATCTGCAACAGCGTGCCGAAAGCGGGGACGTACCTGCTGGTCGAACTCGTCAGAGCGCTGGGCGGTCATGTCGATGTCGGCTATCACACCTACACGTCATCGATCAGCAAGCTGAATCCCGACGGTTCGCTCGACTACGGACGCGCGCTTCCGGCCCCGCTCTGGGCGTCGGCCCTGCGCTCCGGCTACTCCTGCGCCTCGCACACCGAGTATTGTCCCTATCTCGAGCAATATCTCCTGGGCAGACCGGAACACAAGATGCTGTTCATCGTCCGCGACCCCCGCGACATCGTCGTGAGCTGGGTCGACTTCGTCTACCACTCGGCGGCCTACCCGAAGATGCGGAAGTGGAACGCCTATCTGCGGTCGGCCGGATCGGCCGCTCACCCCGATGACGCCTCCCGAATCACATCGACCCTCCTCTCTTTGCCCCGATCGGGCATCAAGAAGTTCATGAGCTGGCTGGACTCGCCAGCCTGCCTGACCGTGAAGTTCGAAGAGCTCTATTCAGAGCTCGCGATCGACGATGTGGCGCGGTCGTCGTTTCCTGTCCTTAACCGCATCTGCGACTACCTGGGACTTCCGCGCAAGACGGCCGCGGAGCTCGATGTGCTCGGCCGCGGCCTGACGTCGTCGGGACGCGGCCGGAAGGTCGGCATCTACAAGGAGCGAATGATGCCGCATCATTTCGACCTGCTCCGCAGCGAGGCATTCCAGGAGCTCGTCGTCGAGTTCGGCTACGAGCCGACGCCATTGCACACGCCCGCGCGGACGAACGGGTTCGGGGCCGCGCGGAGGCTCGTCAGCAGGCTTTCTCGGTCGTTGCAGGGCGGCGCGATACGACGTCAGGCCGCGGAAGCGGGCGGCAGCGCCAGCACCGAATAGATCGCCTGGGCGTCGCGCGAGGCACGGAGCTTCTTGGCGACATCCTGGTCGCGGAGCAGGCGGGCGATCCGCGCCAGGGCCTTCAGATGGTCGGCACCGGCGCCTTCCGGCGCCAGCAGCAGGAACACGAGATCGACCGGCTGGCCGTCCATGGCTTCGAAATCGATCGGCCGCTCCAGCCGGGCGAACAGGCCGAACAGCTTCTCCAGCTTCGGCAGCTTGCCGTGGGGAATCGCGACGCCGTAGCCGACGGCCGTGGTTCCGAGCTTCTCCCGCTGCAGCAGGACTTCGAACACGTTGCGCTCGTTCTGCCCGGTCAGCGCAGCCGCGCGCGCTGCCAGCTCCTGCAGGGCCTGCTTCTTACTGATGACCTTCAAAGCCGGCACGATCGCCTCGGGTGCGACCAGATCGGTAATCGGCATAGGGCGTTCCGAGGTGATTGAACCGTCAGGGTGCGAAATAGGTCGGGACAGACCGGCGTCAAGAAGCTGAGGCGGCAGGCGGGCTTAACCCGTGTCCGATGGGTGGGGCTTCTACCCCAACGCAACGGCCGTGCCAACACCCGCAAGCGTGTTCCCGCAGCCTATCCTTAAAGATCGCCGGAGCGTGGCGGCCTGAAGGCGCCAGCGCCCCAACCGCTTGATCGCATCTATTCATTGCCGTGGCGTGACGTCGCAACCGGTCGGCCAACCGCCTGATCGGGAACCAGTTTTCGCGCCGCCGGAAGATCCCTGGAACGCATCCGCGGGACTACGGCTTCACCGCCGGCGGATCGACCCAGCCGATATTGCCGTCGGCGCGGCGGTAGATGATGTTCACGCGGCCGCTGGAGCCGTGCTGAAACACCATGCAGGGTGCCCCCGAAAGATCGAGCTCCATCACGGCTTCGGACACCGACAGGCGCTTCAACGCCGTGGTGTTCTCGGCGATGATCACCGGGCTGTAGCCGGTGATCTCCTCGTCGCCCTCGGCCGGCGCCTCGATCACGTAGCTCGGCGCATCCAGCACCGCGCCGTCGAGATTGGCGAGCGCCGCATTGGCGGCATGGGATTTGCGCCCCGAGCGGTCCTTCAGCCGGCTCTTGTAGCGGCGCAGGCGCTTCTCGATCATCAGGAGCGCCTGGTCGGCGCTGGCATAGGCGTCCGGCGCGTTCGATTCGGCCTCGAGCGTGATGCCCGAATCGAGGTGCAGCGCGCAATCGGTCTTGAACCCGAAACCGTCCTTGGAGAGCGTGACATGGCCGGAATAGTTGCCGTCGAAGTATTTTCGCAAGACCTCGTCGGTGCGCTCGCTGACGCGCCCACGCAGCGCTTCGCTGACGCTGATGCTCTTTCCGGAAATCCGCAGGGTCATGTGCCGCCTCGATTCATGTGAACCAAGTATGACACTAAGCCTATTTGGTGAAGGCGCAATCTTGCGCAGCGGTCAAACTGACGCGGTATCCCGGGTGCGGTCGGTGCTGGCAGGGGCCGAGAGGGCATGCGCCAGCATGCTCTGCTTGTCGCGGCGGCGCTGCACCGAGGACGGGATCCGCATCGCCTCCCGGTATTTCGCGACCGTGCGGCGGGCGATGTCGATGCCCGCGGCGCGCAGCTTCTCGACGATCGTATCATCGGAGAGAATTGCGGAGGGATCTTCCGCATCGATCAGTTGCTTGATGTGGTGACGTACGGCCTCTGCCGAATGCGCCTCGCCGCCATCGGCCGATGCGATCGAGGCGGTGAAGAAATATTTCAGCTCGAACGTGCCGCGATTGGTCGCCATGTATTTGTTGGCGGTAACGCGCGACACGGTCGATTCGTGCATCTGGATCGCATCCGCAACGGCCTTCAAGTTGAGCGGACGCAGATGCGCGACACCATGGGTGAAGAAGCCGTCCTGCTGGCGCACGATCTCGGTCGCCACTTTCAGGATCGTGCGGGCGCGCTGATCGAGCGCGCGCACCAGCCACGTCGCGTTCTGCAGGCAGTCGGTGAAGTAGGACTTGTCGCCGTCCTTGCGGATCGTCTTCGACAGCTCGGAGTAATAGACCTGGTTTACCAGGACGCGCGGCAGCGTGTCGCTGTTGAGCTCGACCAGCCAGCCGCCGTCGGGACCGGGACGGACGTAGACGTCGGGCACCATGGTCTGCGTGCGCGTGGTGCCGAACTTCAGCCCCGGCTTCGGATCGAGCCTGCGGATCTCGCCGATCATGTCGATGAGGTCCTCGTCGTCGACGGCGCACAGCTTGCGAAGGGCAACGAAGTCGCGCTTCGCCAGCAGATCGAGATGCTCGACCAGCGCCTGCATCGCCGGATCGTAGCGGTCGAGCTCGCGCAGCTGGATCGCGAGACATTCGCTCAAGTTGCGCGCGCAGATGCCAGGCGGATCGAAGGTCTGCAGCACGCCGAGCACGGCATCGACGTCGGCCTGCTCGGCGCCGAGGCGGTCGGCGGCCTGGCCGAGGTCGGCCGGCAGATAGCCGGCCTCGTCGACGAGATCGATCAGGTACTGGCCGATCATGCGGTCCGCCGGCGCGGTGAACGCCACCGCCGCCTGCTCGGCGAGATGATCCGACAGCGTGGTCTCGGCCGCGACAAAGGCTTCGAGATTGTAGTCCTCGTCACCGGAGGCGCCGCCGCCCCATTCGGTGTAAGTGGTCGGCGCTGCGTCCTGCGCGGTGCGCGCGGCGGCCTCAGCCGGCTCCTCGGAGAACACGTTGTCGAGCCCGGTGTCGAGCGTCTGTTCAATCTCCGTACGGGTGCCGAGATCGCGGCTCATCCAGTCTTCCTGGGCGCCCTCGAAGCTCTCGCCGCCGCCGCTCGCGCCCTCGCCGAAATCGTCGCCGTTGGCTTCGCTGCCTTCCGAGAACTCGGCGCGCTCGGACATCTGCTGCTCGCCGGCGACCGGCGCTTCCGGACCGTCGCTCGCGCGCTCCAGCAGCGGATTGCGCTCCAGCTCCTCTTCGACGAACGTGGAGAGGTCGAGATTGGACAGTTGCAGCAGCTTGATCGCCTGCATCAGCTGCGGCGTCATCACCAGCGACTGCGACTGGCGGAATTCTAATCTCTGCGTCAACGCCATGGGAGCAAGAACATTCCCTTACTGGTCCAATTCTTGCTTATCCTAATCCGCGCGCGATGTACACGGCTTGACGAATAAGAAAAACGGAGTATGGCGCGCGGAGAAGACGAGGTTACCGGTCCTCGCGAACCTGCTGGAAACAGCGTTGATCGTAGCGTTTCCGCCTGATGTCGCGCAGACGACAAAAGCCGACAAACACCGCGTCCGTAATCCTACAGCCGGAATTCCTCACCGAGATACAGCCGGCGCACATCGGGATCAGCGACGATCTCCTCAGGGCTGCCTTCGGTAAGAATCTGCCCGGCATAGACGATGTAGGCGCGGTCGGTGAGGCCGAGCGTCTCGCGGACGTTGTGGTCGGTGATGAGCACGCCGATGCCGCGGTTGGTGAGATGGCGCACCAGCTGCTGGATGTCGCCGACCGCGATCGGATCGATGCCGGCGAACGGCTCGTCGAGCAGCATGTAGTTCGGGCGCGTCGCCAGCGCGCGCGCGATCTCGACGCGGCGACGCTCGCCGCCGGACAGTGCGATCGACGGCGACTTGCGCAGCCGCGTGATGGTGAATTCTTCCAGCAGCGCGTCGAGCTCGCGCTCGCGCTTCTTGCGGGAGGGCTCGACCACTTCGAGCACGGCGCGGATGTTCTGCTCGACGGTGAGGCCGCGAAAGATCGAGGCCTCCTGCGGCAGGTAGCCGATGCCGAGCCGCGCGCGCTGATACATCGGCAGCCGCGTCACGTCATGCCCATCGAGCTCGATGGCGCCGCGATCGGCCTTGATCAGGCCGGTGATCATGTAGAAGACGGTGGTCTTGCCGGCGCCGTTCGGCCCGAGCAGGCCGACGGCCTCGCCGCGGCGGACATAGATCGACACTCCCCGCACGACCTGGCGGCTGCCAAAGCTCTTCTCGATCGAATGCACGGCGAGGAAGCCCGGCCGGCGCAGCAGTTGCGGACCGCCCCCCGCGCCATTGTTGCGCGGCTTGGCTGGCATCGGCTGCGAGGCCGGCCGCTTGCGCTGGATCTGCTCGGTGTTCTGCGGCGAGCGCGGATTGATGCGTGGCACCGCTTCGTCGCGCACGGAGTCGGCGAGCGCGGCGAGCGGATCATCGCTGTAGGAATTGCCGAACGGATCGTCCATGGCCGTGATGTCGTCGCGCCGGCGCGAGGAGCCTCGCTGGCCGCGCTTGGCGGGACGCCCACGAAACATGCCGAGTAGATCCACCATCCCCGCTTCGCTTACGCCCTTCGAGGCTGCCCGTCATCGACCGCAGCGCTGGCTCGCCCGCTCACCGCGAGCGAACGCATCTCACCTCTCGCGGATCACAGGGAGCGCGAGGCCGGCCAAAGCGCGGCAGGCCGCGCTTCGGAGTTTGTCGTCTGACGGCGAAGTCGCGGTCGCCACGCAGGCGACCGATCGCAAGATCGCAATCGTGTCCGGCATCATTCTTTCGCAGCCACGCAACGGGTTCCACGGCCTCCCGTTGCATCGGTCCTGCGACAGAACCGCCCGCTCGCTAGATAGAGGCAGCAGCGGCGCGGTTCAACTGGGCCGCCGGCGTTTTGCTAAATAATTGAAGTCACTTCGATTTGCCTGGACCGAGCTGCAGCGGCCCGGCGCCGCCCGGAGCCGAGGCCGTCGACGGACCGCAGCCGCCGCCCGCGCCCGCGCCCGCCTGCGGCAGCAGCACCTGGACGCCGCGCCCGCTGTCGGATTCGACGCGCGACACGCCGGTGGTCATGTCGACCGTCAGCCGGTCGCCGCGCATCACGTTCTTGCACTGGGTCAGCACCACGCCGCCCTGCATCGAGATCATGTTGGTCTTGGTGTCGTAGACCGCGGTCTCGCCGGTCACGACCTGGTCCTTCTGGGTCACCTTGACGTCGCCGCGCGCCTCGAGACGGCGGATCGCCGAGCTGCCGTCCGGCCCAGGCGTCGCCGCCGGCGTTGCCTTGGTCGCCTTTGCGCCGCCCGGCTGGGCGCCGCCGTCGTAGAACACCACCAGCGACTTCGAGGTCATGGTGGTATCGCCCTGCACGACCTTGACGTTGCCGGTGAAGGTCGCCTCCTTCTTCTTGTCGCGCATCTCGAGCGCAGCGGCCTCGATCTGGATCGGCTGGTCGCGGTTCTGCGAGAACCCCTGCAGCGCGTTGGGCACGCCGGTGGTCGCGCTCTGCGCCTGCGATGAGTCGGCAAGCGCGAGCAACGCCAGCGCGGCGAAGCCGGCGCCGCGAATCGCTACGGGAATGAAATGGCACGTGGTCATGAGGTCACTTCACGTTGCGGGCCGGACGGCCGGGATCGGCGCTCGCCGTCGTGGCCGGAGCGGCATTCATGTTGTCGAGGTTCATCATCACATTGCCCTCGAAGCGGATGACCTCGCCATTGTCGGTGATGCGCAGGCGGTCGGCGGAGAGCGTACCGTTGGTGAGCTTGACGTCGACGCGCTCGTCCGAGCTCACGGTGCCCTTGGCCATGTCGACCGAGGCCCGGCTCAGCCGCGCCTCGTAGCCCGTCGACGTCGTCAGCAGGATGTCCTTCGTCAGCTCGAGCTGCTGCTGCTTGGTGTCGAACACGCCGGTATTCGCCTTCAACGTCACCGTCGACTGATCCTCCATCAGCACCTTGGCGCGGAGGATGTTGAGCTCGACGTGATCGGGATCGGTGAGGTCCTGCACCGCGCTCCGGGCGACGAGATCATACGGCCGCTGGTCCGGCGTGAAGCCGGTGAGATGCGGCGTCTCCATCGTGATCTTGCGGCCGGAGATGACGAGGTTGCCGGTGAGATTGGGGGTGTTGATCTCCATGTGGAACGGATTGAACAGCGCGATGCCGATCACGACCGCCATCGCCAGTCCCACCGCCGCCGGCACCGCGACCCGCAGCACGCGCACGAAGCGGCTGTGGCGCGCCGCGACCGCGAAGCGCGCCTGCAGGGTGGGATCATAGGCGGGGTTGTGGACCGAGTTCACCAGGGCTCCGACGGACACGGGGAGGCGCGCGAAACAGCGCCCATCCTACCATGGACGCCCTCACCATTGCAGCCTGGAACTGGCGCGAAATCGCGACGCGGGGCGGCTCGCGATCATTACGAGACATTAATGATCGTGAACGCGCCCGCGATTCGCCGGCTTCAGGAATGCGCGAAGATGTCCTCGGCCTCGAATCCGCCCAGATCGAGCGTCGCGCGGTGGGGCAGGAACGCGAAACAGGCCTGCGCCAGCGCCAGCCGCCCTTCGCGCGCCAGCATCACGTCGAGCTTTTCGCGCAGCGCATGCAGATGCAGCACGTCGGAGGCAGCATACGCGAGCTGCGGCTCGCTGAGCTGCTCGGCGCCCCAGTCGCTCGACTGCTGCTGCTTGGAGAGATCGACGTTGAGCAGCTCGCGCACGAGGTCCTTGAGACCATGGCGGTCGGTATAGGTGCGCGCCAGCCGCGAGGCGATCTTGGTGCAATAGACCGGCTGCGGCATCACCCCGAACGCGTGAAACAGCGCCGCGACGTCGAAGCGCGCGAAGTGGAAGATTTTGGTGATGTCCGGGTTGCCGAGCAGCGCCTTCAGGTTCGGCGCATCGGTGTGACCCTTGGGGATCTGCACCACGTCGGCCGAGCCGTCGCCGGGCGACAGCTGCACCACGCACAGCCGGTCGCGGTGCGGATTGAGCCCCATCGTCTCGGTGTCGATCGCGACCGACGAGGTATAGCGGGAAAGATCAGGCAGGTCGCCGCGGTGCAGGCGTACGGTCATGGCTCTCAAAACCTCGTCGAATCGAAATCGGACGCGACGGGCCGGAGCAACGCCGCGGGAAGCGCTCGGGAACCGGCTGTAGCCCGGCGCTGGTAACCAACCGGCAAACGCGCCGGGCCGGTCCGGAGATCAGCCGTGGGAATGCCAGCCCCGCCGCCCGGGCGCAAGGGCCGGACAGGGCCAGGTGATCGCATCTGAGGTGGCGCCGGCAATGTCTCCACGGCCGTTCGAGGCGGCGCCTTCGTCATTGAGGCGGTCGACCCGCTGGTTGCATCGCGCCAGATCGCACCCAATCGATCGATGCAACTCTTGCATTGATCGATGCCGCCTTTGGCTTGGACAGAAAATGCCACTGGCCGTACGCGTGATATTGTCGCATGACTTCGCATCTGGAGTGCAGCGACCCAAGGCGGCCTGCAGCATCTGCCCAACAACAACGACATAATCAATTGAGGAGGAAGCCAAGATGAAGGCACTTACAGGTATCATTGCGGCCGCCGTGCTGGCGGTCTCGTCCCCTTTGGCGACCGCGCGCGATTTCCGCTCCGCCGACGTGCACCCCGCCGATTATCCGACCGTCGAAGCCGTCAAGTTCATGGGCAAGCAGCTCGCTGCCGCGAGCGGCGGCAAGCTCGGCGTCAAGGTGTTTCCGAACGGCGCCCTCGGCTCCGAGAAGGACACGATCGAGCAGCTCAAGATCGGCGCGCTCGACATGATGCGGATCAACTCCTCGCCGCTCAACAATTTCGTGCCGGAGACCGTCGCGCTGTGCCTGCCCTTCGTGTTCCGCGACACGCAGCACATGCGCACCGTCCTGGACGGCCCAATCGGCGACGAGATCCTGGCCGCCATGGAGCCCGCCGGCCTGATCGGTCTCGCCTACTATGACAGCGGCGCGCGCTCGATCTACACGGTCAAGGCGCCGGTGAAGTCGCTCGCCGACATCAAGGGCCTGAAGATCCGCGTCCAGCAGTCCGACCTCTGGGTCGGCATGATCCAGAGCCTCGGCGCCAACCCGACCCCGATGCCCTATGGCGAGGTCTACACCGCGCTCAAGACCGGCCTCGTCGACGCCGCCGAGAACAACTGGCCGTCCTACGAATCCTCGCGCCACTTCGAGGCCGCCAAGTTCTACAACGTCACCGAGCACTCGCTGGCGCCCGAAGTCCTCGTGATGTCCAAGAAGGTCTGGGACACGCTGAGCAAGGAGGATCAGGCGATGATCCGCAAGGCGGCCAAGGAGTCCGTGCCGGTCATGCGCAAGCTCTGGGACGAGCGCGAGCAGACCTCCCGCAAGGCCGTCGAGGCCGCCGGCGTGCAGGTCGTGACGATCGCCAACAAGCAGGAATTCGTCGACGCGATGAAGCCGGTGTACCAGAAGTTCGCCGGCGACGAGAAGCTCTCGAGCCTCGTCAAGCGCATCCAGGACACCAAGTAAGAACCACACAAAAATAGGGACCGGGTCCGGCGTCGCCGTGCGGCGGCACCGGACTCAGGCCAGGGAGGGCCGGGAATGACAGATCCTCATGTTGGAGACCACGAGCAGCAGGAGGGACGTCCGTCGACCGGCCTGCTCTCGCGGATCAACGCCGTCATCGCGCGCGTCGGCATGTATCTGTCCGTCGCCGGACTGCTCGTCATCGTCACCATCGTCTTCTACCAGGTGTTCGGACGCTACGTTCTCAACTCCAGCCCGACCTGGACCGAGAATCTGGCGCTGGTCCTGATCCTCTATGTCACGCTGATCGGCGCCGCCGTCGGCGTTCGCGACGCCGGCCATATTGGCATGGACAGCCTCCTCGTGATGCTGCCGGACAGCACGCGCGAGAAGATCGAGCTGGTGATCCACGTGCTGGTCGCCTTGTTCGGCATCGCGATGGCCTACAACGGCTGGATCCTCGGCGCCTCCGTGGGCACCGTGAAGATCGCCAATCTCGGCCTGCCCGAAGTCGTCCGCTACGTGCCGCTGATCGCTTCGGGAATCCTGATCGTCATGTTTTCCATCGAGCACATCATGGCTCTCTTGCGCGGTGAAGAGGTCGTCCCCTCATGGAACTGATTATTCTCGGCGTCACCTTCTTCGGCTTCCTGGTCCTCGGCGTTCCCGTTGCGTTTGCGATCGGCCTCTCGGCGATCTGCACCATCCTCTATGAAGGCCTGCCGGTTGCCGTCATCTTCCAGCAGATGATGTCGGGGATGAACATCTTCTCGTTCCTCGCCATCCCGTTCTTCGTCTTCAGCGGCGAGCTGATGCTGCATGGCGGCGTCGCCGACAAGATCGTGCAGCTCGCCAAGAATCTCGTCGGTCACATCCGCGGCGGGCTCGGCATGTCGAACGTCGTCGCCTGCACCTTGTTCGGCGGCGTCTCCGGCTCTCCCGTGGCCGACGTGTCGGCGATGGGCGCGGTGATGATCCCGATGATGAAGAAGGAAGGGTTCGACACCGACTACGCCGTCAACGTCACCACCCACGCCTCGCTGGTCGGCGCGTTGATGCCGACCAGCCACAACATGATCATCTATGCGCTCGCAGCCGGCGGCAAGGTGTCGATCGGCGCGCTGATCGCCGCCGGTCTTCTTCCGGCGCTCGTGCTGATGGTCTGCATGCTGGTGGCCGCCTACGCGGTCGCCGTGAAGCGCGGCTATCCCGCAGGCAAGTTTCCGGGCTGGGCCGAGGTGTTGCGCTCGTTCGCGGCGGCGCTGCCCGGCCTGCTGATCGTCGGCATCATCCTGGCGGGCATCCTGTCCGGCGTTTTCACCGCTACCGAATCCGCGGCGGTCGCGGTCACCTACACGATCCTGCTGACGTTCTTCATCTACCGCACCATGAGCCTGCAGAACTTCCTGCGGGCCGCCGCCAAGGCGGTCAAGACGACCGGCGTGGTGCTGCTCCTGATCGGCGTCTCCACCATGTTCCAGTACCTGATGGGATTGTACGAAGTCGCCGATTTCGCCGGCGATCTCATGAGCAAGGTCTCGACGCAGCCCTGGATGATCTTCCTGCTGATCAACGTCATCCTGTTCCTGCTCGGCACGTTCATGGACATGGCGGCGACCATCCTGATCTGCACCCCGATCTTCCTGCCGATCGCGATGAAGGCCGGCATGGATCCGGTGCAGTTCGGCATGCTGATGCTGATCAACTGCGCGCTGGGCCTCAACACCCCGCCGGTCGGCACCACGCAGTTTGTCGGCTGCGCCATCGGCGGCATCTCGGTCGGCGCCGTCATGCGCACCATCCTGCCGTTCTACGCCGCGCTGATCGCAGCGCTGATGTTCGTCACCTACGTGCCGGCGTTCTCGCTGTGGCTGCCGCGGTTGTTGATGGGGTACAAGGGATAGCCGCCCGCGGTTCGCCGGCCCCGGCCGGCGAACCGCGCCTGCGATGGTTTGCGTCGTGGCCGACGATCGCTGAGTCTGCATCCGCTCCCGTGCCGCATCCGGCGACGTGGGGCCCTGTCTCCTGCATCCTCCTTATTCGAACGGCACCGCCCCTGGCGTCGAACCTGCGCGGAGCAAGAGACACGAATGGAAGCGGGCTATTCGTCGCGATCGCTGGATGGTCGGAGACGCTTCCCGATGGCATCGGCAACCGCGCATTGTTCGAAGCCTGCCTCGGAGGTGCCTTTCCGATTATCGCCTCCGATGATCGTTTCATCGCACTGCATGTCTGGCAGATCGCTGGCGAGCCCAGCGACATGCACGCGACCTGGATCGATCTGGACGGCGTGCGCCAGCGTGACGTCACGTGAGCGATTCACCGCGCACGAGCGATCGGAGGAGAGGCCCATGAAGCAGTTGCTGAGCGAGGTCGACCGCGAGCTGATGCAGGACGACCTGCTGATTCGCGTCACCTCCGGCCTGTGCGGCGGCGTCGTGACGCTGGTCGGTCTCCTGCTGCTGTATGGCTTCACGACACGCGGCGTCGACCGGCTGCCCGGCGGCTGGCCCCTGGCGGTGGCGTTCGTCGTGCTCGCACTGGTCTTCGGGATCCCGCTCATCCTGCGCAGCGTGCTGTCGACCCGGACGCCCCTGGGGCGCTTCCTCGCCTGCCACGCCACGCCCGGCGCGTTGCGCCGGCCGGACGACTTCACGCTGTGGATCATGCTGCCAGCCCTCGCGCTGACGGTGATGCTGCGCAGGGTAGGTGTCAGCGGCGAGGCGGAAGCTGAGTAGCTGCGCTGGTGGGCATGGCGCGGACAGGGCGATGGGGGCTCATGGCCTGGGAACCATGATTCATGGTCCGAGGCATCGTTTCGGCCAAGCCTGCGGACGCGCATCGCGTCGGTCGGAGCGGATCCGGGACCCATAACCACAGAATACCGTGAGGTACACGGAACGTGCTGCCTGCCCATTCAGATATCACGCGGTATGGTCCCCGCGTTCGCTGGGAACAAACTGGCGGTGGGGCTGGAATCACGGAAGAACTTCGTTGCAGCGATCAAGTCGTTCAGTGTGCCCCGAACGACGTGAGCGTCTAGACATTTTTGCGGACTATAACCGCAACCCTTACTTCGCATTGCGGAAAATTCGAGCCAGCCAAGCTCAGGCGGACCGACCAGTGACTTACAGCGTCAACATCTCTATTGACGATATACGCTCTTTAAAGTTGCATACAGCACATGCTGTCGCGCTTCCAAATGACCGAAGTCGACCGTGATTTGCCACGAGCACTGCGCGACTGCACACCAATTCCAGCGAGACCCGGATGCCTACCCTTGAGGCAGATATTATTGTCTGGTCAATAGACCACATCCTAACTCATGGCGACACGGACATCTTTCCTTATCCGCTAGAGTTTAGATTTCTAGCCGACAGAAAATCCGACGTAGCTGCAGAGCTTTCAAAACAAGAGGTAGGCAATTATCGCCCAATGAGCGCTCTTGAGTCGCTCGTACCCAAAAGCCGATACAACTTCCGAGTCGCACATCAACTATTCCCAATCGACTGCATTCTACTTACAGCCTCCGTTGTAAAGATCGGCAACGAACTGGAAGCAAGTCGCCTTCCGTCGGATCAGGGTCCGTTTTCGTATCGATACAAACAAAGCGAGTCTTTCGACATTTTCACTAAAGATTGCCGCTACGGCGACTGGCTAAGAAGCCAGTATGTTCGTCTTTTGTTTTCTGCAAATAGCTATTCTCATGTGATCGAAGCTGATATCTCCGAATTCTATCAAAGAATCTATCACCATAGGCTCGAGAATACACTACTCGTCGCCACAACAAACAAGCCGATAGCACTATTCCTCAAGCAGTTCATTTCTGACGTCCGAGCCCGACAATCATTTGGCATACCCGTTGGAGGGAATGCTAGTCGGATACTAGCCGAGGCCCTCTTAAACGACACCGACAGCGCCCTGAACGCAGAGGGCTACAATTTCACACGATATGTTGACGATTTCCGTATTTTTGTACGTAGCGATCAAGACCCGTATGCCGCACTAGCATTTTTGTCCGAACATCTCATGACTAACGAGGGCCTCTTCTTGGCTAGTGCTAAGACAAGGGTCCACACCGTCGGCGAATATTTTGAGAAGCTCAACGTATTCAGCGGGGAAGACACTGCTCAGGCCGATGAATCGGCCGCCCAACGCCTCCTGCAGCAGATTTACGAGTCGGAAGATTCCACAGAGGCGGTTGAAGCTCTAAAGTCAGAAGATTTAATTGGAGACCTAAAAGCCGAACTGGAACATGAATTTTGGGATGTAGGTCGCATTCGGATCCTACTACGCTGCATGAAGCATACGAAACTAGTAGAAGCAGCAGATTTCATCAAAGGACATCTGAGGGAGCTACTGCCCTTTGTAAAAGACGTAGTGCTTCTCATCGAAGAATTAGCGAAAGGCGAAGAATCCCTCTTCAAAGATCTTGCGCCCGAGCTCGTGAAACTAGTCTTGGAGCCAGCAGCGCGACGTCTCAGTGTCACCAGGGCATGGTTACTTGAGCTTTTTATACGAGGCATCGTACCTATCACTTATGAACAAGCCAAACCTCTGTTTGACCTCAATGGAACACTCGACAATCGGCAGCTGTTAGTTTTAAGGGGCCAGCTCGGCGACGTGAACTTCTTTCGGCAGAGGAAAACCAAGATGGACGAGATGAATGCTTGGGTTCAGCCGGCATTCATATATGCCGCACATTGTTTGCCTGCTGACGAATACAAGGCTTGGCTTGGAACTTTAAAGGGGCGGCTTTCCTTCCCAATGTCGGACCTCTACTGTAAATGGGCAGAAAAACGGCGCTGAGAGCGCACGACTCTATTCGGATGGCCAAAGGGTTCTGCTCCGCATACCGTCCATCCCCAAACTGCCCGTCGTGCCAGTCTGTCGCAGCATTCGGGCTTGCACCGTCGGGCAAATCAGCTGCACATTTCCGCGCGTCCCTGCTGCCGCATGAGGGGCGTTTCGCGACCGTCACGGATCGTTGGCAGTGGGATGCGATGGGCGTGTGTCGACGCAGCGTGAATTAGTTCGCGCGGACGAACGGCGAGGCACGCACGGTCAAGTCGCGCGGTCCTGATATCCCGATGCTGATATCAACTCATGTCGAGGCTTTCGCTTCGCGTGGGGATGGTGGCCAGACAGCCCGGCGCACCAGGGAGAACGCGAAGCAGCCGTCAAAACCACTCGCGCAGGGAAGGCCGGATGATCCGGCGCGTACCTGTGGTTCCTGCCGCCAGCATTTTCTTCCGCTGGCGGGCCATGGGTGCAGTCGGCGCCCGGCCTTCCCTGCACCCTCATGATTTCGAGGGCGAGACGATCGGCATGGCTCGGGCGCGGGATGCGTCGCGAGGCTGATAGGTCTTGCCCTAAACGAGAAAGACCACGGCGGTCATGGTGATCACTCGACACGAAGGCGGTGCCCACCTTCCCCTGGAGGGGGAGGGTCGCCTCACGGAGAGCGAAGCAAAACGTGAGGCGGGGTGGGGTGATCTCTCCTCTGGCGCTGGCGTGCGTGGAGAGATCACCCCACCCCGCTCGCCCGCCTCGCGTGCGATCGACCCTCCCCCTCCAGGGGAGGGTGGAGGCTCGCAGCCGGCAGCAGCGGCTACATCACGGGCGTTGAGAGGAGGATTATCGGCTGGCTTGGGGACGAGCGTGTCGCTAATGTCCCGAAGACATCAGCTAAATCGGTGCCACCCAATCAGATCGCGAGACGCATCAGCGCCGTCGTCTGTCACAGAGTTCTGTGCGGGGGAGGTCACCACCAAAAATGGTGCCCAGGAAAGGACTCGAACCTTCACGGCCGTTAAGCCACTGGCACCTGAAGCCAGCGCGTCTACCAATTCCGCCACCTGGGCATGGGGGCGCTGTGTACGGATCGAACGGGCGCTTGTCAAACTGCTGAACGCCCAAGATGACAATTTTTCTGAAGCCATGCGCAAAAACACGGCTCCCTTTTCCGCAATGCGGGCGATGGGCTATACAGCGGCCCAGGATGGCGGGCCGCGGGGTGCGAATCGCCGCTGACAGCTATCTCGTCCGGGGCGGACCGACCGCCCGGCAATCCCAGGACTCATTCCATGGCATCGAATCTGGACACATTGGTTACCGTCTTCGGCGGCTCCGGCTTCGTCGGGCGCAACGTGGTCCGGGCGCTGGCCAAGCGCGACTACCGCATCCGCGTCGCGGTGCGCCGGCCGGAGCTCGCCGGCCACCTGCAGCCGCTCGGCCGGGTCGGCCAGATCCACGCCGTACAGGCCAATCTGCGCTATCCCGACTCGGTCGCATCAGCGCTGCGCGACAGCCACGTCGCGATCAACCTCGTCGGCGTCCTGACCGAGAGCGGCGCGCAGACCTTCGAGGCCGTGCAGGCCGAGGGCGCCGCCACCGTCGCCAAGGCGGCGGCCGCTGCTGGCGCCCGCATGGTGCACGTCTCGGCGATCGGCGCCGACGCGGAGTCGGCATCGAGCTATGCCCGCGCCAAGGCGGCCGGCGAGGCCGCCGTGCTGGCCGCGGTGCCGGACGCCGTGATCATGCGCCCCTCGGTCGTGTTCGGCCCCGAGGACCAGTTCACCAACCGCTTTGCGGGGCTCGCGCGGATCTCGCCGTTCCTGCCGCTGATCGGCGGCGGCGAGACGAAGATGCAGCCGGTCTATGTCGGCGACGTCGCCACCGCGGTGGCCGATGCGGTCGACGGCAAGGCGCAGCCGGGCGCGACCTACGAGCTCGGCGGGCCGGAGGTGCTGAGCTTCCGGGAAATCCTGAAAATCATCCTCGACATCACCGACCGCGACCGCGCGCTGCTGCCGCTGCCGTTCGGGCTCGCCAAACTGCAGGCCGCAATCCTGCAGTTCGCGCCGGGGCCGCTGAAGCTGACGCCCGACCAGGTCGAGCTCTTGCGCTACGACAACGTGGTGTCGGAGGCGGCAAAGGCGGCCGGGCTGACCTTGCAGGGCCTCGGCATCACGCCGGACTCGCTCGAGGCGGTCGCCCCGCAATATCTCTGGCGCTTCCGTCCGTCCGGGCAGTTCCAGCGCAAGAACGCGTGAGGGTATCTGTAGGGTGGGCAAAGCGAAGCGTGCCCACCACCTTGCTTTGGCATACTCGGTGAGAACGGTGGGCACGGCGCTGCGCGCCTTTGCCCACCCTACGCGATAACTACTTCCCCAGCGCCAGCGCGATCAGGCCCAGCGTGCCGACGATCACGCGCCACCAGGCAAACAGCACGAAGCCGTGGCGGGTGACGTAACCGAGGAAGGCCTTCACCACGATCATCGCGGTGATGAAGGAGACGACGAAGCCGATCGCGATGAGGCCGAGGTGATCGGACGTCATCTCGGCGCGGCTCTTGTAGAAGTCGTAGACGAAGGCGCCGACCATGGTCGGGATCGCCAGGAAGAAGGAGAACTCCGCGGCCGAGCGCTTGTCGCCGCCGAGCAGCATCGCCGCCACGATGGTGGCGCCGGAGCGCGACACGCCCGGGATCATGGCGAGGCACTGCGCGACGCCGATCCACAGATACATCATCAGCGGATAACGCGTCGCGTCGTGCTCCCGCGGCTTGAGATCGATCTGATCGACCCACAGCAGGATGGCGCCGCCGACGATCAGCGAGAAGCACACGACCCAGGGATCGAACAGGAGCGCCTTGATGTACTTGCCGGCGATGAGGCCGATGATGACCGCGGGCAGGAAGGCGATCAGCACGCCGATGATGAAGCGGCGGTCGTCAGGGTTCGTCAGCGCGCCGATCGCGACGCGGTACAGCTTGAAGAAGTACAGCGCGACGATGGCGAGGATGGCGCCGAGCTGGATCAGGATCGCAAAGCTCTTCCAGAATCCCTCGTCGCCGAGCCCGAAAAAGCGCTCCGCCAGCAGCAGATGGCCGGTCGAGGATACGGGAAGAAACTCGGTGACGCCCTCGACGATGCCGAGAAGCACCGCCCGCAGCGTATCTGACATCATTGATCGGATCCTGGATTGCCGGCAAAACGCCGCCCTTCTCGCCTATTCGGCCTCCGCCCGCAATTGCAAAAAGCGCTCGAACCGGCCACATCCGATGAATGAACCGGCGTGTGATCGGCCATGCGAATCAGAACGAGGCGATGGCGGACAGTGGATCGGGCGCGCTGATCGCTGTTCCCGAACGCGTCGTTTCCCGCATGACCGCCCGTCGCCCTACTGCTTACACTTTCGCCGACCATGCGCTAATGGTCCGATTCGCGAGCGCACCCGCGCGCCGGTATCGGGACGAGGCGTCGGTGCGAACCGATGGTTGATTGTTCGTTAAGCGCCGTAGCCGCGGAATCGTCGAAAGGCTCCATGTATACGCTCTACCACCATCCCTTCTGCCCGCATTCACGCTTCGTCCGGCTGGTGCTCGGCGAATACGGGCTCGATCTGCGCCTGGTGGAGGAACGCGCCTGGGAGCGCCGCGAGGCGTTTCTCGTGCTCAATCCCGCGGCCACCACGCCGGTGCTGTCGGTCGAAGGCCTGCCGCCGGTGCCCGGTGTCGGCGTGATCGCCGAATTCATCGACGAGACCTGCGGGCCCGAGATGGGTGATCGCCGGCTGATGCCGGCGTCGGCGGCCGAGCGCGTCGAGGTGCGCCGGCTGATGGACTGGTTCAACACCAAGTTCTTCGAGGAGGCCTCGAACCTGCTGGTCACCGAGCGCATCTACAAGCGCTTCATGAGCGAGGAGGATGGCGGCGGGCCGCCGTCGACCGACGTGATTCGCGCCGCCAAGACCAATGTGCGCTATCATCTCGCCTATATCGGCTGGCTGGCGCAGCGGCGCAATTTCCTGGCCGGCGACCGCCTGACCTATGCCGACCTCGCCGCCGCCGCGCATCTGTCGGCGATCGACTATCTGGGCGACGTGCCATGGATCGAGGACGACGCAGCGAAGGCGTGGTACGCGCGGGTGAAGTCGCGGCCGTCGTTCCGGCCGCTGCTCTCCGACTGGCTGGCGGGCGTGCCGGCGTCGCGGACCTATGTGGACCTGGACTTCTGAGCGCCGATAGGCCCACGCCGGAGACGTTGAAGGCGGCGCTGGCCGCCGAGGCGCAACGGCTGGGCTTCGATGCCATCGGCATCACCGCCCCGGTCGTGAGCGCCGAGCGGGCCGCCGCGTTCGAACGCTTCCTCGCCGCCGGCCAGCACGGCGACATGGACTGGCTGGCGCGCGAGCCGTCCCGCCGCACCGATCCCACCGCGCTGTGGCGCGAGGTCCGCAGCATCATCATGCTCGGCGTCAATTACGGCCCCGACGAGGACCCGCGCGCGGTCCTGTCCCAGCGCAGCAATGCTGCGATTTCGGTCTATGCCCGCGGCGACGACTATCACGACGTCATCAAGAAGAACCTCAAGACGCTCGTCCGCTGGCTGGTCGCGCAGGTCGGTTGTGATGTGAAGGTGTTCGTCGACACCGCGGCCGTCATGGAGAAGCCGCTGGCCGAAGCGGCAGGGCTCGGCTGGCAGGGCAAGCACACCAACCTGGTGTCGCGCGGTTTCGGCTCCTGGCTGTTCCTCGGCGCCATCTACACCACGCTGGACCTGCCCGCCGATGCGCCGGAGCGCGATCATTGCGGCTCGTGCCGGGCCTGCCTCGACAGCTGCCCGACCGCGGCGTTCCCGGCCCCCTACAGTCTCGATGCGCGGCGCTGCATCTCGTATCTCACCATCGAGAACAAGGGGCCGATCCCGCGCGAGTTCCGCAAGGCGCTGGGCAACCGTATCTACGGCTGCGACGACTGCCTCGCCGCCTGTCCATGGAACAAGTTCGCGCAAGTGGGGCGCGAGGCGAAGCTGAAAGCCCGCGAATCGCTGCGGTCCCCCGATCTCGCCGAGCTGGCTGCGCTCGACGACGCCGCGTTTCGCGCACTGTTCACGAAATCGCCGATCAAGCGCGTCGGCCGCGACCGCTTCCTGCGCAACGTGCTGATCGCGATCGGCAACTCCGGCGATTCGGCGCTGACGCCGGCCGCCGAACGGCTTGCCGCCGATCCGCATCCGCTGGTGCGCGGTGCCGCCGCCTGGGCGCTCGCGCGGCTGCTCGACGAGGCCGCCTTCGCGCGACGTGCGGAGGCGGCGCTGACGTCAGAGACCGACGAAAGCGTCCGCGCGGAATGGCAAGCCCGATGCTGAAGCGGGCCGCCTCAGCCCATCTCGCCGACGGCGGCCAGCATGCGCGCGATGTCCTGCGGACGCGACAGCCGGTGGTCGCCGTCCTGGATCATGGTCAGCACCACGTCTTCGGCCGGCAGGCGGTGGGTCAGTGCGAACGCGTGCTGCCAGGGGACGTCCGGGTCCTGCGCGCCCTGCAGGATGCGCACCGGGCAGCCGACCTTGATGGCACCGCCGAGCAGGAGATGATTGCGCCCGTCCTCGATCAGCGCCCTGGTGATGGGATAGGGCTCGCCATACTCCGACGGACGCATCCAGACGCCCTTGGACTCGATCTCGGTCCGGACCGCCGGCGGGAAGCCCTTCCACATCAGCTCCTCGGTGAAATCGGGCGCCGGGGCGATCAGGACCAGGCCGGCCAGCGTCGCCTCCGCCGGGTCCTTGAGCAGCTCGCGCGCCAGCAGCAGCGCCATCCAGCCGCCCATCGAGGAACCGATCACGACCTGCGGTCCGTGGCAGATTTGCCGGAACACCGCGACGCTCTCCTCGAGCCAGCGGCCGATGGTGCCGTCGACGAAGCGGCCGCCGGATTCACCGTGACCGGAATAGTCGAAACGGACGCAGGCGCGGCCGCGCTCGGCGGCCCAGGCGTCGAGCGCCAGCGCCTTGGTGCCTTTCATGTCGGAATTGAAGCCACCGAGCCAGAACAGCCCGGGCGGGCGGCCTGGCCGCGCCCGCACCGCGATCCGGCGCGACGATTCGCCCGCGCCGACGGTGACGAAGACGGGCGTATCGGCATTTTCTGCAGCAGGGTTCATGGATCGTTACTCGATTTCGGGGGCTGTGTGGGCGAACCAGCCGGTCGCGTCAATCCGCTCGACCGGGCGCTGCCGCTTGCGAAAGGGCCCCGCGCACTCTATGTCCGCCAGCGGAGCCACGAGGCCTCGAAAGTGCGGTTTTGATCGCCATTCTTGGCCATGTGGTCTCTTTGGGGGAATGCACGGCCGCGCCGAAGTCCTGCGCGTGCGACGCAAGAGCCATGACGGCCGGATGTTAATTCGACGCACGGGACGCCAGCTGTCTTGCCCGCGAGGGCATCTTCCTTCAAAATAGTCGCCTTCTTCCACAACCTTGGAGAACTACCCATTCGCCGCCCCAATCGAGCCCCGCCCGCTGCCGTCAAAGACGGGCCGCGCACAAATGATGAGATTCGCAATGCGCAGATCCAGCTGATCGATTCAGAAGGTACCAACCGCGGCACTGTCGAGACCGTGGTTGCGATCAAGATGGCCGCTGATGCCGGCATGGATCTGGTCGAGATTTCGCCGAACAACAATCCTCCCGTCTGTAAGATCATGGACTACGGGAAGTACAAGTATTCGGCGCAGAAGAAGGCCGCCGAGGCCCGCAAGAAGCAGAAGGTCGTCGAGATCAAGGAGATCAAGCTCCGCCCGATGATCGATGATCACGACTACGACGTGAAGATGCGGGCGATGCAGCGCTTCTTCGAAGAGGGCGACAAGGTCAAGATCACACTGCGCTATCGCGGCCGCGAAATGGCGCACCAGGAGATCGGCACCAAGCTGCTCGACAAGGTCAAGTCCGACGTCGCGGCTTTCGCCAAGGTCGAGCAGGACGCGCGGTTCGAGGGACGCCAGGTGGTCATGGTTCTGGCCCCGCGCTAGTCGCCAGCCACCGACGCACCAAACCGAGCCCGCCACACGTCTGGCGGGCTTTTCTCTTGAGGCCCCGCCAGAACCGCTCTTTGCGGGCGCGGATCAGGACCTGCCACCGCCCGCTGCAGCTGCCGGAGGAGCCTTTGCGGCTCCACCGAACGGAGTCGGCCGGTGCCGGTGGCCGAGGGCCGCCCTGGGATACCTGTACCCGCGGCTCGCATGTCGGCTGACCATGGCTCGGACGAGCCGATTCGGCGGTTCAGCGTTGCCAAGAGCCACCGTCTCTGGCATAAGCGCGGCCTTCGTCGCCCGGCTGATCAAGGGCTGCCGTGGCGATGTCCCTGTGCGGGTGGATCCTTGTTTGGACCCAATACCTGAGCACAACCAACGCTCTAACGAGCATTTTCGCCTGATGGCGCCGCTTTTGCGGGCGGCTTGCCGTTGGCATGAAGGAGAGCCAAATGCCCAAGCTGAAGACCAAATCCGGCGCCAAAAAGCGCTTCAAGGTGACTGCCACCGGCAAAGTGATGCACGCCCAGCGCGGCAAGCGCCACGGCATGATCAAGCGGACGAAGAAGCAGATCCGGCAGCTGCGCGGCACCCGCGTGCTGTTCAAGACCGACGGCGACAACGTCAAGAAGTACTTCTTGCCGAACGCCTGACCGGCCTCTCGCTTCCGAAACCCTGGCCGCCTCCAAGCCGCGGCTGATCGTCATCTCTGAATCCAAGGATACCCGGCATGTCTCGCGTCAAACGCGGTGTGACCGCCCACGCCAAGCACAAGAAAGTCTTCAAGGCCGCCAAGGGCTATTACGGCCGCCGCAAGAACACGATTCGCACCGCCAAGCAGGCCGTCGAGAAGGCCGGCCAGTATGCGTTCCGCGATCGCAAGCGCAAGAAGCGCACCTTCCGCGCGCTCTGGATCCAGCGCCTGAACGCCGCCGTGCGTCCGTTCGAGCTGACCTACAGCCGATTTATCGACGGCCTGTCCAAGTCCGGCATCACCGTCGACCGCAAGGTGCTGTCGGATCTCGCGATCAACGAGCCCGCCGCGTTCCAGGCGATCGTTGAGAAGGCCAAGGCGGCGCTCGCCGCCTGATCGCCCTTCCTCATCGCGAGGACTGCAAAGCGGCCGACGATCTCGGCCGCTTTTTGCTGTTCGGCGACATCGATCCTTTCGCTTGACCCCTGTCGCCCGCGCGGCGACAACCCAGCCGCCTTTGTCCCGCGGAGATTTTGACCGTGTCCGACCTCGCCTCGCTCGAGACCTCGATCCTCGACCAGATCGCCACCGCCGGCGATGAAGCCGCGCTGGAAGCCGTGCGCGTCGCCGCCCTCGGCAAGAAGGGCTCGATCTCGGCGCTGCTGGCCACCCTCGGCAAGATGTCGCCGGACGAGCGCAAGACGCAGGGTGCTGCGATCAACCTTGCCAAGGACAGGGTCACACAGGCGCTCACCGCGCGCCGCGAGGTGCTCAGGGCCGCTGCGCTGGACGCGCGGCTCGCGGCCGAGACCATCGACGTCACCCTGCCGCTGCAGGATTCGCCGGCCGAGACCGGCCGCATCCATCCGCTCAGCCAGGTGATGGACGAATTGACCACGATTTTCGCCGACATGGGCTTCTCGATCGCGGAAGGCCCCGATGTCGAGACCGACGACTACAACTTCACCAAGCTGAACTTCCCGGAAGGCCATCCGGCCCGCGAGATGCACGACACGTTCTTCTTCAATCCCAAGCCGGACGGCTCGCGCATGCTGCTGCGGACCCACACCTCGCCGGTGCAGGTGCGGACCATGCTGAGCCAGAAGCCGCCGATCCGCGTCATCTGTCCGGGCCGCACCTACCGCATCGATTCGGACGCGACCCACACGCCGCAATTCCACCAGGTCGAAGGCCTCGTCATCGACAAGGGCTCGCATCTCGGCCACCTCAAATGGATCCTGCACGAGTTCTGCAAGGCGTTCTTCGAGGTCGACCACATCAACATGAAATTCCGGCCGTCGTTCTTCCCGTTCACCGAGCCGTCGCTCGAGGTCGACATCCAGTGCCGCCGCGACAAGGGCGAGATCCGCTTCGGCGAGGGCGAGGACTGGCTGGAGATTCTCGGCTGCGGCATGGTGCATCCGAACGTGCTGCGCGCCTGCGGCATCGACCCGGACGAGTACCAGGGTTTTGCCTGGGGCATGGGCATCGACCGCATTGCGATGCTGAAATACGGCATGAGCGATTTGCGCCAGCTGTTCGAAGGCGACGTCCGCTGGCTGTCGCACTACGGCTTCAAGCCGCTGGATGTGCCGACGCTCGCGGGGGGATTGAGCGCGTGAGCGTTGCCGGCCTCGCTGTCTCCGCTCGGGCGGTAGGACTCCCTCTCCCGCTTGCGGGGGAGGGCTGGGGTGGGGGTCTCTCCGCGCAGGAGGTGTCGATGGACGACGACAAGCCCACCTGGACAGTCGCGCCGAAGCTTCGGTCAAACGCACGGACCCTCCGCCAGAACGCGACGGATGCCGAGCGCATCTTGTGGTCGGAGCTGCGCGGCCATCGCCTGCTCGGCGCAGGCTTTCGTCGTCAGGCACCGATCGACCGCTACATCGTCGACTTTGTCTGCCACGCGGCACGTCTCGTCATCGAGCTCGATGGCGGACAGCATTTCTCGACAGAGGGCGAGCAGCGCGACGCTGCGCGCTCAGCAATGATCGAAGCCAAAGGATTTCATATCCTGCGCTTTGCCAACAACGACGTCCTGGCCAATCGCGCTGGCGTTCTTGAAACCGTTGCCGCTGCCGTTGCGGCGAGAGCCCCCACCCTGACCCTCCCCCGCAAGCGGGGGAGGGAACAGGACTGACTTCGCAGGAACACTGCCATGAAATTCACCTTGTCCTGGCTGAAGGACCATCTCGACACCGATGAGTCGGTGGAGAAGCTCGCCGAGAAGCTCACGATGATCGGCCTCGAGGTCGAGCATCTCGAGGACAAGGCGAAGCTGCTCGCGCCTTACAGAATCGCGCGCGTCGTTTCCGCCGAGCAGCACCCCAACGCCGACCGCTTACGCGTCTGCATGGTCGACACCGGAGACGGTGGCGCGCCGGTGCAGGTGGTGTGCGGTGCGCCGAACGCGCGCACGGGTCTCGTCTCGGTGTTCTCGCCGCCCGGCACCTACATCCCCGGCAAGAACATCACGCTCGCGGTCGGCACGATCCGCGGCGTCGAGAGTCGCGGCATGCTGTGCTCGGCGGCCGAGCTGCAGATTTCCGACGATCATGATGGCATCATGGAGCTGCCGGCGGATGCGCCGATCGGCACTCCTTACGCGGAGTGGGCCGGCCTCGGCGATCCCATGTTCGAGATCAACCTGACGCCGAACCGCCAGGACTGCACCGGCGTGCACGGCGTCGCGCGCGACCTTGCGGCCGCCGACATGGGCAAGCTGAAGGACCCCGGCATCAAGCCGGTGAAGGGCGAACTCCCCTGCCCGGTAAAGGTCACGGTCGAGGACGAGAAGCTGTGTCCGGGCTTCGCGCTGCGACTGGTGCGCGGCGTCAAGAACGGCCCGTCGCCGAAGTGGCTGCAGCAGCGCCTCACATCGATCGGCCTGCGCCCGATCAACGCGCTGGTCGACATCACCAACTACATGACCTTCGACCGCGCGCGTCCGCTGCACGTGTTCGACGCCAAGAAGGTGAAGGGCAATCTGGTCGTCCGCCGCGCGCGTGACGGCGAGACCCTGCTCGCGCTCGACGGCCGTACCTACACGCTCGATCATTCGATGTGCGTCATCGCCGACGATTCCGGCGTCGAATCGCTCGCCGGCATCATGGGCGGCGAAGCCTCCGGCTGCGATGAAGACACCACCGACGTGCTGATCGAATCGGCGCTGTGGAACGAGATCAACATCGCCCAGACCGGCCGCAAGCTCGGCATCAATTCCGACGCGCGCTACCGCTTCGAGCGCGGCGTCGATCCGGCCTTCATGGTGCCGGGCCTGGAGATGGCGACCAAGCTCGTGCTCGAGCTGTGCGGCGGCACGCCGTCGGAGACCGTCGTCGTCGGCAATCCGTTTGGTGATGACCGTATCATCGATTTCCCACTGACCGAGGTGAAGCGGCTGGCGGGCATCGAGGTGCCGCTGACCGAGATGCGGCGGATCCTGACGCATCTCGGCTTCGTGGTCGCCGGCAACGGCCCGGTCGTGAAGGTCGCGGTGCCCTCCTGGCGCAGCGACGTGCATGGCAAGGCCGACATCGTCGAGGAGGTCGTGCGCATCGTCGGCGTCGACAAGGTGCCGATGACGCCGTTCGAGCGTGGCGATGCCCCGCGAAAGCCGGTGCTGACGCCGATCCAGCTGCGCACCCGGCGCGCCAAGCGCGCGCTGGCGGCGCGCGGCATGGTCGAGGCCGTGACCTGGTCGTTCATCTCCAAGCCGACGGCCGAGCTGTTCGGCGGCGGCAAGGCCGAGCTCGCGCTTGCGAACCCGATTGCCGCCGATCTCTCCGACATGCGGCCGAGCCTGCTGCCGGGACTGATCGCAACCGTGCAGGCCAACGCCGATCGTGGCTTCGGCGATGCCGCGATCTTCGAGGTCGGGCAGATCTTCAAGGGCGATGGCCCCGCGGACCAGCTCATGGCGGCAAGCGGCATCCGCCGTGGCGTCGCGTCGGCGAAGGGTCTCGGCCGACATTGGACGGGATCGCAGGCGGCGTGCGCTTACGACGCGAAGGCCGATGCACTCGCCGTGCTGGCGGCGGCCGGCGCGCCGATGGCGTCGCTGCAGATCGTCGCCGGTGGACCTGCCTGGATGCATCCGGGACGCTCCGGCACGATCCAGATGGGACCGCAGAACGTGCTCGGCCATTTCGGCGAGCTGCATCCGCGCACGCTGGAGGCGCTGAAAGCCGACGGGCCGCTCGTCGCCTTCGAGGTGATCCTGGATCGCATTCCGGCCGCCAAGGCGAAGCCGACGCGCGCCAAGCCGGTGCTGGAGCTGTCCGCATTCCAGCCGGTGTCGCGCGACTTCGCCTTCATCGTCGACCGCAAGGTCAAGGCCGGCGATATCGTGCGCGCCGCGCAGGGCGTCGACAAGAAGCTGATCACCGATGTCGCCGTGTTCGACGTCTACGAGGGCAAGGGCATCGAGGACGGCAAGAAGTCGGTGGCGATCGCCGTCACCCTGCAGCCGCGCGACAAGACGATGACGGACGAGGAGATCGACGCCGTCGCGGCAAAGATCACGGCCGACGTTGGCAAGAAGACCGGCGGCACGTTGCGCGGATGAGCCTGTCCGGTCTCATCCCTGCCGATCTCAGCCTGTTCGCGGCGGTCGCGCTGGCGATCGTCGCTTTCATCGCCGCAACCGCGCGCGGCTTCTCCGGCTTCGGCGCGGCGCTGATCTTCATGCCGCTCGCGAGCAGCTTTGCGACGCCCCGTCTGGTCGCGCCGCTGCTGCTGGTGATCGACTTCGTATCGATGGCCCCAATGGTGGCACCGGCCTGGCGCGAGGCCGACCGCAAGGCCACCGCCGTGATCGTCGCAGGCGCGCTGGTCGGCGTCCCCCTGGGCACCTGGTTTCTCACCCGGCTCGACCCGGTCACCGTGCGCTGGATCATCACCGGATTCGTGATCGCGCTGCTGGCCCTGCTGCTGTCCGGCTGGCGCTATCGCGGCAAAGAGTACACCGCGCTGTCGGTCGCCGTCGGCGGCGTCTCGGGCTTCTGCAGCGGACTGGCGCAGACCGGGGGCCCGCCGATCGTCGGCTACTGGCTGGGACGCCCGATCCCGCCAAAGATCGCGCGAGCGAACATCGTGCTGTTCTTCGGCGCATCGGACTTTTTCGCTATGGTGAGCTACGCAATGAGCGGGCTGATCACCTGGGATTCGCTGAAGCTTTCGCTGCTGATCGGGCCGGTCTACGCGCTTGGTGTCACGTTGGGCGCGTCGCTGTTCGGTCGTGCCAGCGAGCAAGTGTTTCGCGCCATCTGCTATGCGCTGATCGCAATCGCCGTGATCGCCGGCCTGCCGGCCCTCGACGGCGTGCTCGGGCGGGGTTAGCCTTCCTGCAACGAAGCCAACAGGGAGGCCACCGTGATCCATCGGCGAACGATGCTCAAGCTTGCGCTGGGAACGGCCGGCGCCATCGCGGCGCCCGCGGCGTTCGCGCAAGGCGCGAAGACCGGCACGCGCATCGTCTTCCTCGGCACCAAGGGCGGCCCGCGCGTCGGCGTGGGCGCTTCGAATCCGGCCAATCTCGTCGTCGTCAACGGCACGCCGTTCGTGATCGATTGCGGCATGGGCGTCAGCCGTCAGCTCGTCAGTGCTGGGGTTCCGATCCCATCGATCAAGTACATCCTGATCAGCCATCACCATTCCGATCACAACCTCGAATACGGCAATCTGTTCTACAACGCCTGGGCCGCGGGATTGTCGACGCCGATCCAGTCGTTCGGACCGAAGGGCCTGGAGGCGATGACCAGGAGCTTCTGGGAAACTAACAAGTTCGACGTCGACACCCGCATCGCGGACGAAGGCCGGCCAGATCCGCGGCCACTCCTGGTCGCGAAGGATATCGACACGGACGGCGTCGTGCTGAAGACGGCGGACGTGACGGTGACCGCGTTCCGCACGCCACATCCGCCGATCACCGACAACTTCGCGTACAAGTTCGAGACGCCCGACGGCACGATCGTGTTCTCGAGCGACACTGCCTATAACCCGAAGCTTGCAGAGTTTGCCAAGGGCGCCGATGTGCTCGTGCATGAATGCCTCTATGTGCCCGCGGTCGATCGGCTGGTCGCCAAGACGAAGAACGGCTCGACGCTGAAGAAGCATCTGCTCGACAGTCACACGACCACGGAAGACGTCGGACGCATCGCCGCGGCTGCAGGCGTGAAAGTGCTGGTGCTCAGCCACTTCGTGCCCGGTGATGATCCCGAAGTGACGGACGAGGACTGGACGCGGGAGGTGAAGAAGAACTACACGGGCCGCATCGTGGTCGCGAAAGACCTGATGGAATTGAAGCTGCCTGTGTAGCCAAGGCTGGGCGTGCTTCAATCGGCAGCTCGCCTGCATCAGCCGTGGGGTGAGCAAAGGCGCAGCCGTGCCATTTCAACGCTTGAGATCGCAGTTGCGCCGTGCCCACCATCTTGCTGATGAGTTTGCGGATCGACGGTCAATCTTCCGGCGAGGCCGAGCGCACCTTGCCGCGACGGCGCAGTCGTTGCCGCTCACTGCTCGGCTCCGGCTCGGCGTCCTTGATCGCGCCGATCCTGCGCAGCGCGGCTTCCGCGGCGCGCTCGCCGGAGTCCCAGGCGCCGTCGACCGTGCCCCACAGCGTTTCGTGCGTGGCCTCGCCGGCCAGGAACAGCGGGCCCAACGGTTCGCCGAGAATTTTGCGGGCGCCCTGGCTGCCAGGCGTGGCCGCCGACATCGCGCCGAGCACGCCCGGCACCTGGTTCCAGCGCGTGGCTGCGGACGACTTCACCGCTGCGGCGGCTTCACTTCCAAACAGCTTGCCGATCCACTCCCTGGCGAAGTCGGCCATCGCCGCCTCGCCCTGCGCTGATAGTTCGCGGCCGAAGGCGCCGGCAACATCGACGGTGCAAAGCGACGATCCACCGATATTGGCAAGCAGCAGACCCGTGCGGTTGGAATTGCTCTGCTCGATGATGACCTCGTCCCGCGACAGGCCGAGCGGATTGCCCGCCAGCATCAGCGCAATGTGATCATAGCTGCCGAGGCTGAGCTTGGCGGCGGCGTCGAGTTGCCGCTTCGGCAGTTCGGGCGCGAACTTAATGGCGCCTGATGTCAGCACGTTGGTCGACACCGTGAGGATGATGGCGCGCGTCGCGATTCGCCCCGCCGGCGTTTCCACCGCGACGTCGCGGTTGGTCCACACGACGCGCGTTGCCGGAGTCGACAGCGATAACGGCAACGATTCGCCGAGCTTGGCGAGGAACGTGCCCAGCCCCTGCCGGCAGGCCAGCGGAGCGCTGCGACCCTGCGCGCGCGCCTTGTCCATCGCGGAGAGATCGGCGAGATCCTTTCCGGTCGCGCTGGCGCCGAGCACGAACGCGGTGGTGCTGGTCCAGTCGCCCAGATCTTTCGGCAGCGCCGCGGCGCAGGAGGTATCGAGCTTGCCGCGCGCCGCCTCGTCGATGGCGCGATTGGCGCGCACCAGCCCGGCCAGGAACTGCTCGGTCTCGCCGGGCCGCGCATTGCGCCGGCCGACCCGGATCTTCTGCCCGACGGGAGCCGCGACGAGATCGAGTCCGACGCCGCGCGCGAGCCTTCCGATGGGATTGCTGTCGGCGCTGAGCAGCCAGCGGGCGCCGCGATCGAACGGCACGCCGAAGGTGGCGACATCCGTGCTGCAGCGGCCGCCGATCTGCGGCGAGGCCTCCAGCACCACGACCTTGCGGTTGGCGGCCACGATCCGGCGGGCCGCGGCGATTCCAGCCGCACCCGCCCCGATCACGACAATGTCAGCCTCGCGTGGAACAGCCGCCTGCGCGGCGCGGCCTGAGATGGGCAGCGCGGCCAGCGCCGCGGAAGCGGAGAGGAAGCCGCGGCGCGTGAAGTTCATGACATGGTTTCCGAAAGCTTTGAACGAAACGAATACCCACCGAATTTGCCGTATCTGCCGCGCTGCGGCAACCGGGATGGTAAACGCGATACCGTGCGGACTGCTTCGACTATGAACCAAATTGCAACCGCAATCGACCATCATGGAAGAAGGGAAAAAGCCGGCGACCGGCCAAGGTCGCCCGGGGAGCGTTATGGGTATCGTGCTCGACCAGATCGGCAAGCTGATTGCCGCCTATCTCCAGAAGGAGATCCCCGGCTATGAGCCGTTCACGCCGAGCGATCCGGACTACCTGCGCAAGGACGTCCAGCCCGGCGACGTGCTGTTGGTCGAGGGCAACAGCCGCATCTCCGGCATCATCAAATATCTCACGCAGTCGACCTGGTCGCACGCCGCGCTCTATGTCGGCCCCATCGATGGCGCCGTCGAGCCCGACGGGGAGCCGCATGTGCTGGTCGAAGCCTATGTCGGCGACGGCGTGATCTCGGCGCCGCTGTCGAAATACTTCGCCTATCATACCCGCGTGTGCCGTCCGGTCGGCCTGACCTATGAGGACCGGCACACGGTGTGCCGCTACGCCATCAATCGCATCGGCTTCGGCTACGACACCAAGAACATCATCGACCTGATGCGCTACCTGATCCCGATGCCGGTTCCGCAACGCTGGCGGCGGCGCATGATCGCGCTGGGTTCGGGCGATCCGACCAAGATGATCTGCTCGGCGCTGATCGCGCAGGCGTTCGACGCGGTCCGCTATCCGATCCTGCCGAAGATCACGCGGGCCCCCTCACGGCGCGCCAAGCGCGAGATCCTGCACATCCGCGATTCGTCGCTCTACATGCCGCGCGACTTCGACATCTCGCCCTATTTCGAGATCGTCAAGCCGACCATCGTCAATGGATTCGACTACACCACGCTGCACTGGGCCGACAAGCAGAAGCCGCTCGCGGAGGTAGCGGGCGAGTTCGCCGTGTTTCCAGGCTCCGTCACAGCGCCGCCGCTCGTTCCTGAGGCGGCTGACGAAGAGGCGGCGCAGCCGGTTCCGGCTGAGGAAATGATGATCGAGGAAGTCAGCGAACGGCTCGTCGTCAACGAGCATTACCTCGTCGCCGAGCCGGTGCGGCAGGTCGCGCCGCGCGCGGCTGCCCGACGGCGCAAGGTCGCGGTTTGATCGTCATCCATTCTGCTCAGCGATCCGACCGGCCGATCACGTCCATCAGCTCCGCGATCTTCTGCCGCTGATCGGCCTTGTCGCCGGAGGCGATCGCGTGCTCGACGCAATGCGCGACGTGGTCGCGCAGGATCTCCTCCTCGACCCGGCGCAGCGCCGCCCGCACTGCGGAGATCTGGGTCACGATGTCGATGCAGTAGCGGTTGTCCTCGACCATTTTCGACAGGCCCCTGACCTGCCCTTCGATCCGGCTCAAACGTTTCTGACAGGATGTCTTGATGTCCTCGCGCATGGGGCCTATATACCCCTACAGGGTATAGGTTTCAAGAGGCTGGGCGATGTCGGAAACCAAACACGAGCATGGCGGCGCGGCGGCCGGCGAGGGCGGATGCGGCTGTGGATCGCACGCGCGCGCGGTGGAAACCGGACACAACCAAGCATCCGCGGACAACTGTTGCAGCGATCGTGCCGGCGCGGCGCCTGACGGCGATTCCGGGGCCTGCTGCGGCGGCTCGGACCACGCTGCGCCTGAATCGGCGAAGGTGACGGATCCGGTCTGCGGCATGTCGGTCGATCCGGCGACCTCGACGCATCGCTTCGAGCATCAGGGACAGACCTTCCATTTCTGCTCGGCAGGCTGCCGCACCAAGTTCGCCGCCGATCCGGCCAAGTATCTCGCAGCCGCCGTTGCACCGGCAGCCACGGGGTCGTGCTGCGGCGGCCGCGATCATCACGCGCATCAGCATGGCGAGACGGCAAAGGTCATCGATCCCGTCTGCGGCATGAGCGTCGATCCTGCGACCTCGAAGCATCGTTTCGACCATCAGGGTCACACCTTCCATTTCTGCTCGGCCGGCTGCCGTACCAAGTTCGCGGCCGAGCCGGACAAATATCTGGGCGAACGCGAGCCGCCGCCGGAGATGCCGGCGGGCACGATCTACACCTGCCCGATGCATCCCGAGATCCGGCAGGTGGGCCCGGGCACCTGCCCGATCTGCGGCATGGCGCTGGAGCCCGACGTCATCAGCCTCGACGACGCGCCCAATCCCGAGCTCGCCGACATGACACGGCGATTCTGGATCGGCACCTTGCTCGCCGCTCCCGTCGTCGTGCTCGAGATGGGCGGCCACCTCCTCGGAGGCCATGGCTTTGTCGATCCGATGTTGTCGAACTGGATCCAGCTCGCGCTGGCGACGCCGGTGGTGCTGTGGGCCGGCTGGCCGTTCTTCGTGCGCGGCTGGCAATCGATTCAGACCCGCAATCTCAACATGTTCACCTTGATCGCGATGGGCACGGGCGTCGCCTATGTCTACAGCGTGATCGCGACCCTGGCGCCGCAGGCGTTTCCGCCGGCGTTCCGCGGCCATGGCGGCGCGGTGGCGGTGTATTTCGAGGCGGCCTCGGTCATCACCATTCTCGTCCTGCTCGGCCAGGTGCTGGAGCTGCGCGCACGCGAAGCAACGTCGGGAGCGATCAAGGCGCTGCTGCAGCTGGCGCCGAAGACGGCGCGGCGGCTCGATGCCGACGGCAACGACCACGAGGTGGAGATCGCCGAGCTCGCGGTCGGCGATCGCCTGCGCGTGCGTCCCGGCGAGAAGGTGCCGGTCGACGGCATGATTCTCGAAGGCCGCTCCTCGCTCGACGAATCGCTGGTGACGGGCGAGTCGATGCCCGTGACCAAGGCCGAAAGCGAGCGCGTCATCGCCGGCACCTTGAACCAGACCGGCAGCTTCGTGATGCGCGCCGACAAGGTCGGCCGCGAGACCCTGCTGTCGCAGATCGTGCAGATGGTCGCCGACGCGCAACGCTCGCGCGCGCCGATCCAGCGCCTCGCCGACCAGGTCGCGGGCTGGTTCGTGCCGATGGTGATCGCTGCTGCCATTGCCGCCTTCGTCGCGTGGTACGCGTTCGGTCCCGAGCCACGCTTCGCCTTCGGCCTCGTCGCCGCTGTGAGCGTGCTGATCATCGCCTGTCCCTGCGCACTCGGTCTCGCGACGCCGATGTCGATCATGGTCGGCGTCGGTCGCGGCGCCCAGGCCGGCGTGCTGATCAAGAGCGCCGAGGCGCTGGAGCGGATGGAGAAGGTCGACACGCTGGTCGTCGACAAGACCGGCACCTTGACCGAGGGCAAGCCGAAGGTGACGGCAATCGTCACCGCCGGTGGTTTCGACGAGACCGAGGCGCTGCGGCTCGCGGCAAGCGTTGAGCGCGCCAGCGAACATCCCCTCGCCGCGGCCGTCGTCCGTCATGCCACCGAGCGCAACATCAAGCTCGCCGACGTCAAGGGCTTCGACGCGCCGACCGGCAAGGGCGCCCGCGGTGAGGTCGACGGCAAATCCATCGTGCTCGGTACCGCGACTTATCTAGCCTCACTCGGCATCATCACCGATACGCTGGGCGTCGAGAGCAAGCGGCTGCGCAGCGAAGGCGCCACCGTGATCACGATGGCCGTCGACGGCAAGCCGGCAGCGCTGTTTGCGATCGCCGATCCGGTCAAGGCCTCGACGCCGGAGGCGCTGAAGGCGCTCGCGGCCGACGGCATCAAGGTGATCATGCTGACCGGCGACAACCGCACCACGGCCACCGCGGTCGCGCGCAAGATCGGCATCACCGAGGTCGAGGCCGAGGTGCTGCCCGAGCAGAAGAGCGCGGTGGTCGCGCGTCTGCGCGCCAGCGGCAAGATCGTCGCGATGGCCGGCGACGGCGTCAACGATGCGCCGGCGCTCGCCGCAGCCGACGTCGGCATCGCCATGGGCACCGGCACCGACGTTGCGATGGAGAGCGCCGGCATCACGCTGTTGCAGGGCGACCTCGGCGGTATTGCGCGGGCGCGAAAACTGTCGACGGCGACGATGCGCAACATCCGCCAGAACCTGTTCTTCGCGTTCATCTACAACGCCGCCGGCATCCCGATCGCCGCGGGCGTCCTCTATCCCCTGTTCGGCATCCTGCTGTCGCCGATCATCGCCGCCGCCGCGATGTCGCTGTCGTCGGTCAGCGTGGTCGGCAACGCGCTGCGGCTGCGGGCGACCGAACTTTGATACAATGCCGGCGGACTTGCCGAAGCCCGCCGGCATGTCTACCTCTGCCGCGGGCTTTGCAGCGAGGGACCCCGCCATGATCGACGCCGCCATCAAGGCGATTTCGCAGATTTTGTCGCCGCCGATGCGCTCGATCCTGTGGCGCTCGATCGGGCTGGCGCTGGTGCTGGTCACGGTGCTCGCGATCGGGCTGCAGCGGCTCTTGACCTGGCTCGCGACCGCCGGCGAGGGCTGGGCGGAGGCCATGCTCGGGCCGAACTCGCACGGCTCCCTCGAAGTGCTCACCTGGATCATCTCGATCGCCGCCGGCTTGGGCGTCGTGTTCGGCGGCATCATGCTGATGCCGGCGATCACCTCGGTGATCGCGAGCCTGTTCGTCGATGACGTCGCCGACCTCGTCGAGCGCGAGCACTATCCGGCCGAGCGCCCCGGCGTCGCCCTGCCCTTCGGCGTCGCCATCATCGAGGGCCTCAAGGCCGCCGGCCTCACCATCCTGATCTATCTGGTCGCCCTGCCCTTCGTGTTCCTGGCCGGCGCCGGCTTCGTGATCTTCTTCCTCGCCACCGCCTGGCTGCTCGGCCGCGAATATTTCGAGCTGGCCGCGATGCGATTCCGGCCACCGGCGGAAGCCAAGGCGATGCGGCGCGACAATGCGGTGACCGTGTTCACCGCGGGGCTGATCATCGCGGCCTTCGTCACCATCCCGATCGTGAACCTGGCGACGCCGCTGTTCGGCATGGCCTTCATGGTCCACCTGCACAAGCGCCTATCCGGACCGCGGCCCGAACTGATCGAGCCGTCGCCGGAGCGCCGGCTGCGCAGCCTCTAGCGCCATCATCCGCGGCGACAGGCTCGCCGCCTTGCCGCGGGCGAAGGGGATCAGCAGGAAGCCGAGCAGCGCGACACCGGCGAGCAGCGACCAGGCCTCGTTGACGCACAGCGCCAGCGAGGCCTTCTCCACCAGCGGCCGGACATAGGCGATCGCCTGCTCCTCCGAGACGCCGCGCGGCCGGTTGCGCAGCAGCTCCGGCGCGAGCCCGATCGCCTTGGCCGCCGCGGTATCGCCGGCCAGCAGGCGGTCGCGAAACGCCTGGGCATGCATGGCGACGCGGCCATAGACGATGGTGTCGATCAGCGCGATACCGATGGCGCCGCCGAGATTGCGCATCAGGTTGAACAGCCCGCTGGCATCGGCGACCTCGGCCTGCGGCAGGTCGCCGAGCGCAATCCGCGTCGGCGGCAGCAGGCAGAACATGATGCCGACGCCGCGCACCACCTGCGGCCAGAACATCTCCTGATAGTCCGCAGTCGGCGGCTGGAACGCGCTCGCTGCCAGACCGAAGCCGAACAACACGAAACCGAACGCCGTCAGGAGACGCGCGTCGACCTTGCCGTCCAGCGCCGTCACCAGCGGAGCGGCGATCAGTTGCGCCACTCCGGTGACCAGCATGATCTTGCCGATCTCGAACGCGTCGTGGCCGCGCACGAAGGCGAGGAACACCGGCATCAGATAGACCGAGCCGAACAGCCCGATGCCCAGACAGAAGCTCGACAGGCAGCCGAGCGTGAACGACCGCCGCTGAAAGCTGCCGAGCCGCAGGATCGGATGCGGCGAGGCCAGCAGGCGCTGGATCAGCAAAGTGAGGCATGACGCGCTCAGCACCAGGAACGCAATGCAGTTCGACGACAGCCAGCCGCCCTTCGGGGCCTCCTTCAGCCCGAGCTCGAGGCTGGCCAGGGACACCGCGAGCAGCAACAGCGCAAACAGGTCGAGCTTGTCGAGCTCCGCGAGATCCATGCGCTGCTTCGGCAGCAGGCTTGGCGTCATCAACGCGGCGATGATGCCGGGCACGATGTTGATCAGGAACAGCCAGGGCCACGACCAGGTGTTGGTGATGAAGCCGCCGACGACCGGGCCGATGGTCGGTGCGAGCACCGCGACCACGCCGCCGATCGTCGTCGCGACCGCGTGCAGGCGCGGTGGAAACAGCAGGAACACGGCGGAGAACACGACGGGGATCAGGAGACCCCCGAAGAAGCCCTGCAGCACGCGAAACGCCAGCAGCGTGTGAAAATCGCCGCTGAACGCGCAGCCGAGCGAGGCGGCGGTGAAGATGCCGACGGCGCCGACGAACAGCCAGCGCAACGTGAACACGCGCGTGAGCAGCCCGGTGAGCGGAATGGCGATGATCTCGGCGATCAGATACGCCGTCTGGATCCAGCTCATCGCCTCCGGCGTGATGCCGAGCGCCTCCTGGATGGTCGGCAGCGACGTCGCCACCACCTGGATGTCCAGGATCGCCATGAACATGCCGACGCACATCAGGATGAAGCCGAGCCAGGTGGCGAGGCTCGGACGATCCTGCGGCGCGGCCGATGCGCTCATGCGGTCTGGCCGCCGCCGATGCCGGTGAGTGCTTCCGATTCGGCGCGGATGCGGATGAACAGCACCGCCGCATTCAGGCCTGAGAAGATCAGCGCGATCAGCGGCAGATGCAGCGCCAGCGGCAGCAGCCCGATCTCGGCTGCGACCACCAGATAGTTCGGATGCGAGATGTAGCGATAGGGACCATCGGTCACCAGCGGCGCACCGGGCAGGATGATGATGCGCGTCGTCCAGCGCGGACCGAGCGTCGCCAGCACCCACCAGCGCAGCCCCTGCAGCAGCACGAAGCCGCTCAAGAGCCACGGGTCGACCTCCTGGTCGGCGCCGAGCAGCCACAGCGACACCAGCCAGGCCGCATGCATCGAGATCATCAGCGGATAATGATCCGCCCCGACCTCGACCGCGCCCATGGCGCGCAGGCGCTTGGTGTTGTGGCGGGCGAGCACGAGCTCGCCGAGCCGTTGCATGGTGACGAGGGCGAGGACGAAGGCGGCGAAGGTCATGCGGCGTTCCTCAATGATACGCAGCTTGCGGTGAACCCAGGTCCGAGCGCAGTCAGCACCGAGCGCGGCGGCAAGCCCCGGGCGCGGGCGCGCTCCAGCACGAACAGCACCGTCGGCGCGGACATGTTGCCGTAGTCGGCGATGATCTCGCGCTCATGATCCAGCGTGCCCTGGCCGAGCGACAGCGCGCGCTCCAGCGCCGTGATTACCTTGGCGCCGCCGGGATGGCAGACGAAGCGATCGACGTCGGACGGCGCGAGCTTCATCCGGTCCAGGATCTCGTTGACGGCCGGGCCCATGTTCTCGGTGACGAAGTCCGGAATGGTGCGCTGGAAGATAACGCCGAAGCCTTCGGGATCGACGCTCCAGCCCATGATATCCAGCGTATCCGGCCACAGCTTCTCGCCGGTCGCCTCGACGCGGATAGCGCCGCCATCGCCGGCGCGCAGGATCGCCGCTGCGGCGCCGTCGCCGAACAGGCTCAGCGCGACGATGTTGGCCTTCGTCAACTCATCATGGCGCACAGCCAGCGTGCACAATTCGAAGGTCACCAGCAGCACATTGGTGCCGGGCCGGGCCTGCGCCAGGCGCGCGGCGATCGACAGGCCCGAGACGCCGCCGGCGCAGCCTAGGCCGAACACCGGCACGCGCGACACGTCCGCGCGGAAACCCAGGCGCCCGGCGACGCGCGCTTCCAGCGTCGGCGTCGCGATGCCCGTCGAGCTCACGGTGACGATGGTGTCGATGTCGGCGGCTGCGAGATCGGCCTGCGCGAGCGCCTTGTTGGTCGCATCGATGAACAGCGCCTCGGCGCCTTCGAGATAGGCCTCGGTGCGCTCGGGCCAGCCGCGGCGCTCCATGTACCATTCGATCGGCTTGACGCCGTAGCGCTGGCGGATGCCGGTGTTGGCGAACAGGCTCGCCATCGTGTCGAACTGCGGAAAGCGCGGCGATAGCACCACGCGTGCGGCCTCCATCACCTCGTTCTGGCGGAACTGATGCGGTGGCACCGAGGTCGCGAGCGACACGAGTGCGGCGGTATGGTCCATGCGGCTGATCCTTCAACGTCCCGGCGCAGAAAGGTCCGAGAACGCGGGAATCGTCACGCGCCACTCACATCGCCCCGGATTACGGGTGTCATCTTATGTCCAATGCGGGCGGCGATGTGGCCCGGCCATGGTGAGACGGCGTCGCGCCGTGACACAATAGTGACTGTCAAACGCGTTCTCAGGCGAAACCGTTCGTCACGCACAACGTATCAGGCGGTCTTCTCGGGCCAGCGGCAGAGGTCCTTGATCAGGCACAGCTCGCAGCGCGGCTTGCGCGCCAGGCACGTGTAGCGGCCGTGCAGGATCAGCCAGTGATGCGCGTGGAGCATGAACTCGGCCGGGATCGCCTTCTCGAGCCCGAGCTCGACCTCCAGCGGCGTCTTGCCGGGGGCCAAGCCGGTGCGGTTGCCGACGCGGAACACATGGGTGTCGACCGCCATCGTGTGCTCGCCGAACGCCATGTTGAGCACGACATTCGCGGTCTTGCGGCCGGCACCGGGCAGCGACTCCAGCTCAGCGCGCGTGCGCGGCACCTCGCCGCCGAATTCGCTGATCAGCTTCTGCGACAGCGCGATCACGTTCCTGGCCTTGGTGCGGTAGAGACCGACGGTCTTGATGGTGTCGCGGAGTTGCTCCTCGCCGAGCGCGATCATCTTCTGCGGCGTGTCGGCGACCTTAAACAGCGGCCGCGTCGCCTTGTTGACGCCGGCATCGGTCGCCTGCGCCGACAGCACCACGGCGACCAGCAGGGTGTAGGGGTTGAGGTGCTCGAGCTCGCCCTTCGGCTCCGGATTGGCCTGTGCGAAGCGGCTGAAGGCCTCGCGGATCTCGGCCGGGGTCCACGGCCTGGCCGCCTTCAACGCTTTCTTGACCGGCCGGGCAGGGCTCTTCGGCTTGGCCGTCGGAGCCTTCTTGGCGGCCCGTTTCGAGGCGGCCTTAGGGGCTGACTTGGGAGCGGCCTTGGGAGCGGCCTTCTTCAAGGGGCTGCGAACCGGCGCCGGCTTGGCGCGTTGGGGGCGGGTGATTTTGGCCATGATCCGGGTATACTGAGGCCCCATGACGCCAGGCAATGCTTTTGCGTATCAGGAGACCGGCACCGACGCCGCTGATCCCGAGCTGTTCGCGGCCCGGCTGACGCCGCATCGCTCGCTCAGCCGCACCGGCTTTCTGGTGCTGATGGTCGTGGTCTGCGCCATCAGCTTCATCGGCGGCCTCGCCTCGCTGCTGATGGGCGCCTGGCCGGTGCTCGGCTTCTTCGGCCTGGATGCGCTGGCGATCTACTGGGCCTTCAAGGTCAACTTCCGCCGCGCCAACGCCTATGAGGACGTCTCGATCACCCTGACCGAGCTGCGCCTGCGCCGCGTCAGCCACAAGGGCGACGTCATGGAATGGCGCTTCAACCCGCTCTGGGTGCGGCTCGATCAGGTCAGCCACGAGGAGTTCGGCATCGAGAACCTCTACCTCGTCGCCCGCGGCCAGCGCGTCGCCATCGCGAGCTTCCTGGGGCCGGAGGAAAAGGCCAGCTTCGCCAAGGCGCTGACGGCGGGGTTGCAGGCCGCGAAACGCGGGCCGGTGTATAATCCGCTGTAGGGCGTTATCTCGGCCAGCACTCCCCTGGGGAACGAGGAGCAACCCCGCGGCCGTCCTTGCGTCTCGCACCATGAGGCCACAGCACGGGCCTCGCCCTTCGAGACGCCCGCCTTCGGCGGGCTCCTCAGGGTGAGGAGAGACAGGGCACGAGGATCGTCATGACCGAAGGCGCGTATCTCTACATCGTGCTCTGCGCCGACGGACGCCTGTACTTCGGAACCACGAGGACATCGCTGGAGCTGAGGGTCGCCCAGCATAATGACGGGACCTTCGGCGGGTACACGTTGACCCGGCGTCCCGTCAAACTGCTCTACTCGCAGTGGTTCGAGCGGATCACGGATACCATCGAAAGCGAACGCCGCCTGAAGAAATGGAGTCGCGCCAAGAAAGAGGCCTTGATCCGCAGCGATCTCGATGCGCTGCAGGCTCTCTCAGCGCGCAGAACGGCCTTCGGGGGGAAGACCTTCGCCCGCAAAGAGACCCCAAGGCGATAAGATGAAGCAGTGGTCCATTCCCTCGCCATGAACACGCTGTCGGCGTGTTCGTGGTTTTGCGTGCAGCGGCCGTTTGCGGCGCTTGACCCTCATGGTGAGGAGCGCCGCCCAAGCGGCGCGTCTCGAACCATGAGGCCCGAAACGATCGGCCCAGCCGATCACATTCGCCATAGCCCCCCGATCAGAAATCGGGTGGAGTACCCGCCCCGGCCGCCCTACATCCAAGCCCATGATGACCCTCGCCATTCACGATTCCGCCCTGGCCAAGCCGGGCCCGCAACAGACGGCGGCGCTGCGCGACTACGACGCGGTGCGCCGCGCGATCGCCTTCATCTCCGAGCATTGGCGCCGGCAGCCGGCCATCGAGGACATGGCCGACGCCGCCAGCCTGACACCCGACGAGTTGCACCATCTGTTCCGGCGCTGGGCCGGCCTGACGCCGAAGGCGTTCATGCAGGCGCTGACGCTCGACCACGCCAAGGGCCTGCTGAAGGGCTCGGCCAGCGTGCTCGACGCCGCGCTCGACTCGGGGCTCTCGGGCCCCGGCCGGCTGCACGACCTGTTCGTCACCCATGAGGCGATGTCGCCCGGCGAATGGAAGACCGGCGGCGCCGGCACCACGCTTCGTTACGGCTTCCACCCCTGCCCGTTCGGCATCGCGCTGGTGATGGCCACCCCGCGCGGCCTCGCCGGCCTCGCCTTCGCCGACCCCGGCGAAGAAGCCTCCGCGCTCGCCGACATGAAGAGCCGCTGGCCCCGCGCTGATTACGTCGAGGACGTCCCCGGCACCGCCGGCCTCGCCCAGCGCATCTTCGACAAGACCCTGTGGCGCCCGGACCAGCCGCTCCGCGTCGTGCTGATCGGCACCGATTTCGAGGTCCGCGTCTGGGAGACCCTGCTCAAGATCCCGATGGGCCGCGCCGTCTGCTACTCCGACATCGCGACGCGACTGGAGTCGCCGAAGGCCTCGCGGCGCCGTGGGCGCCGCGGTCGGCAAGAACCCGATCTCGTTCGTCGTGCCGTGCCATCGCGCGCTCGGCAAGAGCGGAGCGCTGACGGGCTATCACTGGGGGCTGACACGCAAGCAGGCGATGCTTGGGTGGGAGGCTGGGCAGGTGGGGATGGGGTAGGGTTTCCGAGCAGCATTCTGCGCGAGGCGTGGATACCGCGAGCTTTGGGCTGAGCATTCATGATTTCTTTGAGTTTGACCTTGCCCCCAAGTTTTATCCAGATCTGAGTTCGTTCGGGCGGTTTGATGTGCCCATCTGGGCGGTCGTAGCGG